>JAJDVT010000077.1:0-10000 GCA_022826005.1 Gemmatimonadota bacterium | reverse complement strand
ACGCCACCGCGGGCTTCGCGAAGATCCTCTGCTCCAACGTATTCCTCTCCGGTCTGGACCCGGACTTCGCGGCGGAGAACACGGGATTCTTCAGCTCCCCGCGGCAACTGAGAGCCGAGGTGACCGAGCGGGTGGTGGACCGTGAAAACCAGCGGGTGCATCTGACGCTGCCGGACGGGACCGTCAGATCCGCCAAGGTGCACGGGAACCAGGGGTGCCTCGCGCTGCCGATCGGCGAGACGGAGCCGTACTACGACCCCGTCGCGGTCACGCCCAACCTTCCGGACCCGGAGACCACGCCGTGGCCGATGGGGGACCTGCTTCCCGACGAGCCATTCCCCGCCGACGTCGACATGGACAAGGTCGCCGAGGCCGTGGACGCCGCCTTCGACCCGCCCGAGGCGCTCACGGCCGCCTTCGTGGTCACCCACCGTGGACGCCTGATCGGCGAGCGCTACCGGGAGGGCATCGACCACACGACGCCACTCGAGAGCTGGTCGATGGGCAAGAGCCTGACCGGCACGCTGATGGGCGTGCTCATCCACAAGGGCGTGTACGATCTGTGGCAGTCCGCGCCCGTGCCCGAGTGGCAGGGAGAAGGCGATCCGCGCCAGGCAATCCGGATCGGAGACATCATGCGGATGTCGTCCGGGCTGCGCTTTCGCGCGCCCCAGGACCCGGACTTCGAGCCGGAGATCGGCTACGCGGACCACATCTACGTCTACACGGGCACGGTCAACTCCTTCGAGTGGGCGGCGAGCAAGGACCAGCAGTGGGAGCCGAACACGGTGGGGCGCTACCGCAACTCCGACCCGGTGATCACCAACTACCTCGTGCGGCTCGGGGTCGAGGGGCAGCTCGGCGAGAACTACCACGAGTTCCCGCAGCGGCACCTCTTCGACAAGCTGGGAATCCGCAACCTCATCCCCGAGACCGACCCGTACGGGAACTTCCTGCTGCAAGGCTATGAATTCGGCAGCGGCCGGGACTGGGCCAGGCTCGGCAACCTCTACCTGACCGACGGCGTGGCGCCCGGCGGCGAGCGCCTTCTCCCGGAAGGGTACGTCGACTACGTGTCCACCCTGGCCCCCGCGTGGGAGGCGGACGGACGCCGCCAGTACGGAGGCGGATTCTTCTGGGTCAACCAGGCAGGGTCGTTCCCGGTTCCCTCCACGGCAATCTACATGGCCGGCGCGGGGGGTCAGAACACGATCGTGATCCCCTCGCACGAGATGGTGGTGGTGCGCCTGGGCCACTACAGCGGGAGCGGCCCGGGCCGCCGGGCCCTGAACCGTGCGCTGGTGCTGCTGATGGAGGCGGTGCCGGAACGGTGAGCCGGGGACGGGCCCGCGGAAACACGCCCGCCAGGACTCGAACCTGGGACCCTCGGCTTAGAAGGCCGATGCTCTATCCAGCTGAGCTACGGGCGCATGCGTGAAGCGTGGGTTCCGCTTCAAGGGGAAGGTAACCGGACGGGATGCCGGGCTCCAGTGCGGGCTGTGCCGGCAGCAGCGGATGTCGGGCGCTGGTGCCGGCGGCACCCATGCGCCAGATTGGTTGGTTGCGGGGCCCCGAGCGGACCCAGCGGCCGGAGCCAACCCGGAAGCGAGCCCGCAGAGCAGCCCGTGGACAGTCGCCACGTGGCACCGAGGGCGGCAAGGAGCCAGATGAGCAAAAAGACGTCCCACTGGGAGGATACCGCCTTCTTCATCGGAACGCTCCTGTTGACGGCCGGCGGAGGGCTGGTCATCCAGGCGGCGCTGGAGTTGGAGCTCGTTTACGCGAAGCTCGTTTGGGGCGGAGTCGGGCTGGTATGGGGCGCGGTTCTGATCCGGGTCTGGCTGTTTCGCGAGCGGGGGCGGTAGGAACGTCCCCGGCCGGCGCCGGTCGCCACGGGGCCTGCGCCGCCGCGCAGGCAGGGTGACAGCTATCCCGCTCCGCCCGCCGCGGCCTTCGGCGCCTCCTCGCGCTCCCCTCCCCCGCCCAGACTCGCCTTCAGGGCCTCCATGAGGTCGATGATCTTGGTATCCGGTTCCTCCTGGGGCGCCAGCGTGATCTGTTCGCCCTCGATCTTTCGGTCGATCAGCGCCTGGACGCGCTCCTTGACCTCGTCCCTGTAGCGCGCGGGGTCGAAGGCGTCGCTGGCGGCCTGGTCGATGAACTGCTTGGCAAGCGCGAGCTCCGCATCGCTCACTTCCCCGTCCTCCAGGGGCACCTCGTCGAAGGAGCGCACCTCGTCCGGGTAGAAGAGCTGCTCCAGGATGAGGCCGTCGCCGAGGGGGCGGATCATCACCAGCCGCTGCTTGCCCCGGGCCGAGTAGCGCGCGATCGCCACCCGCTCCATCTCGCGCAGAGCCGCCGAGAGGAGGCGGTAGGCACGCGCGCCGCCCCTGGCGGGGCCGAGATAGTATGCGCGCTCCAGGTAGACCCGGTCGATGTCGGCCGCCGGAACGAATTCGGTGATCTCGATCGCTTCCGTGGACTGGGCCTCGATCGCCTTCAGCTCGTCGGGCTCGAAGGTGACATATTGGTTCTTCGCGAACTCGTAGCCCTTCACCAGATTGTCGCGCTCGACCCTCTCCCCGCTCTGGCTGTCCACGTACTGGTACTTGACGCGGGCCCCGGTGTCGCGGTTGATCCAGTTGAAGCGCACCTTGGCGGAGGACTGCCCGGTCGAGTACAGCTTGACCGGCAGCGAGACGAGACCGAAGGAGACGGTCGACGTGGAGATCGGGCGAGCAGCCATGAGGGTAACGTACAAACATATGATTCGCGGGGCCAATGGCGAGTGAGGGCGGGCGAGAGGGGGCTGCGAACGCGGCTGGCGACCGCGGAGGGCCGGCGAACGCGGCTGGCGACCGCGGGGGGTCCGCGAACGTGCCTGGCAAGCGCGAAGGGATTGCGGACGCGGCTGGCGACCGCCTGGAGCGTTATCGCGCCAAACGCACCGCCTCCGGAACGAGCGAGCCGTTCGGCGGCGGGAGGCCGGGCGGTGGCCGGCTCTTCGTGGTTCAGAAGCACCGGGCTTCGTCGCTCCACTGGGACCTGCGCCTGGAGATGGACGGGGTTCTGGTGTCGTGGGCGGTGCCGCGGGGGCCTTCGCCCAGCCAGGCGGACAAACGGCTGGCGGTGCACGTCGAGGACCACCCGCTGGAGTACGCCGACTTCGAGGGCGTGATCCCCGAGGGCAACTACGGCGCGGGGCCGTCGATCGTGTGGGACCGGGGGTTGTGGACGGCGGTCGAGGACCCGGATGAGGGGATGAAGAAGGGGAAGCTCCTCTTCGACCTGAAGGGGTACAAGCTGCGTGGACGCTGGACCCTGGTGAAGACGAAGGGCGGCGAGGACAATCACTGGCTGCTGATCAAGGAGCGCGACGCGTACGAGGATCCGGAGGGGGGGACGGGGGACTACCCGGACGAGTCGATTCTCTCGGGGCTGACGGTGGACGAACTGGGCGCGGGGGGCGACTTCGGGGCGCGGATACGGGAGCGTTGCGAGCGGGCCGGTGCGGTAGCGGGCGAGGTGAAGGCCGAGGCGGTCAGGGTGATGAACGCGGAGCCGCGCGACGGGCCCTTCTCCAGGCCCGGGTGGGTCTTCGAGATCAAGTACGACGGGTACCGGCTGGTGGGCGAGGTGGGACACGGCACAGCCCGGCTGATCTCGCGAAACGGCAACGACCTCACCCGCGTCTTCCCCGAGGTCGCGCTGGTGCTGGGGAAGCTGCCGTACCGGGCGGTGGTGCTCGACGGCGAGGTCGTGGTGAACGACGCTGGCGGCATCCCATCCTTCCAGCTGATCCAGAAGCGGGGCCGCCTGCAGCGCGAGGCAGACATCGCACGGGCGGCCGTCGCCCTCCCTGCGACGTACTACGCCTTCGACCTGCTCGCCTTCGAAGGCTACGACCTGCGCGGACTTCCGCTCCTCGAGCGCAAGGCGCTGCTGCGCGAGGTCCTGCCGCCCACCGGTCCGATCCGCTACTCCGACCACATCCCCGAGAAGGGGGAGGAGATGTACCGGCACCTGGTGGGCCTGGGGCTGGAGGGGGTGGTGGCGAAGCGCGCCGACTCAATCTACGTGGGGGGACGGAGCCGCTCGTGGCTGAAGGTGCGGGTTGCGCACACCGCCGATTTCGCGATTCACGGCTTCACCGAGCCCGACGCCGGGCGGACGGGGTTCGGGGCGCTTCACCTGGCTCTTCGGGAGGATGACGGTTTCGTGTATGCGGGCCGGGTGGGGACGGGGTTTTCGGCGCCGCAGCTCAAGGACCTGGGGGAACAGCTGCGCAGTCTGCCCGAGGCTGCCCCACCGGCGGGCGCGAAGGCAGCGGGAAGCGGGCGGCATCGCTGGGTGTCGCCCGAGCTGGTGGCTGAGGTGCGCTACAAGGAGATCACCGAAGCGGGGGTCCTGCGGCACCCCTCCTTCCTGCGGCTGCGCGACGACAAGCCGCCCGAGGAATGCCTGCCGCCCGACGTGGGGCGACGGCTGGAGGAGCCGACGGCACCGGCCGAGTCCGCCCCCGAGCGGGTGGTCCATTTCACCAATCTGGACAAGCCCTTCTGGCCCGAGGACGGCTACGTCAAGGGCGATCTGGTGGAGTACTACCGCGCGATCGCTCCCTGGATTCTGCCCTACCTGGCGGACCGGCCCGTCGTGCTGACGCGCTTCCCCGACGGGATCGACGGCAAGTCGTTCTTCCAGAAGAACGCGCCGGAGTTCGCGCCCTCCTGGATCCGGCGGGTGCGGCTCTACAGCGAGGGTTCGGAGCGCAACCTGGACTACTTCGTCGCCGACGACCTCGAGTCGCTCCTCTACGTGGCCAACAGCGCGAGCATTCCGCTTCACATCTGGCAGAGCCGGGTGGCGGACATCGCGCATCCGGACTTCTGCGTGCTCGACCTGGACCCGAAGGAGGCGCCCTTCGCCGATGTCGTGAAGATCGCGCGATTCCTCAAGGAGATCTGCGACGATCTCGAACTGCCGTCGTTCGTGAAGACGAGCGGATCGACCGGGCTCCACGTCCTGATTCCGCTGGGCCGTCAGGTCACCTACGAACAGTCTCGCAACATCGGCAACCTCCTCGCGCTCATGGCGGTGCGCGAGCTGGAGGGGATCGCGACCGTCGCCCGGCTGCCGTCGCAGCGCGAGGGGAAGGTCTACGTCGACTTCCTGCAGAACGGGCACGGGCGGCTGATCGTGGCGCCGCTGTGCGTGCGGCCGCTCCCGGGCGCGCCCGTGTCTGCGCCGCTGGAGTGGGACGAGGTGGACGACGGGCTGGCGATCGCGGACCACACGATCGGGACGGTGCCGGAGCGGATGGCAGCGCGCGGGGACCCGATGCGGGAGGTGCTGGAGTTGCGGCCGGATCTGGGGTACAGTCTGGGGCGGCTGGGGGGATTGATGGGGTAGACTGGCGAGGTCGGCCTCTATGCAGGTGACCCGACATGAAGTGATGCAGGGAGCGGAAACCCTGAACCTGTCGTCTCTGAGTCCACTGGTGACGCCCTGACCGTGGGGCAAGGAGGCTGGAGAGGGCGGCGGGAATCCGATAGGTTGCTAAGGTGCCAGTAGGCAACCGGACTTCCGTGTCCAGGTCAATCCGCTGAATACTTACAGTCCCGACATCAGGCGTTGAGCAGGTCGCTCCCAGCGCCACCCGGGGGGGTGAATAGGCGGAACCAAAGCCTATTGGTGACAATCGGCCCGCGGGTCTTCGGGTCCGGCTCCCATCCCCTTTCCACAGAACACACTTTGATGACCACTCGCAGTAGCGTTTCCACAGCACTCGGGACGATTGCCGCGTGCGTCGCCATTCTGGCTAACTTCCAAGGAGCGTCAGAAGCACTCATGGAGATGTTGCCGTGGCTGAGGGCGTTTCTCCCGATCGGGGCCGTGGGCGGTATCACGGGCTGTACGATATGGCTCGGGGCTGTTGCCTGGCGGCAACGCAAGCCTAGCGCATCCGTCAGGTTCAGAAGGATGGAGGGTAGGATCACCGGCGTACGCCACTCCCTTGAAATGGGACTGTACGATGCAGCAGACGCCAAGTTCCTACTCGTCGATCTCCATCAGCAGCTGGGCATTCCGCTGCCGAAGTCTGCTTTCGGCAGCGGCGGGGTGGTGGACGATGCCGCTCTGCTGAGATTTGTCTTCGCGCTCGAAATCTTGGCCAGGGCCGGTGATATCGGCGAGGCTCGCAAGCTGGCCGGGCAGATTGAGACGGCCAGACAGTCCAACCTCCCCAAACCCGGTTAGTTGGTTTACGGAACAGCTGTTCCAGCGCATCCACACCATTTGCCCACCGGGTTAGTGGGCAGGTCAATCTCTTCCGCGCCGACTGCTTCGTGGCCCAGGCAATACCGATGAATTCACCGCTCGCTCGCGCCGCCCGTTGACTGTGGGCGACGAGATCATCGTTTCGCTGACTGGCCGAGTGCTGCCAGTGCAGCCGCATACCCCAATGGCATGGGAACCGCGTCCCCTATCCACCTCGCGAGTTGAGTGCGGGTGGGGACGTCACCTGCTTCCGTGACGAAGCGGTAGTTGCCTGGGAACCCTTGGATCAGAGCTGCTTCCCGCGGAGTGATTGTGCGGCGCTCGGTGGGGTGGATGAAGCGTCCGCGCCCGGGCGAGGTGAATCCGGTCGTGATGGTGGGTGCCGGGGCATCGGGCCGCATGCGACCGTAGACCGCGCCGTAGGTGGTCCCGTCTCGGTGACACAGAGGTCGCTCGGCGTCCGGTAGGTCGTACGCGTCGTTCTCAAAGAGCCAATCAATCCGCGCTTGATTCTCGCGAGAATGAGCCGTCGGAGTACTCAAGGTGCCACCTTCCCCTTCTTCCCGCTCCCACCGTGACGGTGAGTGGATGTTAGATACCGTTCGGGGGGGCCGAAGCACTTGGCGTAGTACGCGCGACACCGACCGGTCGCCATGATGGGGGTCCGGGTCAGCCAATGCCTGCCTCACCTGATCCAGCGACAGCGGGTCTTCCTCCAGTCTTGCAACCAAGAAGTAGCGCCTTCGCGTCTGGGGCCAACCCATCTCGTCCGCCGCCAGTACGCTAGCTGTGACGCGGTAGCCCTGTGAACGGAGCAGTGTCTGGACGGTGAGGACCACGTGAGCGTGGTCTAACACGGCACCCGGCACGTTCTCAATGACCACTGCCGGTACGCGAGTCGCAGCGGCGAAGGCCGCCACGCTCAGCATCAGCGTGTTGCGTGGATCATGCCAGCGTGAGCGGTTGTTCAGGCTGGAGTGGCCCTGACAGGGCGGGCCCGCGACCAACAGATCCAAACCCGCACATGCACACTCCACTTCCTCGTTGACAAGCTCCGGCTGGTAGGAAAACGAAGCACTCCGTCCCCGCCCGGCCACCCGAAAGTCAACCATGGAGGTTACGGATGTGGCTTGACGGAGACGAACGTCGTGGTTGGCAGCAAACGTCGCGATAGCGTCAAGATCCGAGTCCACGGCCAGACCCACGACTACTTGACGCGAGAGATCCCGCGCGAGTTGCGTGACGCCCATCGTGAGGCCGCCCGCGCCGCAAAAGAGATCGGCCAAGCGCAGGTTGCGGCGACGATCGGAATGCGAGACAGGAACTTGGCCCGCAAGGTAAGCATCCCACCAAAATGCCAGCGGATCGTCAGATGCGTACGTGCGCTCGTCCTCGCCCATAGGGATGGACGAATCAATACGCACGTCACCGGCGCGGACCCGACGTAGCAGGCGGCCTTCGGCCAATTCAAAGCTGGTGCCCGAAACACCACCACCTTCCCGCAGGTTGGCTTCGTCGTTCGCGGCAGGGAAGCCAGGAGGTTCCCGCACGGACTCAATTGCCTTGGCAACGTTCACACCACCTGTATGGTCAACCACTAGTCCACCAGTCCTTCCTTGAGTTCAATCGTCAGTTCGTCAGCGTCTTCGTCGTCGTAGAGATCAAGAACCACATTGGACCAAGTGCGGTTGACTCGCTTGGCAAGTTCGCGGAGGTACGCGGCCCTCAAGTGGGAGTCCCGCTGGGCCTGAACCATGGCTCGGGTTAGGGGAGGAGCAGACGCTGTGCGTACCCGCAATATGTGGCTACGCCAAAAGTCGCCAGCGCCCGTCAGGCATGAGGCCAAGTCACCGTGCTCCATGCCGCCCACCGCCGCCATCCGCAGGTACATGCGAGACACCACGCACTCCTGAGAGTTCGTCGCGTCCACGTACCGCATGTGCTTGTCGGAGCGGAAATCACCCGGATGCCCCCAGTGCCGCCACGCCACAAAGTCCCAGAAGTGGCACAGGGTCAGGTACCGCCAGAATCCTGGGTCATCCAGCACCGGCACCGCTTCGCGGAGGCCAGCGTGAACCCCGGCTGTCGTCAGTGCGTCGTAGACGATGGCCGCAGCGTCTCCCTCCGCGTCGGCGCGCCGGCTAAGGGGGAGGTGCTGCCACTTCCCAATGACTCCCCGAATCTCGGCTTGCGCTACCCGCAGGGGACTCGTGTCAATCTCGCCCCCCCGCCCAACCCAAGTAGGCTCAATCGCTGGTTGAGCGCCCCCGGCTCTTCCCGTTGCGAACTCGCGGCACTTGGTCAGGGTTACGATCGGATATCTCATGAGCAGGTGGGTCACTCCGGGTCGTTGAGGGCGCTGGTCAAGAATCGCCTAGCCTTTAGCAAGCCCTCAACACGTGCCAAGAGCTTCTCCGGGTTCTCTCTCGCCCACCCGAGCAATGCGGCGGGCTCCTGGTTGTTCTGACCGGCCTTGGCCGCCAACGCTACGATCCGACCCCACACCGAATCCTCAACGTGCTCCCACTCAAGGTGATTCTCCGCGTCCGCCCGTGTAGCCACATCAGTGACGACACCGGCTATGAAATCGCACGCGAGCTGCACCTGAAGTGCCTTGGCGACCGGCGTCCCGCTTACCCGATCTATCCGTGCGAGCAGATCAGCGTCCACGTAGAATTCCGGATGCGGCTGGCCCTCGCGCGATAGGAGTGGATCGTGGTCTCCCATGTTGAGGTAGCGGGCGCACTCCCGCGGGAGATTGTGCTCCCGCCGATGATCATCGTTCATGGGGATCGGACGGAAGAGAACAGGCGGCAAGTCCGTCTTGAGCCGGAACACGGCGCGGGCCAGCCACGTTCCCTTGCGCCATGGCCTCAAGCTGCCTGCGTCGGGCATCTCGCGGCTCAGCACAATGTAGGCGGTGATTACGGCACCGTGACTGTTCGCCCAGAGGGCCGCCGGGCGTCTCTCGCCACGGAGCGTCAGCGTGCGAGAAAGGGACCCAATCTCGCTGAGTGGATGGCGTAAGACGATGTCCGTCAGCTTCAGATAGGGCGCGTGCGCGGTGACGATCACCGATGCCGCAACGGGTTCAATCCGGTTCTTGGCAACCTCCTCCAAGAGGACCTCTTGGAATCCACCAAACGCTGCGGCATTCTGTGCCCATGTAAGAACCGGCTCAGCGCGAAGGTACTCGTCCGGATTGTGGACGAGAATCCGGCCGCCAGGCTCGCATGAGGCCCTTCCCAGATTGAACCTCACGCCGTCCAAGGCGCTTGCCAATCGGCCCCCTACGATGAAGGGGCGAACCGTCCGGGTCTCGCGGTTCACCGACACCTCACGCGGACGTCGCCTTCAATTGCTCAGCTGTTGCGACAAGACGACCAGTCCACAAGTCAGGATGAGGATCGCTCACAAAGTCAAAGGTCACATCGTCTCCCTTCACCAGTGTCCCGAAATACGTCCCCTCGCGGTTGCTTTGCTGGAAGGTATCGGGTGCCGTGATCTTCAGTTTCACGTCGGAACCCATTGAGCCATCTTCGTCAAAGGCATACCGCAACCTGATCTCAACTTCGCACTCGTCATGGAGTTGCCCCGCTATGACGGACACTTTTCCATTGGTGCCAACCAAGGAGGTGAGCCATGGCGGGAAGCGGGAAGGGGCGGTATCCGCCCGAGTACAAGGATCGAATGGTCGAGCTGGTGAGGGCCGGGCGTAGTCCGG
>JAJDVT010000072.1 GCA_022826005.1 Gemmatimonadota bacterium | reverse complement strand
TTCAGTGCGCGATCGTCGGCGACGGGCAGGCTGACGGTGAACGCGAGCGGGAGCCCGGTGACGCTGACGGGCGTTGCGGCGGGGAGCGCGAGGGTAACGGTTACGGCGGAGGACACCGGCGGACTGACGGCGACGCAGCAGTTCGACGTCGAGGTCTACGAACCTACGCGGGACTGCAAGATCAGAGTGTCGGCTGCCGCTTTGCGGGTGGCCGAGAATGCGGGAGTGGGCACCGCGTTGAGCAGCGACGTGAGCGTGGAGGCGTCGGACTGTGGGACGTTGCGTTATGCGCTGTCGGGCACGGACTGGGAGGATTTCTCGGTTGCGGCGGCGGGTGCGAGCAATGACGACGCGAGGATCAAGGTGGCCAAGAGGCTGAACCACGAGGCGCGGGCCGCGTACGATCTGAAGTTGACGGTGAGCTGGGGATCGGTGAGCGGCTCGGCCGACGTGGACATCTCGGTGACGGACGTGAACGAGGCGCCGACGGCGACGGGCACGATTGCCGTGCAGAAGGTCCGGGTCGGGCGGCCGGGTTCGGTGAATGTGACGAACTACTTCACGGACGAGGACGCGGGGGACCGGCTGACCTTCAGTGCGCAATCGTCGGCGACGGGCAAGCTGACGGTGAACGCGAGCGGGAGCCCGGTGACGCTGACGGGCGTTGCTGCGGGGAGCGCGACGGTCACGGTCACGGCGCGGGACCGCGCGGGTCTGACGGCGACGCAGACGTTTCCGGTCACGGTGGAGCCGGCGCCGAAGCCGTGCGGGATCACGGTGTCGAACGGGGCTCTGTCGGTGCCCGAGAACGCGCGTGTCGGCGACGGAGTGGGCGGCAAGGTGGGGGTCACGACGACGGGGGATTGCGGGACGCTGAGCTATGCGCTGTCGGGCACGGGGTCCGGCGATTTCTCGGTTGCGGCGGCGAGCGCGAGCGACGACGACGGCAAGATCAAGGTGAAGGGCGCGCTGAACCACGAGGACCGGGACGCGTACGATCTGACGCTGACGGTGAGCGAGGTGGGCGGCACGGCGAGCGGCGCGGGCGACGTGGACATCTCGGTGACGGACGTGAACGAGGCGCCGAAGCCGCATCGCACGATCACGGCGCAGACGGTCCGGGTCGGGCGGCCGGGTTCGGTGGACGTAACGGGCTACTTCACCGACGAGGACGCCGGGGACCGGCTGACCTTCACGTCGCAGTCGTCTGCGACGGGCAGGCTGACGGTGAACGCGAGCGGGAGTCCGGTGACGCTGACGGGCGTCGCGCCGGGGAGCGCGACGGTCACGGTCACGGCGCGGGACCGCGCGGGGCTGGAGGCGACGCAGGTCTTTTCGGTGACGGTGGAGCCGAAGCCGGCGGAGCCGTGCGTAGTCACGGTGTCGGGCGGGGCTCTTTCGGTGCCCGAGGATACGGGTGTCGGGGCCGGAGTGGACGGCAAGGTGGGCGTGACGACCAAGGGGGACTGCGGCACGCTCGGCTACGCGCTGTCGGGCGACGGGGCGGCGGACTTCGCGGTTGCGGCGGCCGGTACCGGCGACGACGACGCGAAGATCGCGGTGGCGAAGACGCTGGATCACGAGACGAAGGCTTCGTACGCGCTCAAGCTGACGGTGAGCGAAGCGGGCGGCGACGCGAGCGCCGAAGGCGCCGTGGCCATCTCGGTGACGGACGTGAACGAGAAGCCGGTGGTGGTGAGCGCGATTCCGGCGCTGACGGTGGCGGCGGGCAAGACGGCGGTGGTGGACGTGTCGAGCCGCTTCCGCGATCCGGACGAAGACGCGCTGACGTACGATGCCGAGTCGTCGAAGGCGGCGGCGACTGTGAAGGTGAACGGAAGCGAGATCACGGTGACGGGCGTGTCCCCCGGCGAATCCCGGGTGAAGGTCACGGCGCGCGACACGCACGATGCAACCGTGTCGCAGACGTTCCAGGTGACGGTGGAGAACCAGGCGCCGGACGTGGAGAGCGCGATTCCGGCGCTGACGGTCAGCGCGGGCGACGCGAAGGTCGTGGACGTGTCGGCGCACTTCAGCGATCCGAACGGGGACGCGCTGACGTACGAAGCCGAGTCTTCGAGCGAGGCGGCCGCCACGGTGAAGGTGAGCGGGAGCGAGGTGACGGTGACGGGCGTGTCCCCCGGCGAGTCCCGGGTGACGGTCACGGCCCGCGACACGCACGATGCAACCGTGTCGCAGAAATTCACGGTGACGGTCGGCCCCGCGAACGATCCGCCCAAGATCGAGAGCGCGATCCCGGCGCTGACGGTGGAGGCGGGCAAGACGGCGGCGGTCGAGGTGTCGGGCCGCTTCAGCGACCCGGACAAGGACGCGCTGAGCTACGAGGCCGAGTCGTCGGACGAGACGGTCGCGACGGTCGCGGTGAGCGGGAGCGAGGTGAGGGTGACGGGGGTGTCGCGCGGCGGGACGCGGGTGACGGTCACGGCGCGGGACGGGCGCGGCGGATCGGTGAGTCAGCACTTCGCGGTGACGGTTCCGAACCGCGCGCCTGACGCGGTGGGATCGCTCCGGCGCAGGACGGTGAACAAGCGTGAGGCGTTGTGGATCGGGGTTTCGCGCGGGTTCGAGGATCCGGACGGAGACGCTCTCACGTATCGGGCGTCCTCGTCGGACGGGGACATCGTGACGGTGGACGCGAGCCGGGACGAAGTGCTGCTTCGCGGCGTGTCGCGCGGTTCGGCGAAGGTGACCGTGACGGCGGACGACGGACATGGCGGCACGGCCGAGCAGGCGTTCGAGGTCGAGGTTCCGAACCGGGCGCCGGTGGTCATCAATGCGGTCCCGCCGCGGACGATCGCAGGGGGCAAACGCTTCACGGTAGGGCTGACGGACAAGTTCCACGACCTCGACCGGGACACCCTCAAGTACACGGCGGCCGCGGACGACACGGCGATCGTGGCCGTGTCGGTGGAGGGCGCGGAGCTGACGGTGGAGGGCTTGGCGAAGGGGAGCACCGAGGTGGTGGTGCGGGCGGACGACGGGGACGGCGGGATCGCGAGCCAGCAGTTCCGGGTGACGGTGACGAATGGGCCGCCGTCGTTCGAGGACGACGCGTACGAGCGGGAGGTGGCGGAGAACTCGGCGGCCGGGACGGCCGTGGGCGAGGCGGTGACGGCGTCGGACAGGGACGGCGACGACGTGACGTACAGCTTCGTCTCCAGCGGCGGCGTGCCGTTCGAGATCGACACGGCGACCGGCCAGATCGCGGTCGGCGAGGGGGCCGCGCTCGACTACGAGAGCGGCACGACGGCCTACGCGGTGAGCGTCCGGGCGAGCGACGGGGCGCTGGCGGACACGGCGGCGGTGACGATCCGCGTGACGGACGTGCCGGCTCCGGGCAGGCCGGATGCGCCGGTGGTGACGGGCGGGACCGGAGAGGTGGCGGTGTCGTGGAGCGCGCCGTCGAACGAGGGGCCGAAGATCGCGAACTACGATCTCCGTTACCGGGCGAAGGCGGACGGCGAGTGGACGGACGTGTCGGCGCTGGGCGCGGTGGTGACGCACACGATCGCCGGACTCGATGCAGGCACCACGTACGAGGTGCAGGTGCGCGCGGAGAGTTCGGAGGGCGCGGGCGAGTGGTCGGAGCCGGGCGAGGGTACGACGAAGACGGCCAACAGGGCGCCGTCGTTCGATGCGCAGACCTACGAACGCTCGATTGCCGAGAACTCGGTGGCCGGAACAGCGGTCGGAGAACCCGTGACGGCCACCGACGATGACGACGACGACTTGACGTACAGCTTCGTCTCGGGCGGCGAAGCACCATTCGAGATCGACGCGACGACCGGCCAGATCGCGGTTGCCGAGGGGGCCGCGCTCGACTACGAGGGCGGCACGACGGTCTACACGGTGAGCGTCCAGGCGAGCGACGGGACGCTGACGGCCACGGCGGCGGTGACGATCCGGGTGACGGACGTGCCCGCGCCGGGCAGGCCGGCCGCGCCGGCGGTGACCGGCGGCACCGAGGAGGTGGCGGTGTCGTGGAGCGCGCCGTCGAACGAAGGGCCGGCGATCACCGTCTACCATCTGCGGTACCGGGCGAAGAGCGGTGGCGAGTGGACGGACGTGTCGGCGCTGGGCGTTGTGCTCGCTCACACGATCACGGGGCTGGAGGGCGGAGCCACCTACCAGGTGCAAGTGCGCGCGGAGAGTCCGGAGGGCGCGGGCGCGTGGTCGGAGTCCGGCGAAGGTGCGGCCGAGACGGCCAACAAGGCGCCGTCGTTCGACGCGAAGACCTACGAGCGCTCGGTTGCCGAGAACTCGCCGGCCGGAACGGCGGTCGGAGAGCCCGTGACGGCCGCCGACGATGACGACGACGAGTTGACGTACAGCTTCGTCTCGGGTGGGGACGAAGCACCCTTCGAGATCGACGCGTCGAGCGGCCAGATCGCGGTGGCCGAGGGTGCCGCGCTGGACTACGAGGGCGGCACGACGGTCTACACGTTGAGCGTCCGGGCGAGTGACGGGACGCTGGCGGCCACGGCGGCGGTGACGATCCAGGTGACGGATGTGCCCGCTCCGGGCAAGCCGGCCGCGCCGGCGGTGACGGGCGGCACCGAGGAGGTGGCGGTGTCGTGGAGCGCCCCGTCGAACGAGGGTCCGGAGATCACCGGCTACCATCTGCGGTACCGGGCCGGGGCGGACGGCGAGTGGACGGCGCCGACGACCCTGGGCGCGGTGTTGACGCACACGATCACGGGGCTGGAGGGCGGAACCGCATACCACGTCCAGGTGCGCGCGGAAAGTCCGGAGGGCATGGGCGAGTGGTCGGAGCCGGGCGAGGGTACGACCGAGGCGGCCAACAGGGCGCCGTCGTTCGGTGCGGAGGCCTACGAACGCGAGGTGGCCGAGAACTCGCCTGCGGGAACAGCGGTCGGAGAGCCCGTGACGGCCACCGACGATGACGACGACGACTTGACGTACAGCTTCGTCTCAGGCGGGGACGAAGCTCCGTTCGAGATCGACGGTGCCACGGGCCGGATCACGGTGGCCGAGGGCGCGGCGCTGGACTACGAGAGCGGCGACACGCTGTTCACGGTGAGCGTCGAGGCCAGCGACGGCGAACTCGCGGCCACGGCCCCGGTCGAGATCCGGGTGACGAACGCGGACGAGCCCGGCAAGGTCGTGCTGAGCCCGGAGGCGGCCCGCGTGGGCGTCGAGATGACCGTGGCGCTGATCGACGAGGACGGCGTGCGCAACGCGAGCAGGAGGCGCCGGTGGCAGCGTTCGCGGAACGGCAACTCGTGGAACGACATCGCGACGGGCCGGATGTACAACCCCGTGACGAGCGACGCCGGCAAGTGGCTGCGGGTGGTGTTCACCTACTCCGACCGCCACGGGCCGGGCAAGCGCGCCGTGAGCGACGCGGTCAAGGTGCTGGCCGCGAACGCGGCGCCCGTCTTCGGCGCGGACGCGTACGAGCGCGAGATCGCGGAGAACTCGCCGGGCGGCGCGAGGGTCGGGAAGCCCGTGACGGCCACCGACGAGGACGGCGACGAACTGACCTACAACGTCGTGGGCGGCGGGGACGACGCGCCGTTCGGGATCAACGCGGCGACGGGCCGGATCAGGGTGGCCGCGGACGCGGCGCTGAACTACGAGAGCGGCGACACGCTGTTCACGGTGCTCGTCGAGGCGAGCGACGGCGAGCTCGCCGACACGGCCTCGGTCGAGATCCGGGTGACCGACGCGGACGATCCGGGCAAGGTCGCGCTGAGCCCGGATGTGGCCCGTGTGGGCGTCGAGTCGACCGCGACGCTGATGGACGAGGACGGCGTGCGGGACGCGGGCAGGCGCCGCAGGTGGCAGCGCTCGGCGGGCGGCAACTCGTGGAACTACATCGGCACGGGCCGGACCTACAACCCCGTGGCGCTCGATGAGGGCAAGTGGCTGCGGGCGGTGTTCGACTACACCGACGGCCACGGGCCGGGCAAGCGGGCCGTGAGCGTGGCGGTGAAGGTGCTGCCCGCGAACGCGGCTCCGAAGTTCGCCGCCGCGTACGAGCGCGAGGTCGCGGAGAACTCGCCGGGCGGCACGGAGGTCGGCGCGCCGGTGGCGGCGACCGACTCCGACAGCCCCACGCTGTCCTACGGGTTCCTGTCGGGCGACGACGAGGGCCTGTTCGGGATCGGTGAATCGACCGGCCAGATCACGGTGGCCGACGGCGCGGACCTCGACTACGAGAGCGGGGACACGCTGTTCACCGTGCTCGTCGAGGCGAGCGACGGGGAACTTGCCGACACCGCCTCGGTCAAGATCCGGGTGACGAACGCGGACGATCCGGGCAAGATCGCGCTGAGCGCGGACGTGGCCCGCGTGGGCGAGCGGCTGACCGCGACGCTGATGGACCAGGACCGCTCGGTCGAGAGGAGCAAGATGCGGAGCTGGCAGCGGTCGTCCGACGGCGCCCAGTGGACGATGATCGTGCAGGGCGCGGCGAGGCGCTTCTACACCCCGACCGAAGCGGACCGGGGCAAGTACCTGCGCGCCGTGTTCACCTACACCGACGGCCACGGGCCCGGCAAGCGCGCGGAGAGCGCGGCCATCGCGGTCGTCGGAGCCTCCACGCCGGTCGTATCGTTCGGCGCAGACAGCTACACGGCCGCCGCGGGCGGATCCGCCGATGTCGCCGTCCTTCTGTCGCCCGCGGCCTCCTCAACGCTCGCGATCGAGGTCGTGGCCGGAGACGGCACGCACATCGTCACGTTCCAGAGCGGCGCGAGCAGTAGCAGTCTGGCCATCGGCACCGCCGGCCTCTTGGCCGCCGACACCCTCGCGGTCCGGTTCGGCGACCTTCCGGAAGGTGTGGCCGTCGGCGTTCCGGCGACGACGCGGATCGTCGTCACGGCGGCCGCGGGAGACCGGGTTTCGGGATCCGTCGTCCAGGATGGATCGCCGACCGAACTTGAGGTCGAATACGTCCAAGCCGAGTACTCGGCGGTTGCGGGCGGGCCGGGGACCGGGATCACGCTGCGGGTGAGTCCCGCCGCCGACCGGCGGGTGGCCGTGCCCATCACGGCCACTTACGCCTCCTTCCCGGAGCCGGTTTTCCCGGACTCCGTGGTGTTCGTATCCGGCGATTCGCTTTCAACGTTCATGATCGAAGTCCCGGCAGGGACCGTGCCCGGCCTGCTCGCGCTCGGGTTCGGCACGCTGCCCGAAGCCGTGAGCGCGGGCGCCGTCGCTTCCGCCACCGTTGACATCGCGGCGCAGGACGCCGGCGCGCTCCGGGACGAGGCGTTCGACCTCGGCCTTGCCGTCTTCGGACGCGCCGTGGCCGAAGGCGCGCGCCAGGCCATCGGGGCACGCATCGACGCCGTCATGCGGCCGGGACCGGCGGGCTTCAAGACATCCGCGCCCAGCTCCGCGGCGGAGTGGACCGGACGCGCGGCGAGCTCTCTCGCCTCGCTCACCGGCCTGCCGCTGGGCGCATCCTCGGCAGCCGACATGGCGCGCCGCTCCGAGTCGTTCGCACTGCCCACCGGACGGGAGGCGGCCGAACGCCTGCTTCCGAGCGTCTCGTTCGCGACCGGCTTGGGGCCGCAGTCCGCCCAGGGATGGCTCCGGCTCGGGCTCTGGGCCGAAGGCGCGACCCAATCGTTCCGCGGCGAACCCGGCATCGACTACGATGGGGGCATGCGCTCGCTCACCGTCGGTGCCGACGCCCGCATCGGCTCCTCCGCGCTCCTCGGAGTGTCGCTCATGCGCAGCGACGGCGACCTCGACTACTCACGCGGCTCAATCGACGGCTCGCTCGGCCACGCGATGAACAGCGTGCATCCCTACCTGTTCCTCCAGCCGTCGCCAGGGATCGGACTCTGGGCCATGGCCGGCTACGGAAGCGGAGATGTCGGGCACGACGACCGCCAAGGCGACGCCGGCGCCTCGCTCCGCATGCTATCGGGTGGCGTCAACGTTCCGCTCGCCCGCAGCGGCGCGTTCGGACTCGCGCTCACCGGCGACGCGTTCACCGTCGGAATGCGCGCCGACGGCGGCGAGCGCGAAGGCTCGGCCTCGCGCGCACGCGCACTGCTTGAAGCGTCCTGGACCTCCGGCGGCCTCAAGCTCGCCACGCAGGCTGGAGCGCGCTACGACGCGGGCGACGCCGATACGGGCGCGGGTGCCGAGACCGGCGCTTCGGTCGGCTACGCGGGCCGCGGACTCGACCTCGACCTCAGGGGCAGGCTCGCCCTCGGCTCGAACCGGCACCGCGAATGGGGCGCCGCGCTGCGGCTCGCGTTCGATCCCGGAACACGCGGCCAAGGGTTCCGGCTCGCGGTCAGCCCCGGGCACGGGCGCGACCGAAGCGGCATGCACGGACTCATGGACGGCGGAACGTTCCACGCAATGACGCCCGCCACGGGACAGGACTGGCGGCTCGACGCCGAGGCCGGCTACGGGTTCAAGAACCCCGCGGGCGAAGGCGCGCTCGACAGCTACACCCGCCTATCGGCGGACGGCCGGACCCGCTCCTGGTCGTTCGGCACCCGGTACCACGTCAGCCAGATCATGCGGCTTGGGATCGAGGGGTCACGCAGCCGGATGCCCGGACAAGACTCCAATCTCGGACTCAGACTTGCACTCGACTTCACGTTCTGAACGGCACGGCATTCTCCCGCCAATCGACCCCGACGATCCCTCAATCGCGGGGGCGCGGCTCCAAGTATCGTTCAGCGGCAAGGACGGCAGATCGTGCAGCCCTGTATGAACTTAGACGATTCCTTACCGTGATTCATGTCACTCGCGAAGCGCTGTCCCAGCGACCGGGTGACCCTGCGGCCGTTCTCTCGCCACTCCATCTGGTACAGGCCGGTCTTGGCGTCGGGGAACACCCTCACGCGGTTCCGGCCCCACTCGCCGGCGCCGTAGCTCCGGCGGCTTCTTCTCGTGCGTGCCATCGTTCGATTCCTTTCGAAGATGGACTGCACGATCTGCGCGAACGAAATGTCGCCGAGCAGGGGGTGTTTGACCAGTGGCAGGTCGTCCAACAGGTCCGGCTGGTCGCGATACGAACGGTGTAGGCGTTTTGTCGGGGGTCGACAGGAGCGTGGCGCGCACGAACACTTGGGGAGACGTTTGTTCGGACTCTGAACGCGGGTCCGGGGCCGTGCGGGGACCGCACATGTGAGGAGGTCGTGCATGTGCGCGAAATCGCGGTTCGGGAGTGCACGACCGCGACGGCGCATGTCGTTGTCCGGCTTTCAGTTGCATCACGGCCTCCGGGGCGGCTGCGCCGCAGTGGAACCGGGGGCCGTGCCCGGAGCGACCCCCATTTTTCGATGCCTGCCGTGGCATCTGCGGAGGTCGGGATGTGCATTCCATCCCAACCTCCGCGGCGGGGGTCGCTCCGGGACTCATCAATCCCTGGCGGGAAGGCTCTGTCGAGCGCGGCTTCGAGATGCCGGAGCATCCGGTTCTCTCCCGACCGGCTCTCTGGGATACGTGTGGGGGATCAGCGCATCCCATCCGGCAGACGCTTGACCACGACGTAGGATATGTCCAAGTCGTCCGTCTCTACGAAGGCGGCGAGGCCGTTTGGGCCGAAGGCCGAAGGCATCGCGGTGGAGTCGGGCGCGAAGGTGCCCAGATAGCGGCCTTCCGACGAAACAAGGTCGATCCGGCTGCCTTCCGTCTCGTCGTCACCCCGTTGGCGAATCCAGATAGTGCCTTCCCAACTCGTTTTCAGGTCGAGGACGACGGGGACCTCGTGGAAAAATTCCATCGCCTCGATCTGGCTGCGCCGGAATTCGATCATTCGTTGCCGCATCGGATCGCCGCCGCCGTCCCCAAGCCCCTCAAGCCGGCGCTTGAGCTCGGCGGCCTTCATGGCTTCCGTCACGCGGCGCGACCGGAACGGACGGGTCAGGATCCGGTCAACGCGACCGCCAGGCACCACGAACTTGATAGCGTACGAAGAGGAGTCGGTGTACACCACTGCCCCGTTGGGCAGCACGCCCGCCGCGAGGCGGGGCTTGAACGCCTCGGGATCGCCTTGAGGCCGCCACCCCGCCGCGACCGAATCGACGCGGACCTGATCGGCGCTCAAACCGTAGGACAGGACATACCGGAACGAGGGTGCCTGCGATTCGTCGTCGGGACCGGGCGCGGTCCTCCTCAGATAGCCGACTTCGGTGGTGGCGAGTACCCGCTCCGATGCCGGGAAGGCCTGAAGGCCGCCGATCATCGGAAAGTGCGTCTGCGGGCCTCCAAGGGGGATCGTGCGTTCGAATTCGCCCTGTGCGTCGAAGAGGGCGAATCCCATTCGTCCCATGTCGTAGACGGCCACACTGCCGTCCAGCATGACGGCAAACTCCAGCGCGTCTGCGTAGTTGCCCCCGAACTCGCCGGGACCCTCGCCTTGCCCGATGAATTGCCGCACCAGATTGCCCTGCTGGTCGACGACATGGATTCGCACCGCGCCCGAGTCGAGGATGTAGAGGTTGCCGGCACCATCGAAGCCTACGCTGGCGACCCGGCCGAATGTCTCCCAGCCACGCCCACCCGCCGCACCCAGCCGGTAGATCTCTTCGAAGTCGGCGTCGAGGAGGCGGTCCTCGCCGGGAAGTTCGATCACCTCTTGCGCGGCGAGCGGAAGAGCCGCCGCTACGAGCGCCGTGATGAAGCCCGCCGAGCCCACCGCGATGCGCTCGGCGCGCTGTGTTGCCATCCGGTGCATGAAGCGTGCAGTGCTTTGGGGTTGAGGGTTCCGAACTCGACGCCCTCCGGCGTCGGTTACCAAAGTACGCCGGGGCGCAGCATTGCGCACCTACGTCACCGCGAAACGGGCAGACTGGAAGAGTCAGCCCAAGGGCAACGGGCGGACCGTCCGCCGCGCCGTCAACGGCGCGGGCAACCCCAGGGGATCGAAGGGGGGCGGGAGCCACCCCTCGTCAGCCTCCGTGTTATACACGGGGTATGCTGGCTGAACCACCTAACAGTGGTTCAAGCCAGCCCCCGCGGACACTCGCGGAACCCTCCCCGATCGCCGCCCGAGACGCGCTGGGCCGGATCGTCTCGGGCCAGTTCCTCGGCCTCTTTGCCGCCAGCCTCACGGACGGCGAGGGCGAACAGGCCGACCCGTCACTGCTTGGCGGTCGGCGGCGTTGTCCCGCGCGGCTCGGTTTCCACCCTGCCCGTACCCCTCGGGGATCGGCGGTCGTCGCTCTCAGGCGATTCTGTGGCCCGTAGAATACCCGAAACTCCTCGAAAGAGCCCGAAGGCGGCCTCCGATCCCGCCGCGAGAGGCCGCAGCACGTCAGGCTCTCGACATCCGCTCTCCGGCCAGCCAGATACTCCGTTTTGGAAATCCGGATTCAGCGCACTTTCTCGGGCAATCGGCGCACAACCACGCGCACTACGTCGTGCTCGCCACGCTCAATGAAGGCGGCCAAGCCATTCGGCCCAAAGGCATTTGGCATTGCGGTCGCGTCGGCGGGAAACGTGCCGACGTATTCGCCCTCCTCCGTCAACACGTCGATCGGCTCGTCGCCCAGGAGCGCGCCTGCTTGGCGCATGACCCAGATCCGGCCCTCCCAAGTCGTGCTCAACTCCCGGAGGACGGGGATTTCGTGGTAGAATGGCGCCTCCGTGAGGGCAAGGGAGACCCGCGCCGGTCCCGAGTTCGCCGAGGAGCGCGCAGCCGCCTCGCTGCTCCTGCGATCTCTTCGCCTCGCGCTGCGCTGTTCTCTATAGTCTTCCTGGATTTGCGGAGTGACAGGCTCGGGATCGAAAGGCCGTGTGACGACTCGCACCACCTCTCCGGTTTCAGGCGACACGACCCTCAACAGGTAGGTTGAGGAGTCGGAGTACACAAGGTCACCTCCGGGCAGGATGCCCCACAGGAGTTCGGGCTCGAAGATGGAAGGCCTGGAGAGTCCACTCAAAGTGCGGCCGGGGGTGACGTTGCGCCCCTCAACCGTGATCCCGGAGGAACCGGTGAAGAGGCGTTGCCCCTGATCGCGCGGCGGAACCCAACCTCGCGCAACGGTATCCGCTTGGACGACTTCACCCCCGAGTCCGATGCGGACGACGGGTCGCTCTGTCGGCTGCGACCGACCGACTCCCACCGCACCGACGCCGAAGCCTGTCTCCGGGGGTATCGTGTAGACTGCGCCGCCGCGCGGATCGGGCTGAATCGGTGTGGAGACGGCAATACTCCGCTGCATGAACCCCATGGGGGATGCGCCGGTCGCCGGGCGTACCATCCGCACGAAGGCACCGGATGCATCGAAGATCTGGTATGCGCCATGACCCATGTCACCGACGATGGTGGCGCCGTCGCGCATGACTGTGTAGCTCCCCACGCGGTTGAACTCCCCCGGCCCCTCGCCGGCGGAACCAAACTCGTGCCGAAAGGTGCCGGAACCATCGAACACCACAATCCGCAGATCGGAGAAGGGATCGCTACCATGGTCGAACACATAGAGGTTGCCTTGGGCGTCGAAGGCCACCGCGCCCACCCGACCGAAGGTCTCCCACGGCTCTCCGTCAAGGCTCCCGACCCGGTAAACCTCCGGGAAATCCGCATCGATCTGTCGGTCGTCGCCTGTGACTTCGACCACCTTCTGGGCCGACAGACCCGGCACCACGAATAGCTTTGCAAAGCCGAGGGACAGAACGACCCAGAGGAGGTTACTGGTATTCACAGGCGCTTCCGTCAGGCGGAGACTGCGGGGAATGGGCTTGTTAGCCCACCTATCCATCACCAACACTATTGGACTCAGTTGGAGTTGGAAATGTCGTCTCCGGGGATCTCGTCCCCCTCGCAGACGACTATATGACCCCAGAAAACGACTTCACCATCGTCCGTAACGCACCAGAAGTGGTACGTAAAGCACCCCTCGCCATCCTCGAATGGCGGCGGCGGACCGAAGGCTTCGTAACACCAGAGATCAGTGCTCCCTACGTCGAGCGCCCCGTCTTTCGATGCCTGTGTCGCGTCGAACTGCGACGTAGGTGCTGGTGAGGCATCACGCGGCAGTATGCTTGCGCACGGCGGTGCACCGCCCGTGACCGAACTGCCGACCATGGGTACGACCGACGCCGATGCCGCGCCGATCGCCACGTCGCCTGCCATCAACACCGTCATCAGGCCCAAAGACACCACCCGCGCCAGACTCGCGAACAGCTTCTTCATCTCGTTCCACCGTAATCGTTAGAGTGTTCCTCCCAGTGCGCCGGTCCCTCTTGGAAACGGTCCGGCCTACGAAGCCGAAGAATAGCGGGGGTCATGGTCCTTGGCAACTTCGTTGTCGGGAGCTTTCGGTAGCAAATGGAATGTCCGGTTACAGGTCCACCGCCGGTCTGCAAGCTCAACGAGGCGGGGGGCGCCCCCCGCCTCGTTTCCGATGGCGGCGCTCCCGACTGCGGACCCGCTTTCCGCCAACCTCTACCCCCTCGGGGAGCGGAGATCGTCGATGGAGTGGACGCCCCCTCCCGGCGGCATCGCGATGTGCCATGATGGTACTGAAGCGATTGCGACCTTGAGAGGTCTGACCATCTGAGGGAGGAGACATCCACATGGAAGAGGTTAGCATCATCGGAATCGATCTGGCAAAGCGCAGCTTTCAGGTACACGGGGCGAGGGCGGACGGGTCTGTGGCCTTCCGCCGAAAGCTGAGCCGCGGGAAGCTGCTGAGGTTTCTCGCCTCGCAACCGGGGTGTACGGTGGCGATGGAGGCGTGCGCCAGCGCCCACTACTGGGGCCGGGAGATCATGGCGCTCGGCCACGAGGTGAGGCTGGTTCCACCGATCTACGTGCAGCCCTTCGTCAAGAGGCACAAGAACGACACGGCGGACGCCGAGGCGATCACGGAAGCGGCGCAGCGGCCGACCATGCACTTCGTGGCGGTCAAGACCGAGGCGCAGCAGGCGCAGGGGATGCTGTTTCACACGCGTGACCTGCTGGTGCGCCAGCGCACGCAGATGATCAACGCGCTTCGGGGCCACCTCGCCGAGTACGGCGTTGTGGCTCCCCAGGGCACTGCCCGGATCAGGCAGTTGGCTGCGGTGCTCGAAGACGGGGACTGTGGCCTGCCCGAGGCGGTCGTCGAGCTGGGCAGGCTGCTGCTCGGGCGGATCGACGAACTCGACGAGAAGATCGACGGGCTCGACCGCGAACTCCGGACGAGGGCACGGGAGGACGAAGAAACGGCGCGCCTGATGACGATCCCGGGCATCGGACCGGTCACCGCGATGGCGTTGCAGGCCTTCGCACCGCCGATGGAGAGCTTCCGGCGCGGTCGCGACTTCTCGGCTTGGCTCGGTCTCGTGCCTCGGCAGCACACCACCGGAGGCAAACCGAGGCTGGGCGCGATCTCGAAAATGGGCCAGCGCGATCTCAGGCGGCTCCTGATCTCGGGAGCCATGGCCGTTGTTGGGAACGCGGTCCGGTACGACCGGAACACGGATCCGTGGCTGGCCGGGATGTTGGCACGCAAGCCGAAGATGCTGGTGGCGGTCGCGCTAGCCAACAGAACGGCGCGGAGGGTCTGGGCACTGACGACGAACAAGGAGACCTACCGGGTTCGAACTGCCGCCTGACCGGGCGGAGGAAGGAGAAGAAGCGAAAAGCAAAGAAGCTGTCGGGGAGGTGTGGGCACCAAGACGCAGGAACGGGTAAGGGCAAACGGTCGGCAAGACGGGATCGGAAAAACCAGACTCAGATCAAGGGCCTTTGAGCCCGCATCGTCGATTAGGATCCGATCTCACGAACACCATACGGGCCCGCAGCCAAACAGCGCTGCATCAAGAGGCCGGACATACGACAGTACTTGGCCAACTGCCACCAACTCGGTTCTGAATCCGCGCTTGCCCACTTTGGGGCGTCCACATACGATCTGAGGCGATTTCTAGGGTGCGTACCTACCCTCAAAGCGTACGTGGACCGACCGGAAACAGTCTCCAGCCCCCTCGTCCATTAGCCAGCGCCAATAGTTACGGTAACGGGCGGCCGGTCGCTGCGGGACCTGGTTGCTTGGAGAAACTCGGCACGGCGTTCCAGCAGGTCGGCCCGTTGATCCGGCCAGACGAACAGGCTTCCCGAGACGGGGGTCGAGAAGTCGGCTTCCGGGACCTTCGGCGAAGAGGCGGCGCGGGCGTGAGAGTCCCGCCATTCAGGTCCGGTTTTCCCACTTTCACGCTACGGTCCAGCAAGGTCCAGTACAACGGTAGGAAGCGCAGATCGTGCAGTCCTCGTTAGACTTACGTGATTTCCTGCCGTGATTCGGCCCTATGGAGTTCCGCCGGTGGACCATGTTCATGGTGGGGAGCAGGCCGTGCAGGCCGGTGAGCCTGGTGAGCGCGCGGTCCTTGAGTTCCCAGTAGCCGAAGTCGCGGGGGGTGACGCAGACAAGGCGTGATTCGTCGAGGAAGGGGGCGGCCGCGCCCTCCAGGGGAACGGTGCCGTCGCCGGAGTTGAGGCGGAGCGCGTCGTCGTCAGCTTTCCACTGGTTACGGCGCTCGGCAGAGCGGAGGTCGAAGCGGGGGGTGCCGTCATCTTCTCGGCGGACCCGCAGGCCGACCCGCGTCTCGTCGTCGGCGCCGGCGATGGCCAGCCAGCGGTCCGCGGAGAGCCAGGGGGACCCGGTCTCGGCCGCGTCGTCGGCGGCGGCGGGGTTGCCGTTGCCCGTCGGTGCGCCTGCCACGAGCTCCAGTTTCCCGATCCTGTCCCGATGGGCCCTTGCAGCGCCCAGCATGTCGGCGAAGAGTTCGGCGCCGGAGACGTCCCAGCCGCGGACCTGGCGCTCGATCGTCCGCACGACGCCGGGCTGCCAGGTGCCCGGGTGGAAGATGTCCGCCTGCAGCCCCTCGTCCACGTCGAGCCCGCCGCCGTAGCTCGGGAGCAGGTGGTACAGCGCGGGGGTCATTCGCGCCGCGTGGCGTTCGCGGGCCTTGCCGGAGTCCTCGCCGACGTCGCCGATCCCGGTGGTCAGCTTCAGGACCGCCTCCCAGGATCCCTGGAAGGGCGTCGCCAAGGTGACGACCCTGTCCACCCGCGCCGCGGTGTAGCGCTCGAGGTACCCGGCGATGATCAGCCCGCCCATCGAGTGCCCGATCAGCGAGACCGAAGGGCTGGCCGCGAAGTCGGAGTCCCCGCGGTAGAGCGGCATCAGCAGGGTGCGGTCGATGACTTCCTGGATGAACGCATCCAGCTGCCCCTCCGTCAGGTCGAGCGGCATCCTCCAGTCGTAGCCGAAGGGGTATACCGGCACAGGTCCGGCGTGGTCTTCCGAGAGCCCTTCGCGCAGCTCTTCGACCAGCTCTCCGTAGACAAGGGGGAATGGGCCACCGGGCTTGACCCGCGCGGGCTCGAGAAGTTCGTAGCGCTGGTCGGCGGGGTGCAACGTGATGCGGTCGTGGCGCTTCTTGCGCATGGTCGTCCAGACTGCCTCGGGCGGCAGCTCGTACCGGTCGAAGAGGTCAGAGCCGGTGATTCCGGGGACGACAATGACGGGGGAGACGAAGGGGGACATTGGGGCTCTCCTATGAGGCCAAGGGTGTGGATCATTGGATGGCAAAGGGGTGTAGGGCAGAATGGTAAAGGAGCATCAGACATAGGCCACTATCTATGGGCCTGCACGTCCAATGGCAACCTGACGCTGGACGATCCCGCCGTCCGGGCGGCTGCCGCCGGCGACCCGCACGGTTTCGTCAGGTCCCTCGGCAATGAGGCTGTCGTGCTCGACGAATTCCAGGAGGTGCCCGGGCTCGTGCCCGCCATCAAGGAGGCGTCGGACCTGCATGGCGGTGTGTCGCCGGATGGGCCGGTGCCCGGCGGTCCGCGCAAGGGGCTGTTCCTTCTCACGGGCTCTGCGGACCTCTTCCGCTCGGCGCGCGCCCAGGAGGCTCTGCCCGGCCACATGGCCCGCCTGGAACTGCTGCCCCTGTCGCTTGCCGAGATTGTACGTGCTTCCCATTCCACCGGGGGGCCGTGAAGTTCCACGCCGTGCCGTTGCATTCCGGATTGTACGGAGAAGGTTACATTTTGTAACGTAAACATGACAGTTTGCCACGAAAAACGTTTCAGCTGAAACGTCTCGTCAGGTCTCCGTCAGTCGCTCGAGGCCGCCGTCGCTCCGCCGCTCCCCGTGCTCCCGGATGAAGTCCTCGGTACCTTCCGGCAGGAGCAGGCTGTCCGCAATCTCGGCGATCTTCTCCGCCTCCTTCCAGGCGCGCTCCAGCAGCCACAGTTCGCCTTCGAGCGCGCGTCGTTCCTGCTCTTCGTGGAGCGCCATTTCGACGGCCAGCCGGGTTGGATCCGGCATCTTGCTGATGTAGCCCGGCTCGCCGTACCTGGCGTGGTACAGGTTCAGCCCGGCGATGTCGAGCAGGAACCGTTCCGGGTGTCCGGCGGCTTCGATCCGATCCACCGCGCGCTGAACGGTCTGCTTGGCTCCCCCCGCGTAGTTCATCCTGGGGAGGATTGCCCCGGCAAAGCGGAGGGCCTCGGTGCCCTCGAACCACCATGTGTTGTTGTGCTTCTCTTTCTTTCCCCTGCGGATCCGGATCTTGAAGCCGGGCTCTGCGTCCGCGGGCTGGATGCGCGTGCCGTCGAGATCGATGAGCCTGAGCTTGATGACTTGACCGCCGTCCGGGTGCAGCTTGACCACGGTGCGCGCCGCGGACCACAGGTTGGCGATCTGGATCGGGAGATTGACAACGCCCAACGAGCCCAGGGTCACAAGCCCGACCGCGAAACCGCCGACGTAGACGCCCCCCACGACAACCGCACCGGCCGCCCCATACAGGATGTGCCTGCGCCTGCGCCGTCCGAACTGGTCCCCGTAGCGCCATGCCGCGAACTCCGGGCGCAGGGGCTCGCCGATGCGGACGAGCTTCAGGCCCTCCGGATGGCGCGCGATGCCGATGTTCTCGGTGGACACGCGGACGCGGGTGCCTCGAAAGATCCGCTCGCAGGTCTCGACCGCTTCCCAGCGTTCCTCGAGCGGGGTCAGGTTCCAGCGCTCGCACCTGGTGCAGATGACCCACAGCCGCCCGCGCGCGGCGTCGAAGGCGAGTCGGCGGCCCACGGGGAAGGTCTCGACGACCTCGTTGGCCCCGAGGGGCCTGGTGCAATACATGCATCGGGAGTACATGACTATCGGCGCGGGAAGGCGGGGGTCAGCGCTTGACTCACCACTGCAGAGCCGGGGGCAGTCTCCGTACAACGATGCTCGGCACGTCCATTTCGTCGAACTCCCAGTAGGCGGCCAGCCCGTCCGGTCCGAACGCGTCGGGCATTCCCGGCCCATCCGCGGCGAGCGTGCCACGGTAGTCGCCATCGGGATCGAAAACATCGATCAGAAGAGTCTTGCGGTCCACGTCCCACTCCGAATCCGCGCGCTCGACCCACACGGAGCCGTCCCAGGCGACGCGGATCCGTTCGATGACCGGGATCTCGGGGTAGAACGTCATGTTCTCGATGAGCTCGCGGAGCTGTCTGCGATACTCCGGGGTGTCCCCCTCCGATTCTTCCATTGCGCGACGCATGCCCTCGCGCATCTCCGACTCCATCCCGCGCGTGAACGGCAGGGGTGCGATCGGGCGGGTCAGCGTGTTGACGGTGACGCCGTCCCGGACGATCCGGATTCTGTAGGTTGACGAATCCGCATAGGCGATCAGCCCACCGGGCACCGCGTCCCATCGAAGGGTGGGCTCGAACTGCGGCGCTTCGGTCATGGCCGCCAAGACGCTCTCGCTATCGCGGGGGTCGATTTCGGTGAGCCCGGGGCGGGGAGGTCGCCACCCTTCCACCAGCACCTCCCCGGTCACGACGTCGCCGGAAAGATCGAGCGCCTCGATCGTACGCTCGTCGGCGGCATCCTCCGATTCGATGCCCATCATCTCGGCTACACTCCCGATCACGCTGCTGTGTCTGTTCGCCAGGCCCTGGGCGTAGACGATGCCCGGACGCGGGCCCGGGCGCATGGTTCGCATCCAGTTGAGATCCACGAACACTTCCCCTGTCGCCACGGTCCATCGCACCGAGCGCTCGAAGCTCCCGTCGGCACGGAAGAGATGGAGAGCATCACGGCCGCCGTCGTTCACGGCGAAGCTGCCATCGCGCCACACCATCACACCGTCGGGGCTCCTGAACTCACCCGGACCCTGGCCGGCCCGGCCGATCGTCATGACCAGTTGCCCGTCCGGACCGACCTTGACGATGTGGACCGCCGCGCCATCCACCACATACAGGTTGCCGCTCCCGTCAAAGGCCATTTCATCTGGCCGGGTGAACTGCGCCCACTCCGGCGCATCCAACCCGCCGACGCGCCAAACCTCCAGCAAGTCCCACGTCAGGGGCCGGTCCTGGGCATGGAGGACTGGAGACAGCAAGGGGATCGCAAGCGTGACGAAGAGACGGCAGCGGAAGGTCGAGTGCGGCGTTTTCATTTCGAGAGGCGGACCTCCCCGGTCCTGCAAGCGTTGAAAGTCCATGGACCAGGGAGCCGCAATGACGACGTCCGCACCCGGCCGATTCTCTCTGGAACATGGCATGCGCTTGCGAGGGCTGGCAATGGCGCGCCCTGAGACTTTCACCGATGCGGCCTTCTTGCTGTTCCTGGGGCCCTTGGCGCAGCGATTGAAGAAGCTGGTCCGGTGGCTGGTGCCAGCGTGTTTCGGGGCCATGCTTGCGGCCGGCGATGCTCTCCATGCGGAGATGGATCCCCAGGTGCTGGATCGCTACCGGGACTGCGGCATGTTGTTACACTTGCCGACCAGCCGGGGGACGATGCCCCTCCCCCAGGGGATGCCATTCGGAGCCGGGTATTGGGTTGTGCGCAACAGCCGAGGCGGATGGGCTGCGGTGTTCGGGACCGAATACGATATTTCCGTCCATTCCATCGATGGTTGCAGACCCATCGAATCGTACGTTCCGAAGTCGAAGGGCCGCCGCTGACCGCGGAGGAGCGCCGCGAGAGGGACGACCTGAGACACGGGGCCATGCGGGGTGCGGTCGGCTGGGGCGTGAGACAGGGGGCGATGGACGAGGACTGGCTGGTCTTCCTGCGGTTTCGGGTGGTGGAGGGGTAGGTATGCGGTGTGCAGCTGGGTTCTTGTTATTCGGGGATTTCGCCTGACGACCATCCGCGCCGACGAGGTTGCGACGTGGACGGTGCCGTTCGTGGCCAACACCTGGGCCGTCCTGACTGACGGCCGCCATGTCTACAACGCGATGTCATTCGAGCCTGATCGGGCTGGCTATCCACTCCACGTGTATGACCCGGCGGACCGCCGAATCACGCAATGTAAAGTCGACATATCAGTTGGGGGAAGCTAATGGGGTGGCAAACTCGGCGCCTCCGGCGGACAGCCATCCACAGGCCAATCCCTGTTCCCGGTACACGATCACCCACAACTCAGCCCCGTCACCCGGACGGTGGCTGCGAACGCCCAGATGACGACGAGCGCCGCGCAGCCGCGACCGCGGCGCTTGGCGGTGCGGCGCTCCTTCTCCCGTCCGGCTTCCGTTCTAATCAGCCCCGCAGCTTGCAACTCGTCGGCGAGCGCCTCGGCACGCTTCTCGGCGACCGCAATCCGCGACTCTTCCGCGGCCTCCAGGTTCGCCGCCTGTCGTGCTTCGATTCGCGTCAGTTCGGCTTCGGTTACGCCAACGGCATAGAGGCGTTTGAACAGCTTCTCGGGGCCGGCGCCCGGGGCATGGACCTGTTCAGCGAAGCGCACGAGGAGCCGCTTCTCGTTCACAGGATCCTTCTGTTTCCGGTACACGATTGCCAAATGCTCGTAGTACCACGGCGCGACCCCATCGCCTGTGGCGCGACTCTCAGCTTCGGTTGCCTCTACGAGATTCAGAAGCAGCCGAGCTGCCTCCTCCAACCGACCATCGCGCTTCAGGCTGCGGACTTCATCGACGTACTCGGTGAAGTGGCGACCCCTGTAGTACCCCGGCCGCTTCGGCGCCGTGCTCACTCGCGACCTCCTTCGTGGGCCGCCGCTTTGATCCGAACCGGTAACGTGGACGAGAGTCGCACTCTATCCGTGCATCCGCTCGCGAAGAGTCGAGACCGCGCGAAGGCCGCTGACCCGACGATCCCGACTAGCCCGCAGCAAGGCCCACCCTCCTCACCCAACCGAATACACCAACCCGACCCGCACACTCAGCACCCGATGCTTCAGCGAGTCGCTGTCTTCCTTGTCGATGTCCAGGAGTCCGAAAGTGTAGAGGACGCCTAGCGACACGCCCAGCGCGTCGGACAGGCCGATCTCGATTCCGCCGCCTGCGGCCAGGCCCAAGTCGAAGTTTGATCGGTCAATCACGTCGCCGTCGTCGCAGCCCTCGTTGATTTCGAAATCGGTTCCCATGAAGGTTGCCTTGGCGGACACGTCGCAGGACGACTCGAGGGCGAGCGCCGGTCCGGCGACGAGGTGTGCCGACACTCGTTCACCGGACAGGGGGAGGTTCAGCATTCCGAGCACGGCCAGCTCGATGTAGTCCATCTTCAGCGTTGATTCGACGTCCGCGCCCTCCTCGGTGAATGCGGACATCGCACCCTTCTGGGAATAGCCGCCGGCCAGCTGAACTCCCCAGGTCTCGGACACGGGGATCGTCGCCGACAGACCGAGCGAAAATCGCGTGACGGATTCGAAGTCGGGGACAAAGGCGGATTCACTCGAAACGTCCACCGAAGCAAGGTTTAATCCGCCCGTGACGCCGAGCTTGACTTGAGCAGCGGTCGGCGCCGGGCTCAGAAGGAGGAAAGGGGCTGCAATGCTCCCAGATCCGGCGTAGCACGGGGTCACGCGCCAGCGGCACCCGGTCTGTTGGCGGATGCTCCAGCCCGAGTCGGTCAAGGTCACGCGCGAGTCTGTGTATCGCGATCTGGTGCTTCGGGGCCAATGTCTCGCGCGGCTCGCACGCCCGCAAGACTTCGATCAGCCCCTCCAGCTCCGGCAGTCGCTTCTCCCAGTAGGTCTTGCCCCGGTCGGGGTCCGGCTTTCGGCCCAGTCGCCACGCGATCATACCGCAGGAGGCGGAGAAAGCGAGGTACACCCATAGGGGAATGTCTTCACCCCACATATGCACCTCCAGACCGTAGAGGAAGGCACCCCCTCCCACTATGGAGGCTACGGTGTGTGCTGCTCGTCGAATGTCCATGCTGCATGGTACTTCCCTCCTCTCTGTGGCGTCAAATACGCCTATGGATTGGGGGTTTCGCCCCTTCATGAAGGAGCGAAACCCCTTGCGCTACGGTGGAGCGTCCCCCACCTTCCCTCCTGCCAACTCCACGGAGGCCCATGTCGGGTCGCCCGTTGAATACAACAGGCCCATGAAAGGGGTCGTCGGGTAGCTCCCGGCGGCCCCAGGGGCCGAATAGACGGGACCTCTCGCGGTACTTCCTCGCGTGGAGTTGGCAAACGGCCCGACACCCGTGCCCCGTGTGTCGGGGGGATTGCCAACCCACGACACAGGGAGTTGCCGATGATGAGGACCATGACCCCACCCGTTCTATTCGCATTGCTCGTTGCTGGCTGCGACTCGACCGCGCCGGATCAGAGCGAGGCGGCGCACGCCGAAGTGATCGCCATGATGGAGGCCCCCGACACGATGCGGTCGCTCCGATCGCTGGTCGGGCTGTCCTCGAACGCGGATGAGGCGTTCTGGCTGTACGGGTACGCACCGGGGCCGGGATGGCCCGGGCCAGAAGGCACTCACAACACGATCCAGCCGGAACCGGACTGCGTGTTCCCCGGCCGAGGCAACGACCTGTCGGCCTGGAAGACGTTCACCGGATGCGCGCGTGAGCGGGCCGGCTGCACGATCGTCGGCATGTGGCGCCGGGTGCCGTTTGGCGAGTGGAAGGGTGTTGACGGGTCCGGCGCCGAGGCGGTGTGGCCGTTCGACTACGACTACCGGCTGGTGAAGGTCGGTGTGAGTTGTCCGTGGGAGAAGCCGGCCGATCTCAGCACAGACCCGCTTGATCCGCGGCTGCTGGAAGATCAGGAGTGCTTTGTGCACAACGGTGACGACATGGGCGATTGGCGGCGGTTCCGCAACTGCCGGACACGTCATGCCGAGTGCCCGGTGGCGAGGTGGGCAGGGCCTTGGGTCAGGGACGGGATCACTTGGAACGGTCGGCCGGTCCCCGGTGGGGTGATCTGGATCGAGTACGGACTCGGTGTGGACTGTGAATTCGCCCGGGAAGGAGCCTAGAAATGCCGAACGACGCCCTCTGGCTCGGCGAGGCGCTGTTGGCCACCTTGGCGATCGTGCTCCCGTGCCTGTGCCTGCGCCGATGGAGTGGCGGGCGGATCGCCGTTACCTGCTGGGCGGTTCTGCTGTGGATCGTGACTTGGAAGGCATGGGTCGAAGGCTGGGGCAGTGATGCCTTGGCCATCTCCACCCTTGCGGCCGTGGTGTCCCTGACCCGACTGAACGTAGCTCCACCGACCGCAGAGGCCACCAAATGATCGGCTTCCTCATGGTCGCAGGCCTCTTCGTCCTCCTGTGGGAAGCGGCACGGCGCTGGTGTGGCAAATGGGGGCGGTGGGCCGTTATCCTCTTCGCCCTCACCAACTGGTTTTCGGGTCTGTGGATCGCACATGTGGACGGCGTGGAGCCCTCCCTGTATCCATCGGCGATTCTTGCCATGGTTCTTCTCTTGGCTCGGCAAGACCGAAAGCAGCGCACGAAGGATGACGCAGAACCCGCTGGCGTCGTTGACGCGGAGGCCCGAACGGACGGAACAGTCAAGAACTGACACCCAAGCGGCGGGTGCCCCGGCTGCCACCGAGACACCCGCCTACATCCGACATTCCGAAAGGAGCAAGAAATGTCGAACGATCTCCAACCCACCAAGTCTTTCCTCGGTGAACTGAAGGCCATGGCCTTCCTCATCGCCTTCTACCGGAAATCGCTGGAAGAAGCGACGTCACCGAAAGAGACGAACATGACGCTTCTCGAAGTCGCTGACGCCCGACTACCGGCAATCATCGGAAAGCTACAGAACGATCCCTGTGTGCTGGACAACGGCCGGAAGTTTCACGATCTGGCGGACCAGCACTTCCCCCGTTCCGATCACGAGCGAGAAGGGTTCATCAACCTTCTGATCAGTTTTCAGAAGGCGGCCAAGAATGACCACCACCAATGGCTTTCTTGGCTTGAGTCGATAGCTTCTCTCTCAGAGCTTGAATCTGAGCACCGTGAGCTTCAAGCCGAACTCGAAAGTCACTCGCCAGATGCTTGAGTTTCTCTTGGTTGGCTAGCAGGTTCTCGTACTCAGTCCGGCTGATTATGACGGTGTCGGCTTTGTCCTGCTTGCTCATAGGATCCCTCCCATGGATGTGACCCTGGGGGTCGGTGAACAGCACCCCGTTATCCAGCAGGGGGGCCATGAGAGAGGCCGGAGACGCTGTGACACGTCCCCGGCCTTGGGGGGGGTGGGAAACAACCCCCGAGAGTCAGGCTGCCTTCTTCACGGCCTCCTCCAGCCGTCTGCGGGCGTCCAGCACGTCGAGCACATAGGACGTGCTGTCCCGGCCCGTGGTCTGGACATACGCGAGGGTCTTCTCGGCGCGCTTCAGGTGCGCACGGAGGGTGTCTACAGTGCTCATGGGGTCCATTCCTTCCTCCTGTGGGGTGGCGTCGCCCAAACGCGGGCGCGGTGGTAAGAGAGAGGCCGGGAAAGCCCTCGACAGCTTCCCGGCCGGGCCACCTTCAGTCGGTAAACGGATTCCCTTTGATCGTCCAGTTCCAGTAGATCCGCATCCCGAGACAGAACAGGAAGAACGCGATGGTGGCCAGCACCCAAATGGTGTCGTTCTTCTTCTGGTTGCTCATGCCGCCTCCGTCTTCGGCTCGGGCTGTTCGACGTCCTCGGACGCGATCAGGTCTTCGTACTCCAGCGGATCGGTGTTCATGATCCGCGCCAGCGTGTCGCGGAAGATGTAGGGGTTCTGGCGGTTATTAAACCGCCACTCCAATTCGTCGAGGTAGCGGTCCAAATGCCGGAGCGACATCTTATGGAACGAACCCACGATGGAACGCTTGAAGAGGCTCCACACCCCCTCCACACTATTCGTGTGGACGTCGCCCACCACCCACTCGTCTTCGCTGTGCCGCACCGTCTCGTGGCGTCTGGTGTCCGTCTCGACGCCGATGTAGGACCGCAACTCGTCGGTGTAGATGGCTTCCGCGTCCGGGCTCACGGTGCGGTTCACGAATCCCTGAATCGTGTCCTTCCGGACGTTCGGGATGCGCTCGATCCGCACCTTGCCGCCCCGCTCGATCGCGCCGGCCACCCAATGCTTGTTGCTGTGGGCGTTCTCACGGCCCTTGACGCGGCCGCCGACGAGCGTCTCGTCCACTTCGACCACCCCGAACAGGGTCGGCCCGTGGAACGGGTCGTTGCCCATCGCCTCGCGGATGCGGTGGCAGAGATACCACGCGGTCTTGTACTGGCACCCGAGCGACCGCTTGAGTTGGTTCGCGCTCATCCCCTTCTTCGACTCGCACATCAGGTAGATGGCGAGGAACCACTTCCGAAGCGGCAGGTGGCTGCGGTGCATGATCGTCCCGGCCATGACGCTGAAGCGGTACTTGCACCCCCGGCAGCGCCACTGGTTGCGGCTGGGCACCTCGTCCACCTCCGTGTCCCCGCACCGGGTGCAGGCCACGCCGTCCGGCCATCGAATTGCCTCCAAGGCGTCCCGGCACTTATCATCCGTATTGTATTGGTCCAACAGCGAAACGAGGTTGACTCTCTTCATGGCTGACTCTCCTAGTTCATCTCAGACGGCTCCCCGGGATCATTCTCGTCATGCGGCGGCAGGTGGTGCGCCAACTCGACACATCTACCAGCGAGTAGGAGAAGCGCCTGCTTCTGTGCCGAGAATCGATACCAGCCCCGATCGGTGCGAAGTCGTATTACTCCCAACGGATCATGAGGATTTCTGGGTGCTAGAGCGACGACCTCTAGGATTTCGTAGACGACTTCGCGACCGGGTGACTCACGCATTGATTCGGTTCCTTTCAAGGATGGGGAGGGTGGCGTGAAGCGGCGAAAGACGAAACGGCGGCGGAAGGTGCCTCGGAACATCGCCCAGAAGACCGACCGCGAGATCATGGAGGCCGTCTTCCCCAAGCGCGTCATGCAGGAGGTCGATCGGGTCGTCGCCGAGCATAACGGGACCGCCTCGATCAATGCCAAGTGACCGAGATGGCCTCCGACACCGTGCTCGATCCGGACATCCAGCCCTACGTCGATGTGCTGCGTGAGCACGGGGTGGACACGATCGAGTCGTGCCAAGGTGGACCGGGACACTCGTCGGCCGGCCCGTACATTTCGTTCCGCGGTCCCGTCGGCGAAGGGTTGCGGGTGGCGGGCATTGCCCTGAGCCTCGGGTGGCCTATCACGCGAATCCTCAAGGAATGGGCCTTCTTCGCGGACGACATCACGCCCCCGGTGTGGGTGCTGAAGCTCAGGCATCCCCTTCCTCCGGTGACCAAGGGTCGTCCATGACCGCATGGACCTGCCCAAGGTCCAAGCAGGCACCATGTTCGCGCAACTCCTGACAGTCCCGACAAGGCAGCTTCCCGCCGGTTCCCCATTGGCGGGCATCCGCCTGCATCGCTTCCCTGCCTGTCACACAGGTCAGACAGAAGTGGAAATACTCTGCCCCTTCGGTGTGCCATGTGCTCTGATCGGTCCTCATCTTCCGCCTCCTTGATGGTCTGACATGCGGTCAACACCAGCAAGCTAGCGGGTCTCCCGGTGTGCATCAAGTACATAATCACCTGTCGACCTTACATTCTGCCATGTCGACATGACATTCCTACGTCGGTTCCCGCACCCTGCCCCGTGATGGCAGCTGCCAATGCGCGATCCCCCGTGATCGGGTGAATGCGGGGGGGCGCAGGGTCGCGTGGACGCTTGCGTGCGCCTGGGCGACGCGACTCGCGGCTCGTGGCTCCGCGGCCGTGAGAGTCCGGAAGTGCGATCCGGGCAGCGCGAAGGACCGGAGTGACGTGCGGCTGGGCTGAGCGGCATCCAACAGGCCGGACTGCAAGCTGCTGAAGGATGCGTCCTGGGCTGGGCTGCTCTCTGCCGTGTGGTCAAACGTGGGGGATCGCAGGGTGCTGGTTACGACACTGAGGGTGTCCGTAGGGTCTGCAGCGCCAGTGTCGGTGGTATCGACGGTGACGAACGTCAGACGGCCGATCATTCTGTAGGTGCCGTCCTGCATTTCATCGAGTCTGGGGGTAATGGGACAGATGCGACCATCCTGATGGGTGCCGGGCGCAGTGACCCACCCCGTACCGGCTGCCCGCTGCCACTCCGACCAATGCGAGGTGATGTATTGGTTAGGTTCGAAGAAGAAGCCATCGAGCGGGAGGCAGAAGGTCAGCGTAAGTGAGGCTCCACCAAGCGACGCCGAAATGGACCCATCCTCCAACACCGTGATTCCCGCCAACGTGTCATACTCCGCCGCATTCACCCGCACCATCGCCTCCTGCTCCGCCGACAGCCCCGCCGGGTCCGTCGCCGTCACCGTCAGCGTCACCACCGTCGCCACCGAGTCATCAATCTCCCCAGCCGCCGTAGTCGTCACCACGCTTCCATCCACGGACGCTGTCGCCACCGCCGCGTCCGACGTCATCGCCGTATACGTCAGCTCGTCCCCGTCCTCGTCCGTGAAGAAGGTCGAGAAGTCGAGTTCGACGTGGTTGCCTACGACCATGTCGTGCGTGGGGGGGACGCTGTCGGGCATGGGGGGGGTCTTCACGGCGACGGTGGCCTCCTGCATGGCCGACGCGCCGCGCGGGTCGGTTGCCGTGATCGTGAGGGTCGCCGTTCCGGCGGCGTGGCCGTTGATCGTCACCGTGCTGTCCGCCGCCGAGGTGGTCGCGATGTCCTCGTCGGAGCTGGTCGCCTCGTAGCTGAGGGCGTCGCCGTCGGCGTCGCTGAAGTAGCCGGAGACGACGAGGGTGGTCGATTCGTCCACCGCGACCGTGATCTCGTCGATCGTGCCCTCGGGCATCGGCGGGGTGTTGACCGTGACCATGGCCTCCTGGTCGGCCGAGAGCCCGTCGGGGTCGCTGGCGGTGAAGGTGATCGTTGCTGTGCCCGCCGCTACGCCGGTGATCGTGGCGTTGCTGCCCTCGACCATGACGGTGGCGACGTCCGGGTCCGAGGTCTCCCCCGCGTAGGTGAGCGCGTCGTCGTCCGGGTCGGTGAAGTGGCCGGAGAGGTCCAGGGTGACCTCGCCGTCGGGCATCAGCTCCTGGGCGGGGATCGAGTCGGTCGCCTGCGGGGGCTGGTTCGCCTCCTCGACGGTGACGCCGACTTCCTGGGTGCCCTCCTGCCCGAAGTCGTCTCTCAAGGTGAAGGTCACGGTCGCGGTGCCGGCGGAGACGCCGGTGATGGTCGCGGAGCTGCCTTCGACCGACACGCTCGCTACCGAAGCGTCCGAGGATTCCGCTCCGTAGCTCACCACGTCGTCGTCGGGGTCGGTGAAGTGGTCGTCGAGGTCCACCGTCGCGCTCGCGCCCTCGTCCAGGACCTGCCGTGGGATCGAGTCCGTCAGCACCGGGGGACCGTTGACGCTGACGCCGAGCTGCAGGCTGGCGGTCAGGCCGCCGGGATCCCGGGCGGTGACCGTGATGGTCGCCGTTCCGGGTGCGACGCCGGTGACGTTGATGCTGGCATCGCTCGCCTGCGCACCCGCGATGCCCGGGGCCGAGGAGGTCGCGGTGAAGGTGAGCCGGTCCCCGTCCGGATCGTTGAAGTTGCCGGAGACATCCTGCGTGACGGTCTCGCGGAGCGGGAGTTCCAGCTCGCCCAGGCTGCCGACGGCCCGCGGAGCCTGGTTGGGCTGTGTCGGCGGTGTGATCGGCCCGTTCCCGTTGCCGTCTCCCCCCCCACACCCGGCCATGATCGTGATTGCTGCGAACGTCACAAGGTGAAACGGTCTCGGTCGCGACATGTCTCTCATTCCCCGGCTTGCAGTGGATGGGTTACCTGATTCCGACGAGCCCCCGCACGGCTTCAAGCATCCTGGGCGAATCGTAGCCCACTCCGTCCTTGAATACCACCGTCACGTTGCGGATCACGGACGGGTCGGCGGTCAGGTCGCCGCTGAGGATGACGAGGTCGGCGATCTTGCCGCGCTCGACGGTCCCCAGGTCGTCTTCCCCGAGCACCTGCGCGCCGTTGGCGGTCAGGACCCTGATCGCGTCGACCGGAGCGAAGCCGCCCTCGCTGAGGAGCTCGTAGTTGCGCTGGTCGCCGTAGCCGGGCAGGGCGCCGCCGTTGCCGGTGGGATCGACGCCGGCCGCCAGCACGCCGCCGGCATCGTAGAAGGCCTTCTCGTAGGCGATGGCGTTCAGCAGCCCCGCCGGATCCCGCCCGACCTCGTCCCGCCTCGCCTTGTCGGCCAGGTAGTCGGTCCGCACGGCGGGGGTCATCGCGTCGAGGGTGCGCTGGTCGCGGACCGGCCGTCCCTGGAAGAAGAGCTCGTAGACGGCCAGCGTGGAGGTCATGGGGACGCCCGCGTCGATCATCGTCCTGAAGGTGTGCGCGACCTCGGGGCTGTTCACGTCGACCGTGAGCGCCTGCGCCATGATGTCCCGGGGGCACTCGTCCTTCCCGCGACCGGGGTAGTAGTCGCTGTTCGTCGGCAGGCCGTGCTCGATGTTGTCGATCCCGAGCGCGACGGCCTCGGTGAAGCTGACCGAGCAGATGTGGCCGGTGACCTTGATCCCCTGCTTGTGGGCCTCGTCGATCGCGGCGGCCAGGTCCTCGGAGCGGATCTGGGTGTACGCCTTCAGCCACGTCGCCCCCTCGGCGGCCCAGTAGCGCACGAAGCGGCGCGCCTGCTCGGGCGAGTTGAGCAGCGTCATCCCCGTGAGTCCGCTGCCCCCGGTGATGTACGGCGCGGTGATGTGGATGCGCGGCCCCGGCGCCCGCCCCGCCTCGATCTCCTCGCGCAGGTTGATCTCCGCGTACGGCTGGCGGCTCCCCGTCGTGCGCACGGTGGTGACCCCGCTGCCCAGGTAGAGGCGCGGGGCGCTGAAGGTGAGCTGGGCGGCGCGCCCCCCCGCGGCGGTGTAGTAGAGGTGGTTGTGCAGCCCGACCAGCCCCGGGATCACGGTGTGGCCGCTCAGGTCCATGACCGAGGCGCCTCCCGGGATCGACACCCGGCCGTCCGGTCCCACCGCGGTGATGCGGTTGCCCTCGACCACGATCGTGCGGCCGCGCTGGACGGGCCCGCCGGTGCCGTCGATGAGGGTGACGCCGGTCATCGCGACGATTTCGGCGTCCACGGCCACGTAGGAGGCCGCTGCGGAGCCTGGGACGGGCCTTTGGGCGCTTGCCGTGGGGGGATACGCGGCGAGGGCGGCGATTGCTCCCAGGGTGAAAGCGGCGGTGGGCAGGGCGCGTGGGGGGAGGGTGGCTGGTCTCATGTCCGGATTGCTCCTGATGATATCGTGCGCGCGCTGGCGCGGCCGGCGCGACCACACGCGAGGGATCGATGGCTCAAGGATTCTCGCCAGTGAGGCCGCAATTCGCCAGAGCACCCCCTACTGCTGCCGCTCCCACACCTTCGCCAGCGTGTGAAACTCCCCGTTCTCCCCGAATGGGTCGATTTCGTCCGGCAGGCGTGTCATCATCGCCCGGTCGAACCGCTCGCCGACCTCGATCACGTCCTCTGCCGGTTCCGTCACAGCCGAGACCTCGCACACGGCCCCGCTCGCCTCCAGATCCGCGATCAACGTTTCAGGTGAAACGCCCCAGAGGGGGAAGTGGAGGGTCGCGCCGCGTTCGGCCGCGAGGTCCCGGAATGCCTTGTCGCGCCACTCGCGGATGTGGCGCAGGTGAAGGTCGCCGAAGACGAAGCGGGCGATGCCGGGGACCAGCGCCACCGCCTCGCGGATGCGGTCGACGTAGGGGTGGCCGGGGTGCAGGGGAACGCCGAGCAGCGGGAGCCCCAGGTGCTCGGCCTGGCGGACGACCTGGCGCACGCCGATCTCCTGGTGGGCGACGATGCGGCTTGCGGCGTCGAAGGTGGTCAGGAGCACGACGGGGCGGACGGCTTCTCGCGTCAGCACGCGGTAGCAGAGGAAGCTGTCCTTGCCGCCGCTCCAGAAGAGGACATCGGCCGGATCGTCGGAGGGCCCGGCGCCGGTGAGCCAGGAGGGCTGCTGGGCGCCGGCGACGCGGCTGTCCAGCTCCATCGATTCATGCTGGTAGGGGCAGTGGCGGCACCCGCTGCCGCAGCAGTGCCCGCGAGCCCTGAGCCCGAGTTCGGTGAAGACCTGGAAGCCGGTCCGGGGATCGATGTAGGTGGAGCGGCCGGCTTCGATGGCCTGGCGGTGGGCTTCGCGCCAGTCGGACGCGGGCGTCACGGATTGACCGTAAACAGCATGCGCATGCCCGCTTCGAGGTGCTCGGAGATGTGACAATGGGCCATCCAGCGGCCGGGGTTGGTGATCTCCAGCAGGATGTCCGTGGTGGTGCCGGCCGGGAGCAGCACGGTGTCCTTCCAGGCCAGGTTCTCGTTCGGGACGCCGTTGCGCGCCAGCACGAGGAAGCGCTGCCCGTGGATGTGGAAGGGGTGTTGCATGGCGTGGAACGACCGCCGCTCGTTGTGCAGCCGGATGCGGACGATGTCTCCCACCTCGAATTCCCACTCGATGTCCATGTTCTCGGCCCCTGTCGCCGGATCCCGTACAATCCAGCGCACCTCCTGCGACGACGAGTTCCAGTTCATCATCGGCATCGTCCCACTCCATTCCACCGGGTGGAAGTACGCCGAGTCGAAGCGCATCAGCCGCTGGACGATGTAGGGGATGCCCGTCGTCTCCAGGGTGAAGGTGAGCTCGCGGTCGATGGGGAGGTCGAACTGGTCGCGGTAGAGGGCGATCTCGCGGGCGGCGGGGAGGTTGGTGCGGAGGGTGTCGAAGGCGAGGGAGGCGGGGGTGGCGGCCATGGCGGGTGCGCCGGCCGAAGCGGGCGCGCCAAATGTTTCCGCATCCGCGGGCCTCGCGGCGGCGACCCGCACCACCCCCATGGTGTCCGTTTCGGGGAAGAAGGTGCCGCCCAAATGATCGATACCCTGGATACGGTTCAGAAGTCTGTACTCGCCCGGCTCGTCGAAGCGCACATGCACGATGTAGCGCTCGGCGGGGCTCAGCACGATGCTCTCCACCCACTCCTCACGCTCGAAGGCCCCGACGTCGGTGCCGACGACCTTGATGCGGGGGTGCTGCGGCGCGGCCCCGGCGTCACCCCGCCCGGCGGCCCCCTCGAACGACAGGTTGAAGGTCCGCGTGTTGCTCACATTCGTCAGGTACAGCCGCACGACCTCGCCGGCGGTCACCTCCAGTTCGTAGTCAGGCTCGCCGTTGACCAGGAAGAGGTTCCCGAAGCGTCCCATGAAGGCATGCGTCGAGCGCTCCGTGCCGAAGGGCATGGGCGCGTCGCCGGCCATCAGGAAGTCGTCGAGCATGAGGAACTCCTCGCGGTCGGCGGGGGCGTAGTAGTCCGGCTCGCGCGGCTCGACCAGCATGTTCCCGTAGAGGCCGAGGTCCTTGAGGATGTCCTCGCGGTGATGCGGGTGGTACCAATACACCCCCGGGTCCTTGAAGTGGACGGTGTAGCGGAAGGTCTCGCCGGGCTCGACGGGGTCCTGGGTGACGCCGGGCACGCCGTCCGACGCGTTGTCGAGGCGGAGGCCGTGCCAGTGGATGGTCGTCGGCCACGGGATCGAGTTCGTGAAGTTGACGGTGATCGTCGCCGCCTCCGGGACGTGCAGCAGCGGTCCGGGATACTGGCCGTTGAAGCCGTACATGATGTGGTCGCGGCTGTGGATGCGGCGGCGGACGAGGCCGGCTTCGAGGTCGACGACGTCGCCGTCGCCGAGGCGGAGGATGTCGCGGGGGCGGGCGAGGGGGAGGGTGGCGGGGTCGGTGGCCGCGCCGGGGAGGAAGGGGGTGGCGGCGGGGGGGTCGAGGGCCATCAGCGCGGGGAACATGGTCAGGCCGGGGAGCATGGGGGGGTGGGGCCAGGGGGCGGCGGCGGTCGTGGGCATGTGTGCGTGGGCAGCTCCGGGGATCCCCGCATCACCCGGCTCCGTCCCCATCGCTCCCAGCATGAACTCCTGCATGTCGGGCGGCGACATTCGCGAAGAGGGCGACGACGCGCGCAGGAGCAGCCGTCCCTCCCACTCGGGGGCGTCCAGGCGCTCCTCGGCCGTGATGATGATCATGAACTTGTTGAGGCCGATCTCGCCGAGGCTCTGCGTGCCGTTGGCGACGGGGCCGAGCGCGACGATCGTGTCGAAGATGGGCGAGGCCAGCCACGCGACGATGTGGTGGTAGTCGCCCAGCGCCGCGGGCTCGGGCAGTCCATCCAGGGTGAGGATGCCCTCGTAGAGATGGTGGCCGGCGGCGTTCACCGCGACCCCGAAGGGCGTGTGGGGCGTCCGCAGTTCGAGATGGCCCGACATGTACTCGAGACCGTGCCTCGGCGTGAGGAAGAGGCAGTACAGATCGCGGGAGGGGAGCAGCGTGGCCCCGGGAGTGGGCGTGAGGTCGTCGCAGTGGGGGGCGGGGTGGGGGGGGTCCGCCCTGTCCCGCTGGCCGCGAACACGGAGATCGCCGCGGCGATCGCGCCGGCCAGTCCCGCCTTCATCCGTGCATCCGCTGGTTCATGCTTCGCTCCACTCGGGGGCACTGCGCGGTCAATGCCCGACGCGCGGCCCGTCATCATCCCCGATTTGCCCCGGGAACCCTGTCAAGCTATTTAGATAGTATCCAACGTTCACGGCCAGCGGCCAATGGAGCCAAGTCCATGCAGGGAAACGACGGGGTGTCAGGGGACGGCAGCGACAGCGATGGGCAGTTGACGCCGGACGTCCTCCTTGTGGGTTGCGTCAAGGGGAAGCTCGAATGGGCCAAACCCGTGCAGGCGAGGGATCTCTACGCATCCCCCCTTTGGCGGAGCAGGCGCAAGTACGCCGAGCAGTACGCCGCAGTCGCCGGCAGGCCCTGGTACATCCTGAGCGCCAAGCACGGTCTGCTCGAGCCCGACACACAAATCGCCTGGTACAACCTGGACCTCGGCGATCTCCCCGCCGCCGAGCGCCGCGCCTGGTCCCAGCGCGTGGTGGACGCCCTGCTTGAGCGGTTCCCCGCGATGGACGGCAAGGTCATCGAGATTCACGCCGGCAAGGACTACGTCGACTTCGGACTCGCGACGGGCCTGCAGAAGGCCGGCGCAGTCGTCCAGCGCCCGCTCCTTGGCATCCCCATCGGCAAGCACCTGGGCTGGTACAAGGAGCACGGGGTCGAGGAGGAGGACTGACGGGTCAAGGGCGGACGTAACGGCGCGGTCTTGTACGGATGCACGTACCGTAAATCACTTTGAGGGCAACAATAGCAATCTTCTGATGACGAAAAGGGTACCTCGCGTCCCCCGAGATTCACGCCCGCCGAGATGCGGGAATCCGCTGCGGCGTGAGACGCTTTGCATCCACCGGACGCCCGCGAGCCGGACTGGCCGGAAGTGAAGCGGTTCCTTGTGGAGACCCGGTACGCGAAGAAGGCCTGCCCGCAGTTCTGACCTTACATCCCCGCCTGCTCCTTGACCCACTGCGCCGCCTCCAGGTGGGTGCCGAACCAGACATCCTCATGTCCCTTGATGTACTGGATCAGCTCGTCGAGGACGACGATCCGGGACCGGTGGCCGATGACGTGCGGGTGCATGGTCAGCAGGAACATCGTTCCCTCGGCGTAGGCGCCGTCGAAGTCGTCCTTCCACACCTGGAGCACATCGCGCGGGGGCGAGTAGCGGGTCCCGAGCGGGTTGAAGAGCGGCGCGTCGTCGAGGATCCACTCGACCGGCAGCTCGATCATGCCGGTAGGCTCGCCGTGCGCGTTGATCTCGTACGGCCGGTCGTCGGCCATCAGCGACGAGTCGTAGAGGAACCCCATCTCGCGCAGGATGCCCAGCGTGTTGGGGCTGAAGTTCCACGACGGGGCGCGGTAGCCCAGCGGGCGCGTGCCGGTGACCTCGGTCATGTAGTCGACGGCGCGCTGCAGGAGGGCGCGTTCCACGTCGGCCTCAAGGCTGGAGTTCAGCTCGTGGATCCAGCCGTGAATGGCGAATTCGTGGTGCCCGGCGGCCTGGATGATGTCTATCTGGGACGGATCGAGGACGAGGCTGACCGCCGGGATGAAGAACGAGGCGGGGATCCCTTCGCGGTCGAGGAGGTCGACGACGCGGGGAAGCGCGACGCGCGCACCGAACTGCCCCTGCGAGAGGGACCCGACGGTGGCGTCGCCATGGCGGAGGCCGAGAACGGTCTCGTTGTCGACATCGAAGGAGAGAAGGACGGCGACGCGCGCCCCGCCCGGCCAGCTCTCGGGCTGCAGACTGCGCCCCGCACGCACCGCATTGACGGTCTCCAGGACCTGCTCGTCGGTCCATTGCCAGCCGGGGATGTTGTCGGTGGTGGTGGAGCCTGCGGCGTCGGTGCCAGGGGAGGGCTGGCAGGCGGATGCGAAACCGGCGACTACGGCGACGGCAGCGAAGCCAGGGACGCCAAGCCTCCGCGGCAAACGGCGGGTCACCGGCATGCTTGAACGGGCCGCCGGTTTCCGCGGCAAACGGTGGGTCGTCAGCATGCTCGAATGGGCCTCTGCCGATTTCCGCGGCAAACGGCGGGTCACCGGCATGCTCGAATGGGCCCGCCCTCGGATCATCCTTCCATCTTCCATAGCGCTATTCCTCCGGCCTGTTTGCCGATTTGTGCGGACGCCACGCGGGTGCCGGACGCGATCTCGATGACCTCCACCGTCCCGGGGTCGCCGCCGATGCCCTCGACGGTGACGATGGCGTAGCGGCCATCGGGCGTCACGATGACGCCGTGGGTCACGCGCATGAGGGAGTCGATCATGTGGAGGAGTTTGCCCGTTTCGACATCCCAGATTCCCAGCTTGGCGCTGCTCTTGAGGGTGGCGAGGAGCTTGGTGCCGTCCGGGGTCAGGTCCAGGTTGTAGGGCGCGCCCGGGGCCTCGATGCGGCGGATGACGCGCCACGCCTCCAGGTCGACCTCGAGGATTGCGTCGCCCTTGTTGCACGGCACGAAGACGCGGCGGCCGTCGGGGTGCGGGGTCGTCCAGGTGGGAGAACAGTTCTCTCCGCCGGGCGGCGCCATGGCCATATGGCCCTCCATGGGGGCCATCGCGGGCCTGTTGGCGATCAGGTCGAGGCGCCGGGTGACGTCGAGGGTGGCGCCGTCGATCTCGACGAGCTGGTTGTCCATCATGCACGCCGAGTAGTGCTTCGTGCCGTCGGCGCTGAAGCGGGAGCCGTGCGGCATGGTGCACGTGACCACGTCGGCGATCGGGAACATGGTCTCAAGATCGACGATCGTGACGGTCGAGGGGATGTGGTCGCCGTGAAAGTTGGCGTTGACGGTGAGCGCCACCGCGCCGTGCGGCGGGACGGCGATCGTGGCGGGGAAGAGGCCGAGGTCGGCGACGCCGGCCACCGTGTCCGCGCCGGTGGCGTATTTGACCAGGCGGCCATTCGGAAAGCCGTGTCCCAGCGTGAGGTACCAGTACTCCCCGGCCGGGTCCATGGCGAGGCCGTGCGGGGCCTCGATCTCGGCCGGCAGCCACCCGGTGACAATCGTCTTCGCGACGACCAGATCGCCGCCCGCGTCGTAGCGCATCAGCGCGACTTCATCCTCCGATTCGGCCGCCACGTAGACCCAGTAGGACTGCGCCTCGGCGCGATCATGGGACGCGGCCATGGCGAGAAAGGCCAGCCAGGCCGCAGCCGCCAGCGATGCAAACGCGCGGGCGGTGCAATAGCTGGATCGGCCGATGTCCGACCGGCGGGCGACGCAATGGCTGGATCGGCCGATGTCGGGCCTGCGGGCGGTGCAATAGCGGGATGGGCGGCCCATCAGGGAATCAGCACCCTCCGCGGCAACAGCTTCACCGCCCACATCCCCGAGAAGTACTCCGCGAAGAAGAGGTTGCCCTTATGCATCTGGGGTCCCCAGGTGAAGGGCGCGTTCGCGACGACGCCATCCGGATCGTACGCCTTGTAAACCGCGATCTCGCGTCCCTGGTGGTACAGGTTCCCCTTCAGTTCGCCGGAGATGTCGAGCACCCGCAGCCCGCCCTGGTAGAACGCCGTGTAGAGCCGGTCGTCCTCGATCCACATATTGTGTGAACCGGCCTCGGGGATTTCGTATCGGGCCACTTCCTCCGGGTTTTCCGGGTCGGTGAAGTCGACCACATGGATGTACCCGTCCATGAACTCCGGAGTGCGGCCGTCCTCCTGGCCGTCGAAGGCGGGCGCCCCGATCTCGTCGCCCATGAAGATGTAGAACCTGCCCGTCGGGCTCCGGTACGGGAACGCGGCGTGGGTGGCGCCGCCGATGTCACGGAAGCGCGCGATCTCGACCGGATTCGACGGGCTGCCGCCCCTGTCTCCGCCGCCCACGTCGATTACCGCCACCCCGTCGCCCCAGTTCGACGTGTACGCGATCCCGTCCACGATCCAGATGTCGTGGATCGCGTGCCCGGGCGTGTCGAGTTCGAAGCGGCCGACGCGGTGCGGATTCGCGGGATCCTCGATGTTGATCACGTCGAAGCGGATGCCGTTGTTCACCGCATACACGTGGCCGTCATGGATGAAGAGGTTGTGCACGCCGCCGGTCAGCTCGTCGTCGTAGGTGGAGATGACCTCGATGTTGCGGGGATCGCGGCAATCCACGATCACGATCCCGTTTCGCCGGCTCGACGCCCCCTCGCGCGAGATCACGCAGATGGTGCCGTCCTCGGAGACCTTGACATCGTTGGTCGTCCGGGCGTCCACGATGAGCGAGTCGGTCAGCACCGGGCGCGCGGGGTCCGTCACATCCCACCAATAGGTGCTGCCGTACCCGCTGTGGGTTCCCGTAATCGCATAGTCGCGCCCATCGACCCCCTCCCACACCCACAGGTCCGACGTCGACACGTTGCGCACCGGGGCGTGCCCCACGAGCCGCACCTCTTCGACCACGTGCCGCGGCAGGATCTCCACGGACGCGTGCGCGGTCTGCCCGGGGACGCTCGCCATCACGGTGTAGACGCCCGGCTTGTAGGCCACGAAGCGCCCCATCCGGTCCACTTCGGCGGGTGGGAAATCGGCCGTGGCGATCTCGTCGGGGTCGGAGATCAGCGAGAAGGTGATGGGGATGTCGTCGACGGAGGAGCCGCCGGCGTCGGAGGCCGTCGGCGTGAAGTGGATGACATCCCCCGTCCGGCCGCGGGCCTGGCTGGCTTCGACGGCCATCGCGGTGACCGGATTCTCGGCCACCAGGTAGGTAATCCGTCCAACAACGCCGTCCGCGACCGCTTCGAGCATGACTTCGCCCGGCCTGTGGGCGGTGAACACTCCGAATCGGTCGACCGTCGCCACGGATTCGTCGGAGGTGCTCCAGGTGACCTGCGCATCGCGCTCGTCGTTCGCCTCGTCGAACACCGTCGCCTTGTGGCGCATCGTCACGCCGGTGTAGTAGCGCCCGCCCGGCTCCGAGATCTCCACCCGGTCGATCGGCGGGAACGCGACCGTCGCGGCCATGGTCCCGCTGACCCTGGTCGGTCCCAGCGCGCGGGCGATCACTTCGAACTCCCCGCCCTTGAAGGCCTCGATCTCGCCCGTGAACCGGTCGACCGCCAGCCTGCCGCGCCCGTCGCGCGAGAAATACATGAAGGGCACCTCGACGACGTTGCCGTCGGCGTCGTAGGCGGTGGCCGAAACCGTCGCCTTCTCGCCCACCTCGAGGGTGATCGAGGCGGGGGTGACCACCACGCGCACGACCTCCTGGGCGGTGAGTTGCGGGGTCGGGACGGCAATCGCCGCAAGTAGGACTATCGTTGCCGCGAAAAGCGTGGCGGACCGGATCGTGCTGCGTGTTCTCATTGCGTGGGTTCCCCCTGGTGTCTCGGTCGAGTCCCTTGGTGTCCCGGTCGGTTGCCGTCTCGGGCGGCTTGCGTGTCTCGGGCGGGTCGTCGCGCCTACAGCGGCCGGTTCGGGAACGCGATGGTGCGCCACATGTGCGCGACCGGGCTGTTGTCGTAGCCCAGCCCCTCCTTCGGCTGCTTGAAGTTCCGGCCGATGATGTCGGTAAACACCTCGATGTCGACGTCCATGTCGTCCTGGAACGCGTAGGTGTCGTTCACAGTGATCAGCCGCGCCTCGGCGTACCAGCGGTGTTTGCGCGCGTACTCGTAGGCCTCCTTGATGTACGGCTCCGGCACGTAGTCGTGCCCGAAGATGCGGTTGTACATCTCCGGATACTCGTAGCCGTACTCCTCGTCCGGGTAGAAGCGGAGCGCCGCGTGGTAGCGGATGCCCCAGGCGATGCGTTCGTCCACGTAGGGCTCGACGAGCTGGGCGCCCCACCAGCCGTGGTCGACCTTGATCAGGTTGAGGACCACGTCGTGCATCAGGCAGGCCATGACGGTCCGCTCGGGCTGGCCGGTGTTGAGCGCGTGGGTGGCGCTTTGCAGCACGTGGTTGGCCGGGGCGAAGCGCAGCCGGAAGAAGTCGAGGAGCGTGGGCTTGTCGGGCATCGGCGGAAACTCGTCCTCGCGCGGCCGGAAGAGATTGCCGGTGCCGCGGGGCGCACGCCGCTCCTGCTCGAGTTCGTCAAGGGTGATGATGGAGCCGGCCTCCCCGTCCGCCTCCCCTCGCCGCGCGGCGATCTTCTTGTCCAGCTCCTCTTCCATGTAGTGCTCGAGCTCCTCCGCCTTGTCTTCGTGCGACATGACGGCGAGAGCACCGGCGGGAATGGTTGCGAGAAAGGTCTTGCGATCGACTTCCACCATTTTGACCTCCGGGCAGGGGTCGGCGGCCTCGTCCCGCCACCGATCCCGGCGGCGCCAGGAGCCGAGGATCCTTGGAGACACTAGTAGGGCGCGGGGGGGCGCGGGGCAAGTGGCACGGGGTGGGTGAGGGCGCGCGCCGGCAAGTGGCGCGGACGCCCCGGTCGGCGTACGATGCTCGCGCGGAACCGGAGCGGACGTTGGCTGGCGGGATGCCGGCGATCCGCACACCGGCGGTCACCCTCTGGAGGCTACTACGATGACCAACCAGACCAGACGCGAATTCGTGAAGACGACCGCCCGGGCAGGCGGCGCCCTCGGTGCGCTCGGCGCCCTCGGCCCCCTGGCGTGCGCGGCGCCCGGCGACGGCGATATGCCCGGCAGCGCAGGCGGACCGCCGGACCCCCAGCGCATCCTCATCCTCGGCGGCACCCGCTTCATCGGCCCGCACCAGGTCAAGTACGCGCTCGACCGCGGCCACGAGGTGTCGATCTTCACCCGCGGCCGCACCGAGCCGCCCTTCTTCCACGACTACTTCGAGCGCGTCGAGCACCTGATCGGCGACCGCAACGACGACCTGGGCGCGCTGGAGGGGCGCGAATGGGACGCCGTGATAGACAATTCGGCCTCGATCCCGCGCTGGGTGGCGATGTCGACCGATCTGCTGCAGGGCCAGGTTGGCCGGTACCTGTTCGTATCGTCCATTTCGGCGTACGTGGACTTCGCGTCGGTCGGGATCGACGAGAGCTATCCGGTGGGGCAGCTGTCGTCGCCGGACGCGGAGAACGAGTACGGGCCGGGGAAGGCGCGCTGCGAGGCGATCAACACGGAAGCGTTCGGCGACGGCGCGATCAACGTCCGTCCGGGGCTTATCGTCGGGCCGGGCGACAACACCGACCGCTGGACCTACTGGCCGGTCCGCGTCGCGCGCGGCGGCGAGGTGCTCGCCCCGAATTCGCCCACGGATCCGGTGCAGAACATCGACGCGCGCGACCTGTCCGAGTGGATCGTGCGGCTGGTCGAGACGCCAGGCACCGGCGGCACCTACAACGCCACGGGCGAGGTGCAGGAGTTCGGCGCCATGCTGGAGGAGATCCGCGCGGTGCTCGAAGCGGACGCCACCTTCACGTGGGTGTCGACCGAATTCATGGCCGAGCACGGGGTCCGGCCGTGGGGCCACATGACCAACTGGGTGCCGCCGGAGGGCGAATCGGTTGGCATGAACCAGGTGTCGGTGGCCGCCGCGGTGGCCGCCGGGCTGACCTTCCGCCAGCTCGGCGACACGGCCCGCGCCACGATGGAGTGGTGGAACACGCTGCCGCAAGAGCGGCGCGACGGAATGCGCGCCGGGCTGCCCGCCGGGCTCGAGGCCGAGGTGCTGGCGGCCTGGGCGGGGCGGGGGTAGTCTACCGGGAGCGTCCCCGAGTTGGAGATGGCAAGACGATGGAGCCCGGGTCTCGCACCTCGGCCGCGACAGATTGTGAATCGCTTCACAAGCGCGTTGCGGAGACATGCGGTAGTCGTCCGGCTGCTGTAGCCCTCGCCGTCGCGGCCTGCACAGCGCTGGCCTGCGGTGATGGGGGAACGGTCCCGGTCGACCCGCTGCGACCGGTCGGCATTTCCGTAACGCCCGACTCGGTCACCCTGCGGGCGGTCGGAGACACGGCTCGCCTGGTCGCGGAGGTGCGCGACCAGAACGGCGCGATCATGACTGGCGACTGGGTTGCCTGGTCGAGTAGCGACACGTCCGTTGCGACGGTGGACGCCACCGGGCTGGCACGGGCTGCCGGGGACGGGTTGGCGACGATCCACGCGACTGCCGGGACCGCGACCGACCGCGCCGTGGTGTTGGTGATCACTCCCCGAAGCGCGCTCGCCTACCTGTACGAGGCCACCGCCGGCGCGCAGTGGTTTCGTAGTAGGGCTAATGGTCCAGGCCGGAAGCTGACGCCATCGCGTCCGCCACCGCGGCCTCCACGGCGGCGAAGTCGAGCTCTTCCTTGAGGTCCTCCCGGATCGACTCGGCCACCCGGTCGTACAGGTATCGCCTCCAGTCTTCCTCCGCATAGCGCGGGTCGACGATTGCGGAGTGCAAACGCAGCAGGGTCTGGTAAGCTACCGCCAGCGATCCGGCCGGAACTCCTCGGCCTCCATCTCCAGCAGCTTGAGGTCCCGTGACGCTTCCACCAGCCGGATGAACTCGCCGCGGTAGCCGCGCGGGTCGTCTCCCCTGCTGCCCTCCGCCAGGCTCACGACGTCATCCAGCGTGAAGGTGCCGGCGTGCTCCGAGTCCCGCAGGAGCATTCCGAAGCCCGCCACCGCGGTCGCGAACCGGAAGTCGTTCGAGGGCGTCCCCGTGCGGTCGAGGACCGCGTGTTGGAGCAGCTTGCTCCTGTCCCCGTCGGGGTCCTTGTAGCGGACCTTGACGAACATGAGCTCGTCCTCGAAACGGCTGGGCGGCGGCGCTTCGTTCCCGGCCGGCTGCCGCACCTGGTAGCGCAGCGGATCCACCGACGGACGCGGCATGGCCACTCCCGCCGGCACCACCTCGTAGAGCGCAGTCACCGTGTGCCCGGCGCCGAGTTCCCCCGCGTCCCTGGTGTCGTCGTTGAAGTCCTCGTCGGCGAGCAGCCGGTTCTCGTACCCGATGAGCCGGTAGCCGGAGACAGTAGCCGGGTTGAACTCGACCTGGAGCTTGACGTCCTTGGCGAGCGTCAGCAGCGTGCCGCCCATCTCCTCCACCAGCACCTTGCGGGCCTCCAGCAGCCCGTCGATATAGGCGAAGTTGCCGTTCCCGTGGTCGGCGATCTGCTCCATCTTGGAGTCCTTCAGGTTCCCGGTGCCGAAGCCGAGCACGCTGAGGAAGGTGCCGCTCTCGCGCTCCTTCTCGATCAGCTTCACCATCGCGTCGTCGCTCGACGCGCCCACGTTGAAGTCACCGTCGGTGGCGAGGATCACGCGGTTGTTTCCGCCGTCCATGTGGTACTTGCGCGCCACGTCGTACGCGAGCCTGATCCCCGCGCCGCCGGCCGTGCTGCCACCGGCATTGAGCTTGTCGAGCGCGGCCAGGATCTCTTCCTTCTCGCTGCCCGGGGTAGACGAAAGCACCAGTCCCGCCGCCCCCGCATACACCACGATCGCGACCCGGTCCTGCTCCCTCAACTGGTCGACCAGCAGCGCGAACGCCTTCTTCAGCAGCGGCAGCTTGTCCTGGGAACTCATCGAGCCCGACACGTCCAGCAGGAAAACCAGGTTGCTGGGAGGAAGGTCCTCGGTGTCGATCGACTCGGCGTGCAGCCCGATGCGCACCAGCCTGTGCTCGCGCTTCCAGGGGGCCTGCGTCACCTCGGTGGTGACCGCGAAGGGGTGTTCACCCGCCACATCGCCCCACGCGTACGGGAAGTAGTTGATCATCTCCTCGATGCGCACCGCGTCGACCGGCGGCCGCTGGCCGTCCTGGATGAAGCGACGAACATTGGCGTAGGACGCGCGGTCCACGTCGATCGAGAAGGTGGAGAGGGGGGCCTCGCCGACGGTCTTGAACTCGTTTTCGTTGATTTCGGCGTAGGACTCGGTGTTGTAGGGGCGCCGGTACTCGTATTCGCCGGCGACCCGGGCCATGGCCATGCCCCTTGCCACACCCGTGACGATGACGTCCTGGACCCTGAGCGCACCCGCCGTCAGCGCGATGTCCGCCACCGCGGTCTGGCCGGCCACGACCGTCACCTGAACCTCCTGCTTTTCGTAGCCCAGAAGTGCGACGGTCACGGTGTGTTCGCCGGCCGGCACTCCGGTCAGCTCGTAGCGGCCCTGAGTGTTGGTGAGCACCCCGGCCTCCGCACCGTCCAGCGTTACCAGCGCGGATTCGAGCGTCTGCCCGTTGGCGGCGTCGGTGACCACGCCCGTGATCGTGCCTGTCTGCTGGGCGTGAGCCGTGCCGGCGAAGCCCGGCAACAGAAGCGCGATGGCGGCGGTTGCCGCGTTGCGAACGATTGTTCTGGTTTTCATGGACTACCTCCTTCCGGGCAGCACTACGGATATGACCAGGTCCTCGAGCTTGATGACCTCCATCCGCATCTCCAGATCGGCAACCGTCGGCAGGCCTCCGACGACCGTCACCTCCTGCTCCTGGTCCGCATAGCCCAGGTTCTTGATGGTTACGGTGTGTCTGCCAGCCGACACGTTCGCGATCATGAAGCGACCGTTGCGGTTGGTGACGGCGCCGATTCCGGCGTCTTCCAGCAGGATCACGGCGTTCTCGAGCGCGATTCCGGTTGCCACGTCGGTGACCTGGCCCGTCAGCGTGCCATGAGATGCCTCAGCGCCGGGCGGCACTTCGGGCGCCGTGCCGACCTTGACCAGCGTTACCGCGGTGCCGATGCCCGCCAGGGCGCAGAGGGTGGCGACTGCGATGGTTCGAACAGTGATGAGTCGCATAGCGACCTCCTTCGGTGTTGGGCGGCTCGGTGTTCGGGCCGCCGGTTGATGCTGACGCACTATCTATTCCAAACCCCGCCGTTTCCGGTTGGGACGGCCCTCCGGTCCGACTGGCCGCTCCGGCACAGCGGGTTGATCAGCCCCCTTCGCCGCGTTCCTTCAGCAGCCCCAGGTCCCGGGTCGCCTCCACCAGCCGGATGAACTCGCCCCGGTAGCCGCGCGGGTCGTTGCCCTTGCCCCTCTCGGCGAGCCGCACCACGTCGTTCAGCGTGAGGTCGCCCGCATGCTCCGAGTCCCGCAGCAGCATGCCGAAGCCCGCGACCGCGCTCGCGAACCGCAGGTCGGTCGAGGCTGAGCGGACGCGGTCGGCGACCGGTTGCTCCAGCAGCTTGCTCCTCGTGCCGTCGGGGTCCTTGTAGCGGACCTTCACGTACATGAGTTCGCCCTCGAAGACGGCGGGCGGCGGGTCGGCGGGCCCGGACTGGTAGCGCCGCGCGTCGACGGCACGGGGCACATCGAGCCCCGCCGGCACGACCTCGTACAACGCAGTGACGGTGTGGCCGGCTCCGAGTTCGCCCGCGTCCTTCGTGTCGTCGCTGAAGTCCTCGTCGGCGAGCAGCCGGTTCTCGTAGCCGATCAGGCGGTAGCCGGCCACCCGCGCCGGGTTGAATTCGACCTGGAGCTTCACGTCCTTCGCCAGCGTCAGGAGCGTTCCGCCCATCTCCTCGATGAGCACCTTGCGCGCTTCCAGCAGCCCGTCGACATAGTGGAAGTTGCCGTTCCCGTTGTCGGCGATCTGCTCCATCTTGGAGTCCTTCAGGTTGCCGGTGCCGAAGCCGAGGACGGTCAGGTGGGTACCGGCCTTGCGTTCCCTCTCGACCAACTCCACCATCGCCTCGTTGCTGGCGGGACCGATGTTGAAGTCCCCGTCGGTGGCCAGGATGATCCGGTTGTTGCCGCCTTCGATGTGATGCTCGCGGGCGATGTCGTACGCGTGCTGCAGCGCCGGTCCGCCCGCGGTGCCGCCGCCGGGACGCAGACTTTCGATCAGTGCCAGGATCTCGCCCTTCCGGTCGCCGGTGGTCGGAGCCAGCGCCAGGCAGACTTGTGTGGAGTAGGTCACCACGGTCACACGGTCCTGGGGTCTCAGGCGGTCGGCCAGCAGCGCGAAGGCGCTCTGGAGGAGCGGCAGCTTGTTCGGTTCGTCCATCGAGCCGGACACGTCGAGCAGGAAGACCAGGTTGCTGGGCGGCAGGTCCCGCTCATCCACCGTGGGTGCGTTGAGTCCGATCCGGACGAGGCGGTGCTCGGGCGTCCAGGGGGCCCGCGACACCTCGGTGGTCACGGCGAAGGGGTGCTCGCCGCGCACATCGCCCCATTCGTAGGCGAAGTAGTTGATCATCTCCTCGATGCGCACCGCGTCGAGGGGTGGCCGCTGGCCGTCCTGGATGAAGCGGCGGACGTTGGCGTAGGACGCCCGGTCCACATCGATGGCGAAGGTGGAGAGAGGCGCGTCGCTGACCCGCCGGAACCGGTTCTCGCTGATGGGGGCGTAGGATTCGGTGTTCCAGCCCTCGGTGCCGCTCGGGGGTGCCGGCACAGCCAGATTGGCGATGTCCACTTCGTAGGCGGTGAACGGGAGTTTGACTTGGGGGATGCCACGCGCCACCCCGGTGACGACGATGTCCTCGACCCGAAGCACACCCGGCTCCAACGGGAAATCTACGACCGCGGTCTGGCCCTCCGAGACCGTCACCTGTCGTTGCTGATCCGCGAAGCCCAGGATCGAGGCGGTGACGGTGCGCTCGCCGACAGGAACGGACGGAACGGCGTAGCGTCCCGATGGGTTGGTCAGCACGCGGGTCTGATTGCCGTCCAGTGTTAGCAGGACGCTCTCGATCGCCACCCCGCTCTGCGCGTTGGTGACGTGCCCCACAATCTGGCCTACAGGCCCCGTCGGAGGGCTGTGCGGCTCGCCCCAGATCACCTCCCCGGGGCAGGCCAGGGATGAAGCGGGGTTGGGGATTGCCTGGCCGGCGGCTCCCGGGCCGGTCGGAGTCGCCGTGGTGGTTGTCGCGTCCGGAGTGGTGACGATCTTTGCCAACGCCACCGCAGCGCCGATGCCTGCCAGGGAGCACAGGGTTGCGATTCCAACGGTTCGAACACTGATTGATCTCATGCAGCCTCCTTGGGGATGTGAGGCGGCTCCGGCAGGGTGGGGCCGCCGGTTAATGCTTATGCACCGTTTACCTTATATACACCACAGGTTCCGATTCGGACAGAGGTCCCGGACGGGTCCGATTCGGACGCCCTCCCGGTTCGAACGGCCGCCTCGGACGGCCGCGCCACGCGCCGAGGGCTATCTGCCCCCTTCGGTGCGTTCCTTCAGCAGCCCCAGGTCCCGTGTTGCCTCCACCAGCCGGATGAACTCGCCGCGGTAGCCGCGCGGGTCGTCGCCCTTGCCCCGTTCGGCGAGGTGCACGACGTCATTCAGCGTCAGGTCGCCCGCGTGCGGGGAGTCCCGCAGCAGCATGCCGAAGCCCGCCACGGCGGTCGCGAAGCGGAAGTCGGTCGAAGGCGAGCGGACGCGGTCGGCGACGGGCTGTTCGAGCAGCTTGCTCCTCGTGCCGTCGGGATCCTTGTAGCGGACCTTCACGTACATCAGTTCGCCCTCGAAGACGGCGGGCGGCGGGTCGTCGGGCTGCGGCTGGTAGCGCAGTGCGTCTACGGCTCGCGGCACATCGACCCCCACCGGCACCACCTCGTAGAGCGCGGTGACGGTGTGGCCGGCGCCGAGCTCGCCCGCGTCCTTCGTGTCGTCGTTGAAGTCCTCGTCGGCCAGGAGCCGGTTCTCGTAGCCGATCAGGCGGTAGCCGGCGGCGCGGGCCGGGTTGAACTCGATCTGGAGCTTGACGTCCTTCGCCAGGGTCAGCAGCGTGCCGCCCATCTCCTCGATCAGCACCTTGCGCGCCTCCAGGAGCCCGTCCACGTACGCAAAGTTGCCGTTCCCGTGGTCGGCGATCTGTTCCATCTTGGAATCCTTCAGATTGCCGGTACCGAAGCCGAGCACCGTGAGGAAGGTGCCGCTCTCGCGCTCCTTCTCGATCAGCCGGACCATCTCGGCGTCGCTCGACGCGCCCACGTTGAAGTCGCCGTCGGTGGCCAGGATCACGCGGTTGTTGCCCCCGTCGATGTGATTCTTGCGGGCCACCTCGTAGGCGAGCTTGATCCCCGCGCCGCCGGCCGTACTGCCGCCCGCCCGGAGCTTCTCCAGCGCGGCCGCGATCTCATCCTTCCGGCTGCCCGGCGTCGACGGAAGCACCAGTCCCGCCGCCCCCGCGTACACCACGATCGCCACCCGGTCCTGCCCCCTCAGCTGGTCGACCAGCAGCGCGAACGCCTTCTTGAGCAGCGGCAGCTTGTCGGGCGAACTCATCGAGCCCGACACGTCCAGCAGGAAGACCAGGTTGCTGGGCGGGAGGTCCTCGGTGTCGATGGACTGCGCGTGCAGACCGATCCGCACCAGGCGGTGCTCGGGCGTCCAGGGGGCCTCCCATACCTCGGTGGTGACCGCGAAGGGGTGCTCGCCCCTCACCTGGCTCCAGTCGTAGGGGAAGTAGTTGATCATCTCCTCGATGCGCACCGCGTCGACCGGCGGCCGCTCGCCGTCCTGGAGGAAGCGGCGGATGTTTGCGTAGGACGCCCGGTCCACGTCGATCGAGAAGGTGGAGAGGGGGTTGGCGCTGACGAGCTTGAAGTCGTTCTCGTCGATGTTGGCGTAGGATTCGGTGTTGAAGTAGGGGGGCGCGGGAAGGCTTCCAGCGATGGACGAGGCGGCCCGCAGCATGATCTGCCGGGGCTCGGCCTGCTGCCGCATCCGCTCCGCCGCAATCGAGTCCGCGATCACCTGTCCCGCCATGAGCGCGAAGTCGGCGACCGTGGTGCTGCCCGAGGTCACCGTGATCTGCCGCCGCTGCGTGAGGTAGCCGATCCTCGTCACGGTCAGGTGCTGTTCCCCGGCCGGGGCGTTTGCAATCGAGTAGCGGCCACCCGGGCCGGACCGGGTGGTGAGGCCGGTTCCCTCCACGGACACCACTGCCCCGATGATCGGCTGCCCGGTCACCGCGTGGGTGATCGCGCCGGTGACGGTGCCGGTCTGTGCCCGAGCGGGGGCGGCTGCGGCGAGGGTGAGGGCGAGAAGCGGGAGGAGTGTGAGGAGTTGGCGGGGGATTCGCATCGGTCGGTCTCCCTGGTCACGGTGCGGTCGGCGCGCCGTATGGTGGTCTGTGGGCCGTAATTGAACTATTGGACACGGGGCTGCGGGGGGAGGGTTGCTGTTACGGCGCGAACATCCTCTGCAACACATTCAGGACCTCAGCTACCGTGGAATGCGGCAGCCTGCCCAGACGCCGCGCCAGGCGAACGCGGTCAACGGTGCGCAGTTGGTCCGCCACGACGAAACCGTCCCGCTCCTGGAACCGGCAGGGCACGCGGAAGGGGTACTCGTAACTCCCGGTGGTCATCGGAGCGACCAGGAAGGTGCCCAGATGAACATTCAATTCGTCGGGCGATACCACGAGACAGGGGCGGGCCTTCCTGATCTCCGATCCGCGGGTCGGATCCAGCAGCACCAGGAATACATCGCCTCTTCTAGGTCCGTCGTCTTCCCGGTGCCGGCGTTCCTCTACCCCCATTCCCATTCGGACTCGTCGAAGGCGGTCGGCACGGGTTCGTCAAGAAGGCCTGTTTCCCCCCGATCGTTCAGATCCTTCGCGGCGGCCTCCCAGCCGGCCCGCGGGTCGGTCGTCCGCTCGATAAGGAGTCCGGAATTCACCACGCGGAACCGCAAGGGCGCCTCAAGGGCAGCGGCCTTGATCAGCACCTTGGGGATGCGAACCCCTCTGGAGTTCCCGATTTGGATGAGTCGCGTGTCCATACTTACAAAGTAATTACTACCGGCCCGTGATGCCAGCCTTGTACCCCTCATGCCCCGGCAGGTATTTCGTATGCCGCCGGATGACCTCCCGGGACAGGTCCGCGAAGTGCCGCTCGACCAGCGCGGCGGCCACCTCCGGGTGCGCCTTCGACAGGTCGCTGATCACCCAGCCGATGCCGGTCTGGATGAAGCGCTCGCGCTCGGTGACCAGGACGGCGATGGTTGCTTCGATGGTGGGGTGGTGGGCCTCGTCCCGCACGACGGCGCGGAACGGCACGATCGAGGAGCGGCGCTGCCACATGTTCGGGGCGCCGCGCCACCCCGCGATCCGCCGCGCGACGGGCCCGCCGTGCCGCGTGATCAGGGGGCCCAGCACCCGCACGCTGAACCAGTCGTTGGTGGACCAGTCGTGGAACGCGCCGGCGGTGAAGAGGCCTTCCGCCACGTCCAGGATCCGGTCCGGGTCCATCCGCTTCAGCAGGTACTTCTGGATGTAGAGGGTGCCTGCGAACTTCTCCTCTGCGAAGCGTCCTTCGATGAGCGAGCGGGCGAGGGACAGCTGGTCTCCGTCGGGCAGGCTCCCGAGGTCGTGGGCGCGCCGCCATTCGGTGACGATCTTCGCGACGGCCGGGGTATTCACGCCGTGGTAGGGGATGACGTGCTTGAGGTAGTTCTCGAACCACGCCTTCGTGTCCGGGTCCGCGGCGGCCTCGAGGCGGCGCCGGAGGTCAGCGGCGGGCGTCAACGTCGGCCGCCGGCTCGAAGAACCCCAGGTGCTCCAGCATGTACCTGCGGATCACGCGCGCGACCTTTTCCGCGTAGATCTGCCGGTTCTCGTTCGTGTCGCGCAGGCCGGGGTAGTGGTGCTCCAGCTGGATGCCGCTGATCACCTCGCCGTCCGCCAGCGATCCGTGGATGCGCGTGCAGTAGCCTCCCCGCCAGTAGGGCGCGTCCCCGGGACCGGGCGCGCGGGGACTCGGGACTGAGGGCACTTCCTCCGCGAGCAGCAGACCGCCAAAGGAGACGGCGCCGCGCAGGACCTCGGAGAAGGGGAGCAGGGTGGTGCGCCCGATCTCGCGGATGCTGGTGCGCCGGACGACGGCGAGCGCGTCCAGCGCGGCGTCGGTGCGATTCAGTTCGTCGGCGCTCAGGAGGTACCCCAGTTCGATGCGGGCGATGTCGTGAGCATGGCCGTGGATGTCGAAGAACATGCCGCCTTCGAAGTCGGCGGCGACGATCGACCGTGCGGTCACGATCCAGTCGTGGAACTCTTCCCAGGCCAGCTCGGCATAGGGATTGCCCTGCGCGGCCTCCACGATCTCGCGGTTGGCGTCCAGCTTTCTGCGCCGCAGATGCGAAACGATGGTGTGCGGCGCGTGTCCGGTCAGGTCGATCAGCGCCTGGCGCATCTTCATGGTGAGGTCGAGGGTGTTGGTGTCGTTCAGACTGACGCCGTAGGAGCGGTCGGGGATCTCGGCAGGGTCCAGGAGTCCGCCGTGGGTCGCGGCCAGCACCACGGGGAGGGTGCCGGGGATGTACTCGACGTAGCCGTTGCGCCCGAAGTAGCTCGCCCCCGGCGTGTAGCGGGTGATGCGTTCCCGCACGTACACCTCCAGTTCGGCGGTGGCGCTGGCCCCGCCCGCGGTGGCGGTGACGCCTGTGACTCCGGCCGCGACCGAGGTGACGAAGCCCCGCGTGCTGACGGTGGCGATGGCGGGATCGCCCGTCGACCAGGTGACCTGGGCGTCGACCGGCTCGCCATCCGGGCCGAGCGTGGTGACCGAGAACGACATGCCGTCGCCCACGCCGACGAGGAGGGCCCTGGCGGGCGAGACGAGCACGCGCGAGACCTGCGGCTCGACGCCGGTCTGGTCGCCGCAGCCCGCGAGCGCGAGGCAGAGCGCGGCCGCCGGTGCGAGGGCACGGCGAAGGAGCGGCGGGACCGGGAACAGTCGCTTCGTCATTTCTACCGGAGCCATTTCCCGGAACTGGCGGGCCGAATCCAACGCGGTGGGGGGTAGCTGCCGGTCACGGCGGGTTCCCCTGCTCCTGCTCCTCCTCCCGTTGCCGCTGGTACTCCACTAGCCCGTCTACCGCCACGCGCATGTCGGCGAGATCCTCCAGCAGGGTGACCCAGGTGCTGACGAAGATGGCATCGTCGATCGCCTCGATGAGTCGGTTGCGCTCGCGGGCGAGGACCGGCGCCGCGAAGCCGTGCCGGTCACCGTCCGCACCTTCCGTGGACAGGATCCGGGCCGGGACCAGGCCGGGCAGGGGGCCCAGTGTGATGCCCGGATCGGGGTGGTAGTTGTTCAGGGGGACGTACATCACGCGGTGTAACGGTCGCAGTGCGGCCAGCTGCTCGAGTGGGTCCGTTTCGCCGTCCGCGGCAAGTTCGTCGACCCTCGCCACGGCGTCCCGGAGGCGTTTCATACGGTCGCCGAGGTGCTCCTCCAGCTGCAGCGCGCCCCCCGAAGCCGCCTCCCGGGCTGTGATCGCCGCGGCCAGCGCCTCGACCTGGGCAGACACGCTCACGGGGTAGACTTCACCGGCCAGCATCTCGGCCAGGGCGTCGGCGTAGAGGTCGGTGTCGGTCTTGAGGACATCGGCGTCGATCTTGTCGAAGGTGTCGTCGGGGGTGTGCCACCACCAGTAGCCGCCGTCCTCGGCGAGCCGTGTGTGGTTGAACTGGAGCAGCGGGAGGCCGATGCCGTTGAAGGCCTGGTCGGAGTTGCGCCCCGGCCGCGACGGGGAGATCTCCGCGCCCTCGGCGTCCATCACCACGCGGGCCGCGAAGTCCCGGAAAGCCTCGGACGCGGTGGCGCCGAAGCGCGCTGCGCCGATCTGGCCGACGCCGTCGATGTTCATGTACGCGAGCCCGCGCGTGCGCAGATCGGCGAAGAACTCGTCCGCGAACCAGGTCGAGCCGGCGTAGCGCGCGTTGCTGTGGCCCGGCCACCACGCGACCATCAGCGCGTGGCGGAGCCGGTCGCGCACATCGTGGAAGGCGAGCGCCAGCGCGAGCATCGCCGCGTTCGACGCGGCTTCGTCGGTGGCGCCGTGGTGCCAGCCGTCGATGTGGCCGCCGAGCAGCACAAACGGGGCGTCCCCGGGGCGCGGCGGCGCGATCGTAGCCACGGCGAGCCGCATCGGCTTCCACCCCGTCGCGACCTCGGTCTCGACGCGCAGCTCGAGCGGCCCGGCCGCCATCCTTGCGCGGAGCTCCTCTCCCGCGCTGCGCGTGATCTGGGCCACGGGAACACGCGGGAGCCGGTGGTGATTCATCAGCGACGGGCTGCCCCACGTCGACGTCACGATCAGCTCGTTGAGGCGCTCTTCGGGGTTGACGAAGACGACCGCCGCCGCGCCGAGGCGCTCCAGCACGATTGTGGGCACATTGCGCGGCTGGCCGTCGACGATGGCCACCCTGCCGCTCAGGTCGGGGAGGTCGGCGCCGAAATCCTCGCCCTCGATGACGAGGCGCTCCCCCGTGCCGACCTCGAGCCGCGGCAGGTCGCGCAGCGCCCCCATGTCGACGACCTCGCCGACCGTGCCCGCCGACGAGGCCGAATAGGACATGGTGATCGCTGGCGGGGCGAAGTCCGTGCCGGGGATGGTGACGGCAGCCATAACGGGGTCGCTGGCGTACGCGTCGAGTTCGTGGACCGTGACCGGGACGCCGGCGGCCTCGAGCACGGCCACGACGGTGTCGATCGCCGCGTTCTCGCCGGGGCTGCCGGACGGGCGCACGTGGCGCGTGATCGCGGCGGAGTAGGTCATGAGCGCGTCGGTGGTGATCGCCTCCTTCACCTCCTCGGCCAGGGCCGCGTGATCGGTGCGGGTCGGTTCGGGTTCGGGAAGGCAGGCCTGAACAGCGGCCAGGGCGACGAGGGCGAGGAGGGACGGCCTCACCGGTCAGACCCCGGGCGTGGGATCGGCGCCCTCCTCCGCACCGGGCTCGCGTCCGGGCGGGTAGAAGCAGTCCTCGCGGCGCATGGTGTCGATCAGCTGCGTGATCTGCCAGCCGGTGTCGCTCCTGTAGAGCTGGAAGGACTCCTCGCCGCAGTGCGAGAACTCGTCGCCCAGGTAGAAGGCGTACTTGGTCCACATGTGCGCGAGGCGGCCGTCGATCTGCACCGTCCAGTCCCAGATGGGCTCGTCGTAGACCACGTCGCGGGGCCTCCCGATCATCCCGATGAACCCCTCGGCGGACGAAAAGCTGATGCCGTCCTCGCCGGCGCGGCCGAGGCGGGCGTCGGGGTGGAATACGGCCCGGGCCATCGCGCTGTCGCCGGTGCGCATGGCCTCGAAGAGCTGCTCGACCGCGGCGACAACCGCGGCCTCTTCGGGGTGGGGCGTTTCGGCCGGCGGATCCGGTGCCTCGGCCTCGGGCGCGCAGGCACCGGCGAGGAGCAGGGCGGTTACAGCGACTCGGGCGGTGATTGCGGTCGTCATGGTCGGTCCCTTCGCGGAGAGGTGGAGAGGGATCGCCAATATCGGTTCACGGCACTCGCTGCGCCAATGCGGACCAGACGCCGGGCAGGCCGCCGAGCGAACTACTCCGCCGGCGCGTTGTGAACGAAGGCTGGCGCGATGGTGTCGCAGTCCCGCTGGCTGACGCCGCACTCGAGCATGGTGGTGCGCCAGGTGGCGCGGACCGTTGCCGAAATCCGGTCGAAGACCGGCCCGGCCTGCTCCTGCTCAAGAAGGAACCGGTGGGCGCCCCCGAGCGCGTTCGCCCTGCTGGCCGTTCGGCCGGATGGGCCGCAAATCATGGCCAGGTTGCGCTGTTCGCGCTCGGTCGCCGGCACCGGCATGAGATCGTAGGCGGGGCTCAGCCGCCAGTGCCGGCCGTTGGCCACGAGCGCGTGGTTGCGGGGATAGTCATCGAGGTTCGAGACCGCGATGCTGAAACAGATCCGTCCGAACAGCTCGAGCAGATCCTCCGAGGGCTTGGCGCTTACCCGCCGGACCTCGTCGGCCAGAGCAAGGTAGGACCAGCGCCAGCGGTCCACAGGTGTATCGTTCGCCTGGAGCAGCGTGAGCCCGCTGACCATGCGGCTGCGGTGATAGTCGGTGCCGTTCCATTGGCGGTCGAACCGGCGGACCAGAAGAACGTCCCGGCCACCGACCCGGGTGACCTCGCTGTGAGCCGAGCTCAGGCCGCACACACGGGCGAGGCGGAGTAGTCCATGCTCCACCCGGGGATGATTGAAGCGATCGTCCGGCCGGTTGAGCTTCGCCAGCCAGAGATGGTTCTTGTGCTGGACGACAGCCTTGGGGCGTGCACCGCCCATCGATGTCCAGCAGCGGGCGGGCACACGGGTCTGCCCTTTGCGGTCCCCACCGCCCTCCACGTCGTCGAGGACAACCCGGTCCGCAATGGCGTGAAGCTCCGGCAGATCGGCGATTGTGTGGAAGGTGCACCGGGGTTCGGGCAGGCGGGTATCCCTGCTGAAGGCGAGCGCCCCCGCACGGTCGTCCGGTCCGGCAAGCAGGTAGTCCATCTCCTGAAAGACCGCCTGGCCGGTGCCCAGCCCGATCAGGCGTCGCCCCCAGTAGTCGGGCATGGAGTCGCGAATGGCACCGAAGATGCCGTCCCTGCGCGCAGTTTCGTACACGCTGCGCGAGAGACGCAACTCAACCGGATCGAGTTCGACCGCGTCGGGTCGATCCAGATAGCTGCGCCCGTAGACGAACCGGCCAAGCGATGGACCTTCAAATGTCCGGAATACCCGCAGGCGGCCTGCGAGTACCGGTTCGCTTCGGCCGGGCAGAGTCAGACAAACATAGCACTCGCGGTCAGAAGTCATTGTCGAGCTGGCGCAGACGCGATGCCTGTCCGGGGCGGCGTGCGTTCTCCAGTATCTTGCCTTCCTCGTCGAGGTCGGGGTCGGCGACACTGTCCACATGATCGAGAAGGCCCAGCGCCCACAGGGAGCCGAAATAGGCGGCGATCGAGGTGCTGGCTTTCCCTTCTCCAGGTCGGCGACGGTGAACCTTGAGGTACCGATGCGGTCCGCGACATCCTGAATGCGCAGGCGCCTCCGGAGCCTCGCGATTCGGATATTCCGGCCCAGCCGCTTCAAGGCGTTCTCAACTGCGGCGGGCGGCGAATGGGTAATCTTGCTTCTGCGGCTCATGACAATATCCTGTTGACGATCAAATCTGTTGGCATTATGGGGAATGGGCTGCCAAGGGATCAAAAGCTGGTTCTAGTCTAACACCACGGCGGTATTCCTGCATCCAAGACTGTTATATTGGTCACGTGTCATATTGGAGTATGTTATATTAGTCATATCTTTTGTTGACGTTCGTGTTTCAATACACATGACCTCCCAAAATGATCCGGTTGTCAATCGACGAGTGACCCGAACCCTCGACTGAGGATCCGGGTCACTCGCCGGCTCGTGTGGCCGCTTCGATGCGCCGCGCTACCTCTGGTCGAGCCAGACATCCTCCAGCACGGTGACCATCTGCTCCAATGTACGACCGTCAACCGAAAGTGTTACGCGGTAGGCTCCCGCGGAGGCCATCGGAGCCTGTCCGCGGCCCCGGAAACCGCCACCGCCTCCGCCGAACCCACCGCCGCCCTGCCGCTCCCGCGGGTTCCCCCGGAGATTCCACTGGACGCGGTGGATTCCCGCCTGCGTGGAAGCGTCCAGGTCGCGGAAGACCTCGCCGGTCATTACGTCGGTGATCGACAGCGCCACTTCGGAAGCGTCGTCCGCGAGGTAGTAGTGGATGGCTGTTCCGGGCGGGGCGTTGTCGCCCTGCAGCACCTTGTTGCCCGTCACCGACCGGGAGCGCCGCACGTCGCGCCTCCAGAGCACGGCGTCGCGGGGCTCGAAAAGGAACGCGTCCTCGGCGGCGACCGTCTCGGTGAACTGCTGCAGGGGGCTGATGTCGTCGGCGACCAGGACGCTGCGGCCGTGCGTGGCGAGCACGAGGTCCGCGTCCCTGGGGTGCACCACCACGTCGTCCACCCGCACCACCGGCAGCCCTGTCATGAAGCGCTCCCAACTGCCCCCCTCGTCGAGCGAGACGAAGAAGCCGAACTCGGTGCCGGCGTAGAGGAGGCGCGGGTTCACCGGATCCTGGCGGACGGTGTTGACGTTGCCGTACTCGGGCAGGTTGGACGCGATGTCCTGCCAGCTCGCGCCGTAGTCGCGCGTGACGTAGACGTAGGGGCGCAGGTCGTCGTTGCGGTGGCCGTCGACCGACGCGTAGGCCGTGGCGGCGTCGTGGTGGGAGGCCTCGACGCGCGAGACGTAGTAGCGCCTGGTGCCGCCCGGGATGTTCCCGCTGACCTCGCTCCAGGTCGCCCCGCCGTCCCGGCTGACCTGGATGTTGCCGTCGTCGGTGCCGACCCACAGCAGGCCGGGCACGATCGAGGACTCGCTGACCGAGACGATCGTGCTCCAGCGGCTCACACCGTCGTTGCGCGACAGGATGCACTCCTCGCCACGGTCCATGCGGTTGCAGCGAGACATCGAGTTCGCCATCCCCATCAGCGTTTCCTGGTCCCGGTCGATGTTCTTCGTGAGGTCCGGGCTCATGGTCCAGGTCTGGCCCCGGTTGAGTGAGCGGAAGAGGCGGTTGCCGCCGGCGTAGATCACTTCCGGGTTGTGGGGCGAGAGGACGAACGGGGTGTTCCAGTTCCAGCGGATCTGGGTGCCGGGCTCCGGGGCCGGCGCGATGTTGGTGTTCGGGTTGTTTTGCGATGGCGCGCGGGGACGGATGCTGCCTCCCTGGCCGGTCTCCAGGCTGAGGCGGCCGAGGTTGCCGTTCTGGGATTCGTAGTAGACGACGGTGTGGTCGGTGGGGTCGACCGCGGTGTAGAAGCCGTCGCCGCCGCCGACGCGGTACCAGTCCTCGCTGAGGATGCTGCCGGTCCGGACGGCGCTCGGGCCGCACCAGCTGCCGTTGTCCTGCAGGCCGGTGCAGACGTAGTAGGGGCGCCGCATGTCCACGGACGCGTGGTACGGCTGTCCGACCGACCAGCGCCGCAGCGACTCCCAGGTCTCGCCCTGGTCGTAGCTGATGTCCACCGATCCGTCGTTGCCCAGGATGATGTGGTCGCTGTTTTCGGGGTTGATCCACATGGCGTGCTGGTCGACGTGCCCGTAGCCGGAGAGCCGGTCGAAGGTGAGCCCGCCGTTGACCGACCTGTGCAGGCCGGTGT
>JAJDVT010000095.1 GCA_022826005.1 Gemmatimonadota bacterium | reverse complement strand
CGCATCTCGTCGAGCGTCCGGATCCGTTCGGTGCGAAGTGTCACGATCATCCTCCAATGATCTCTTCGCCCCGGCCTTCAGGCTCACTTCCCGCTGGAAACCGGCCCCGCGTTCAGGCTCATTTGCCGTTGGACAAGACTGGCACTTCCACCAGACGCCCGCCCGCCGCTATACTTGTCTCACCGGCCCTGCCCGCTCCGCCCGGGAAAGCGGAGCCCGTCATCAACCGCGGTCCAAGGGAGTTCCCGCGACATGAGAGCATACGAGATCGTCCATATCCTGGACGCCGCCCTCAACCAGGCGGCCGTAGACGCGAAGCTCGAGACCTTCCACGCCACGCTCGGCGGCGAAATCACGGCGGTCGACCACTGGGGCGTCCGCCAGTTGGCCTACCCGATCGGCAAAGCCGCGACCGGCTACTACGTCGTCGTTCAGGTCACCGCCGACCCGACGGCGCTGCCCGAGTTCGAACGCCTGCTGAAGCTCGACGAGGAGACGATGCGCTACCTCGTCGTCCTCAACGAGGGGCAGCCCACGTCGGGGGCCTCGATCCTGGCCGACCGTCCCGCTCCGGCAGCGGAGGAATCGGAGGACGACGAGGAAGAGGTCGAGGGTGAAGGAGACGACGACGGGGGCGACGGCGAGGACGATGGAGCAGGCGAGGGTGAAGGCGACCACGGGGAAGGGGATGACACGGACGACGAGGTCACGGAAGATGTTCCTCCTTCCTCCGGGCCGCCGCCATTCACCGGGGCCCGCGGACGGCGGCGCCGCCACGAAGGCCCGCCCATCGTCCTCCTCAACTACAAGGACGTGGCCACGCTGTCCCGCTTCCTCACAGAGCAGGGCAAGATACTGCCGAAGCGGACCACGAAGGTGACGGCCCGCTTCCAGCGGCAGCTCGGCACCGCGGTCAAGCGCGCCCGCCACCTGGCCCTCCTCCCCTACATCAGGGACCACGGAGCCTGACGCGCCCCGCAACCGGAACGGAGCCAAGAGATGAGACTGATACTGCGTGAAGCGGTGGAACACCTCGGGCAGCCCGGCGACCTGGTTACCGTCAAGCCCGGCTACGCCCGCAACTACCTGATCCCCCGGGGACTCGCATACAGGGCCACCGAGGCCAACGTTCAGCGCATCGAGGAGGAGCGCCGCCTTCGCGAGGAGCGGGCCCGCCGGATCTACCTGGAAGCCAACCGGCAGGCGTCGCAGCTGGAGGGCCTGACCCTGCGCTTCAAGGCGCGGGCCAGCGAAGAGGGGACTCTGTTCGGGTCGGTGACCGCCAGGGACATCCTGGAACGGGCCGAGGAGGCGGAACTCGGCTTCGAGCTGGACAAGCGTTCCGTGCTGCTCGACGAGCCCATCAAGTCCGTTGGCGAGCATGTGGTCTCCATGAAACTCCACGCCGGGGTGGAAACGGAAGTCCGCGTGATTGTGGAGGCCGAAGCGGATTGACTTCCGTCCCGGACGAGCGGCCCGAGAACGGGGAGGAGCGCGCGCTGGAAGGGGCGGCGCGTCCCGCGGGAGCGCCCGGGACGGGGGATTCGAAGCCCGCCGGGGCCGGCCGGGCAGGCCCGCTGCCGGAGGAGGTTCGGCGGGCAGCCGGCTACACGCTGGACCGCAAGGCCGAGGCTGTCACCGTGCTTGACCTGCGTCCGGTCTCTTCGACGACGGACTTCTTCGTGATCGCCACCGGGCGCTCCGACCTTCACGTCCAGGCGATCGCCGAGCACGTCCTTGACTCCGTGCGGGCCGACGGCGACCGCCCGGAGCACGTGGAGGGGCTGGACCAGGGCCGCTGGGTCCTGATCGACTACATCGACTATGTCGTGCACATCTTCCACCCCGCCGTACGGGACTTCTACCGGCTGGAGGTGCTGTGGGGCGACGCGCCCTCGGCCACCTTCGGAGAGGCCGTGCGGCCGTGAAGCTCAAGTCGCTCAGGCTGCACGGCTTCAAGTCCTTTCCGGACCCGACGCAGCTGGAGTTCCACGAGGGCATCACGGCCATCGTGGGGCCGAACGGGTGCGGCAAGTCCAACATCGGCGACGCCATCCGCTGGGTCCTCGGCGAGCAGCGTCCGACGGTAATCCGTGGTGCGAAGATGGAGGAGGTGATCTTCCAGGGCACGGTCGCCCGGCGGGCGGTGAATCGCGGTTCGGTGGCGATGGTCGTGACCAACGACGACGGCGCCCTGGCCACTCCCTTCCAGGAGGTCGAGATCGGCCGCACCGTCTACCGGGACGGGGGCAGCGACTACCGCCTCAACCGCGCGTCCTGCCGCTTGCGCGACATTGTGGACCTCTGCCGCGACACGGGGCTGGGGGCGAATGCCTACTCGGTCATAGAGATCCGCATGATCGACGCGATCCTCTCGGAGCGGACCGACGAGCGTCGCTCGCTCTTCGAGGAGGCGGCCGGAATCGGCAGGTACAAGGACCGTCGGCGCGCGGCGCTCCGCCGACTGGAAACTTCGGAGATCGACCTGCAGCGGGTTGAGGACGTGATCGCGGAGGTGCGGACGAAGGTACGCTCCCTGGCGCGCCAGAGGGGCAGGGCCGAGCGCTATCGCGAGCTGCGCGAAAGGCGTCTGGGGGTGGAGGTGGCTGTGGTGCGTGACCGGCTCGAGGGGCTCGGAGAGCGCCTGGGTGAAGTGGACGCGGCGCTCGAGTCCGACCGGGAGGACGCAGCGGGGATGGCGGCCCGCCTGGCAGCGGCGGAGGCGGGACTGGAACGCGCGCGGCTGGAGCAGGTGGAGGCGGAGAGGGCACGCGCGGACACGGCAACCCGGCTCGACGCGGTGGCCGCGGATCTGTCGCGCGTTGAGCGGGAGGTGGCGGTTGCCGACGAACGAATCGCGAACGGGAAACGCCGTCTGGTCCAGATCGGCGAGGAGAAGGCGGCACAGTCACGTGTCCGGACACGGGCCGAAGACGAGCGCGTTTCACTGGCCGAAGAGCACCGCGAGTGTAAGGCGGACTTTACATCTGTACAAGCGGACTTGACATATCGCCGGGAGACTGCCGCGGATGTCCGGGAGCGGTTGAGCCGCGCCCGCCACCGGGTTCGGGGGCTGGAGGAGGAGGGCCGCGCGCTGGCCGGTAAGGTGGCCCGGACCGAGGGCGATCTCTACAGCGCCCGGCTCCAGGCGACCGAGCTGGAGCGCCGATTCGAGCGTCTTGCGAACGACGCGCGCGAGGGAGCGGGGGCGCTGCGCGAGCTGGAGTCCCAGGGGGACCTCTTCACCGACCGGAGCGCGGAGGCGGCCCGGAAAGCCGGAGAGGCGGTGCGGGCGGTGGCGGGCGCGCGGCGCCGGCTCAGCCACCTGCGGCAGCGGCTGGGCGACGCCCGCGACGCCGGGGTGAACGCCGAGGCGCGGCTGTCCTCGCTCGAGGCGGAGAGGGACGCGCTGGGGCGGGTGGAGGCCATGGGCGCGGCGGAGGCGGTCGCGCAGGCCGCCCGGACCGCGCTCCCGGAGTGCGCAGAGGGGCTCCTCGGAGATTTTGTGGAGGCAGGCGGCGGTGCGGCGCGCGGGACGGACCGGCTCCTGGGCCGCTACGCGGCGGCGCTGGTGGTCGGCGGAGAGCAGGACGTGGAACGGGTCGAGCACTGGTACCGGGAAGACGCCGGCGCGGACGCCGCGCTGATCGTGCTGCCCGCCGATGCCGCACCGGACCCCCGCGGCGCGCTCCCCCCCGGCGTCAGCACGGCTGGGGCGGGCGCGGCCTGGGTGCGGGCGCTGCTAGGCGGTGCAGGGGCCCGGAAGGGCGCCGGCGGGCCCTTGCAGGAAGGCTGGACGGACGCCCGGGGCGCCGTGCACCTCTTCCCCGAGGCGGGCTCTGAGGGCCGACTGGAGCGCCGCGAACGCCTTGAGGCGCTGGCCGCCGGAATCCGGGATGCGGGCACCGAGCTCGAAGAGGCCCGCGACCGGGTGCTGGCACTGGAGGAAGAGCACCGTTCCTGCGAGGCCGAGGTGGACGACGCGTCGGAGCGCGTGCTGGCCACAAGGGACGAGGCGCGCGCGGCCGAGGCCAGCGCCGTGGCGCAGAGCGACCGGCGCGATCGGCTGCGCCGCCGCCAGGGGGAGATCGCGCGCCAGGTGGAGGGTACGCGCGCCGCGCGGGACCGGGCGCTGGAGCGAGCCCGCGAAGCGGACGGCGAGGGCGCGGAGCTGCGGCAGCGGGAAACGGAGGGCGCCGCCCGCCTCGAGGCCGGGAGGACCGCGTTGAGGGCCATCGAGGGCGAGTGGGAGGAGGCGCGCGATGCGGAGGCCGAGGTGTCGATCCGGGCCGCGCGCCTGGAGAGCGAGCTGCAGCGGCTGGCGGGCCGGTTCGCGGATGCGGAGGGCAGCGCGAAGCGGGCCGCCGCGCGGATCGCCGAGCTTGAGGAGGAAGCCCGCGGGTTGGGCGCGAGCCTGGAGCGGGTGCGCGCGGAGCGCGGCGAGGGGCGGGCCGGGCTGGAGGGGCTGTTCGCGCAGCGGGACGAGCTGCGCCGGGTGGCGGGGGAGCAGGACCGCGCCGTGGGTGTGGCCGGGGAAGCCGCGAAGGGGGCGGAGCGGGGGGTGGGGGAGCTCAGGGCGGCCGAGCGCGAGGCGGTGGGGCGCAGGCACCACCTCGAGATGGAGTCGCAGGAGATCCGGAACCGGGTGGCACGCATCAGCGAGCGCCTCGAGACCGAATGGAACCGGCCTGCGGAGGAGCTCATGGCGGAGGCGGACGAGGTCGAGGGGGACCAGGACGAACTGCGGGCCGAACTGGAGCAGATCATTGGCGCGCTTGCACGAATCGGACCCGTGAACATGCTGGCCTTCGAGGAGCACGCCGAGGAGAGCGCCCGCCTGGAGTTCATGGAGACCCAGCGCGAGGACCTGGTCTCGGCCAGGGACGACCTGCGCACCGCGATCCGGCGGATCAACACCACGGCCACCGAACGCTTCATGGAGAGCTTCGAGGCGATCACGCACAACTTCGTGGAGACCTTCCGCCACCTCTTCAGCGGGGGGGAAGCCCAGCTGCGGCTCTCCGAGCCCGACAATCCGCTCGAATCGCCCATCGAAATCCACGCCTCTCCGCGGGGCAAGCGGACGCAGCGCATCGACCAGCTCTCGGGCGGCGAGCGCGCGCTCACGGCGCTGTCTCTCCTCTTCGGCATCTACCTCGTCAAGCCGAGTCCGTTCTGCGTCCTCGACGAGGTGGACGCGCCCCTGGACGACTCCAACATCACCCGCTTCGTTCGCCTGCTGCAGGGCTTCAAGTCCCGCACCCAGTTCGTGGTGATCACGCACAATCCGCGCACCATCGAAGCAGCGGACTGGATCTACGGCGTCACTATGGAGGATCCGGGGGTGTCGTCGGTCGTCGGCGTTCGCCTGGAGGCGCCTCCCGTGAGGGATCCCGCGGTCTGACCGCCGTGCCGCCATCGCTCACCGTCATCGGATCCGGGACGCTGGTCCCATCCGGGGAGCGATCCTCGCCCTGCCACCTCATCGAGGCCGGCGGCAAGGTCCTGATGCTGGACGCGGGGCCCGGCGCGGTGCACGCCCTGGCCCGCCACGGCAAGCCCTGGTGGAAGGTCGGCCACCTCGTCCTCACGCACTTCCACACCGACCACTTCGCGGACCTCCCCCACCTCCTCTTCGCGCTCAAGTGGGCGTCCCCGTCGCCTCGCACCCTCCCCCTGCACGTCATCGGGCCACCCGGCCTGCGCGGGCGCATCGACGCGCTCCGCGCCGCGCACGGCGACTTCATCACCCACCCCGGCTTCGACGTCGTCTACAGCGAAGTCGCACGGGACGGCATCTGGACAGACGACTCCGTCACCCTGCGGTTCGCCCCCTCGCGGCACACCGCCGACTCCGTGGCCGTGCGCGCCGAGCTGGGAGGCCGCACGGCCGGCTACACCGGCGACACCGGCCCCGACCCCTGGCTGGGACGCTTCCTGCGGGGGTGCGGGCTGTTGGTCAGCGAGTGCGCGCTCGCGGATCCGGCCACCGCCACGAACCATCTTTCGCCGGCGTCGGTGGCAGCGTTGGCGCGTGCCGCGAACCCGGCGAACCTTGTGCTCACCCATCTTTATCCCCCCCTTGATGCGGCCGCGGTGCCGGGCCTCGTGCGGGCCGCCGGCTATCCGGGCCGCGTAGTCTGCGCCCGCGACGGGCAACAATTCACTATCGGAGAAGCCGAACCGTGCTGATCGTGATGGACCACCGGGCCACGCCCGAGGAGATACGGAGAGTCGTCGACACGATCGCCGAGATGGGCTACGGCGCCAAGCCCATGCCCGGGCGCCAGCGCACCGCCATCGGTCTCGTGGGAAACGACGGCAGGGTCGATTCCGCCCGGCTCGCCGGCCTGCCCGGTGTGCGCGAACTGATCCCCGTCAGCAAGCCCTACAAGCAGGTGTCGCGGGAGTGGCGCGACGAGAACACGGTGGTGGAACTGGGCAACGGCGTGGCATTCGGACGCGACGAGGTCGTCCTCATCGCCGGCCCGTGCGCCGTCGAGAGCCGCGATCAGATCATGGACATCGCCGCGCAGCTGAGCGAGTCCGGCGCGTGCGCGCTGCGTGGGGGCGCCTTCAAGCCGCGCACGTCGCCGTACTCCTTCCAGGGGCTGGGGCCGAAGGGGCTCGAGCTCCTGGCGGAGGCCCGCGAACGGACCGGGCTGGCAGTTGTGACGGAGGCGGTGGACCCCGAAGGCGTCCCGCTCGTCGCGGAGTACGCCGATGTGGTGCAGATCGGCGCGCACAACATGCAGAACTATCCGCTGCTCAAGCGCGCCGGCCGCTGCGGCAAGCCGGTCCTCCTGAAGCGGGGGATGGCGGCCACGATCACCGAGATGCTCCTGGCGGCCGAATACCTGCTCAGCGCCGGCAACCCGGACGTCATCCTCTGCGAGCGCGGCGTGCGCAGCTTCGATCCGCAGACGCGCAATCTCCTGGACCTGACGGCGGTGCCCGTGACCAAGTCGCTCACCCACCTGCCCGTCATCGCCGACCCGAGCCACGGCACCGGCGTGCGCGACAAGGTGACCCCGATGGCGCGCGCGGCGGTCGCGGCCGGCGCCGACGGGCTGATCGTCGAGGTGCACCCCAGTCCGCCCGAGGCGCTGTCGGACGGCGCCCAGAGCCTGTACCCTAGCCAGTTCGTGGAGATGGTGGCGCAGTGCGGCCCGATCGCCCGGGCCATCGGGAGGTCGCTGGCGACGCTCGCGTAGGCGCCGCGCTCCCACCCCCGCACACAGGTCCCATCCCGCTATTCCGGCGCCCCGAACCCGGCCCCACTCTTGTGGGATGGAGAACGGAAGACTGGAAGTGGGACGGAAGGGCGAGGCGATCGCGGAGGCGCACCTCGTCGAGCGGGGCTGGACGGTGCTCGCGCGCAACTTCCGGGCGGGGCCGAAGGAGATCGACCTGATCGCGGCCCGTGGCGGAGTGGTCGCGTTCGTGGAGGTGAAGACCCGCACCACGAGCAGCGGGGGGACGGCGCTCGAGCCCATTCGTGCCGCGAAGCGGCGTGCGGTCGTGACGGCCGCCCGGCGCTGGATCCACGAGAACGGGCGGCCCGGCAGCGTCTACCGCTTCGACGCCATCGGCGTGGACCTGCATGGGCACCGGGCCGCAATCGAGCACATCCCCGACGCCTGGCGCCCGGGCGGCTGACGGGTCACCGGGGGGAGCTGCGGACGGACTGTCCGGTTCTCGGGAGACAGGCCCGGTCCCGTGGTGGGGAGGGATTGTGAAACCTTTCACAAAGCATTGGCCGGAACTGCCGGGCATGACCCACCGACTGGCGCACCGCCGTTGACGCCCGCTCCCCCGACCGGGTACCTTTGGCCGTGCCCCAGGTCCGCGGGGCGGGCGCTCATGAACCCCGTCAGGACCGTGAAGGTAGCAGCGGTAAGTGCGGCAAACGCCGCCGCGGAGCGCCTGGGGCACCTCGCGGGCCCCGGCAGCCCGGACGCACTCCCCTTCGGTGTTCGCGGAGTGTGTCCGCGGGGTGCCGGGCACGGTCATCCGGAACTCCCACGAATCGCAACTTGTCCTATCTCGCCCTGGCCCGGAAATACCGACCCCGCCGGTTCGGTGAGGTGGCCACCCAGGAACACGTTTCCGAGACGCTCAGGCGAGCGGTCGCCGGCGGACGGGTGGGACACGCCTACCTCTTCTGCGGTCCCAGGGGGGTCGGCAAGACGACGCTGGCCCGGATCCTGGCGATGTCTCTCAACTGCGCCGAGCGCACCGCCGGGGGAGAGCCTTGCGGGGCCTGCGACAACTGCGAGCACATCTGGGGCGGGCACACGTCGCTGGATGTCATCGAGATCGACGCCGCCTCGAACCGGGGAGTCGACGACGCCCGCGAACTGAGGGCGCGCGCCATGCTGGCGCCATCGGAGGAGGACCGCTACAAGGTCTACATCCTGGACGAGGCGCACATGCTGACCCGGGAGGCCTGGAACGCGCTGCTCAAGATCCTGGAGGAGCCGCCTCCCCGGGTGATCTTCTGTTTTGCCACCACGGAAGCGCGGCGCATCCAGCAGAGCGCCTCGCCGATCCTGTCGCGATGCCAGCGCTTCGACTTCCGCAGGATCGGCACCGACGACATAATGAAGCGGCTGGGCGAAGTGCTCGAGGCGGAAGGAATCGGATTCGACTCGGAGGCGTTGCGCGCCATCGCCCGGAAGGCGAACGGGGGCATGCGCGACGGACTTTCGCTGCTCGACCAGGTGCTCGCTCTGTCGGACCGGGAGGTGAAGGTCGACGCGGTGGTGCGCGTGCTCGGAGTGGTGGCCGAAGAGCGGTACCTGCAGATCCTGGACCTGATCCTCGAACGGCGCCATGGGGCCGTCTTCGACTTTGTCGAGGAGCTGCTCGACGAGGGGCACGACCTCGTGGAGTTCTACCACGGCCTTGCCGAGAGGCTGCGGCTGCTGCTGCGCCTCGCGCTCGACCCGGACGGGACACCGGGCACGATGTCCGGGGAGCTCCGCGAGGCCTACGCGCACCGGGCCGCAGGCTTCGCCCCCGGGGACCTGGTCCGCATGCTGGCCATGGCCTCGGGACTGGAGGCGGACGGCAGCCTGCGGCGCACGGGGAGGCCCCGGGTCATGGTCGAGATGCTCCTGCTGCGGATGAGCTACCTGGACCGCACGGTCGAGCTGGAGGACATCATCCGCTCGCTTGGCGGTGCCCCGGTCCCTGAGCCCGCACCGCCCGCGGCACCCTCCGCATCCCCCGCAGCCAAGCCACCGCAAGGCCCATCCCCCCAACCCCGGCCCTCCCGGCGGCCAGCCGCGCCCGTCGCCGACCTCGCCTCCGCCTGGCGGGCTCTCCTCGACGACAGGGAAAGACTGGCGAAGACGCTCCCGCGCGGGGTGACTCCCTTCCTCCAGGGCGCCGTGGCCCGCGAGAGCGACGGGACCCTCGTGTTGGAGATTCCGGGCCCCGGCAAGGCCCGGTTGCAGCCGCCGCAGGTGCTTCGTGTCCTGGAGGAGGGTCTGGCCCTTCATGCGGGGCGCGATTCTGTCAAGATTTCAATTGTCGGCAGCGACGGCGACGAGGGCGGCGGCAGCGGCCGGGTCACCCAGGACTCGGTCCGGCGGACGCGGTTGCAGGAACTGGTGAGGCAGGCGCCGCATCTGGAACGCGCGGTCGATGAACTGGAACTCGATCTGGTGGACTGAAGAACGATTACGGGAGCCTCAGCGCTCGGAGAAAACGAAATGAAGAACATCCAGCAACTCATGAAGATGGGACAGCAGCTCCAGGCCAGGGTGCAGGAGCTGCAGGACAGCCTCAACGCAGAGGAAATCGAAGCGTCCGCGGGCGGCGGCATGGTAACCGCACGGGTCACGGGCACCGGAGACCTCAAGAACCTCTCCATAGATCCGCAGGTGATCGATCCGGAAGATCCCGAGATGCTCGAGGATCTGGTCGTCGCCGCCGTCGCGGAGGCACAGAACCGGGCCCGCACGTTCGCGGAGGAGCGCATGGGCGGGGCCACGGGAGGCCTCCCGATGCAGTTGCCCGGACTCCTCTAGGCAGTGCTCCGCCGTGTCGCCGATCGAGAACCTGATCCGTGAGCTGGGCAAGCTCCCCGGAGTCGGCGCCAAGACCGCGTTGCGACTGGCCTACCACCTCGTCAAGGGGCCGAAGGAGAACGTGCGCCGCCTCGCGCGGGCGCTCGACCGGGTGGCCGACCGGGTGCACGCCTGCCCGGAGTGCGGCAACTACTGCGACGCCGAGCTGTGCTCGGTCTGCGGCGATCCATCCAGGGACCGGAAGGTGATTTGCGTGGTGGAGGAGGCCTATGAGGTCGGGGCGATCGAGCGGGCCGGGCGGTACGGCGGCCTCTTCCATGTGCTCGGCGGCCGTCTGTCCCCCCTGGACGGCATCGGTCCGGACGAACTCGCCATCGCTGGCCTGGTGCGGCGCCTCGACGGTGCGGGGGGGCGGGTCCGGGAGGTCATCCTGGCCACGAACGCGAGCGTCGAGGGGGAGGCTACGGCGGTATACCTGGAGGGCGTGCTGCGCCCGTATCCCGTGCGCGTCACGCGCCTGGCCCGCGGCATCCCGGTTGGCAGCGATCTCGAGTATATCGACGGCACCACCATCGCCGAGGCGCTGGCGGGCCGCCGGGAGATGTAACAGCCCGTGGACAAAATCCCCCCGGCATTCGAGCGACGGTGCATCCGGGCCGGACCGCGGTGCACACGCACTCTCAATGTCAAGGCAACCTTGCAAGACGTCATGTGTTCTTTACTTTTCGGACCTCCGAAGCACCGCTCTGCGTTGCTCCTCGGGCGAATAGCTCCGCTGTGCGCCCTTCGTCACGCCTTGCCGGCCCGGCGCCTCGCCGCTCTCGGTGCTTGCGGGGCTTTGTCCACGGACTGCCGACGATGAGTGGCCGGATCCGCAGAATCGGGATGTTCCTGCTGGGCGCGGGCGCCGTGGCGGCGCTGACCGTACTCGTCATCCGTGCCCAGGTCGAGAGCAATCGAAGGGAACTCTTCAGCGCCAACGCCTTCCGCCGCCTGGCCGCGCTGGGACACATGGCGGGAGAACCGGCGAGCGTGGGCTCGGTGTCGGTGCTGCGCGACTTCTGCGCCTGGGAGCCGAAGCGCCTCCTGCGCAACCGGGGGGCCGCGATCCTGGCCCGGATGGAGGACGAGCTCGGGCGGAAGGCGGACGCCGATTGAACATCCCCAACGCGATCACCGCCGCGCGGATCGCCCTCTGCCCGGTGATCCCCTTCCTGGCCCTGTCGGGCGGCGGCGCCAACCGTTACGCCGCCTTTTTCGTCTTCCTCGTCGCCGCCCTCTCGGACATCTGGGACGGGCAGCTGGCGCGCCGGTACGGGTGGGTGACCGACACGGGCAAGCTCCTCGACCCGCTCGCGGACAAGCTCCTCCTGGCGTGCACCTTCGTGCCCCTGTACCTGATCAGCCACCGCACGGACGATCTCGCCCGCCTGCCCTGGTGGGGCCAGATGCCGCTCTGGGTGATGCTGGTGATCTTCGGCCGGGAAGTGCTGGTTACGGTGCTGCGGGGTTACGCCGTGCGGCGCGGCGTCGTGATCGCGGCCGGGAAGTCCGGCAAGGCCAAGACGCTGCTCCTGAGCGTGTTCACCGGCGCCGCGCTGCTCTGGTATCCGCTGGCGGCCACGGCCGCCGACACGGGGTGGAGCGGGGCGCCGTGGGCTCTGTGGAGCGCCTTGCACCGCGCCATTATCGGCGTCACCCTGGGCCTGTCCGTCCTTCTCAGCCTGTTTTCGATGGCCGACTACCTGTGGCGCCACCGGTCCCTGGCCACGCGGGGCTGACCACCGCGTCGCGCCGGCTGGCCGGCATCGCCACCCGCAGGGGACTGCGCGTTGCGACCGCCGAGAGCTGTACCGGGGGCCTGCTGGCCAAGACCATTACCGACCTGCCCGGTGCGTCGGCGTGGTACGCGGGCGGGGTGGTAGCCTACGCCAACGAGGTCAAGGTGCAGCACCTGGGAGTCGCTCCGGCGACGCTGGAGGAGCAGGGCGCGGTCTCGCGGGAGGTGGCGCTGCAGATGGCGGCCGGCGCACTCCGCACCTTCGCGGCCGACGTGTCGATGGCAGTCACCGGGATCGCGGGGCCGGAGGGCGGAACGCCGGGGAAGCCTGTGGGGACGGTATGGTTGGCAGTGGCGCTCCCGGGCGGGACGGTGCACGCCAGGTTGGAGCGCTTTCCCGGAGACCGCGGGGCCGTTCGGGGTGCAAGCGTGGCCGCGGTGCTGGAGATGGCCGCCGAAGCGGCCGGGAGCGCGACGTATGGACCGGCGGCCGGGGATTGATCAGCTTGTGAACACGGAAGAACGAACCGCCGAGCAGCGATTGGGGAGATGAACGTGCCGGAGAACGAAGGCATGCAGGAAGGGACGCGGGAGGCCGGGCAGGAGGACGAGGCAGCGGCCCCCGCGGAAGTGGTCGACGGAGGCACGGACGGCGGCGGCTCCGAGGCGCCGCCTGAGGCACCGTCAGCCGAGGTGGACGAGACCCCCGACGGCGGCGGCCCGGAAGACCCGCCGGATGGAGTGGCGCCGGTTGCCGAACTGGAGGCGGAGCGGGACCGCCTGAAGGACCAGCACCTGCGCCTGGCGGCCGACTTCGACAACTTCAGGAAGCGCACCGAGGACAGGCTCAGACAGAGGTGGAACCGGGCGCAGGCCGATCTGGTCGCGCGTTTCCTGGAGCCGCTCGACGATCTCCGCAGGGTCACGGCCCTGGAACCCGAGAGCACCGCATCCGTAGATGCGATCGTGGAGGGCGTCGATCTGGTCGAGCGGAAGTTCTTCCGCGCGCTCGAGGAGGCCGGCGTGGAGGTGGTGGACCCGGAGGGCGCAGGCTTCGATCCCAACACGATGGAGGCGATGATGCGGGTGAGCGCCGAATCTGAAGACGACGACGACACCGTGGCGAGTGTTTTTCAGCGGGGGTATACCTTGAAGGGGATCCTCATCCGGCCGGCGCGGGTGAGCGTCTTCAAGGCGGATTAGCGGCCGGCGGGGACCATGACGACCGACAAGGACTACTACGCGATCCTCGGAGTCGACGAAAAGACCGGCGCTGACGCCATCAAGAAGGCGTACCGCCGGCTGGCCAAGAAGTACCACCCGGACGCCAATCCGGGCAATCCCCGGGCAGCCGAGCGCTTCAAGGACATAGGCGAGGCGAACGGGGTGCTTTCCGATCCCGCGAAGCGGAAGAAATACGACCAGATGCGGAAACTGGGCGCCCTCGGCTTCCGGGGCGCCCGGACCGGCCCCCGAACCGGACCGCAGACATCGACCAACTTCTCCTTCGAGGATCTCGGGGGCCTGGGCGGGTTCTCCGACATCTTCTCCTCGATCTTCGACCGGGGGAAGAAGGCCCGGCCGCGCAAGTCCGCCGAACCCGCCCGGGGAAGCAACGTCGAACACGTCGCCGAGATTCCCTTCATGGTAGCCGCCAAGGGCGGGAAGACCACGGTCTCGGTGCCGATAAGCGAGGAGTGCGCGACCTGCGGCGGATCCGGAGGCGCCCCCGGTGCGGCCTGGAAGAAGTGCGGAGAGTGCAGGGGATCGGGGAGCGTTTCCTTCGGCCAGGGCGGCTTTGCGGTGAATCGCCCGTGCCCCGCCTGCATGGGTCGCGGCGAGGCTGCCGACCGGCCCTGCCGCGCATGCGGAAGCGCGGGAAAGGTCCACCAGAGCCGCAAGATCCAGGTGTCCGTCCCGCCAGGGGTCAATTCCGGCACCAGGATGCGTCTCACCGGCCAGGGTGAGCGAGGCCGCAAGGGCGGCGCCCCGGGCGACCTGATCATCACCTTCAAGGTCCTGCAGCACCGTTTCTTCCGCCGCGAGGGCAACGACATCATCGTCACGGTGCCGCTGAACCTGGCGCAGGCCGCGCTGGGGTCGCGGATCCGGGTCGGCACCATCTCGGGCAGGAAGGTGGTGCTGCGCATTCCGCCCGGGACACAGCCCGGAACCCGCTTCCGGATCAAGGGGCAGGGAATCGAGCGCGAAGGGATGCGGGGCGACCAGTACGTGGAGGTGAAGCTGGAGGTCCCCGACGAACTCACCGAGCAGCAGGAGCGGCAGATCCGGGAGTTCGCGGATTCGGCCGGCCTGAAGTGGTGAAGGTCGCTGCCTCGCCTGGCGCCTTCCGCCGCCGGGCAGGCCGCCGTCAGTAGCCGCTTTCCGTCACACGGCTGATTCTGCCGCCCCCGATCACCCTGTCGCCGTCGAAGAGGACGCTCGACTGGCCCGGAGTGACGGCCCGGACCGGTTCCTCGAAACGCAGTTCCGCGAAGTCTCCGTCGCAGTGCGCGACCCGGCAGGGGTGTGCCGGCGACCGGTAGCGGACCTGCACCTGCAGACGCGTTCCGGGCAGGGGCGGGTCGGCGAGCCAGTTCACGTCGCCGACGCGGGCGGCGCGCACTCCCAGAAGGCGCCTGGGGCCCACCACCACCTGCCGTGTCCCGGGCCGTATCTCGAGGACGTAGTAGCGTTCCGGCAGGCCGCCTCCGAGTCCCTTGCGCTGACCGACCGTAAAGCCTGAGTAGCCGTTGTGACGCCCCAGCACCCGCCCCTGGCGGTCAACGATCGCGCCTGGAAGCAGAGCCGGGTGGGTGGGCAGGAGCTTCTTCTCCAGGAAATCCCGGTAGTTGCCGGTGGGGACGAAGCAGATCTCCTGGGACTCGGGCTTGTCGGCGGTGACGAGGCCCAGTGCGCGGGCGCGCTCCCGCACTTCGGGCTTGGTGAGTTCGCCGAGGGGAAAGTGGAGCTTCCCGAGAAGCTCGGCGGGGAGTCCCCACAGGAAGTACGACTGGTCCTTGGCGCGATCCGCACCGCGCAGGAGCCGCGGCTCGCCGCCAGAGCGATCGAGGCGGACGTAGTGGCCCGACGCGACGCCGTCGCAGCCGAGCACGCGGCCCCGCCGCAGGAGGTCGCGGAACTTGGTGTTCGAATTGCACCGCACGCAGGGGTTGGGGGTCCTGCCGCGCCCGTACTCGGCGACGAAGTCGTCGATGACATCGCGCGTGAACTCGCGCTCCACATCGAAGACGTAGTGTGGGACTCCCAGCCGGTCGGCGACCTGGCGCGCGTCCTGGATCCCCTCGAGCCCGCAACATGTCTTCCGGCTGGCGGCCACCTCCTCGTCGCTGTAGCAGAAGGTCTTCATGGTGGCGCCGATGACCTCGTGGCCGGCCTCCACCAGCATCGCCGCGGCGACGGAGGAATCGACCCCGCCCGACATTGCGACCAGGATGCGCCGCGGGCCGTCCGCAGCGGCGTTCATGTTGCCCACAGGGAGCGGATCCGGGCCACGGCTTCAACGACCGCCACGACGATGCGGTCCACCTGACCGGCCTCGTTGAGGCGTCCGAAGCTGAGGCGCAGCGAGGCTGCGGTGTCGCCGGGGTAGAGGGCGGCAAGCGAGGCGCTCGGCGAACTGGACCCGCTGGCGCAGGCGGAGCCGCCGGACACCGCGATCCCTTCGCCGTCCAGTGCCGCCAGCAGTGTGTCAGGGTCGATCCCGGGGATAGCCAGGGAAAGGATGTGCGGCGCCCGCGGCAGGCCGCCCGCGTTGACCCGCGCGCCGGGGATCCCCTGAATCAGCCGCGACTCCACTTCGTCGCGCAGGCGCGCCAGCCTGCGCGATTCGGCAGGCGCCTCGCGGACGGCCAGCCGAACGGCCTCGGCCAGGCCCGCCGCACCGGCCACGTCTTCGGTGCCGGGACGCAGCCCGCCCTCCTGTCCACCCCCGAAGTGGAGCGGCTCGATCCCGCGGCGGCTGCGCGCGATCAGCGCCCCCGTGCCCTTGGGTCCGCAGATCTTGTGACCGGTCACGGTGAGCAGGTCGACGGGGACCTCGGCGAGAGAGACGGGGATCTTGCCGACCGCCTGGACCGCGTCGCTGTGCAGCCGCACCCCGTGGCCGCCACACTCCGCGGCGATCTCCGCCAGGGGCAGTTCGAGTCCCGTCTCGTTGTTCACCCACATGCACGACACCACCGCCGGCCGGTCGCGGTCCCGAAGCGCGGCGCGCAGCCCGTCCAGGTCGAACTCGCCACCCTGGAAGCCTACCCGGGTATGGCGCGCTCCTTCCTGCACCGCCTGCGTGGCCGCGGCCTCGACCGCGGGGTGTTCGACCGCGGATGTGACCACATGCGCGCTGCGCCCCCCGCCCCCCCCACCCAGCCCCCGCACGCTGCCCAGCACGGCCAGGTTGTCGGACTCGGTGCCTCCTCTGGTGAAGCACACGCTGCCCGCCTCCACGCCCAGCGCCGCCGCCAGCGTCGCCCGGGCCTCCTCCAGCCTCGCCCTCGCGCGGCGGCCCCACCGGTGCCCGCTGGACGGGTTCCCGAAGTCGTCGGCCAGGCACCCCGCCATCACGGCGCCGACTTCCGCCCGCACGGGGGTGGTGGCGGCGTGATCCAGGTAGATCGGTTCTGCGGCGCTCCTCGCGCCGGCGGCTGCGTTCTCCACGGCGGCCCTTCAGGTTGGGGGTGCTCTGTAATATGATATGACGGCGCCGCTGCGGCGGAGCGGGAGGATTGGCGCCCGCACTGCCGCGCGGCGCTCGACGCGACCACGCTTCCCATCAACCGCACCTGCGCCCATGGACCTTCACGAATACCAGGCCAAGGAGCTGTTCCGCGCCGCCGGGATGGCCGTCAACCCCGGGGAGGTCGCTGATGACCCCGCCGCGGTTCGCGCGCTGGCCGGGAAATACGGTGGCAGGGTCGTCGTCAAGGCGCAGGTGCACTCGGGCGGTCGCGGGAAGGCGGGCGGCGTCAAGCTGGCTGCCGGCGCCGACGAGGCCGCGCTCCACGCCGGGGCGATCCTGGGGATGGAGATCAGGGGCCTGACGGTGCGCCGGGTGCTGGTCTCGCCCACCGAGGACATCGCCACGGAGGCGTACGCGGGCATCCTCGTGGACCGGGAGGGGCAGTGCCCCGTGCTTATGGTGTCGGCCGAAGGGGGCGTCGACATCGAGGAAGTTGCCGAGACCAACCCCGAAGCGATACACAAGCTGCGCGTCGACCCCCGCTACGGGCTCATGCCGCACCAGGCCTGGGAACTCGCCACCCGGCTGTACAGCGACCCGGCGCTGGCAAGGCAGGCCGCGCGGATCCTCACCCAGCTCTACGCCGCCTTCACGGGCAACGGTGCCTCGATGGCCGAGATCAACCCGCTCATCTCGACGGGCACCGGTGAGGTGAAGGCGATCGACGCCAAGGTCAGCATCGACGACAACGAGCTCTTCCGCCGCCCCGCGGTCGCGGCGCTCCGCGACCCCGACTCGGAGTCGGAGGCCGACGCGAAGGCACGGGCGGCCGGGCTGAGCTTCGTAAAGCTGGAGGGGAACGTTGGCTGCTGCGTGAACGGAGCCGGGCTGGCGATGGCCACGATGGACCTCGTCAAGTACTACGGGGGCGAGCCGGCCAACTTCCTCGACATCGGCGGATCCTCGAATCCGGACAAGGTGGTGGCGGCGCTGGAGATCATCACCGCGGACCCGGGCGTGAAGGTGATCCTCTTCAACATCTTCGGGGGGATCACACGCTGCGACGACGTGGCCAGGGGAATCGTGGAGGCCGTGGGGCGGCTGGAGTTCGGCGTACCCCTGGTGATCCGGCTCACGGGCACCAACGAAGAGCGCGCGCGGGAGATTCTGGCGGATGCCGGGCTGGCCGCGGTCGCCTCCATGGACGAGGTGGTCCGGGAGGCCGTGCGGCGGGCCGGATGACACCGAAACCGAAAGGAAGCCTGTTCCGGAATCATGTCGATCTACGTTGACGGGACCACTCGGGTCATAGTGCAGGGGATCACCGGCCGCGACGGCTCGTTCCACACCCGCCAGATGATGGCGTACGGCACCCGCGTCGTGGCGGGGGTGACCCCGGGGAAGGGCGGACGCCGGTTCGACGGCCCGGACGGCATGGAGGTGCCGGTCCATGACACCGTGGCGGATGCCGTCGCCGAGACGGGTGCGAACGCCTCGGTGATCTACGTGCCGCCCGCATTCGCCGCCGGCGCGATCATGGAAGCCGCCGACGCCGGGGTCGGATTCATCGTGTGTGTGACGGAAGGCATACCGGTGCTGGACATGACCCGGGCGCACGCGCTGGCACGGGACCGCGGCTGCCGGGTGCTGGGGCCCAACTGTCCGGGAATCATCTGCCCGGACAAGACCACGCTCGGGATCATCCCGGGAAGCATCGTGACCCGGGGGCCGGTGGGACTGATATCGCGGTCGGGTACGCTGACCTACGAGGCCGTGCATCACCTGACCCGGGACGGGCTGGGACAGACCACCTGCGTGGGCATCGGAGGCGACCCCCTGATAGGAACCAGCTTCGTCGACTGCCTCGCGGCGTTCGCCGAAGACCCCGAAACCGAGGCGGCCGTGATGATCGGCGAGATCGGGGGCACCGCGGAACAGGAGGCCGCGGCGTGGGTCAGTGCTAACCTGGACATCCCGGTCGTGGGGTTCATCGCGGGGCGGACCGCGCCTCCGGGGACGCGCATGGGCCACGCAGGTGCTATCATTAGCGGGTCGTCGGGAACCGCCGCCGAAAAGACCAGGGCCTTCGAGGACAATGGAATCAGGGTCGCCAAACGCCCCGCGGAGATCGCCGCTCTGGTCCGGGAGTCGCTGGGCGGGTAGCATCCGGCTGCACGAGCCCCCCTGGCGGCCTCCATGAGCACCGTGAAGCTCAGGCAACTGATCGCAGATCCCGGAGTCGCCGTCGCCACGAAGACCGACGCCTGGCAGTCCCTGGTTGCGGGTGGGGTTGAGGACCTGCCCCGGGACCATGCCGTACTCGTGGCTGCCAGGGGGGTTTCCCGCGCGAAGGTCCGGCCGCACCGCAACTCCCTGTCGGCGCGGATAGGCCTGATCAACCTCGGCTGCGACGCGCACGATCCGGGCCTCTTCTTCCTGCTGACCCCCGGGGACGGCACCCGCCCCGCGGACTACCGGGGCACATGGGTGGTCTGGGGACTTCCCCGGCCGGCGGTCAATCTCTTCCTCGGTCCGGCGCTCATGGAACTGGCTGCCTTGACCGGAGAGATCCCGGAACCTGAGAAGGCACTTCAACTAATCGAATCCAGACAGTTTCATGACAAAGAGATAGAAGTCAACGTAACGGTCGGGCACGTACTCCATTCGCTCGTCTACCGCATCTACCCTGATGCGCCCATGCATGAGGTGCAGTACCTAATGCTGCGGCGTGGGCTCGCCACCATTCCGGTGATCGGCAAGGACCACGAGCTGCTGGGGGTGATCGCGGTGAGCGACGTGCTGTCACACACGCTGCCGGAGAGCGAGGGGAGCGCGGAGAGGCGTGCGCTGCTGGCCCGCGACATCATGAAGCGGGCCGTCCTGGGCGTCTCCGAAGGGGAAAGCCTGGCCGAGGCGAGCCGCTCCATGATCGCGCGGCAGGTTTCCCGGCTTCCGGTCGTCCGGGAGGGCCGGCTGGTCGGGTTCCTCGATCGCGGCACCGTGTTGCGCGCCTTCGCGGACACCCTGGTGATTGCGCCGAAGGCCTAACAGCCCGTGGACAAAATCCCCCCGGCATTCGAGCGGCGATGCATCCGCGCTGGCCGCTTCGCCTCACCTGTCCACGCTGTAAGGTACACATTACATTATGTCATGTCCACTGTACATTTTGCCACTCCAAGGCTCCGCTCTGCGTTGCTCCTCGGGCGAATAGCTCTGCTATTCCCCTCTCGTCGCGCCTTGCCAGCCCGGCAGAGCGCCTAAGGTCTGAATCACGGCAGGAGATCACGTAAGTCAAACTGGGACTGCACGATCTGCGTTTCCTGCCGTTGTACGGGACCCTGCTGGACCGTACCGCGAAAGCGGGAAAACCGGACCTGAATGGCGGGACTCTGCGGGCGTTCCGATCAACCGACAGACGGAAGCATCCCAGGGCACGGATCGCCTGTTACTCGGCGCAGCGGGTGGAGAGACACTCCGTTGGCCGAGTTGCCGTAGGTTACGTCCATCTCGCCGAGCCCTTCTATGTGCCGCCGACCGGTAGGGTGCCGGAAGACAAGGGCACTGTCGGCGTGGATCCTCGCAACCCTGTGAATCCGGTTTGACGGCGTGCGCACCATCGCGTAGCAGCCGGTCTCGGGGTTGATGATGGCACCTTGCGTTGTCTTGTCGCTTCCGAAGAGCACGAGGTTGCCCAAGTCGTCGAAGGACGGTCGGAGTCGCTTGCTCCACACGGGGCATTCTCTCCTCAGGGTCACCCCGTTCACCGTCACCGCCCGCAGACAGTCATCCTCGACAAAATCTGTCGGCACTGCGATCCTGCGTTCCTCATGACCGGCCCGGTACACGAACACCGAGTCCGATCCGGTGTCGTAGCTCGACACGACGTAGGCGGCACCATCCAAGCAGGCGATCCGCGAGGACGAGAGCCTCCGACTGATCGCTACCCCGACTTCAACCGTTGCCGCCTTGAGTGCCCTGCCGTTCGACAGCACGGGGCCGATGTTCTCGTCCCCATCCGGTCCCCGTCGCACCACTCCGCCTTGAGTGGGCACGGCCGGGGCACCGGCCAAATCGCAAACGGCTTGGCGCGTCGGTGCATTCGGCGTCCAGGTGCGGACAAAACCGCCCGAAGCATCGAACTCGATGACCCTCAGCAAACCGGCGGCGTAGATGCCGCCGCCACGGGCGACGGCCAAGTCGCGGAAGCCGTGCGTCAACTCCCTTGGACCATCGCCCGTGGGCGTCGGAAGCGTACGAACCCACTCGCCGGTTTCAAGCGAGAAGGCCATGATCCCTTCCGGCTCCTCATCGTCGCGCACGTAGAGAACCTGCCTCGCCCAGTCCACGGCGATGTCGTGGTGGAACATGGACCGCCACTCGTCGTCGATAATGGTTCGACCGACCTCGAAGTCGACTTCCACGACCTGCTGCGCCTCAGCGACAGGACCCCCCAAGATAGCGATTCCCACCGCCGCACTCTGAATGCCCCCTCTCACAGGCTGCCGCCCACTTCGTGGCCTACTCCTCTTCGCTTCCACAGTCGCCGTAGTCGCACTCGACGGTCGTCTCCGTCGTGATCTCGGTACCATCTTCCGTCTCCACAACGACGGTCGTGATGGTCGTCCGCTTCTCCTTGAGAGGGCAGATGGTGATGTCGATGTTGATGTCCCCATCGTCGTCAATTTCGAAGTCGAAGACGACATCGTATGGGTCGCAGTCTTCGTCTGGTACGCCGATGATCGCGCACGCCGTCATCGGGATGGTGTACGTCTCCGTCGCGGAGACAGCAGACGGAGTGGCCACGGCTATAGACCATGCGGCGACCAAGACGCCAGCGATGAGTTTCTTCATACTCGACTGTTCCTCCCTGTAAAGTAGAGGGGTGATTTGATTTCCGAGTCGAGCTCGCCGACCCGAAACGGCCCTCGTACCATAGGAAGGTCGCATCGCGCCGTCAATCTCCAATCCCGGCCGCGAGTGGGCCGGCGAGGAACAAAGGGGTGGAAACCGCCTCTGGCGCGGATAGAGAGCACCCCGAGCTGACCTGAAGCCGCAACCGGGTCTCGGAAGCCGCTTCGGGGCAGTCCGAGGACTTTTTCAGGCGATCCGACGGCCATGGAATCGCCCACGAATCGACGATCTTGGATCCCCAGGGGTACGGGTAGGGTGGAACAGGGGGCTGGCACAAGACCCCGCCATCGCCACGGCGAACCGACTGGCCCTCGTCGCCCGCGAAGCCGGCGACCACGAGGCCGGAAAGCTTGCCCGCGACGGCGCGGGTCGAGGTTGCTCCGGTCGATGCCGGGAGCGGCGATTCGGAGATGTTCACCGGGGCTGGCTAAGTCGCTGTTACGTGGCTCATACAGCGCACGCGACGTTGAACGTCGCGGTTGCCGAGGGGAGGTGCCGCCCCCCTTCGAACCCCAAGCTTCCAGTCCGGCGAGCGCTGCCGCGCGACACGGCAGCCCGACGCGGCCGGAGCCGCTACCTGGCTCGCAACGCGATGACTTGCGGGTACATTCCCCCTGCAACGATGCCGATTAGCGCATCGCGGGCCAACGCAAACCGCGACAAGGGCACGGGTAGCGGGACCGAATCCAGATATTGGCCGGTAGCCGACTCGTAGCGGTCGATTTCCCAGTGGTTGCCCGCCAGCACAAAAACGGTGTCGCCTCGAATCGCCACGTCCCGCGCCACCCGGTCCGGACGGCCTTCGCGATAGCCCATCCGGAACCCGTCCCTGCCGCCGCTCAAGCCTCCCGTTTCAACCTCCGGGAAGTCGGCATGGCGCACATACGGGTACGCCTCGGCCACGCTGTCGTTGAAGACGAAGAAGCCGTTGCCCAACCCAAACCCGAATACCCACCGGGAGCCTCCGCTTGAGGACAGGGATCGGGCACCCGCGATACTGCCGACCGTCTGAAAAAAGGACATCGAGCGAAAGCCTTCCCAGGGAAAGGGGACGAGTCCTTCGATTTCGCCCTCTGCGGACACCCGCACCCACCGGTTGGCCGCGATCGGACCTGGTGGCGTGGACTCAAGGGCCGCGAGAGCCTCGGCATACATCAGCGATGAGAGGATATAGTCACCGCCCTCCAACGCCGCGACCGCGTCCACGTTGATTGTGCCCTTCGGCAAACCAGCCTCTCGGAGCCACGTTCCATCCCCCGACAGCCAGTGCAGCTTGCCGTTGCCGGCGTCCGCGAGCACCACTTCCCCCTCGGCGTTCACGTCAAGGTCCCTCACATGGTCGATTTCCCCCGGCCCTTCACCCTTGGTTCCCCACGACCAAGCGACGCCGCCGACACCCACCCTGTGAACCCGCCGACCCAACAGATCAAGGACCGCGGCGTCACCTCCCGGAAACGCCGCTACGCGGTCGGCGTTGAGCATGATCGTATCGTCCGCCCCGCCGTACACCCACAGCGTATCGAAAGCCAAGCGTCTCGTGACCACCGTCCCCGCCGCTTCGTCGAATAGATTGACCGGGGTCGAGGGCGCGCTGTCCACACCGCATCCCGCCACGGCCAGCACCAGCGCCGCATTGAGAGCCGCGTGGGATCCGAACGCATGGCGGGCAAGACGAGAAAAGACGGTGGCGCGGATGTGTCGTGTGCTCCTTCCGTCGGTCTGAGAGTGAGTGTGGAGACACGACCAGAAGATAGTGGCTCCTGCCCCGGTAGCCGCCAGAGTCGAGCGGTCAAGCACACTCCCGACACGAGTGAACCGAAACCGTCAGTAGGAGTGTGGTGGTTGGGCGGTACCTGTTCCTGCTCCCGGGGCCGACGCCACGCGACGGGCTCGGTTTTCCGCTGGGGAGGGAATAGCAGTCGGTCGGAGGGGGCGGGAGCCCCTCGTCAGACTTGCAGGGGTCGCGCGGAGCGTGGCCACGAAAGGCAGCCTGCTCTACCAACCCCTCCGCCCGAATCAAAAGGGTTGCACACTACCGGTCGAGTCGTTTCCCCTCGGCTCCGCGCATTACCGCATACACCTCAACGCTCTCCTCCTCCAGCTCGTTGCGGCGCAGCAACACGGCGATGCTGGCATTGCCGCCAAGCAGCGTCTTGTCGGAGTCGAGCGCGATCGTTGCACGCAGCGTCTCTTCTCGGGCACTGGCCACGATCCAAACGGTCTTCCCATTCTGTGCCCGGTTCGGGGTCGCAAGGTCTATCCAGATGTCTTCCCCCATCGCCACGACCCGCTGAGCCGGCGCGGCGCTCTTTCCCGACGCTGCCCGTTCCACACCATCGTACACCGCCCGCAATCTGGCACGGTACTCCTGATCGACGGACGAAACCACGCTGTCTCCGTATTCCGACAGCCGGGGTCCCAACGGACGGCGCGCCTCCAGCGGCAACGCGATTTCGACGGCAGGACCCCTCCCCTCGGCATCGTGCAACTCGATGACCGGACTATCCATCGGCACGAAGAACCACCGGCCGGCTGCCGTGCCCAGGTGCGCGGTCCCAAGCACCGGGATACGGTACGTTGTCGTGCCGGACATCGTGGATGTCGTTTCCGAAAAGGAATAGCTGTAGGCGAACCAGCGCCGTTCGAGGCCGACTGTCTCCCGCGATCGTGCCCTGAGCAGCGCAATGGCGGAATGTGTCTCGAAAAGCTGATTTGCGCCTTGGGGCGCCGGCTCACGCGCGGCGAGTATCCACTCGTGAGCCGAAACGGCCCCAAAAGCAAACGCGGCGCGCCGGTTGACTCTGGGAATCAAATAGACCTCCGGTTCGCTACCCGGGACCCACACGGTGCCGCGGTGCAAGGAACCGTCGAAGGCGACGACGGTATCACCGATGGCCGAGATCGGACCGATTGACTGGAACTCACCAGGGCCATCGCCTTGTCGGCCCAGCGTTGCCGATACCCTGCCTGTGGCGTCCAGAACCAGCAGGCGCCGGTTGCCGGAATCACTGACGACAACGCTTCCGTTACCGAGAACGACAGCACCGCCGACTCGGTGCAAGAGTTCGGCGCCGTCGTGACCGACCGTGAACAATGGTGACTCTGCGAGCCGCCATTCCGGAAGATGGGGGCGCTGTTCCTCCAGAGCTTGAAGCGCCCGAGCGGATCCCCGGTCGGCGCTACCCACGGCTACCACAAGGGTGCAGAGGCCCAGAAGAAGTCTGGCGGTGATCGAGGATGTCATGGTCGTCATGGATCGATGTCCCTTAGGAACACGTGCACGATGGAGCGCTGAACCCGCACTTGCAGCATGCGGTGTGCCCGTCGTCGCAGTCAACGCTGCATCCGGTATTGCCGCAGGTAATGCTGCATGCTTGGCTGTTCGGCCCGCCAGCGGTGCAGGCACTACTCCCCGCCAATCCGAAAAGATCAACAAAGGCGTCGTCGGACAGCCCTTGGTTCGGCAGCCTGATGTCCCACCCGATCGTGTGGGCGAGCCCGTAGCCGTCCACAGTCCAGTCCGAGGGCATGGCAGCCAAGGTCCGCAGGTCCAGAGCCGGAGCGTCTTGGTCTCCCCGAATCGTGAACGTCAGATGACCGACGGACTCGTCCTGAACCGCGACCCTTCCCGGAGACCAGGCTAAGCGAGCACTCCTCATCACGAGGTGATGCTCGGCCCCGGGCTGCGCGGTCGCTTGCAGCCTGAAGATGTGGTCCACCCGCCCATCGGATGGCTGCGACACGGTGGAAGCGTCGACGAAGATGATGTAGTCGGTCGCGCGACCGCCGTCCATGTGTTGACGGCGACCACAACGTCACCGGTGATCGATCCGGTGTCGGGTCCCGGCTGGGGCGACTTCGCGCCCGACGGCGCGAGGAGCGTGGTTGCGATCAGCAGGGTGAGCGCGCCTTGCTTCTTCATTTGTTCCTCCTTGCGGTGAGGATTGGGAGCGGTAGCTTTTGCTGCCAGTAGCGACAACGGGGGCCACTGACGGTTGATGATCGGCAGACGGCCTCCCCAGACCTGAGACCTCGATCAGGGAGGACAGCGTCGGCACACCTGTAACGGATCCGTTCGGACCTATGAATGTCGGTGTCCTGCGCAGGCGGAGATGGTCAATCAGCGCCGAGTCCTGAGCGAGCCGTGATCGGACAAAAGGACTCGGGTCTTCCATGCACTTGGTCCAGCGACTTCGTTCGTTGGCCCCCAGTCGTGCTGCCAGCCCACCGGGAAAACGAGTGAGGAAGCTCGAATCCGAAGGCAGAGCGGCGTATTCGTACAGGAGGTCGTGAATGGCGCTCAGGTGCTCCTCAGCCTGCGCGCACGCGGCAGCGACCGCGGCGAGCCGGGAGCGTTCGCTGCCAAGCCGAACAACGTGGCGGAGCCCAATGCCCGCAGACGGATGGGCGACCGAAAACGAATCGAGGACTGCCTCCGCCTGCTTGCAAAACGGGCACTCGTAGTCAGAGAAGACCACCAAGCGAATCTGCGGCGAGTCCGTGACGAGCGAGCTTCCATCGGCGACACGGCTCCAACCGAATTCGGAAGAGAAAGGCCGCGCGAAGGCGAGAGGCGGATTCACGCACGGTCGGCAGCGCCGGACCACTGGGACCGAAGAGCGCGATCGCCCAGATCCCCAGGAGCGCCCATGTGACGACCTCGGCCCCGCGACCAGCGCGGCTTGCCTCCGACCTGTCTGCCCTGTTTCGTCCTCCGCGCCTTCGCATCGCTGACCTTCCCCTGTTCTCTGGTTGCTGTATGGTGCCGGGGCTTCGCTGGAAGCCAGATCCGGCGGTCGACAAAGCGTCGGGCCGATGCCGCTCCCCTCGCCCCAGCGCCTGCGACCAAGTTGGTTGCGAGCGCCGGTTGAGTGGGTTTCCCCGGCCTGCACCTTCAGTATCGCTAGCGAATGGAGGCGGTCCTAGAGGGGAATCCCGGATTTTCTGACGGGAGAAGCCCGCAGCGTCATTGACGGGAGATTCCCCCCGAGCCGGGGCTGGACTGCCCAGACGGGTCCCCGACGGAAGACGCCGACGGCGACCGAACCGCTTTCCGGGATCTACCTGTCCAAGCGGCCAGCTTTGTGGAGCGGGATCGTCTGGACTATCCTTGTGGCGCGGATGTGGGTTGCGTGGGAGTGACAGCGAGGCGCAAGGAAGGAGGGGACACGGCATGCGGATCGCAGGCGTTCAGATCGTCGTCGCCATCCTGCTGACAGGATGCGCGACTCTCCGCCCGGCGCCCGGAGCCTACGAGGACTTCTTGGCGGTCGGCGCAACTTACGCTGCCGGAAAGCTGCCGGTCGCACGGATCAACCGCCTGTTCGGTCGTGACACCGACGCGCCGGTGGAGGTCGCGGTAGGTCACCGCGAGACGCAGACCGAGATGGGGGAGGTCACCCACGCTTCCATTGGGCTCGCTTATCCGGAGGACCACAGATGCGCGCTGGATTTCAGCGACTCGCCCGCGCGGTTCAAAGAGTTCATGGAGTGCCGAACAAGATTCCGGGACGCCATCCTCTGTGTGATCGTCGGCGAAGTGGCGTCCGAAGACATCACGCTTCACACAATACTGGGGTTCCACGTCCACCCCCGTCACGAGGGGCGGCGGACATGCGGCCGTCATCGTGACCGCCGGAGCATATCCGGCTTGGGAGCTGCTGACAGTACGGATCAACTTGAGCATCCGGCCGGGGGAACTAACGCGGTGGTGCGGAATCACACCGATTACCCGCACCGGAGCGTGAAATCGACGGACAGGGTCGAATCACAGTCCGGGCCTCCGACGATTCACACGGTCGCCGAAAAAGCCATCGGAGGGCACGGTCGTGTCTTGCGGCGGCCCGCTGACCGGTCGAAAGTGATCCGGTCGCGGTAGGGTGCGAAGCGGCCGACCGAGCACCCCATCGACCGATGCCAACCAATGGACGACTTACGACCGTACCTGAGTGCGCAATCGACATGGGGGTCCGATGCGCACTTCGCGCCTTCGGCGGTGCGCACTGGATCTCCTGCTCATCCCGCAGCGCGGCAAGGTCTTGCGGCTCCGCCTCCGGGTCGCCCGTGGCGCACCAGCGGCTCGGGCCGTGTCCGTAGCGACCCGGCAGTCCGAGGGCCTGCTACGGGTTCGGGGGCAGGTGGGTTTGCGCACCCCCTGCCCCCGACCCTTTTCGGGTCGCTACCGAACCAACGATCCCTCGCGGGAAGGCCAAGGGTGCCGGCATGAGTGGCGGTGGACGACCGGAACGGCCACGTCCGATTCGGATTCGAGCGCCCCATGGGGACAGCGGACACTGCCGGTGTGGCGACCACGGCAAGAGCCGTCGCCCCTCCGGTGACGGCCACCGGCCCTTGCAATTCCTGTCGCGAGCGCGGGCCTGTCGGGGGTCGAGGGGGCAGAGCCCCTCGCCAGCCCTTGCGTATTACCAAGGACTCCCCACCATTTGTCAACGGTGTTAAGGGCGGGGCTGTAACCCCGCATCGGGGAGTCGGACGGGCTGGGCGTTGTGTCGCCGTTCGCCCGGAGGCGGGGACGACCGGGACGTCGGAGCCGGCTTCCGGTTCATCGAGGCGAAGGGACCGACCGGGGAACCCGTGTCAGCGCCCCGCACCCTTCCCCGTGTCGGCGGATTCCCCCGTCCGGTGCCGGAC
>JAJDVT010000015.1 GCA_022826005.1 Gemmatimonadota bacterium | reverse complement strand
AATGATCAGGCACCGCTCCAAGCTTCCCCGAATCAGAAGCTCCTTGATCAGGAGCCCCGCCATCACCGTCTTGCCCGCGCCCGGATCGTCGGCCAGCAGGAACCGCAGCGGCTGGCGCCCGAGCATCGCGCCATAGACCGCCGTCAACTGGTGCGGGAGCGGCTCGATGTGCGAGGCGTTCACCGCCGTGTAGGGATCGAACAGGTGCGCAAGCCGGATCCGGAGCGCCTCCGAGGCGAGCCGGAACGCATCGCCGTCACCATCGAACGCCCAGCGGCGCCCCGGCGAGATCTCCGTGATTCGGGGCTCGTCCTCCCGGTAGAGGATCCGGTCCCCAAGGCCGTCGGGTCCCCTCCACGTGACCTCGACAGCGTCCGGGCCGTATGACCGTGTGGCTACGACCTCCACCGCGCCGTCGCCCGCGATCCCTGAGAGGCGGCTGCCGGGAACGATGCGCTCCAGCTTCACGGACCGTCGTCGCTCCCCTGGCTGGCCGCGCCGGTCAACGAAACATCGAGCCGCACTTGGTCGGGCGGCACGCGCGGCACCAGTGTGCCGCGCTCCACCAGCCCCTGTTCCACCAGTCCGTATTGCGACATTCGTCTTCGGCGTCCCTGAGAAGTTCGACGGGCTTCGCGCCATCATGTTCGCGAGCTCCGCGAGCGAACGCGGATGCTCCCGGGCGATCAGCTCCAAGAGACATCGGCCATGAGCCGATAGCAACTTCCTTGAGAACGGTCCCGCTCCCCGATGACCCCTGGAGATCGCGGCGGATCGGCCTCGGCGGTATTCATCCCCCCCGGCCGCATTGAAACCAATTGCGGATGAAATCCGTAAGATGCCGCCCCCCTTCGGGTCACTGGAAGGGCAACACGACCAAACGAGGCGAAACGGAGGAGACGCGTAGTCAGGTTGATCCACCCGAGGGCCGAACTGAAGCCCTTGTCCGTCGGCGCGATCAGTCGCCGCTCCGCCTTCGGGGGGTATCTGGATGGCCCGCCGTCGGCAGGCTCCATCGAGCCGTCGACCGCGCTTCGGGAGACCGGTTGAACGGCCTCCCCGAAGCGTTCGCAGGGGTGCGCCGCCCCCGCGTTGGCGGCGGCGAGCGACGACCGTGGGACAGGTCGTTGCTGGGCATGTCGGACGCCACTAAGGTGGGCAAGCAAGCCAGCATACCCCCGGTATAACCGCGGGGCTGGCGAGGGACGTTGCCCCTTCGATCCCCAACAGACCCCCGCTCCCGTGGATTGCGCGGGTGGGGGCGTCGCCCCCCTTCCCTCCGTGACGGCGCATCGCGATGGCTAGACGCCGCCCGGTTATCGTCGCCGTCCGCCTCACGCCGGACGAGTCCGCCGACTGGCGGGCCAAGGCGAAGTCCGCCGGCGTGCCGCTCTCGGCGCTGATACGCCGGGCGATGGCGCACACGCGGACCTGGACGGCCCCGGCGGCCGAGGTCGAGCGCGAGCGCACCCGGCAGGTCTCCCGCATCGGGAACAACCTCAACCAGATCGCCAAGTGGGCGAATACCCACAAGGGGGCGGTCGAGGCCGTCGAGGTGATCGGCCACCTCATCGCCGTCAAGCGGGCGCTCGCGGCGCTCGCCCGCTTCGAGAGCCGGGACCGCAATGCACCTTAAGTTTCTCGCGCACGGGACTGGATCGACGCGGGCCGCGGCGAAGTACCTCCTCGGGGAGCGGGACGCGGCCGGGAAGCCGCGCGAAGGCGTCGAGGTCCTGCGCGGGGATCCGAACGAAGTGGCCGCCGTGGCCGACACGCTGGAGTTCGAGCACAGGTACACCTCCGGGGTGATCGCGTGGGCGCCGGAAGACCAACCGACCGACGAACAGATCGGCGCGGTTCTGGACACCTTCGAGGACACGGCCTGGGCCGGGCTCGAATCCGACCGGTACGCTTGGGCGGCCGTGCTGCACCGCGAGCGCGGCGGCGGCGCTCACGTCCATGTCCTCGCCGCACGGTGCGACTTGGAGACCGGCCGAAGCCTCAACATCGCGCCGCCGGGCTGGGAGAAGACCTTCGGCCCCCTCCGGGACGCCTTCAACGCCGAACACGGCTGGGCTCGCCCGGACGATCCGGCGCGGGCCAGGGTGGAGCAACCCGGCCACCGCGCCTACATCGAGGCGGCACGGCTCAGGGCCGGGCTCCGGCTCGAAGCCTCACCGCGCGACCTGATCCGGGACTACCTGCTCCAGCGCGTCGAGCACGGCATGGTGCTGAATCGTGCCGATGTCGTCTCCGCACTGAGGGAGGCGGGGCTGGAGGTGCCGCGCCAAGGCAAGGACTACCTGACTGCGCTGGACCCCGAGACCGGGGACCGTTGGCGACTGAAAGGAGGGCTGTATGGAGAGAACTTCGACCGCGAACGACTTGACCGAGCGGCTTCGGAGGAGGCTGGCGAGCGAACGCAGGGAGATCGAGGAGTTGACCGCGAGCGAGCTCGAAAGGCTCGGCGAGAACTCGCGGCGCGTCGCGAGGAACGCGCTGCGTACAATCGAGCGCGATACGGCGGAGGCGACCGGACGGATGCGCGAGTTGCTGCTCAAGGCGTGGCAACGGCCGCTCATCGTCGGCCTGAGTCTTTGGCTCGGTTTCTTCGGCGGAAGCTGGGCGACGATGCGCTGGTTGTCGAGGAGCATCCAGGACCGGATCGAGAGGCTCGCCGAACTGGACTACGACATCTACGACGCACGGCAGACGCTCGCGCAGATGGAGGTGGACACCTGGGGGGTCGCGCTGCTGGAGATCGAGGGAGAGCGGGTCGTGGTGCTGCCAGCGGGGACGCTGGAGAATCCGCGCTGGACTTGGCGCGATCGGCCTGTCGTGAAGCTGTCGAACAAGTAAAGGAGCTGTATGAGCGAGTTGGAGAGGCAGTTGACGGAGGCCTTGAAGAGGCTCTCCGCGCAGTACGAGACGGAACAGAGGCGGCACTCCGGGCAGGTCGAAGCCTTGAGGCAGCGCGTCGAAGCCTTGCGAGGGCGCGTCGAGCGGCAAAGCGAGGAGAACGAAGCCTTGAGGACGCGAATCGAGTGGCTGGACGGGCAAGTAACACGCTTGGCCGAGTCGTACGGCACGCTCGCCGCAACCTTGTGACGATGATCGCGGCGTTGCAGCGGCGCTTGCCGGACCGCGACCGCGATCATGGGTGGAGCCGCTGATGAACGCGAGGACTGAATCTGGCGCGGACGGCCGCCCGCAGCGACGTTTGAGGAGCGCAGATCGTGCGGTCCATCACGAGAGGAATCGAATGATGGCACGCACGAAACGAAGTCGGCGCTCGTACAGCGCCGGCGAATGGGGCCGGAATAGGGTCCGGGTCTTTCCCGATCCCCGAACCGGCATCGTCCAGGTCGAGTGGCGCGAGAACGGGCGCAGGCTCACCCGGTCGCTGAAGCACCGTGACTGGGGCCGGGCCAAGAGGCAGGCGGACAAGATAGCCGCCGGACTCGCCGAACCCACGACCACGGACACGGCGAAAGCCGAGTCCGAGTCGCTCACCCTGGAGACGCTGTTTGACATTTACGGTGAAGAGGTTACCCCCACCAAGAGCAAGCGGTCACGGAACCACGACCGAGCCATGATGAGGAGGTTCCTTCGGTTCTTCGGGAGGCACCGGAAGGCCGAGACACTTTCGCAACGCGACTGGGACCGATTCATCCGGGCGCGGCGCGCGGGAAAGGCCGGCGGTAGCCGCAGACCCGTGTCCGAACGGACCATCGAATACGATCTGAGGCTCCTCCTCGCGGTTCTCAACTGGGCTGCGAAGTCGAGGGACGAGGAGGGACGGCTCCTCCTCGAATCCAACCCGCTCCGGGGCCTCAAGCTCCCCAAGGAGAAGAATCCGAGACGGGTGGTGCTCACCCAGACAGAGTACGAAGCGTTGCTCGGGGTGTCCGCCCAGGTGGACTGGCGTTTCCGAGTGGCCTTGATTCTCGCCCACGAGACCGGGCACCGAATCGGTGCCATTCGGCAGCTTCGTTGGGCCGACATCGACCTCGATGGCCGGACCATCCGGTGGCGGGGAGAGCACGAGAAGACCGGTTACGAGCACCGGACGCCGGTCACCGCCAAGGCGCTCGCCGCCTTGGATGAAGCACGGAGGCACAACCCCGGGATCGGGAACGCACCGCTACTGACCGCGCCGAAGGATCCCTTCGCGTGCATGAGCCGCTCGCTGGCGCGAGACTGGTGGAAAAAGGCCGAGACGCTTGCGGAACTGGAACCCAAGCGCGGTCGCGGCTGGCACTCGCTGAGGCGGAAATTCGCTTCCGACCTGATGGACCTGCCGCTGAAGGTGCTCTGCGACCTCGGCGGCTGGAAGACGGCCGAGACGGTCCTCCAGTGCTATCAGAGAGCCGACGAGGGACAGCTCAGGCAGGCACTCGCAAACCGCCGGCGAGTGCGGACCTGATCCCGTTCAGCGGGAATCAAACAGCTGGAAGTCGACCGCAAAACCGCACAAGCCCAACAATCACATACAGATACATACTCTGTATCGGACGTTGGATCATCGAATGGCGCGCCGGGCTGCTCGCCCGCCTCGATGCCCGGCTCGCCCCCGAGCACCGGGCGATCGGCAAGGCGCTGCTGCTCGCCGACCGCAGCACGCTCGACCCCGCGACGAGAGAGGCGTTCGTCGGGGCCGGGATCATCCACCTGCTCGCGATCTCCGGGCTTCACGTCGGCTTGATCGGGGCCTCGCTTTCCTGGCTCATCGGCCTTCGCGTGCCCGGTCCGCGCCGGCTGCTCTACGCCGCCTGCTGCACGAGCGCGTACGTGTGCCTCATCGGCGCGCCCCCCTCGGCGGTGCGCGCGGCGCTGATGTTCTGGGGCTGGGCGCTCGCCTTCCGCCGGGCCCGTCCCGCCCGCCTCAGCGATCTCGCGGCGCTCGCGGCGACGCTCGCCATCCTCGCCGACCCGCTCATCGTGACGGATCCGGGGTTCCAGCTTTCCTTCGCCGGGTTCACCGGCGTCGTGCTCGGGGGCCGCGCACCGTTTCCGCCGTGGCTCGCCTCCCGACACCTGCGCGGGATCGGGCGAGCGCTGGCCGTGAGCTGCGGCGCATTCCTCGTCACCGCGCCGATCGCGGCCTTTCACTTCGACCGCATCGTCATCGCATCGATCCCGGCCAGCGTGGTGGCGGGCGGGGTCGTGAGCCTCGCGCTTCCCGCGCTCGCGCTCACGCTGATCCTGCCGTGGGGGCTCTGGACCCTGTTCGCCGGCGCCGCGGACGTCGCGCTCGCGCTGCTCGCGGCGATCGCAAGCTTCTTCGCGGGGCTCCCGCTGAGCTGGGCGGGCCCCGGACTCGGCCCCCGCGCGTGGGCCGTCGCGGCCGCGCTCGTCGCCCTCGTGCTCGACCGGACGCGCGCCCGGCGCGGCCTCGGCGTCATCTCGGTCGGCGCCGTGCTGGCGCTCACGGTCGCATGGCCCCCGCTCCGGGCCGGCCTCGACCGGGGCACGGCGCTCGTCTGCACCCTCGCCGTGGGGCAGGGCGACGCCGCCGTCGTGCGGACCGGCGCCGGCCGATGGCTCGTCTTCGACGCGGGTCCCGGCGCGGCCTTCCGTACGGCCGGCACGGCATCCGGCCCGCCGCTGATCGCCGACGCGGGAAGCCGCGTCGTCGTGCCCTTCCTGCGCGGCAAGGGCGCCCGGACCGTGGAGCTCCTCGCCATCTCCCATCCCCACCTCGACCACTACGGCGGCGCCGGGGCGGTGTTCGAAGCCCTCCGGGTCCGCCGCGTGCTCGATCCCGGCGTCCCGGAGCCCAGCGCCCTGTACCTCGCCTTCCTCGAACGGCTTCAGATGGAGGGCGCCTCCTGGCACGCGCCCCGCGCCGGAGACCGCCTCCGCATCGACGACGTCGAACTCGAGTTTCTCTGGCCCGAGGGCCCGGCCGGCTCGGATGCGAACGAGGGCTCCCTCTCCTTCCGTCTCACGGTCGGCGGCTTCCGCTACGTGAACACGGGAGACGCCGGCGTCGACGTCGAACGCGAGATCCTGGAGCACCTCGCGCCCCTCCGCCCGGAGGCGGATCTCCTCAAGCTCGGCCACCACGGCAGCCGGACCTCCACCTCCCTCGAATGGCTGGAGGCGACGCAACCGGAGATCGCCGTGATCTCGTTGGGGACCGGCAACCGGCACGGGCACCCGCACGCCGTGACGCTGGCGCGGCTCGACTCCGCCCGGGTGCCGCAGGTGTGGCGGACGGATCTCGACGGCCCCCTGTGCGTCGAGATCGACGCGCGCGGATGGAGGATCGCGGACGCGCCTTGACGCGAAAAACCGCCCTTCCGTACCCTCCGTAACCTCTCAGCCCACCCCCCCGAGTTCCGCGGAGCTGCCTTTTGACCGGATCCATCCTCACCGTCGAGCATTTCATCGCCGAGCAGGAGCGCGAATACCCTCAGGCCACGGGCGCGCTCACCGACATCCTGCTCCAGATCAGCCTCGCCGCGAAGGTCATCTCCGCGGCCGTGAATCGCGCGGGTCTCATCGACATCCTCGGCGTGATCGGGAGCACGAACGTGCACGGCGAGGAAGTGCAGAAGCTGGACGATTACGCGAACGACGTCCTCCTGAACCTGCTCAGGCGCTGCGGCAGCCTCAGCGGCATGGTGTCGGAGGAAGAGGAGGGGTTCGTTCACGTTCCCGAGACCCGCGACCCCGGGCCGTACATCATCGCCTTCGACCCGCTCGACGGGAGTTCGAACATCGATGTGAACATCTCCGTGGGGACGATCTTCTCCGTCTACCGCAAGCGGAGCGAGGGTCGCAAGGTGCGGAAGCGCGACCTGCTTCAGCCGGGATCCGAACAGGTCGCGGCGGGATACGTCCTGTACGGCTCCTCCACGATGCTCGTCTTCACGACCGGGGCGGGCGTCCACGGCTTCACGCTCGACCCGGGGATCGGCGAGTTTCTCCTCTCGTACCGGAACCTGCGCATTCCCTCGCCCGGCAAGAACATCTACAGCATCAACGAGGCCTACTTCGACAGGTGGACTCCGGGCCAGCAGCGGCTCGTGGAGCGCCTCCGGCAGCCTCCCCCCGACGCGCCGTTGTTCTCCGCGCGCTACGTCGGGTCCATGGTCGCGGACTTCCACCGCACGCTCCTGCGCGGGGGGATCTTCATGTACCCGGGGACCGTCGCGAATCCCGAGGGGAAGCTGCGCCTGCTGTACGAGGTCGCCCCCATGGCGATGATCTGCGAGCAGGCGGGCGGCCGCGCCACCGATGGCCGGCGCCGCATCCTCGACATCGAGCCCGAGGGGCTGCACCACCGCGTGCCGACCTTCCTCGGCGACCCGGAACTCGTGGAGATGGCGGGGCGCTACCTGGCCGACGACTGACCCGGATGACAAACGGCCCCGCCGACAGTTGCCGGCGGGGCCGTCTTCCATCGGGACCCCGGATCAGGTCCCGCTGGAAACGTCCCGCTAGAAGTTGAACTGGAATCCCACGTTCAGGCTGCGCGGATAGCCGAGGAACACTTCGGCGGAGTCCGCATCGTGAAGATCGCCGTCCTCGAAGTAGTTGTTGAACTGCGAGGCGTCCGTGGCATCCTGGATGTAGGTCGTGTCGAAGAGGTTGTACACGTTCGCAAAGATGCGCACGCTGCCGCTGGCCACCGGGAGGATGTTGCCGAGCGAGTGCGAGAGGTGCACGTCGAAGACCGAGTAACCCGGCGGCTGCCAGGACTGGATTCCCCTCTCGGCCGGATCGCTGCGGTTCAGGTGATTGAACGCCGCATAGTGGTTGCCGAAGAACTTGCCCACCAGCGACATGGAAGTGCCGTCCGCCGGAAAGACCGACGCGCTGATCGCCATCTGCCGCTGAGGCGCATCGGCGACCTTGAGCCCTTGAATGTAGAAATCCAGGAACACGGACTCGGTGAATCGGTCGTCGGGGCGATAGAAACCGCTGGCGTCCTCCAGGTACTTCCAGTTGCCGATCGAAAGCGCCCCGTCGAAGCGCACGACGTTGCTCGGCTGATAGGCCGCCTGGGCTTCGATGCCCATGTGCCGCGCGTCCACCCCCAGCAGGGTGACGAGCCCATCCACGCCCTCGATGCCGCCCAGGTCGCGGACGAAGCCTCTCTCCGTCCGATCCCTCCAGGTGGTGTGGTAGAGGTTGACGTCCAGCGACAGCGCCCGGCTGCTGGAGCGGAACTGCGTCCCCACCTCGAACGAGAGGAACTTCTCGTTCTTCGGATCGTCGTGAAGCGTGCCGCTGTTGTCGTCGATCACGCCGTCGAAGATCGGCACCTTGGAGACGATTCCCGCGTTCCCGAACACGGACCACTCGTCGCTGAGGTTGCGAACCGCGCCACCCTTGAGCTGATAGCCGGAGATATTGCCGCTCTCGAGTTCGAGGTTGCCGCCGTTCGGGCCCGACTTGAAGAAATCCACGAACGTGTAGGAGTTCTGGGCCCATCCGGCCATGCCGTAGAGCGATCCCCCGGTGGTCGTCTTCTCGGCCTGCACATAGCCGCCCAGCCAGTCGACCGTATTCTCGTTGTCGTAGTGGATCTTGTCGCCGAGATTGCGGTTGTGCTCGGCCTCGGTCCAGAACTCGGAGGGGGTGCAGCGGTTCCTGCTCGAGCACTCGTAGTAGGCGCCGCCCAGCAGGTCGCGGACCTCCCGGTAGTGCGCGATCGTCGCCGTGCGCCAATCGACGCCGACCTCGGCGGTGACTCCGTTGTCGAAGCTCTTCCGCAGCTTGGAGATGGCGCCCCAGGTCTGCTGGTTGTTCACCGAGTTGCGAAGGACACCGCGGGACCCGGCGGCCTCATCCCGGTTCCTCGCGATGGTGGCGTCCCAATCCGGGATGCGCTGGCCGTAATCGTAGTTCCAGCGCACGGACCCGATCGTGCCCGTACCTCCTCCCGCGCCGCCGGAGAAGTAGCCCACGGTCGTCAGGCTCAGACCGTCGCCGAAGTAGGAGTACCAGTTCAGGTTGACCTGCGGCTTGTGGAAGTAGTTCTCACGTTCGTTGAGAAAGCCGTCGTTGAAGCGATCTCTCCGTCCCGAGTCCGGGCCCGTGCTGTTGTACTGGGTTCCGCCATAGCTGGCGCTCACCGGGGCCACGTTGGGGCTGCGGCCCCTGCCCACCGCGGGGAACTTCTCGAACGCCCCGGCGTCGAATCCGTCCAGCGTGCGCGCGAACTCCGGGTCGAGACTCGCCAGGTTGAGCTTGTAGATGTTCTGGCCGTGTCGCTGCGGCGCGCCGACCGCGTAGGCCTCGAGCCGGTTGTTGGAGTTCAACTGGAACGACGTGGCCAGGTAGTAGGCCCAGGCATCGGTCCACGTGGCGTTGCCTCCCGTGAAGCCCGTGTACATGCCGTCCCCGGTCTTGCGCACGACGGAACCCGTGGCGGCGAACCTGCCGACGGGACCCGTATTCACCACCACCGTCTCCTTCAGCAGGTTGCTGCCGAGCCCCCAGCCGCCGGTCTCGTCCAGGCTGCCGAGTCCGAACTCCTGCTTGTACATGAGGCCCGCGCCCTCGGCCGCGGGGTCGGTGATGACGTTGATCGTGCCGCCGATCGACGGCGTGGCCAGGTTGACCGCCGAAAGGCCGCGCTGGAGCTGGATGCTGGTTGCGGCATCGCCCAGGCCGTCCCAGTTGGACCAGTAGACCCACCCGTTCTCCATGTCGTTGACGGGGACGCCGTTGATCATCACGGCGGTGTTGCGCTGGCTGAAGCCGCGCACGTTGATGCGGGCGTCGCCGGCGCCCCCGCCCTGGGCGGTGGCGTACACCGACGGAGTGACGTTGAGGACCAGGGGCAGATCCCGCGAGCCGAGCTGGGTCTGGATCTGCGACTTGCGGACGTTGGTGAACGCCACGGGAGTCCGCCGCGGCTCCGCGCGCTCCGCAAGGATCTGCATGCCTCCGATCGATACTGCCGTCGCCACCAGATCGAAGTCGGCGGTCTCGGAGCCACCCGGGTCGAGGGTGATCTGCCGGGTCGGGGTCGTGTACCCGATCAGCTCGACCGAGATGTCGTAGGTGCCCGGCGGGACACCTTCCACTTCGTAGCGTCCGTTCTCGTTGGTGATGCCACCGTACTGGGCGCCGGTCACGGACTGGGACAGCACCACCTGGGCGCTCGCGAGCGCGGATCCGTCCGCGGTCACGCGCCCGGAGACCGTCCCGTTCTGCTGGGCGTTCAGCGGCGCTGCGAGGGGCAGCAGCGCGATCAGGTAGAAAAGTCGCTTCATGTCGATACCTCCCTGTTGCGGGGTTTGTGATCATCGGTTCGGCGGGGGCCGGCACCCCAGCCGGATGGGTCGTCCAGTGCAGGTCCTCTCCTCTACGAGGACACCTGCGCCTCCAATCTGGTTGGAGGCGGATCCCGCGCGGTCACACGCGAGCAACAATGTCGTGCGCTGGACACCATTTCGCCCCAAACGTAGATTCTTTTTCCTGCGGTAGCAAACGGCGCGCCAATGAGTGCGGTGTCCCTCGGCGAGGCGCCGCCCCGGCCGCCGTGACACGCCGCGTCAGCCGCCCGGGCCGGCGCGTTTTTTTTGGGTTGCCTTACGGGAAGACCGTATCAAGGAGGACGGATGATCTCGGTAGAAGGTGTCACCAAGCGCTACGGGGCCATCACGGCGGTGGACCGGGCCAGCTTCACGGTGGACCGGGGGGAGGTCGTCGGGTTTCTGGGACCCAACGGGGCCGGGAAGACGACGACGATGCGCATGCTCACGGGCACCCTGCAGCCCGACGCGGGCACGATTCGTTTCGACGGCGCTCCGATCAGCGAGGACCTCACCGCGGCGAAGGCCCGGGTGGGGTACCTCCCGGAGGCCAATCCGCTTTACGACGACATGCTCGTCTGCGAGTTCCTGGAGTACGTTGCGCGGCTGCGGGGGATGGATGACGCCGCGGCCCGCCCCGCGATCGGCCGCGCGGTCGAGGAGACGGGACTGGCGGAGGTCTTCTTCCGCCCCATCGGGGAGATCTCGAAGGGGTTCAAGCAACGCGCCGGAATGGCCGGGGCGATCCTCCACGAGCCCGAGATCCTCGTCCTCGACGAGCCCACCGAGGGGCTGGACCCCAACCAGCGCGTCGAGATCCGCAAGCTGATGAGCTCGCTCGGCAGCGAGCGCACCGTGATCCTCAGCACCCACGTCATGCAGGAGGTCGAGGCGACCTGTGACCGGCTGCTGATCATCTCGCGGGGCGCAATCACCGCGGACGGCACGGTGGGCGAGCTGATGGACGCGGCGCGGGGCGTCTCCCGCTACACGGTGGAAGCGGCGGGCGATCGGGTGGCCGAAGGGCTGAGCTCACTCCCCGGTGTGGCGGACCACACGGCGGAGGCGGTGGACGGCCGGATGCGGGTTCGGCTGGAGGCGGCTTCGGACCACGAACTCCGCCCCGAGATCTTTCGGCTGGCGACCGAGCGCGATTGGGTGCTCTGGGAACTGCGGCGGGAGCGGGCGACGCTGGAGCAGGTGTTCCGTGAGCTGACGATGGGGGCCGGCGAGCTTGCCGGTGCCGATGAGCCGGCCGGCGCCGAGGGGCCGGGCTCCGATGCCGGCGGCGTCCAGGCCGACGGGGAGGAGGGCGCGAAATGAGCTTCAGGCAAGTTTCCGAAATCACGCGCCGGGAGCTGCGCGGTTTCTTCGACCAGCCCACCGCCTATGTGCTCGCAGTGGCGTTTCTCGGGCTCGGGCTCTACCTGGCCTTCCGTTCGCTCTTCGCGATGTCCTACGCGACGCTGCGGCCCTTCTTCGACCTTCTTCCCTGGCTGCTGGTGGTCTTCGTCCCCGCGGTGGCGATGAAGAGCCTGGCGGAGGAGCGCCGGGGCCGCACGCTGGAGTGGCTGCTGGCCCAGCCGCTGACCGAACCCGAGATCGTGCTCGGCAAGTTCGCCGGCAACTGGCTCTTCGTGATGATCACAATCGCAGGCACGCTGCCGATGGCGCTGGGAGTGCTGATGGCCTCGGAAGCCGACCCGGGGATCATGCTGGCGCAGTACCTGGGGGCGGCGCTCCTGTCGGCGCAGATGGTCGCGATCGGGATCTGGACCTCGTCGATCACCCGGAACCAGATCACGGCCTTTATCCTGGGGGCCACGATCTGCCTGGTGCTGGTGCTCCTCGGCTCGCCGGTGGTGCAGATCGGGCTCCCGCCCGCGCTCGGCAACCTGGCCGCGCAGCTGTCGGTGATCAGCCACTTCGAGAACATCGCCCGGGGCGTCGTGGACCTGCGGGATCTTCTGTACTTCGCGTCGACCTGCGGGCTCTTCCTCCTCCTCGCGGTCGCGGCCCTCGGCCGGGAGCGGCTCAGCCACACGGGCGACGCCTACCGCCGCCTGCGCCTCGGCACCGGGGTGATCGCGCTGGCCGTGGTGCTCCTCAACCTGCTGGGCGGGTACGTGCGCGGCCGCGTGGACCTCACCAGCGACAACCTCTTCACCCTTTCGGGCGGGAGCCGCGACATCCTGGGCGGCCTGGACGACGTGGTGAACCTCACGCTCTTCACGAGCGACGATCTGCCGCCCGAGATCCAGCTGCGGGTGCGCGATGTGCGCGACCTGGTGGCCGACATGGCCGGCGCCTCGAATGGCATGCTCGCCGTGCGCAACGTGAATCCGGACGACGGCGACGAGCAGGCAGACGAGGCCACCTCGATGGGGATCGTGCAGATCGAGTTCAACGTGCTGCGCGACGACGAGCTGCAGGTGAAGCGCGGCTACTTCGGACTCGCGGTGACGTACGCGGACGAGCAGGAGACGATCCCCGTGATCGATCGCGCCGACGACCTGGAGTTCCGGCTGGTATCGGCGATCGCGCGGATGACCGCCGAGCGCCGCCCGACGCTGGCCTTCGCCCGCGGCTTCGAGGCGAGCGAGGCCTTCCAGTACGGCGCCTTCCGCCAGAGTGTCGCCGACCGCTACTCGATGACGACCGTGGAGCTGGAGCCCGATTCGGCGTCCCCGCCACCGTTCATTCCGGATTCGGTCGACGTGCTGGTCGTGGCCGCCCCGGCCCGGCCCCTCTCCGCCGACGCGGTGGACGCGATCCGAGCCTACCTGGAGCAAGGGGGCGCGGCGCTGCTGCTGATGGAACGCCACCTCTTCAACCCCCAGTCGCCGACCATCATTCCGGTCATCACCGGGCTGGAGGACCTGCTGGCCGACTACGGCGTCGCCGCTTCGGCCGAAATCGTCTTCGACGTGGCGTCGTCCGAGCGGGTGCAGATGCGGCAGGGGATCTTCACTGTGGTGCGCGAGTACCCGCTCTGGCCGGTGGCCTTCCGGGGAGCGGACCACCCCACCAACCGCGACCTCGCCAACGCCACCTTCGGCTGGGCCGCCCCCTTCACCTGGGAGGATGGCGACTCGGCGGTGACGGCGCTGTGGACCACCACCGAATCCGGCGGCACGCGCCCGCCCGGGATGATGGCCGACCCGAGTTTCCCGATCGGCGCGACGCAGGACGAGGTGGCGGTCCAGACGCTGGCCGTGGCGATCGACGCGTCAGCGGGCGCCGGCGATGGCCGCATCATCGCGGTGGGCGACGCCGATTTCCTCAAGGACGACTTCGCGCTGGCCAATTCGCAGAACCTGATCTTCGCGGCGAACGCGATCGACTGGCTGGCCCAGGACGAGGCCCTGATCGCGATCCGGTCGAAGGACCGGACGCCGCCGACGCTGGCGTTCGAGTCCGACGGGGGACGAAACGCGCTCAAGTGGGGGTCGCTGATCGGGGTGCCCGCCGTCTTCGCGCTGTTCGGGGTTGCGCGGGTGACGCGGCGGGGGCCGCGGGCGCAGCGGCGCTGGCGAGATGTGGTGGCGGGGGGTGGCACGGCCGAGGCGGAAAGCGAGGCCGCGGAATGAGCGAGAAGACCTTGCGCGCGTGCATCTACACTCTCGTCGCGGTGGGGGCTCTGTACCTGGTGGTGACGCTGGCGCGGGGGGACGGTGGCGGCACCCGTTCCGTCGATTCCGGGCTGGCGGACGCGCTGGAGGAGATCGCCGCCGGACCGCACGCGGACTTCACCATCGAGGGACCGGAGGAGACGATCCGGCTGGAGCTGGACGCCGGAGCCTGGACGGTCAACGGCTTCGAGGCCGACTCGAGCGCCGTCGAACGGCTCATCCGCGCGGTGGAGGAGGTCGAGGTGAGCGGAATCGCCGGCACCAACCCGGCCAACCACGCGCGCTTCGGCCTGACGGCGGACAGCGCCTGGACCTTCACCGCCGGGGAGGCGCCCCCCATCCTGCTGGGCAAGAACGGGACCCGCTTCCGCACCGCGTACGCGCGCCTGCCGGACGCGGATCCGGTCAGCTTGGTCGAGGGGGACCTGCGCTCGGCGGCGGCGCGTCCGCTGGTGGACTGGCGCGACAAGATGGTGCTGCGCGCGGACACGTCGGCGGTGGTGCGGATCGCCGTCACGCACGCGGGGGGGACAGAGGTCTATCAGCGCCAGGATTCGAGCTGGGCGGTGGGCGGGGCCGACGCGGAGGCGGCGACGGTGCGCGGCATCCTGCAGGAGCTGGCGTCGCTGCGCGCAAGCGGCTTCGCGCCCGAGGGCGCCGAGATGCCGGAGGCGGCTGACCGCTCCGTTGTGGCAACAGATGCCGACGGCAATGAGCTGGCGTCGCTCGCGATGGCCGGGCAGGAGGGCAACTTCTGGCTGAAGTCGGCGGCGAGCCCGTACATTTTCGAGATTCCGATCTTCCGGGCGAACCGGCTTGCTCCCGGGGCGCCGGAGGAAGAGTGAGAGGTACGCCGACGCGGCGAGCCCGCCTGCCGGTGGTGACGCCGATGAGTCAGCGTCCCAATTGCGAACGCGGAGAGGCAGACCGATGAAACAGTCCCCCGAATACGACGCGATCGTTGTCGGTTCGGGGGCGGGCGGCGGCATCGCCGCATTCATCCTCGCGACTTCGGGGTTGCGTGTGCTCCTGCTGGAGGCGGGCCGCCACTACGATCCCCTGCGCGAGACGCCGATGTTCCAGCTGCCGAAGGACGCGCCGCTGCGCGGGGCGGGAGGGTCGGACAAACCCTTCGGCTTCTACGACGCAACCGTCGACGGTGGGTGGCAGGTCCCTGGGGAGCCCTATTCGGTGGCGGACGGGTCCGAGTTCATGTGGTGGCGTTCCCGGATGCTGGGCGGGCGCACGAACCACTGGGGACGGATCTCGCTCAGGATGGGCGAGTACGACTTCAAGCCGCGAAGCCGGGATGGGCTGGGCTTCGACTGGCCCATGTCCTACGACGATCTCGCACCCTATTACGACAAAACCGAGCTACTGATCGGGGTCTACGGGTCGAACGAGGGGTTGGAGAACACGCCGAACTCGTCTCCGGGGGTCCTGCAGCCGCCCCCGAGGCCGCGAGGCTACGAGCTGCTCACCCGCAAGGCGTGCCGGCGGATGGGAATCCCGGTGATTCCGGCGCACCTCGCGATCATGACGCAGACCCAGGACCCGGAGCGGCTCCCCGCCGAGCTCTTCCCGGACAACGAGCTGGCCAGGCGCGTTACCGCCGACTCGATGAGCGGCCGCGCGGCCTGCTACTGGGCGACGCCGTGCGGGCGCGGCTGCTCGATCCGCGCCAACTTCCAGTCCACCACCGTGCTGCTGCCGCCCGCGCTCGCGACCGGCAACCTGGACATCCGCACGGACGCGATGGTGCGCGAGGTCACGGTCGACGCGCAGGGACGCGCCACGGGCGTGCACTACATCGACCGGACCACGCTGCTCGACGAGTTTGCCGGGGCGCGCGTCGTGGTGCTCGCCGCGAGTGCCTGCGAGAGCGCGCGCATCCTGCTCAACTCGACCAGCGGCGACTTCCCCGACGGGCTGGCCAACTCGTCCGGCCTCGTGGGCAGGTACATCATGGACACGGTCGGCGCGGGCGTGTATTCACACATCCCGGCGCTCCAGGCGCTGCCGCCCCACAACGAGGACGGCTCGTCGGCGATGCACATGTACATGCCGTGGTGGCTCTACGGCGAGCAGCTCGCCGGCCGGCTCGACTTCCCCCGCGGCTACCACATCGAGTTCGGCGGCGGACGGCGCATGCCCGGCTTCGGCGCCTTCGGCGGCCTCGAGCCCCTCACCGGCGGCACCTACGGCCAGCAGTTCAAGGACGACTGCCGCCGCTACTACGGCAGCTTCCTCTTCTTCGACGGACGGGGCGAGATGATCCCCAACGAGGACTGCTACTGCGAGATCGACCCGGACAAGGTCGACCGCTACGGCATTCCCGTGCTCAGGTTCCACTGGAAGTGGGCCGACCACGAGCTCAACCAGGCGCTCCACATGCAGCGCACCTTCGCCGAGATCGTCGACGAGATGGGGGGACAGCTGCTGAGCACCGTGCAGACCGACGGGGCCCGGGCGATCTCGAAGGGCGGGCAGATCATCCACGAGGTGGGCGGCGCGATGATGGGCGACGACCCGCGCACCTCCGTGCTGAACCAGTACTGCCAGTCGTGGGACGTGCCGAACCTCTTCGTGACCGACGGCGCGCCCTTCGTGTCGAACGCGGACAAGAACCCGACGCTGTCGATCATGGCGATCGCGTGGCGGGCCAGCGACTACATCGTCGAGCAGCTCAGGCAGAGGAGCATCGGATGAGCGAGGAGCGAGGGTGGCGAGGCGAGGCGGTGGGGCCCGGGGCCAACCCGGTCCGGGTGGAACGCGCGGAGGCCGCGGGCCGCGCGAATGATGGCGCGGGCCGCACGGACGGCGCAGGCCGTATGGAAGGTGGGGCCGGCGAAGCTCGCCGGGCGGCCACCGGGCCGCGTCCGGTGCCGAACTCCGCGTCGGCGCCCGCCGAGCCGGGCGAAACCATCACCCGCCGCGGCGCCCTCAAGGTGATCGCTGCGGGCGCGGCCCTGGGCGCCACCATGCCAGCCTGCGCGCCGGGCGACGGCGGAAGCGGCGCATCCGGCGCGGGCACCGACGCCGCCCACACCGAGCTGTCGGGGTTCAACCCCCTGCCCCCCAGCAACCCCCTCGCGGCCGGCACGCCGACCGATCCCGACATGCTGGCGCCCATCGTCCCCTGGGAGATGGTCCTCACTGACGAGGAGATGCGCTACGTGGCGGCACTCGCCGACGTGATCATCCCGGCGGATGACCGGTCCCCGGCGGCGAGCGCCGTCGGCGTCCCGGACTACATCAACGAATTCGTCTCGGCGCCCGCCCACACGGAACAGCTGACCCAGCTGCGCGGCGGCCTCGCGTGGCTGAACCGCACCGCCCGGGAGCGCTTCGGCGCAGACGACTTCCCAGCCCTCACCTCCGTCCAGAAGCACGAGATCTGCGACGAGATCCGCTTCGAGCCCGACGCCTCCGAGGCACTCAAGCCCCAGGCCCGCTTCTTCGACGCATTCCGCGACATGTGCTCGACCGGCTTCTGGACCACCGAGGAGGGAATGCGCGACCTGGGCTACATGGGCAACGTGCCCCTCCCGAGCTTCGACGGGCCGCCGCCGGAGGTGCTGGAGCAGCTGGGGTTGGCGGGGGAGGATCTGGTCTGAGGGCGACCACGTTCGCCCGCGTGCTCGAATTCACCCCTCCTCGATCTCCGTGCCCTCGTTCAGAACCGCGACATATTCATCGTAGACGAACAGGCGGTCACGCTGGCGACCGGTTGTTTCGCGGGCTATTCCGTGGTCGACCAGAAGTCGCATCGCCGACGACGCGCCGGAAAACGACAGATGCGCGCGCTCGGCCGCGGTCGTGATGGACAGAACCGGACGCTCCCGGAGCGCGGCATATACGCTAGTCGGAGGTCTCCTCCAACAGTCCACTCATGGTTGGCCGAAGATCAGGGATCACCGTTATTATGCTCTCCGCAATAACCGCGATAGCTATTCTGTTTTGGCGATAAACTCGGAATAACCACATGAGACCGCACCCCCGGCAGAGCCTCCCGGTAATTCGCCAATCCCCGTCCATCCTCATCATCGCCCTCTTCACCCTCCCCCTCCTCCTCACCGCCACCTGCGTCCCCGCCCCCGCCGAGCCCGACCCCGCGCTCGTCGAGGCCATCGAGCACTACACCGGCGTGGCGGGCGCGGTGGACGATGTGCGCGCCCGCGAGATGCTCGATGAGGCGGCGGCCACGGGCGATCCCCTCGCGGTGATGTGGATGGCGCGCGTCCACTCCACCGGGCGGATGGGGTTCCCCCGCGACGCGGAGCGGGCGCGCGAGATCGCGGCCGGGGTGATCCGGAAGGTGCAGCGCGCAGCGGAATCGGGGGTCCTGGAGGCGGTCTTCCTGATGGGGACCGCCTACGACGAAGGGCTCGGCAAGCCGGTCGATCCCACGCGGGCGGCACTCTGGCACCGCAGGGCCGCGGAGCGCGGCCACGTCCTTGGCGCGCACGTCCTGGGCAATCAGTACTCGGAGGGCCGCGGCGTCGAAGCAGACCCGGCGCGCGCGGTCGAGTGGTGGACCCGGGCGGCCGAGCGCGGCGACGCGATCACCCAGCTGCGCCTCGGCGAAGCCTACGAGGCCGGGCGTGGGGTCCCGCGCGACCTTGACGTGGCCCGCGAGTGGTATGGGAAGGCGGCGGCGGCCGGCAACGCACAAGCGCAGGAGGCGCTGGGCCGGCTGGTCTCAGCTGACCCACCCTGATACCGCCACGGTGTCGGCACGAGGACGGTACGCCAATTGCGGCGGAGGTCCGTCCCTTCTGACAAGCCGAGACCCCGGCCCGGCTCGCGCCGGACCGGGGCCCGTCCTCCTGTCCCTGACACGCTGCCGTCCCCGGCAGCGACCCGCCCGGGGGAACGCTTTCCGCACCCCCCGGACGGATCACTCGGGCATCAGTCTACCAGCTGTAGCTCAACCGCGTGTAGAGGTAGGTGCCGTTGAAGCCGAACGGCGTGAACTGGCCGTAGCGGTTCCCGACACCGTCCGCCGCCCCGGGATACTCCGCCGGGGTGGTGTTCAGCACGTTCTGGGCGCCGAGGGTAAGGGTGTAGCTGCCCATGAAGGTATGAGCCGCCTCGACGTCCACGAGCATGCGGCCCGGGTAGTCGATCGTGTTGCTCGGGCTGCTCTCGTAGTACGGCGTCTCGCCGTCGAAGTAGCCGCCCCAATAGCTGCCGCGCACCAGCGCGCGGGTCCCCGCCGGGAACTCGTGATTCACGGCAATGTTCCCGCGCAGGTTGGGCAGCCCTTCCTGCAGGATCCGGATGCGCAGGTCGCTCAGCGTCTCGGCGTTGTGCTGCGTGACCTTGGTCGTGGTCCAGTTCCACGCCGAGGACAGGTTGGTTTTGCCGCGCTCACTCTCCATCGCGTAGGCGGCCTCGACATCGATGCCCTGCGTCTGCGTCGCGAAGTCATTGATGAAGAAGCGGAAGCGCTTGAGAACGCCGCCTGGGCGGATTATCCCCTCGTCGAGCAGCCGGTCGATGTCCGCCGTGCTCAGCTCGAAGTTCCTGCTGGTGGTAAGGCGGTTGGACACGTCGATGAAGAAGTAGTCCATCGAGAGGTGGAGGTTGCCCTGTTGATGTACCGCGCCGAGCGAGATGTTGACCGACGTCTCCGGCTCCAGCGCCTTGCCTCCGTACAGGTCCGCCAGATCCGAGGTCGAGGGAATCGTGCCGTTGTTGGTCAGATCCATGATGTCGGGATCGTAGATGGTCGAGATGTTGAAGGCGTTCTGCTGCCCGGGCGTGGGTGCCCGGAAGCCGGTGCTCGCGGCGCCGCGGAGCGCGAAAGCGTCGGAGAGGCTCACGCGCGCGGCCACCTTGCCGTTGATGGTCAGCCCGAAGTCCGAGAAGTTCTCCACTCGGCCGGCCACATCCACCAGCCACTTGTTGTCCGCTTCCTTGAACTCGACATCGCCGTAGGCGGCGAAGTTGGTCCGGGCCCAGTCCCCCTCGGTCAGCGGTCCGAATCCGGTAAAGCCGTTGGAGCCCGGGGTGAAGCCCTGGGTCGCCAGCGGACCCTCGGTCCAGGACGGCTCGTCGCCTCGCTCGATTATGAAGGCCTCTCTCCGGAACTCGGCGCCGCCCGCGATGTTCATCGTCTCGCTCATCGCGTAGGACAGGTCGACGTTCAGGTTGATCTCCTGCTGGTCGTAGATCCCCGGCTTGAAGTACGGGGTGCAGGGCTGGTCGGGAACGGCGGGTGAGGTGCCCTCGTTGCTGCAGGGCTGATTCGGCCCGAGCGAGGCGTTCACCGTGTTGTACATGTAGAAGTCCATGTTGGACTGGCCCCAGGCGGCACTGGCGTCCCAGGACAGGTCGCCGCTGGTCCCCTTGACGCCCGTAACCGCCGACGCGTCGAGAACGTAGGCTCCGAACTGCGGAGTGAAGCCGCCGGGGAAGATCTTCTGGAAGGTGAAGCAGTTGGGATCGTCGAGGACCTGTTGCCAGTTCGCCTGGTTCTCCGGGTCGGACGCGATTACGCCGCCATCGACGCGGACCTCGGGGCAGCCGGCTGTCCCGTCGAGCACGGCGTCTTGCGCATCAAGCATGTCGCCGACGAGCAGGATCGACTGGCCGTCTGCGTTGCTGGTGCCGAAAACGCCGCTGCGCGTGTTCGGGTTCCGGAAGTAGAAGCCGCCCTCGACCTGCTTGGTGACGTAGTTGCCGTGCCCATAGAGCTGCGTGTAGTCGTCGAAGTTGTACCCCGCGTTGGCCCACAGCTTGATCTCGTCGGAGACTTCCGGCGAACCCCAGATCTGCGCGGGCTCCCGCACATGCGTGTTGCGCTGGGTGTTGATCAGAGCGAGCGCGTCGTTGCGCTGGACGCTGCGGTCGGTCGGCAGGGTGTTGCCGTACTCGCCGGTCAGGTTCAGGAAGCCGGTCTCGCCGAGCGGCAGGCCGATATTACCCGAAATCGTGTGCGTCTCCCCGTCCCCGGGCAAGAAGCCTCGCTCGAGCCGTTCGCTGGTGTCGCCAAAGAGGTTCCCGCCGGTCTTGTACTCGATCATGCCGCCGGAGCGGTCGTTCTTCAGCGCGAAGTTCATCACGCCGGCTATCGCGTCGGAGCCGTACTGGGCGGAGGCGCCGTCGCGCAGCATCTCGGCCTGCCGGAGCGCCATGCCGGGGATGAGCGCGATGTCCGGGCCCTGGGAGCCGTCGGCGAGGCCGTTGCCGTACCACGTGATCACCGCCGTACGGTGCCGCCGCTTCCCGTTCACCAGCACCAGGGTGTGGTCGGGCGCGAGGCCGCGCAGGTTGGCGGGCCGCGCGAAGGTGGCCGCGTCACTGATCGGCTGGATGTTCACGTTGAACGACGGGTTGACGTTGCGCAGCAGATCGGCAAAGTCGGTCGCCCCCTGGTTCACGATTTCCCCGCTGGGGATCACGACTACCGGCACCGGTGACTCGGTCACCGTTCTGGGTTGCGCCCGGGTGCCAACCACCACCAGCGACCCGATGTCGAGCGCGGTCTCGGCAAGCGACACGTTGAGGCTTGTGGTCTGGTTGTCCGAGATCGTGACCTGGCGGCGCTCCTCCAGGAAGCCGATCCGGGTGAACACGACCTCGTGGGTACCGGCCGGGATGTCGCCGATCGAGTACAGGCCGCTGGGCCCGCTGCTCCCGCCCATGTTCAGGCTGGGAATGCTGATCTGGGCCGCGGGAAGCGGCGTGGTCTGTCCGGAGACCGTAATCCGCCCTTCGAGGGTTCCCTGGGCCGACAACGCCGCGGGCAGCGCGAGAGCGAGCAGCGCGGCGAAGACCATCGGTGTGCGTTTCAACATCAGATCCATCCTTTCTTGCGGAAGTCCCGCAGGGTGTCACAAAACCGCCCCATGTCCTCCGGGAGCCCGAAGGAAAGCCGGTTCCAGTCCAGCTTGGGCGGAAAGTCCCGTCCTACAAGGAACCCCGCATCGGCCATTCTGTTCCGATAGGTGGCGAGATCCCCGGTGATCCGGTGCATGAGAAAGTTAGCCTGGGTGGGCATCCTGTCCAGTCCCAACTCATCGAGGGTGGCTTCTACGAGTTCCCGGGACTGCCGGTTCACCTCCCGGCTCTTCGTGATCAGGCCCTCGTCGCGGAACGAGGCGTCCGCGGCCGCGATGGCCAGCTGGTTCACGTTGTTCCTGGACGCGAAGTCCGAGAGGCGGGCGATGGTGTCCGGGTGCCCGATCCCGTAGCCCAGCCGGAGCCCGGCCAGACCGTAGATCTTCGAGAAGGTCCGGACGACCACCAGGTTGCGCTTCTCCTCGATCCATGGGAGCGAGCTCCACATGCGGTCGTCGTCGACATACTCGATGTACGCTTCATCCGAAAGGAAGAAGACGTGCTCGGGGGCGTCGGCGATCCAGGCGTCGATGGCAGCGCTGGGGGTGACCGTCGCGGTCGGGTTGTTGGGGTTGCACAGGTAGACCAGCGCGGGGCGCCCCGAGCCCTCGGCTTCCTCCCGCATCCGGTCCAGGTCGTGCTCGTGCGTGGCGGTGAGCGGCACCTTGATCAGTTCGTATGCCTCCGTGCGCTGATAGTTGGTTACGGCCTCGTACGTCGGATCGGCCATCACCAGTTTCGCGCGGGGCGCCGCGTAGGCCTGCACCACCATTTGCAGCACCTCCGCCGAGCCGGTGCCCAGCACCACCTGGTTCTCCGCCACCTCGTGCGCGACAGCCAGCTTGTAGACCAGCGCACCATGCTGAGCCGACGGATACCGGTTGGAGAGCGTGATCGCCTCGACCAGCGCGTCGCGGGCGCGCGGTGAGATACCGAGCGGGTTCTCGTTCGAGTTGAGCCGCACGTCTCCGTCGGCGGTGCGGCGCCCGGGTGCGGCGAGCGCCGCCAGGGGATGGGCCGACGCGGCGAAGGCCCCCGTTCCCGCAAGAACCCCCGAGATGGTTCCCGTCCTGATGAAGTCGCGGCGTTGCATGTTTCGGTCTCCTCTCAAGACTAACACCGGCACCGGGGCCTAGTGTTGTTTCTATTCAGCACGGCCGTCATCGGTGCAGCAGCAGTTCATCAATGTTCCCTGTCATCTCCCACCGGGTCAATACCACGGGAATGACGCCCGACGCGAAAAAGCCGTCGAAGAAGCGCTGCACGGTGAAGGCGTCGCCCTGCTGGAGCGCCCACTCCCCCATCAGCTCCTCGATCTGGATCTTGCCGGTCAGGTAGCTGGTTCCGTAGCCGGGCTGGCGCAGGTAGAGGTGCTGCTCGTTGCGTACGAGGGCCGCGTCGGGGAGCCATCCGCGCGGCGTCCATTCCGTGGCGTGGGCGACCGCCTCCTCCATGTCGAAGACGTTGCCGTGCAGGTAGAGGCCGCTCAGGGCCCGGGCGGCGCGCTGCGCCAGCATGATCCACACCAGTTCGCGGGATCTGGGCTTGTCGTCCAGAAGCCCCGCGTGCATCATCATCTCCTCCATCCCGGTCGCCAGCCCCTCGGAGCGGGCGTCCCAGATGTTGTAGAGGAGAGGGACGCTGCGGACCCGGCTCGGGTGCGGCTCCTCGACCATCGCCGCCAACTCGATCCAGTGGTGCAGGTGCGCCCTCAACACCACCGGATCGCGGTAGTTCACCTCCTGGAAGAAGTTGCGGATCTCCCCCGGTGCGGCCGGAGTGAAGGAGCCGTTCTTCGCCCGCAGGGCCGGATCCATCCACGCCTCCACCCTCTGGATCTCGTTCGCCTCCAGGAAGGTCATGTATTCGGTCACGGACGCGTTGAGCCGCTCGTCGTACTCCTCCGTGGTCTGGATGCGGCCGAGTTCCGGGAGGCCCCGGTTGCGGTGTTCCTCCAGGCGCAGGGAGGAATGCGCGCGCGCCAGCTCGCGGCGCATCAGCATCACCTGCTCCTCCCAGGAGAAGGGGACGAGGTGCACGTTGCGCATGTACCAGGTGTAGTGCTCCTTCCCGATCCCCGACGGACGGTTGCGCATGGGGGCTTCCCTCTCGATCCAGTCGTGGAACTCCACCGTGGCCCTCCGCGCGGCCGCGATCGCCGCGTCGAGGGCCTGGCTCGTGCCCGCCACGCGTTCGGCGAATGCGTCGAGATCGGCGGCCTGCGCGCGGAAGGTGCGCAGTCCGGCGACCCAGAGATCGTGCGCCTCCCCCGTCAGGTTCACGCGCGCCCGCTCCAGGACCGCGGGAATGGCCCCGATCCGGTCCGCCAGCTCCTGTGCGTCCTCCGCCGACAGGGGGTAGTCGTACGTCCAAAGGTCGATCCAGCCGTGAATGACGGCGCCCTCGTGCGCGGGGACGTCGCTCTGTGCCGCGTGGATCATCACGTAGAAGGCCGGGTCGCGCTCCCAGGGCCTGCGGACCCGGTGGTCGAAGTCGAGCCCGTTCATTTCGGCGCGCACCAGGTGCCAGTCGATCTGCCTGGCAACCGGCCAGTCGCTCGGATCAAGGGCGTCCAGCCGTGCGCGCATCGTGGGCAGCATGGCGTGCCGGATGGCCATCGTGCCCTCCGAATAGTCCGGTACGCCCCCCACGAAGCCCGGAGCCTCGAACGCTCGCCAATCGGCGAAGAGTGTCTCGAGGTCCGTGTAGCTTCCCGCGGAGGGGTCCCCCGGGGGCTCTCCGGGCGAACAGGCCGCCCAGGCCAGGATCGTTACGGCGGCGGCAGTCGGAAGTCGTTTTCGCTGACCAACCATTTCCATCACGTCGACCAGGGTGGAGTCACGCCGGCGCAAGCGGGCGGCGCCGGAGCAGGGACCATGGCTGTGGCCGGAAGTTCTCTCTCCATCGTCGCGCCTCCATGCATGGGTCGCGGTGACTCGCTGAACCTCTATAGATAGGGCTGCCCGGCGGCATTCCACCAGCGGGCAGGTGCCAGCCGCACGCCCCGGCCGCTGGTGCGGTCGAGCCAGAGCGCCAGCCGCCGCAACCTCGTCCCGGCGAGCCATCGCCACGCCCGGCTCGCCCAGCGGGTGTAGTCGCGGTTGTACGGACAGACGCGGACGCAGATCGCGCAGTCGGTGTTCTGGTTGGCCCAGAAGCGGAAACACTTCTCGGCGTCCGTGGTCCACTTGCGGATGCCCTGGATGTTCGACCGGTTGTGGACACCGGTGGACGGTTCGCCGCCCGCAATCGCCTTCGCCGGGCAGGCGTCGGTACAGGCGCGGCAGACCTCGCATGTCTCGCGCACGCCGAAGCGGACCGGCCGGTCGTGGGCCAGCGGCAGGTCGGTGAAGACCTTGCCGAGGCGTACGCGGGGACCGAATTCGCGGGTGATCAGCAGGCCGTGGCGGCCGTACTCGCCGAGCCCCGCCTTGATCGCCAGCGGGATGGCCAGCGCCGCGTCGTTCATGCTGGCGACCGCGCGGTACCCGAGGTTGGTGATGTACTGGGCAATCGCGAGCAGCACGATGGTGTCGCGCGAATAGGTCGCGCCGGTGGCCGCGCCGCTGAGCGCGGAGGGGGCGGTGCGGAGCAGATCCCGGTCCATCGACTGGGCGATCACGATCACGTTGCCGAGTTCCGCCGTGACCTCCTGCGGCTTTTCCGTCTCGGTCTCGTGGCTGTACGCGTGCGTGTAGGTCCAGCGCTCGTCGTATCCGGTGATGCCTACGAGATCGGCGCCCAGGGTCCTGGCGGCGCGCTTCACCTCCCGCGCCATCTCCTCCGGGGAAGCCACCTCCACAGCGCTCCCCGGCCCCTCGCGGACCGCGGTGTAGGGGTCCAGGAAGCCCTCGCGCCGGTCGGCATCCCCGCGCAGCTCGGCGAAAATGTCCGTCACGTGCCAGGAAGCGTTGCGGAGCGCGTAGTCGCGCTGGGTGAACCCGTCGGCGGTCCGCCACGTCATCCGGGGCGTGCGGTACGTCTCGTAGAACATGTCGGAACGGTCCGAACGCACCTCCGGATCCCAGAACGACCGGCAGAAGATGTCGTCCTTCTGCGAGAAGCGGCGGAAGTCGTCCCCGACCTCGAAGCCGGCCTCGCGGTCGGAGGCGGCGGCGGGATCCCCGGGGCGCGGCTTCACTGGCGACTCCTCACGGCCTGCGCCCCACCGCGGCCGGGGCCAGCTCCTCCCCCGGGTTGACGAAGCGGTTCAATTCGATCCTGTGCTGGCGGTCGTGAAGTTCGCGGTATCGGCCGTTGAGCGCCATGAGCTCGGCGTGGCGGCCCCGCTCGGCGATGCGCCCGTCCTCGATGACGAGGATCTGGTCGGCGCTGCGGATGGTGGACAGGCGGTGCGCGATCACGAACGTGGTGCGGCCGCTGCGCAGCGTCCTCAGCCCCTCCTGAATCTGGGCTTCGCTCTCGGAATCGAGGCTGGAGGTGGCCTCGTCGAGGACAAGGATGCGGGGATCGGCGAGGATGGCGCGCGCGATCGCCAGGCGCTGGCGCTGGCCGCCCGACACCTTCACCCCGCGTTCGCCGATGACGGTGTCGTACCCGTCGGGGAAGGCGGTGACGAACTCGTGGCAGTGGGCGAGCTTCGCGGCCCGCACGACCTCCTCCCGGGTGGCGAGGGAACGCGCGTAGCGGATGTTGTACTCGACCGTGTCGTCGAAGAGGAAGTTGTCCTGGAGCACCACCCCGACGTGGCGCCGGTAGTCGGCGAGGCGGACGTCCGCCAGGTCGCGGCCGTCTACCAGAATGCGGCCGGAGTCGGGCGTGTTGAAGGAGAGGACCAGGCTCGCCAGCGTGCTCTTGCCGGAGCCGGAGGAGCCCACCAGCGCGGTGGTCGAGCCCGGCGGGGCGTCCAGGGAGACCCCCTTCAGCACGGGCAGATCCTCGCTGTAGGAGAACCACACGTCGTGGAAGGCGATGTGCCCGCGGGTGCCGGCGAGCGGGCGCCTGTCCTCGTCCCCGTCCAGCTCGGTGGCCATCGACCGTATCTCGCGGATGCGGTCGAGGCCCGCGAAGGCCTCCGTGATCTGCGTGCCGATGTTCGCCATCTGCACCAGCGGATTGATCATCCAGCCGGTGAAGAAGATGTACATGATGAGGTCGCCCAGGGTCATGGCGCCGTCCGCGACCGCGCTGCCGCCGACGACGACCAGGATGGTGCCGACCGCCCCCATGACGACCGAGGAAAACGCCGACACCGCCGAAACCCCGGTCACCGCCTTCGCCACGTTGCGGAAGAGGCGGTGCGCCCCCTTCGCGAAGACCCGGTCCTCCTTGCGCTCCGAAGTGTAGGCCTTGACGATCCGCACCCCGGACAGGCTCTCGCCCAGCCGCCCGGTGACCTCCGCGTTGATCTTGCCACGCTCGCGGAAGAGGGGCCGCAGGCGCCGGAAGGCCGCGGCCATCGAGCCCCCGAAGACGAGAAGCACGGCGAGCGTGTAGAGGGTGAGCGACCAGTTGAGGTAGAGCAGGACGCAGAGCGAGAGGATGGCCGTCATCAGGCCGCCGGTGAGCTGCACCAGTCCAGTGCCGACCAGGTTCCGGATCCCCTCGGCGTCGGTCATGATGCGGGAGATGAGGACGCCTGACTTCGTGGAGTCGAAGTAGTTGACCGGGAGGCGCGCGACGTGGGCCTGGACGGTCTTGCGCATCTCGGTGATCGCGCGCTGGGCGGTGACGCCGAGGATCTGGGAGAGTGCGAAGGAGGTCCCGCCCTGAATGAGGGTGGCCGCCGCGACGACGAGCGCGAGGGGGAGGAGGAGGTCGCTGCGGCCGCCGTTCAGAACATCATCGATGAGGAACTTGGAGGACGCCGGAACGGCCATCCCGGCGATCCGTCCGATGGTCATGACGACGAGGCCGAGGGCAACCCTCCGGCGGTACCGCCAGATGATCGCCCTGGCCTCGCGCCAGACCCTGGCCGGCTGGAGCTTCTTCCTGTTGGTCACCGGTCCCGCCCCCGTCACCCCCGTGATCGATTCGTCCGACCCGAAGGGTAGCGAGGGCGGGAGCGGGAGGCCAAGCCCGGCAGGCGTCCCTCACCAGATGCGCGCCGGGCCTCAGTTCTCGCGCCATGCTTCACGTTCGCTCGGAAACCAGCGTCCCGCACTGTCGCTGCGGGCGGAGGATCCGACGATCAGCTCCTCGCGGTAGGCCTGCGCGAGTTCGGAGCGGGTCACCTCCGGGACCGCCTCCGCGCCGACCCGCGCCTCCAGCCGCGTGGCGCTCTCCGCAGCCCTGCTGCCGGCGTCGATTGCCGCGGCCGAACGGAAGGCGCCGAGGGCCGCGACGGGGAACCCCGCACCCTCCAGGGCGCTGCCGAAATTGTTGAGGAACGTGACGTTGGTGCTGTCGACCTGGGCCGCGAGCGCGAGGGGACCGATGGCCTCGTCGTAGCGCCCCTTCTGGACCAGCAGGTATCCCATGTTGTTCAGCGACCAGCCGTCGTCGGGATCGATCCAGAGAACGTCCTCGTACCTGGCGAGCGCGCCGTCGTGGTCGCCGCTCTCGGCCAGGGCACGCGCATGCACCCGCTTCGCCTGGATCGAGGCCGGGTCGAGTTCCTCCGCGAGCGCGGCCTGCTCGATCGCCTCTCCGGGGCGCCCGGCTTCGATGAGCACGCGCGCCAGGTTCACCTTCGACTTCACGTCGTGCGGGTCCAGTTCGATCGACTTCAGCAGGTGGCTCTCGGCGATGTCCAGGTGGCCGGCCCTCCAGCCCGAGAGTCCGAGCATGTAGTGTGCCCAGGGGTGTTCGGGGTGCTCCTCGACGTAGACGCTGAAGAGGTCGATGGCCTCTCCGTAGCTGCCCGCCTGGTATGCGCCCTCGGCGTCTTCCCAGGATACGGCGCGAGTCTCCTCCGGGACGCTCGGCGGATCCGGCGGAGCTTCAGGGGTGACCGAGGGTTCTTCGATCACACTCGCCTCCCGCCAGCCCTCGTCCTGTGCCGCCACCCAGGTGTCGATGGTGCGGGCATCCGCCGACTCGGCGCCGCCGCCGTCACCCCCGCACGCGGCGGCCGCCACGAAGCACGCCATTGCCAGCCCCATGGCGAGCCAGCGCAGCACCCTCTCCGAGCGGTCCACTCCCACAGTTCCTCTGTCAGCCGTCTTCTTCTTCATTGTTGGCCTCCCCGGGCCAGGGGGCCCCGGCGGGGGAGCGGGGCCAGTCCCGTTCCACCTGCGTGGGGCCGTCGATTCTGCCGTCTTGCAGTGGCAACGGCCGGGCCAGAATGCGTCCGTGGGTGCAGAAAGGGGATAAGGCCTTGTCAGGGAAGGACTTCAGACTTGGAGAGCGATCCAGTCAGACCGGGTCCTGGCCCGGTGTTGTGTCCGCCCGGACACGGAACGGCAGAGGGGAGGGTGGGGCCTTGGCCACGTCCAGGGAGCCGCGCAGAACGGCAATCCAGGCGTCATGACTGTAAAGAACACATTACATGATGTAATGTTCTCATGACAGAGCGAGCGTATGACCGCCTCGGTCGGCACGGTTGCATCGCCGTGCCGAATGCAGCGTGGACCTACTGCGCGGGCGGCCGGCCCCGCCGGATCCCGAGGCGGTTCATGATCTTGATGAGGCTGGAGTGGTCGGCGAGTCCCAGCGCGCGCGCGGTCAGCCCGACCTTCCAGTCATTCGCCTCCAGGGCACGCAGGACGATCGCGCGCTCCGCGGCCCGCTTCTGCTCCTGGAAGCTGGCGCCGGGGGTGTCCGCGGGGAGTGGGTCGGCGGACGAGGTGCCGGTGGACCCGGGCGGACTGGTGGGCACCGCCGGGCCCCCGGGAGCGCCCCGCAGGCCCGCACGCGTGCTCCCCAGGTCCGCCGGAACATGTTCGACTCCCAGCACCGGCCCATCGGAGGCAATGATCATGCGCTCGACCGTGTTTCTGAGCTCGCGCACGTTGTTGCGCTGCCAGCGCCTGGCCCGCAGCTCAGCCAGCGCGGACTCGGTGACGGGTCGCGGGGAACGCCCCAGGTGCGTGGCCAGCGATGTGGCGAAGTGCCGGGCGAGGAGGTCGATGTCGCCGCCCCGTTCCCGGAGCGGGGGGACGTGGATGACGTGGACGTTGAGGCGGAAGAGAAGATCCTCCCGGAAGGAGCCCTTCCCGGCTTCGGCGTCCAGATCGCGATGCGTGGCCGCGACGATCCGCGTCCCGACGGTGATCGGCTGCTCGCCGCCGACCCGCACCATCTCACCGCCTTCGAGGACCCGCAGGAGGCGTGCCTGAACGGGACCGGGAAGCTCACCGATCTCGTCCAGGAAGAGGGTGCCGGCATTGGCCCGCTCGAAGGCGCCCCGCCGCGCCTTGACGGCCCCCGTGAACGCGCCCCGGTCGTGTCCGAAGAGGTCGCTGTCGACCAGCCCCTCCGAGATGCCGCCGCAGTTGACGGCCACGAAGGACTCGTCCCGGCGCCGGCTCTGGCGGTGCAGCTCGCGCGCAACCAGCTCCTTGCCCGTGCCGCTCTCGCCCAGCACCAGCACCGGACTGGGGATGTCCGCCAGCCGCCCGATCTCTTCGCGCAAACGGACCATCGCACGGCTATCCCCGATCAGCGGCGAGGCCCCCGGGGACCGCTTCTCCAGGTCGTCCAGCCGTTCGCGCAGATCCGTCTGGCGCAGCGCGAGGCGCACCTCCTGGACGACCCGCTCCATCGGTTCGGCCTTGTCGATGAAGCTGAACGCCCCCAGCCGGACCGCCTCCACGCACCGGTCGAAGTTGCCAGTCCCCGTGTACACGATCACCGGAACGTCGATCTCGCGGTGGTCCATCGCGCGCAGGACGTCGAAGCCGTCCAGACCCGGCATCTCCAGGTCCAGGATCACGCAGTCCACCACCTCGCTCGTCAGGAAGTCGAGGCCCTCCGCCCCGCCCGGTGCCACCCGTGTCCGGAAGCCGCCGAGCCGTTCGATGTCGTAGGCGTACTGCTCCGCCAGCGGACGCACGTCGTCGATGATCAGCACCAGCCCGCCCGCGGCGGGAGTCCTGCGCCTCCTGGCCGTCATCCGCCACCCTCCCGGTCCATCGCCGGCCCGCTCACGCCGGCCGTCACCGGCCGCCCCCCATGGCTCTCATCGGCCGTCTCCTTCCGCTGCGGCGTTCAGATGCACGGAAACCCGGGTTCCCTCCCCCTCTTCGCTCTCCAGATTGATGTCGCCGCCCACGTCGCGCACCAGCCTGCGCGCGATCGCGAGGCCCAGGCCGGTTCCCTTCGCGCGGGTGGTGAAGAAGGGCTCGAAGACGCGGTCGCGCACGCCGGCGGGGATCCCCGGCCCGTCGTCCGCCACCGTGAGACGGTACCCGGGACGATCCCCGTCCCCGCACCACCCCACCCCCACCCGCACCACCCCGCCCCCCCGCACGGCTTCCACCCCGTTGCCGACCAGGTTGTCCACCACGCGGCGGAGAGACACGGCGTCCATCTGCACCCAGGCGGGCTCCCGGCCCGGCTCCCCCACCACGCGCACTCCCGTCGGCGCGGCCTGGTTGGCCTCCACCACCGACCGAGCCACCTCGCGCAGGTCTGTCCTTTCCCGCGCGCCGTGCGCGGCCACGGCCCGGTACTGGTCGGCCAGGTCACCCAGGTAGTCCAGGCTCGCCGACAGGGTCCCGGAACGGGCTTCGAAGGCCCCGGCCAGCTCGGCCGGACCGCTCCGGTGCGCCTCGCCCAGGTGGTCCATCACATTGCGGATCGGCACGAGGCCGTTGCGCACGTCGTGATTGACCTGGCGGGCCAGCTCGCCGAGGGTCGCCCGCTTCTCCGCATCCTTCACCTGCGCGATGCCTTTGCGGATCCGCTGCAGCATGCCGTTGAGGAAGAACCCCAGCCGGTCCAGCTCCCTGCCCCCGCTCCGGCCGAAGGTCTCGTCCAGCCGTCCCAGATGGACGCGCCGGGCCGTGGCCGCCAGGCGCTCCACGGGATTGGACAGGCGGCGGGAAAGGACCCGGCCCAGGAAGAGGGCCAGCACGATGGCCATCCCCAGGGAGAACAGCAGCGCCCGGTCGTAGGACCGGACGAGGCCGGCGAGCAGCGGATCCCGCCACGCCAGCCACAGATCCACGGGAACGCTCCCGGCAGCCTCTTCCCACCCCTGCCAGAGCACCCGCCCGATGTATTGGCGTCCGTGGTAGTCGCCTCCGGGGGCGCCGGCAGCCTCTCCGACCACCCGCTCCGCCCGCCCCACGCCCCCCTCCGCCCCCGCCAGCAGCGCGACCCCTTCGCCTTCGGGGACCAGGCCCAGCGCGGGAAGTTCCTCCGCCACGATCGCGATCACCTCGATCCCGGCCACGCTCAGCCGTGCGCCGCGGGCCAGGACGGTCGCGTCGGCGGCCGGCAGCGACAGGGTGGTGACCACCGGCGCGCCCGCGTGGTCGGCGAGGGAGGCCAGGACCGGATCGCGACGACCCGCATCTCCGGGAAAGTGACTGGCAGCCAGGATGGTGCCTGTCCGGTCGAGCACGCCGGCCACGCTCAGTCCGCTCGAGCTCGCGAAACGCGCCACGGCCTCCTGCAGCGCGGCTCCCCGTGCGCTGCGCAGGGCGGCTCTGACCTCGTTGTCCTCCGCCAGCACGGTGCCGAGCGTTGCGAGGCGCTCCCCGAGCATCTCCCCGGCGGACCCCCACGTCGCTGCCAGCCGCCCGCTCCGCTCCTCCATTCGCCGGTCGTTCGCCTCCGACAGGCGCCGGACGCCCACGCCGCGCACCACGAGGCCCAGGAGGAGCACCGGGATCAGCGCGACGATCAGGCCGCCGATGACAAGGCGGCTGCGGAAGCTCATGGGACCTCCCTGCCCACCAGGAACGTCGCCGCCTCACCGAGCAGAAGGATGTGGGCGTTCGGCACACCGTCCGCGTTGCTCCAGGCGGCCGCTGCGCGCAGCACCTCCGCGTGAAGCGTACACGGATGCCCGGGCCCGGCGTGGACGACGACGACCGCGGCGACGTCCGAGGCCGCGCGCACCGGAGGCTCTGCGCTCTCCGCCCGCACGGCCAGACGCTCCGCCGAACCGGTCAGTTCGGCCATCGCACCCGCCTCGTTCCCCCCGCGCATCCCCGCCGATACGAGCCGCTCCGCGGCCTGGCGGGCTGCCTGATCCCCGGCCGGGTAGCTCACGGTGGGCCGCGCCGGCGGGTTTGACCGCACGTCTCCGGGCGCGCCCGCGCCAGGGCGGTTCCCGCCGCACCGCTCCCGGACCGACGTCCACCGCAGCGCCGGAGCCCTGCGCGCGCCCGGCGCACCCCATCCGACCCAGTCGCCGGCAACCCGCCCGGCCAGCAACCGGGAGCGCCCGGCATCGGTGTCGCCCGCAAAGACCGCCAGGTAGAGCCGGTCCCAGGCGATCCGCTGCACGGCCCGCCCGAGCGCCCTCGCGTACTCGATCGAAGCGTCGTGGTGGGTGACGACCTCCGCGCCGCCCCCGTCGATCGCGTCGCGAGCATCGCCCGGAATCGCCGGCAGCCGGACGCCGGAGAGCCGCAGATCCGCAAAGAGCCGCTCGGGCTCGTCGGAATCCCCGGCAAACTCCACATGCACCCGCTCTCCTTCGACGGCGATATCCACCACCCGGTGGCCCAGCCAGGGGGCAGCATCCAGCGGCGGCCATGTCCTCACCAGCTCGGCTCCAACCGGCCCATCGGCCTGCCCCGGTCGCCCCGCCCCCGTTGCGAAATCGAGCGTGACCACACCTCCGTCGACCGACCACGTCGCCCGGCCGGGCCGAAGTTCGCCTTCACAACCCACGCGGAGGAGGGCGTGCGCGGCCGCGGCGTCCGGTGCGGCCCCATTGCAGTCCCCGGGGTCGTCCCCGCCCGGCGCGCCCGCCCGGTACCCGGGCAGTCCACAGCCGGCCGGCAACACGCAAAGCACCAGCCACCCACCTCCGAAAGCGGCGAGGCGCCAAGTCGGCAAGGCGCCCTGCGATGCTCCTGGAGTCGGGTACGTCGTCATCCCCATACTCTAATCGCTCACGTGCGCGGACGCCCGGACCGGGTTAGACTCGACCCATGGACAGCACCCCTGGGCAGGGCCGCGTTTCGCTCCCCGGACCGGCGGTCACCGCGACGTGGCTCGCCTCCCGCCTGGGCGCGTCCGGCCTCGTCGTCCTCGACGGGTCCTGGTACCTGCCCGGATCAGGCCACGATCCCGGACGGGAGTTCGTGCAGCGGCGGATCCCCGGCGCCCGCTTCTTCGACATCGATGTCTGCAGCGACCCCGTCGCGCCGCTTCCGCACACGATTCCCCCGCCGGAACACTTCCGCGCCTGCGCGGAGGAGGCCGGGGTGTCGGACTCCTCAGTGGTAGTCGTCTACGACGGGTCGGGGGTGAACCTCAGCGCCGCGCGGGTCTGGTGGACGTTCCGCTACTTCGGGCTGGACACGGTGGCCGTGCTCGATGGCGGCCTCAAGCGCTGGGTGGCCGGCGGGCATCCCACCGAATCGGGGACGCCGGTTCGGACGCTGGAAGCTCCCGCGCCGTTTACGCCGGCCCCGCGCCCGCACCTGATCCGCAGCGCGGAGGACGTGCTCCGGGCGATCGGAGCGGCAGGCACACAGATCGTCGACATGCGGCCGCGCGGGCGCTTCGCGGGGACCCTGCCCGAGCCCAGGGCGGGCCTGCGGGGCGGGCACGTGCCCGGGAGCAGGAACGTCCCCTACACGGAACTCGTCGACCCTGCGAGCGGCCTCGCGGTCGGGCGGGAGGCATTCGACCGGCTCCTGGAGGAGGCCGGCGTGGACCCCGCGAAGGAGCTGGTCGGTACCTGCGGATCAGGAACCAGCGCCTGCGCCTTTGCCTGGCGGATGGCGTGCGCCGGATACGGCGATGTCGCGATCTACGACGGGTCGTGGTCGGAGTGGGGCGGACGCTGCGACTTGCCGGTGGACACGGGGCCGCCGGACTGCTGACCCCGGCCGCCGTTCCGCCACCACCGCCCCCCGCCGCTCGCCCATGAGCCAGTTCCCCGAGAGGAAGGCACCATCGCCCGCAAGGCGAAGGACCAGACGGCCCGCTTCGACGACCACCTGAACGATCATGTGGCCCTCCCCCGGCTCTACGAGCACGATGCGCCCGCTGACGCCTCCGACCGAAACCCTGCCCAGATACGCGCCGGGTTCTCCGTTGATCTCCATCGTGCCCTCGGACACCATGGTCTCCGACGACATGGTCAGGTCGTAGACCCCCACCGGATCCATCGGCTCCCCCTGGGCTGCGGAAACGGGTTCGGGGGTGCGGTCGGGGGAGCGGGTAGCGCATCCGGGCGTAGCTAGAACCGCCAGCGCCGTCACCGAAGCCACGAGTGCAGGCGCCGGGGCCGGCGTCCGCGCACCACCCGGCCGCGGCACCGGCCTGGCTTCGCAGAAACGTCGGCGGGTACCCCGCCTCCGGCTCATTCCGACAGCGCCACCGAGGTGATCCACTCGGCAACGAAGCGGATCGCGGTCAGCAGCCCCTCGCCCACCGCGGTGAGGGCGTTACCGACCAGGGTCTCGTCGAGGTATCCCAGCCAGACCGCGACCGCGGTCAGAATCGCCAGCGGCACGACCACCTTGAGCACGACCCGCAGGAACTCCCTGAACACCATCCACACGATGCCAAGCAGCAGCAGGAGTACCACGAGTTCGCCGACAAGCGCCGGATCCAGACCGCTCATCGCAGACCTCCGCCGGAGAGGGAAAGCCGGACCGCACTATAAACAGTAACGCCGCCTGGCCGTTCCGAAGTTGCAGCCGCCCGCCGCGCTCCCGGTACACCAGGCCATCCCGGGAGCAACGGGCGTTGTAGTCCGCCGGTGCTAGGCCAACCTGTCCTTGAGGGCGCTGGCCGGCTTGAAGGCGGGGTAGTTCCGGGCAGGTACCGAGATCGTCTCGCCGGTGCGGGGATTGCGGCCGGTCCTGGCCTCGCGGCGACGGACCTCGAAGGATCCGAATCCGCCGATCGCAACCCGGCCGCCGTCGCCCAGATGGTCTGCGATGATGCCACCGGAGCCGAAGACGTTGTCAAGCACATCGGCAGCGGCGGCCTGGGTGAGACCGGTCCGCTGCGCGAGCTTCTTGGCCATCTCGGACTTGTTCATGCAGGTGCTCCTTTGGAGTCGCCCACCCGCTCATTCGGTGAGCCGGTGGTGGTGTGGTGGCGCCCCCCCGGGCGCGTGGTCGAATGGTGGTGTAAGTTTGCTGTGTCGATTCCATGTGAATTCACAGCAACTTGGAACTGTTAACCAATATGTCGGCAAATGGAAGCCCCCGGCACCCCGGCACGTCCGGATGCCCCGCTCGGGACGCTGCCGCTTCATGAAGGCCGCGATATACCGGGAGTACCGCGGCCCCATCATGATAGAGACGCTTGCGGATCCGCAATTGTCGCATGATGGAGTCGTTCTGGGCGTCAAGGCAAACGGGATCTGCCGGAGCGACTGGCATGGCTGGGTGGGCCACGATCCCGATATCGTCCTCCCCCACGTTCCAGGACACGAGATCGCGGGCGTGGTCGAAGAGGTCGGACGTGACGTGACCCGCTGGCGCCCCGGCGACCGCGTTTCGGTCCCCTTCATTGCGGGGTGCGGCCGGTGCATGCCCTGCCGGGCCGGTGCCCAGCAGGTGTGTGATCGCCAGTTCCAGCCCGGCTTTCACGGCTGGGGAGGCTTCGCGGAACGGGTCGCGCTCCGCCAGGCGGACCTCACCCTGGCGGCGCTCCCCGACCACGTCGACTTCGTCACCGCCGCGAGCCTCGGGTGCCGCTTCGCGACCTCGTTCCGGGCGGTTCAGGCGCAGGGGAGGGTCACCGCAGGCGATTGGGTGGCCGTTCACGGCTGCGGCGGCGTCGGTCTCGCGGCCGTGATGATCGCCCGCGCCCTGGGCGCCAACGTCGTCGCGGTCGATATCCGCGCCGAGGCGCTGGCGATGGCGCTGGAGTTGGGCGCCGTGGCCACCGTGAACGCGTCGGAGTCCGCGGACGTGGCGGACGAAGTGCGTGAAGTCACCGGTGGCGGCGCGCACGCCTCCCTCGACGCCCTGGGCCATCCGGACACCTGCTTCAACTCCGTCGCCTGCCTGCGCAAGCGGGGGCGCCATGTTCAGGTCGGCCTCATGACCGGCGACCACCGGAGCGCGCCGGTGCCCATGGACCGGGTCATCGCCTGGGAGCTGGAGATGGTGGGCAGCCACGGTCTGCAGGCGTGGGAATACGACCGGATGCTCCGCATGGTCGAGTCCGGGTTCGTGGATCCGGGCCGCCTGGTCACGCAGACGGTGTCGCTGGGGGAGGGGGTGGACATCCTGAAGGGGATGGACGACTACACTGTGCTCGGGGTGGCGGTGATCGACCGGTTCTGAGAAACCGACTGCGGGGACCCCGGGCCTCTGGAGCCCCCGCAGTCGCTGAAGTCATGTTTGCTTTACATTTCGTCAAGCATACATTACATTCACCACGATTCGAAGCTGCACCAGTGCTCCAGCTCAGCCAGCCACGCGTAGGCACCGAGGACCGAGGGGACGGAGCCGTAGGCGCCAGGCCCGGGGGCCGGACGGCCGTAGCCGCCGAGGCCGGAGGCTCCGAGCAGGAAGCCCGCCGGCCCCCCGTTGCCGCCGATCCAATCGAGTGCCGGCGAGCCGATGGGGGCTCCGGGCGGCGCGGAAGGGGTCCCGGGCGCGGTCAGCGCGCCGTAGGGACGGTCCTGGAAGCGGTGGATGTCGCCGGCGAGCAGCGCGAAGTGGGCGCCGTCGGCGTCATGCACCTGGCCACGTTCCGCCGCCATGAGCTTCAGCCTTTCCAGATGTTGCGATGCGATGGCCCGCACCTGCGGCATCTGGGCGCTTCCCGCCAGCCCCATCAGACCCTCGGCGACTACCCTGCCGACCGCGCGCCGCACCTCCGCCTCGTAGGGGCTGTCAGCCGCGTTCGGCTCACCCACCTGGACGAAGGCGTCGATCACACCGGGCAGACCGGGCAGCGAGGGATCGAAGGTACTCTGCTCCAGAAGGCGCGCTGCCCTGCTCCCGTTGAAGACCTGGCCGACCACGTGGGCGGCCGCGACCACCGCGGGCGAGATGGCGTCGAAGGCGGAACCGGTGTAGCGGGGGAAGAGTTCGCGCGAGCGTCCGTAGCCCGCCGGACGGGGAGGCAGGTCGTCGAGCACCGTGGCGGGGATCGTGAGTTCGCCGGGCCGGATGGCGCGCAGCAGGGCGTCGAGAGCGCGCTGCTGTTCGGCGGCAGAGGCCGGCCGGACGGGGTCGAGCCCGTCGCCGCGCATGGCGTAGGTGTAGTGGAGGCCCCCGAGCACTGAGGCGGCCGCCGTGACCTGGTAGCGGTGGTGCAGGTACAGGGGTACGAGCACCTCCTCCATCTGCGCCATTGGCCTTCCTGTGCGGATCGCGTTCTCGCCGAAGCGCTCCAGGGCGGCGCGGCGCACGTTCAGCATGCGGTCGAGCTCGGCCCCTGCATCCGTACCGTTCGACCATTGGTCCGCCCGCGCGTGCGTTGCGACGTCCTGGTTGCTGAAGAAGCGGATGTCCTGCTCCCAGGCCTCGTCGAGGATGCGGTCCAGCTCGGCTGCCTCGTCGGTGCCGGGCGGGAACTGCGTGTAGCCGTAGCGGACCGCAACCTTGTCCCATTCCCCGATGTCGGTGTCGTAGACCTCGGAGTAGTCGAAGTCGCTGCCGTCCCAGGTGATGAGCGGGTGAGGGTAGTCCAGCACCGAGATCCGCCCCAGGTCGCTGTCGTAGTAGTTGTGGCCCAGCCCGATGGTGTGTCCGACCTCGTGCGCGGAGAGCTGCCGGATGCGGGCCAGCGCCCACTCGGCGAGGTCGCCCGCGTCCTCGTCGCCGTTCTCGTAGGGCGCGAGCAGCCCCTCGGCGATGAGAAAGTCCTGGCGCACGCGCAGCGACCCCAGCGTCACGGTGCCCTTGAGGATCTCCCCCGTGCGGGGATCGGTGATCGACCCGCCGGTGCTCCACCCCCGCGTGGACCGGTGGACCCAGTTGATGACGTTGTAGCGGATGTCGTGGCTGCTGACGTCCTCGGGGCGCATCTCCACCCGGAAGGCGTCGATGAATCCCGCGGCCTCGAAGGCCTGGTTCCACCACCGGGCCCCGTCGAGGAGGGCCGAACGGATCGGCTCCGGGGTGCCGGGGTCGAGGTAGTAGACGATGGGCTCGACCGGTTCGCTCATCGCCGCGCTCGGGTCCCTCTTCTCAAGCCGGTGGCGCCGGATGAACCGTTGCGTCATCGGCTCGTCGATCGCGACCGAGTAGTCCTGGAAGGTCATGCCGCCATATCCCGCGCGGGAATCGTAGGCGCGCGGGGTGTACTCGCCGAGCTCCGGAAGCTTGACGAACGAGTGATGCATTCGGACCGTGGCCGCGCTGCCGGTCGCCGCGACGCTGCCGACGCCCTCGAAGGCGCCCCCGCCACCGCCGAACCCGCCGCCACCTCCCCCGGGCTGGCTGACGAAGGTGAGCGCGGCCTCCATCTCCGTGTTCTCGGGGAAGTTCATCACCATTGGCATGTAGACCCAGCTGCGGCTCTGGTCCAGCCGGTACGAGCCCGGGCGCATCCGCCCCGCCAGCCCGGCGATGTCGTTCATGAGGAAGGGCGTGAAGTCGACCAGCACCCGGTCGCCCGTCGCGGCCTCGACCGTGAAGCCCCACAGCGTCGACGGCGCGAAGGCGTCCTCCACCGCCTTGCGCTCGGCGGGGTTGTCGCTGCTGGCGCGGAAGCGGTAGTTCGGCTGGATCATCAGCACCTTCGGCCCCACCCGGTGGAACCGCACCACCCGCGATCCCGACTGCTGGCCCCGGTCGATCCCGATGTCGTTCGAGCCGAGCCCGGCCCCGACTCCGGCCGCGTGCAGGATGTCGGTGTCCCAGATGCCGATCTCGAGCCAAATCCTGCCCGCAGCCTCGTCCCAGTAGATCGGCAGGAACCCGTCCATCGGATCCATCGAAGCGGTTCGGTCCTCGATGCTCGGCGGGTCGCCTCCGCCTCCCTGCCTCGCCTGAGTGGTGGCAGGGCCGGCGGTGAGGGCAACGGCGAGGGCCGCCAGGGTGAGCTTCAGGGTCCCGGGGGCCGCCCGGGGCACCAGTGTCGACCCGGTCACCCGCGTCACCCGGGCGCGCTTACGCAGGTGTCCACCACGGCTCCGCGCAGTTCCTTCGAGGTCAGCGTTCTTCATCTTGTGGTCCTTTCTTCGGGTGGACGGGTCGCGGGGCCGGGCTCGCGGGAAGGCGATTCCGGCTGCCGCGCCGTCATGTGGTTCCGGGACTCTCACTGGTCCCCTGCAAGCAGCGTTCGCACTGCTTCCGCCACCTGCTCCATCTCATCGTGCGTGTTGTAGAGGTGCGGCGAAACCCTGACGCTGCCGCGCCGCAGCGACGCCACCACACCCGCGGTTTCGAGTCCCTCGAGGAGCACCTCGTCCTCCAGGCCGGGATGGCGGAAGGTCAGGATGTGCCTCCGGCATGCCGCGTCTGGCGCCGTCACGCATCCCAGCGCCTCCAGCCGTTCGGCCAGATCCGCCACCAGAGCGCAGGCGTGCGCCTCGATCCGCCCGATCCCCGCTTCCTCCAGCAGCTCCAGCGCCGCCGAAAACCCCGCGATCAGCGGGTAGGCGAGACTGCCCTCTTCGTAGCGGCCCGCGTCGCCGAGCAGCTCGAAGTGGACGCGGTCGAAGTTGAAGGCGTCGGTGGTGCTCCGCCAGCCGAGCAGTGGGGGATGAATCCGGTCCACCACCGAGCGGTCCGCGAAGACCGCGCCGATCCCCATGATCCCGAGCATCCACTTGTGGCTGTCGGCCGACAGGAAGTGGATCCCCGCCTCCTTCACATCGATCGGCAGGGCGCCCACGGTCTGGATCCCGTCGACGCAGAGGAGCACGCCGCGGTCCCGGCAAAGGCGGCCCAGGGCGGGCAGATCCGTCACGGCGCCCGAGGCGTACTGCGCCGAACTCACCGCCAGCACCCGGGTGCGGGGCCCGACCGCGCGCGAGGCCGCCTCCACGGTGACCGTTCCGTCCGGGCCGGCCGGGATCACGTCCAGCGACGCGATGCCCCTCCGGTCGAGGTCCATCCAGGGGTAGGCGTTGGAAGGGTACTCGACGGAGACCGCCGCCGCGACGCGGTCGCCGGGGCGCCAGTCGAGGCCGGACGCGAGGAGGGACAGGCCGTGTGAGGTGTTGCGCACGAACGCGACCTCGGCGGGCCCGCACCCGACCAGGCGGGCGAAGCGCTCGCGGCACTCGCTGGCCAGCGACTCCCAGTCGTCGAAGCTGGGCCTCCCGACCCGCACCAGGGAGTCCATGAAGCGCTGGACGGCGTCGGCCGCGCGGGTCGAGGTGGGCGCGACGCCGGCGTGGTTGAGGAAGATGTGGTTGCGGGAGACGGGGAATTCGTCGCGGTAGCCGGAGAGGGGTTTCATGGGGCGGTGGGGGATGGGGTGCCCCGGGCGGGTTCGCCCGACTGCTCCATCCCGAAGGGGGTGCGTGTGATGCGACGGGCGCGGGTTTCGCGCCGGATCGCCTTGTTGTGCCTGATCGTGTCAAGGTCGGCGTATCCGCGGGCGTGGTCCAGATGCACGCAGAGGGCGCGGTAGCGGATGCCGAGTCCGCGGACGCCCGCGTTCTCGAGGCGTTCGCCGAGTTCGCGGTCCTGGCCGCCGTATCCCATGCGCTCGTCGAAGCCGTTGGCGGCGATCAGGTCCGCGCGCCAGCCCGAAGCGTTGTGCCCGTTCCAGGTCGCCCGGGTCGTGGTGATCCGGTCGGCGGCGGCGACGGCCCATCCCGGCACGGCGAGCTTGGCCATGCGCCGGTATCCCCGCCCGCCCCGCGACCGGATCCACCGCACCGAGAACGCCTCCCCGGACTCGATGTCTGCCCTCGTGATCGCCCGGCTCACCCCCATCGGCAATTTCACGTAGCCACCCGACAGGAAGCGCCCCTTCGCGGCACGCGCCCGGTGCACGGCCACGAAGTCCCCCCTGGGAATGCAGTCCCCATCCGAAAACACCAGGTAGTCGCCCCGCGCCGCCACGATCGCCCGGTTGAGGATGCGCGACTTGCGGAACCCATCGTCGGGCTGCCACACGTGGCGCACCGGGATGCCCGCGTTCTCTCCCGCAGCCGAGCACGCCCGAACCACGCGGGCCGTCTCCTCCCCCGACCCGTCGTCGGCGATCACCAGCTCGAAGTCACGGCGGGACTGGCACAGGTAGCCCCACAACACCTTCTCCAGCCACTCGGGCGAGCGGTAGGTGCTCAGGATGACGGACAGGGTCATCGGCGGCCGGCCGCTCAGCTGCGCCTCCGCGCCGCGATCATCTCCCGGTAGACTTTCAGGTTCCCCTCGACCATGGCGTCCACGGAGAAGCGGGACTCGATTCGCGCCCGGGCTCGCGCACCCATCTCCCGGGCCGCCTCCCGGTCCTTCAGGAGCCGCTCGATCGCCGCGGCCAGCGCGCCGGCGTCGCTCGGCGGGCAGAGCAGTCCGGTCTCCCCGTCGACCACCACTTCGGGGATTCCACCCGCCCGCGCGCCGACCACCGGAATCCCGGCCGCACCCGCCTGGAGCGCCGCGACCCCGAGCCCCTCCCTGAGTGCCGGATGGACGCAGAAGTCAAAGGAGCCCAGCCACCGGTGGAGGTCGTCCCGGAACCCCGCGAAGCGGATCTGATCCCGCACGCCGGCCGCCTCGGCCAGCGCGGCGACCCTGTCGCGCGTCGGGCCGCGCCCGAAGAGCACGACGTTCGGCGTGTGACCGTGCACCTTCAGGATCCCCAGCGCATGCACCAGCACCCAGTGCCCCTTGCGCGGCACGAACTGGGCGACCATCGCGGCCGCGGGTTGCCCGGGCGGCAGCTCGAACTCGCGGTCGCGCAGGGCGGTGTTCTCGGGACTCAGCCAATTCGACGCGTCCACCGCAGAAGGCACCAGCGAGATCTTGCCGGGCGGCACCCCCTGCTCCGTCAGCACATCACGAATGGCTCCGGAAATGGCCACTACGCGCCGGTACAGTGCGTACTTGGCGCCCACAAGCCAGTCGACCTCCCGGTTGTCCACCCGGCGCGTCAGCACCACGGGGGCTCGCACCAGCGTCCCCGCGAGGCCTCCCAGGGTATCCGCGCCGCGGCGCGAGTGAAGGTGTACGATCTCCACGTCGCGCCGGCTGAATCTCCAGAGCATCCTGGTGGCGGCCGCAAGGTCTCCCTCACCCCGGTAGGGGAATTCCTCGACACGCAGCCAGCGCTTGTGGGCCGCCGCCGCGATCTCCGACCCCCGCGGCACCATCAGCACCGACTTGATCCCCCGCTCCTCGAGCCCCTGAGCCAGGTAGAGAACCTGCAACGCCCCCCCGTAAAGGTAACGGCCGGTCTCCAGGTGAATGACGCTCACCGGGCGGCCGCCAAGCTCCCGGGCTCCGCCGCCGGGGCGGCAGAAGCCGGCTCACCCGCCAGGCCGCCCACCACGGCCATCAGCGCATGCTCCACTGAGATGTCGGTCATGCAGTCGATGCGGCCGCCGCAGGTCAGCTTCCCCCGGCAGGGGGAGCACGCGCGCCCCGAGTGCAGGATAGTGGCGGACGGTCCCGGCGGATCCAGGTACGGTGTGTTGGACCCGAAGAGGAGTACCGCCGGGCGGCCGTAGGCGTGTGCCATGTGGCTGAGGCCCGTGTCGACGCCGACCAGCGCGCTGCACCGCGCCACCACCGCCGACGCTTCTCCGAGCGTGGTGCGCCCGACGAGGTCGACCAGGGGTGCGGTGGCAGCGTCGGGTCCTCCGGATCCGGATGGGACAAGCGCCTGCACGATGCGGTCCGCCGCCGAGCGGTCCGCCGGCCCGCCGAGCATCACCACGCCCAATCCCGTGCGCCCCCGGATCTCCCGAATGAGCGACGACCACCGTTCCTCCGGCCAGTGCTTGTAGAACCGGGTGGTGAAGGGACAGACGACCACGAACCCGCCACCCAGCCCCTCCTCCCCGATCACCCGCCCCACCACCGCCACCTCGGCGCGGCTGCGCGGTATCTCCATCGGGAACGATCCCGCCCCCAGTCCCAGCACCCCCGCGAGGTACCGGTACTCCGACGAGACGGCGCGCGGATCGCCGCCACGTGCCACCACCCTGGTCATCAGGCAACGCGACCCCTCGCGCGAGCCCAGCCCGATCCTCACGGGAGCGCCCGACAGGAACGTCACCAGTCCGCTCCGCAGCAGTCCCTGCGCGTCGATCGCCACGTCGAAGCGACGCTGCCGCAGTGCCCCGAAGAAGTCGGCCACTGCGCCCGCCAGCGCGCCCCACCGCCCGCCGCGCAACATGCGCCCCCATGCGCCGCGCTCCAGGACGATCACCTCGTCGAGGTGCGGATTGTGGCGAATCACGTCGGCGGCGCCGTCCTCGGCCACCCAGGCGATGTGCGCGCGCGGATACCTGCGGCGCAGTGCCCCGGCCAGCGGGGATGCGAAGGCCACGTCTCCCCTGGCGGACAGCCGCACCACGAGGATTCTCCCGACATCGTGAGGAATCATGACAGGAAGGTTATGATTGGCCGGGTCCGCGGCAAAGCGGGCGGGGAGCGCGATGGTGCCGTCCCTCACCCGACGCAGTGCCGCAGGGATCACAGGAGTAAAGCCAACATGACATTATGTAAAGCAGACTTTACAGTAGTCGGGAGCGAACAGTGCGGTCCGGCGTGGGTGCCGTGACGGGGAAGCTCCGAGACCTCGTTGTCGGTGCGGGATTCCTCGCCTTCGCGGCCAGGCAGCGCCTGCGAACGGGGCGGTGGCGCTCCGACGCGCGCACCCGCAACGGGAAGGTGGGCGAGTTAAGGCGCAGGGCGCCCGGACCGAGGATTCTGGTGCACGGCGTGAGCGTGGGCGAGACCAACGCGCTCGTGCCGCTGGTCGAGGCGCTGGCCGACTCCGGCGCCGTGCCCGATGTGGTGGTCAGCGCGAGTACCACGACCGGGTTCGAGCGCGCGCGGCACCTCCACCGGGACTCCAGAGAGGTCGTCCGCTTCCCTCTCGACCTTACCTGGATGGTCAAGCGGTTCCTGGACGCGGTGCGTCCCGACGCGGTGGTCCTCGCGGAGCTCGAGCTCTGGCCCACCTTCATGGCGGCCTGCGCGCGCCGCAACGTCCCTGTGTGCGTGGTCAACGGACGGATCTCCGCGCGCAGCTTCCGGGGCTACCGCGCGTGGCGCCCGCTCGTGCGCCCGATGTTCACCCGACTGGCGCTCGTCGTGGCCCAGACCGATGTCTATCGCGAGCGCTTCGTCGAACTCGGGGTTCCCGCGCCGAGGGCCGTGGTCGGGGGCAGCCTCAAGTGGGACGCCGCCCGCCAGGAGCCCGATCCCGTGGCCGCGGATGCACTGGCCTCCGCGCTGGGGATCGATCCCGGGAGGCCGCTCATCGTCGCCGGATCGACAGGCCCGGGGGAGGAAGCGGCCCTGATCCGCGACCTTCCCGGCGGATGCCAGCTCCTGCTCGCGCCCCGCAGCCCCGAGCGGTGGGACGAGGTCGCGGCGCTGGTCCCCGGAATGAGACGGCGCAGCAAGGTCCCCGTTCCCGCCCCGGCCGCCGATGGACCCCAATCCACCCCCGTCCCCTCCGTCTTCCTTCTCGACACCATCGGTGAACTCGCCACGGCCTACCTCCTGGCCGACGCCGTCTTCGTGGGGCGGAGCCTCGCGCCGATGGGCGGCTCCAACCCCCTGGAGCCCGTCGCGGCAGGCAAGCCCACCGTGATCGGCCCGCACCACGAGCACTTCCAGGACATCGTCGCCACTCTTGGCGCCGACGGTGCGCTCGCCGTGAGTGCCGAACCCATGCGCGTCCTCGCAGGGTGGATCGACAACGCGGCGGCACGGAGGGCCGTGGTGCGGGCCGGAAGGCGCGCCCTATCCGCTCATGGCGGCGTTTCGGCGCGAACGGCCGAAGGGGTACTCGGAATCCTGGCCGCCTGAAACGAAAAGCTGCAACTGATGGCCCGGGCACAGATCAGGAGGAGCTACCCGAACACCTTCTTGAACGGCAGGATGGTTTCCAACGCTCCCTCCGCAATGCATGCAAGAGCGTCGATTCCAAGACCCACCCGACAGGCAAGCCTGCCCGCGAAGTCCCTGGCTTCCTTCTTGCACTGTTCATAAGCGTCTCTCGCGTTTTCTGCGCACTGTCCAACTTTTTCGGAAGCCGTGCACTCACGCGGGGTGCCGTCCTGGTTCGTACACCCGGAACCCCCCTGCTCCTCCGGCGGCTGCTGTGCGATGGCTGCGGTCTCGACCAGAGCGCAATCCAGGTTCGCGGCAATGGCCGCAACCATGTCCGGCATGAAGGCTGCGCCGTCGCTCGGCGGCGAAGGTGCGGACGCGCCATACGCGGTGCCGGGCAGGAGCAACAGGATGCCGTTGACAGCGACGATCCCGAACAAGGAATGCATTGCGTGTGATGACCTGTCTCTCATTGTGTCCTCCAAATGGTGTCTTCGCATTCGGACTCGCCCTGGTGGCGGGTCCATGTGCCAAACGATACCGATGGGCGACGCCGGAGGAGAGCGCGAAAAACCCCCGATCACAGGGGGCAACACCTGGCGCTGATGGGTGACAATCCCCCGGTCAGGGAGAACGCATCCGGCACAGAGCGCCGTTGGCAAGAAGTCGGCGAAGGCCGAGGACGCCAACGCCGACCCAGGCCGCCGCGTACAGGAGGATCCACATAAGCGCCCGGGCCGCTGCCGACGCATCCAGTGCTTCCGGGTCAAGCAGCGACACGAAGGACTCCCACGGCGGCAGTACCGGGCTAACCCATCGAATCCACGGCTGGTCTCCCAGCGACGGGTTCAGGGCCGTGCTTGCTCGCAGGTAGAGTGTGAAGATCAGCACCGCGAGGATCAGGAGCCGGCCCGCGCGCGGGAACCACATCGAAGCGCCACTTGCCATTGACGCCACGACGAGCGTGACCGCCGCGAGAGCACCGATCGTCCAGATCGGGTTCGCCAGCGGGTCCAACCCAACCCGGAGGGCCACAATGCCCAGAATGGACAACAGGAACAAAGTTGCTCCGACCGCCACCACCACGTCCCATGCAGCTCCCGCGAGGTAGTAACGAACGGGGTCCACCGGCTTCTGCACCCACAGCGTCGCGATGCCCGCCCGTACGCCTGGGCCTCTGGAGGCGAGAGCCAGAGGTATCCCCAGGCCAACCACGAGCGCCGCACCCTCTCCGGACAGGCCTCCCGATGCGGCATCGAGCAAAAGGAAGAGCAGAGCGGTCGCAACCACAACGGCCAGGGCGCCCCCGCTCTCCCGCAGATGCAGAACGGCTCGGCGCGGCCACGGGAGCAGGCGTGATTTCATGGTGGCGCACCTCCAAGCAGCTCTCTGTTGAGCGCGGTCGCATTCGCCGCGCCTGCAAACGGCCGAGTCAGACCATTCTCCATAATGAACACGCGATCGGCGAGCTGTTCGACTTCCGCCAGCTCATGACTGGCAAACAGGACGGTCGCATCCCTCTGGCGAGCCGAAATCATCTCACGCCGCAAACCGGCGCGAGCACGCGGATCAAGCCCCGTGAAGGGCTCGTCCAACAAGATCAGCGACGGGTCACCAGCTAGCGCCCACGCGAGGCCGAGCCTCCGTTTCACACCGCCGGAGCACCTCCTCGCAGGACGGGAGAGCGTAGCGGAGTCGATGTCCGCGCGTTCCACGGCGGTGTCCAGGGCAGCGGCCCGGTCCGGCGGTGCCGACAGATCGACGGCCCGGGCCAGAACGTCCCGGGCCGTCCATCCTCTGGGAAAGGCGCTGACTTGCGGCAGGTAGCCCATCCCGTAGCGCCGACGGTACTCGTCGGGACGCATTCCACCCACTATGCAACGTCCCCGGTCGGGGCGAAGCAATCCCAGCAGAACCGCGAAAAACGTTGTCTTGCCTGCCCCGTTCGGTCCGACCAGTGCCGTAATCTCGCCTGGCCTGGCCTCCAGCGTCAGGCCGCGGAGCGCGTGGACGCGCCTGAATGTACCCTTGTACGAAACGGCCAGATCCGACGCCCGGACCTCCACGGCCGTGTCAGTTGGCATCCAGGCTGTCCACAGTACGAATGTCGATCCGGGTGCCCTCCATCTCGTTCCAGGCCGCGAGGCTCGATTCCCCATCCAGGAAGAGAAGCGGAGCGCTGGGCAGGGGCAGCGGCACTGCCCGGCCCGCCTCCCCCCTGGTCACCAACTGCAGGGTCTCCATATCCGGGTCGCCGGGTGCGAACACCCGGTAGACGAGCCGCCCCCCGGGCATCGCAGTCACTCCGACGAGCGCCGGCATGGATTCCGGAAGCTCTACGCGGATCCCCAGCCTCCGAGCCTCGGCGATTGCGCCCTCCAGTTCACGGAATGCTTCCGGCGGAATGTCCAGACGCTCCAGCCAATCGTGGCAGATCGTATCCAGCCCTTCGCCGGAAAGGCTGATCAGATCCAGGCAACGCTCCCACCCCGAACCGAAGAGGAACCCCTGGGGATGACGTGCGACTACAGCTGCCATGCCATCCAGGTCGATCCTTCCTGCTTGCGCGTACCGGCGCGCGAGAGAACGGATTGTTCCGTCCACCGTCTCGACCGCGGCGTGGACAGTGGTGCCCCCGTCGGGCCTCAGGCACTCGCCCAGCATCAGCAACCCGGCCGGCGTGGACACAGCGTCGCTGACTCCCACCGTCGCTGCCACGCAGTCGAGACCCGGGCCGGGCCTGAAGCCGCGGTCCGCAATGTGCCTCCCCTCCGGGCTGAATACGTGCACGATGCCGTGATCCACCACGATGATCGAGTCGCCGTGGGCCACGATGGCGCTGGGACGCCGAAACTCACCAGGACCGCTACCCTCCCGGCCGAAGCTGTGCAGCGTCGCGCCATCCGGGTCAATGCGATGAACCTGGTTCCCGCGTCCGTCCAGAACGAACCACAATCCCTGATGCATCGCGGCATCAGTGACCGAAAACACCTCGGGAAACAGCGGTGCTCCTGACGGGGCACCCGCCAGTTCCAATGTCTGGTCTGCAGAGTCTGCTTCCGGCGGGGAACCGGGGCCGTCCGTGTCCGTCTCGGCGAGACATCCCGGGACAGCCACGGCAACAAGGAGCGGTGTACCCGCACGGATGATCTCTTCGAACCGTATGGCAACCCTTCTCAACTTGTCTCTCACGAAATCTCTCCTGGTCCAACAGGGCTTTATCCGGGAAACAGGGTGTCCTCGAGGAACTCCGCCGCGCATGAAGCGACAGCCCGTCCGTAGTCCAGCCGGCAACGCAATCGTTTCCAAAAGCCGGCGCCCTCCCGGCAAGAGCGTAGTTCCTCAGTTGCTTCCTGTACGCACATCTCGTAGTAGTCCTCAGGTCCGCAAGGCTTCTCGTTGCCTTCGTCGTCCACGCACTGCGGCTCCCCGTCGGGCGGCTCCTGTTGAAGACCCGCGCGCGCCTCCGCGGACACACAGGGAAAGACAGCGAGCGCGGCAGGATCAGTCACATGCTCCTTGACGGCTCGCTCGTTGGTGGTTGAGTCATCGGCTGAAATCTCAATTGCCGTCCCGGTCAGGAGCGCCAGGCTCCCCGTGACGGCGACAATCCCGAACACCGCGTTGGGAGCGGAAGACTGTCTGGTTCTCATTGTCGACCTCCAGGTGATCAGTAGGGCGGGACCCGCCCCCATGACGGGTCCCGTGCCCCAAGATGCCGCGCACCGTGATCAACCGAGAGCGGACAAGACCCCTCAATCCTCGTGGACAACATCTGACGCCGATGTGCGAAAACCCCATGAAGTTCCTACCCGAATTCCCACGTGCGCCGGAGTCTTTCCGGCCTGCTACAGCTCTTTGCCGTCCCGGGAAACGACCCCGGTCTCCAATGCGAAGGCGACGATTTCCGCGCGCGTTCGAAGCCCGAGCTTGCGTCTGATGCTCGACCGGTAGTTCTCGACGGTCTTCGGGGCGAGGAACACACGAGTTCCGATCTCCCGTGATGTCAGGCCCAGCGCCACCAGCGGAAGAATCCTGCGCTCGCTCGCGCTGAGCCCGTTCAGCGCGTCGCGGTGGTTGCCCGGCCCGCGCCCACCGAGGCGTCCCCGAACGGTTTCCGTACCCCACCGAGGCACGTACATCCGGCCTGCAGCGAGGATGTCAACGGCTGCAACCATCCTTTCCGGGGACCGGGAGGTGGTGATGCAGCCCATGCCCCCGGCATGGAGGATCCGGTCCAACAGCTCCGGCCTCTCCTCGGCAGCCAGCACAAGGACCCCCGGGGCCGGCGACAGGCTGTTGAGGTCCCTGATGACGGAAGACAACCTCTTCCCGCCTTGCCCGATCTCCAGAACGACGATATCCGGACTCACCCTGCGAGCCAGCGGCAGCGCCTTCTCGCACGCAGGCGCACGACCACGCACCCTGAACCGCCCCGTCTCCTCCAGAATGCGCTTGATGCCTGCAAGCAACATCGTCTGCCGACCGGCCAGCACTACTGTAGTCATCTGGCTCACGCCGAACGGCACCCTCTTCCTTAAGTGCGTGACTGAACGGAACATGGACGCGGAAAAAGACGCAAAATAGGCGTAGGGCGACATTTTCGCAAGGGTTACGTTTCGTGGGCGCGGGCAAGAACCCCTGTTTCCCTGGTTGAACGACCCAACTGGGAGCCTGAGACGCTGCCGCAACTCCCCTGCCGGGACCTCAGCCGGCCGGCCGCTCCCCCTCCACCACCCCCAGAAACCCCTCGTAGAGCCGCCGCGCGACCGGTCCCACGACCCCGTCGCCGACCTTCCGCCCGTCGATCTCCACCACGGGCCGCACCTCTGTGGTGGTGCCGCTGAAGAACACCTCGTCGGCCCGGTACAGCTCCGGGAGCGGGATGGCGCGCTCCTCCACCGGGATGTCCAGCCCGGCGGCCAGTTCGATCAGGAAGTCGCGGGTGATCCCGTGGAGGATGTAGTTGGACTTCGGCGCGGTGGCGAGGACGCCGCCGAAGACCGCGAAGAGGTTGTTGTGGGAGCCCTCCAGCGCGATGCCGTCCCGGACGAAGACGGCGTTCCCCGCCCCCGCCCCCACAGCCGTCTGCGCGGCGAGCACGTTGGCCAGCAGCGCGATCGCCTTGATGTCGGCGCGGGCCCAGCGCTGGTCCGGCACGGTCACCGCACTGATCCCCCGCGCCCACTCCTCCATGGACGGCCGCGCGAACCGGTTCGCGAAGGCGTACACGGTGGGAGCCACCGGCGGATCCGGGAACCAGTGCGTCCTGGGCGCGGCCCCCCGGGTCACCTGCACGTAAACGTACGCGCCCGACGCCCCGTCCAGCCCGTTGCGCGCGAGCAACTTCTCCTTCACCCGCTTAAGCACCGTGGCGTCGAAGTCGATCCCGATCGCGGCCAGCCCCGCCGTCAGACGCGCGAGGTGCTGCTCCCAGCGAAACAGCCGGCCCCCGTACGCCGGCGTCACCTCGTAGACGCCGTCCCCGAACAGGAACCCCCGGTCGTTGACGGAAACCTGCGCCTCGCCGACGGGGAGAAAGTCCCCGTTCAGGTAGACGAAGCTCACTTCAGGAGCCGCCTCCGCCCTGCTCCAGCTTCTCGAACTCCTCGATCAGCTCCGCGTCGCGGATCGGGGGCGGTTCGGACGAGCCGCCGTCCTTGCCGTCCGCCTTGCCCGCGTCGTCCGCGTCGCCCGCGTCGCTTGTCCCGCTCCCCGCCCCCAGCTGCTTCGGCGCCTCCGCCTCCGGCGCCGCGATGAGGCCCATCTTCGCCTTCAGCGCCAGCAGCTTGTCGTCGACGTCCGAGGCGTCCGATCCCGCCTCGAGCCTCACGAACTCGGTCTCCAGGGTGTCGCCGGTGAGCGCCTCGTTGACTTCGGCCTGGGCCAGGTTGCGCCGCTCCTCCTCGTCGATCTTCTCCGCCATGCGGTTGAAGGCCTCGAAGGCGGAGGTGTCCGACAGGCCGGACATGGTCTCGTGGATCCGCCGCTGGGCCTGGGCGCGCTTCTGCTTGGCGATCAGCAGGTTCCGCTTCCGCTTCGCCTCCTCGATCTTGTCGTTCAGCTGGCGGAGCGACCCCTTGAGCTTCTCGGTCTCGGCCGCCTGGGCCTGCCAGGTCTGCTCGAGCGCCGCGGCCTGCTCGGCGTGCTCCTGCTGCCGCAGCAGCGCCTGCTTGGCGAGGTCGTCCCGGCCCTGCTGGACCGCGAGCATCGCGCGCTTCTCCCAGGCCTGCTTCTCCTTCTTCGAATCGGCCAGCTGGCGCTGCAGCTTCCGCTCGTCGGCGATCGCGCCGGCGACCTCCCGCTTGGCCTTCGCCAGCTGGTCCCGCATGTCGATGATGATCTGGTTCAGCATCTTCTCCGGGTTTTCCGCCCGGGAGATCAAGTCGTTGATGTTGGACTTGATCATCGTCGAAAACCTGCTGAAAATGTTCATTTGCTACTTGTCCTCTCCTGTGCCGGCGAGCGCCCGGATGCGGGACAGGTGAGACGACGCCGCGAGCTGAACGCTCTCCAGCGACGCCTGCAACTCCTGGTAGTCGAGGTTCGCGAGCTGCAGCGTGTCGCTGATGATCAGTTCGCCCTCCTCGATCCCGTAGGCACCGTGGACCATATCCGTCGCATTGAGCTTGAGGAGGGTCTCGTAGAGACCGCACAGGGCGTCCGCGTTCGCCGACAGGTCCATGACTTTCATCCGGATCAGCAGAACCGGTTCCGAATGATGGACGACGATCGGTGCCCCGCCGTTTTCCGTGCGGACGAGGAACATTCCTTCGTTCACCTCCTCGAAATCCGCATCCATGCGGATCAGATAGCTCTCAAGGTCGTCCTGGGTAACCATGAATTCTCCTTGCCTGTGTGGCTGAAAGGTAGCAGGCGGAACGTAACATCCGCAGGCCATCGGGACCAAGCCCGGAGATACTAACGGCTGACGGACCCCCGGAGTGTCGGGCCGCGGGATGCCCGGCTCACCGGTGCGACGCCTCCGCGCGCTCCTTGAGCGCCACCGCCATCGCGTTGAAGCCGCCGCGCACGAGCCCGCCGAAGAGCAGCACGACCAGCGGCGTGAGCAGCCCGGTGAAGGCGTCGGCCGTCAGGTAGCGGCAGCGCGTGGCGCCCAGGGGTTCCAGACGCTGCTCCCGCCGGGCCGAGAGCAGGGAGGAGTGGCCGATCGTGTTGCTCCAGACCAGCAGGCGGGGCGGATCGACCGTCTCGATGCGCTCGCGCTGCTTCAGCTTCAGCGGTCCCAGCGTGACGTGCAGGTAGACCGGCGAGCCGACTTCGAAATCGGTGTCGACCCGGGTCGTGAAGGGATTCCACTCGCCGTAGCGACCGAAGTCCGCGAGCACCTCCCACACCTGTTCGACGGGTGCCGCGATCTCGACCGCGTCCGAGCGGATCAGGTGCCTGAACACCGTGCCTCCTTCCGTCGGACAGGCGTCTACACCGCCACCGTCAGCTCCGCGGTGAACCCCGAGGCCGCGTCGCCGCCCATCGTGGCCATCTGCCGGTCCACCCCGTCGCGGAAGACGCTGTCCCTGGTGAGGGAGACGCGCTGGAAGGTGCGCGCGCTCGCATCGTACCCTTCCAGACCGTACACCTCCGCGCAGGAATCTTCCGGGAACGCGAGCTGCGAGGTCGCGATCTTGTCCCCCGCAGCGGCCGCCGCGGCCAGGTCGCGGAAGATCTCGAAGTGGATGTGCGGCCAGCGGCCCCGGTAGCAGCCCGGGAAGATCGTCGTGAAGGACAGCTCTCCGGCCGCGTCGCTCGCCTGGACCCCGCGCAGGTAGTTCTGGCCGGTGGCGCCGCGGTTGTAGAGCGAATAGAGCCCGGCGGCGTCGCAGTGCCAGACGTACACCGCGAGCCCGGCCGCGGGCGCGCAGCCGTTCTGCAGTTCGACGAGCTGCAGATTCACCGTCAGGGGCACTCCGGACGCCATCCCCGAGAGGCCCGCGAAGCTCGGCCGGATGTCCGTGCGGACCACGCCCGCCTTGCTGAGCACATCGGGCCCGTTCGACCCGTCGGCGGGGAAGGGACCGGCGGTCTCCTCCGGGATTCTCTCGCAGTTCGCGCCGCCGCCCACCGCGCCGCGGACCTCGCCGGCGCGTCCGAAGAGGTACAGCGCGCCCATCCCCACCCCTCCCATGGCCAGCCTCAGCACGTCGCGGCGCCTCATCGCGGCGCCCGTGCGTTCAAGGTCCTCGTGCAGTCCGCCGTAGTCGTGATGGTCCATCGGTCCTCCTTGCGTCGGAAATCCTCTGCAATTTCGACTGCTCGCGCCCCGGATCCGTTAGCCCGCGGCTCGCCGTTCGCTCGGCAGATCCGGGGCAGGATACGCCGCGGCACCTGCTCGCGGTACGGCTCCCGGAGCCGACCGTGGCTGGCAGCGCAACGCGGGTCGTCGTCGCGTTCGCGCAGGCACGACCAGCGCCACGGGTCCGAAGTGGTCCGGGAGATTATGTACTAACATATAATTTCGGGTGACGGATTTATACTATAGTATATGATTCCGCCCCAACAGCTCGTTCAGGTACTGTCCCGTGTATGATATCGACTCCATCGCGACCTGCTCCGGCGTTCCCTCCACGACGATCCGCCCCCCCGCGTCGCCCCCTTCCGGGCCGAGGTCGATCACCCAGTCGGCCGTCTTCACCACGTGCAGGTTGTGCTCGATGACGACGACGGTGTTGCCGCGCTCCACCAGGCGGTGAAGCACCCGGAGCAGGATGCGCACATCCTCCATGTGAAGGCCGGTGGTGGGCTCGTCCAGGATGTAGACGGTCCTCCCGGTGGCCTTCTTCGAGAGCTCGGACGACAGCTTGATCCGCTGCGCCTCGCCGCCCGACAGCGTCGTCGCGGCCTGGCCGAGGTGAATGTAGCCCAGCCCCACGTCGGACAGCGTCTTCAGCCGCCGCCGGATCTGCGGGACCGCCTCGAAGAAGTCGAGCGCGTCGGCGACGGTCATCTCCAGCACGTCGGCGATGTTCCTGCCCTTGTAGTAGATGTCGAGCGTCTCGCGGTTGTAGCGTCGCCCCCGGCAGACGTCGCAGCGCACGTACACGTCCGGGAGGAAGTGCATCTCGATCTTGACCAGCCCGTCGCCCTTGCAGGACTCGCACCTTCCGCCCTTCACGTTGAAGGAGAAGCGTCCGGCCAGGTAGCCGCGGATCTGCGCCTCGGGAACACCCGCGAAGAGCTGGCGGACCGGGGTGAAGAGGCCGGTGTAGGTAGCCGGGTTGGAGCGCGGGGTGCGCCCGATCGGGGACTGGTCGACCTCGATGACCTTGTCCACGCCGGAGAGGCCGTCGATGCGGTCGTGCGCGCCCGCGACCGCGCGGCTGCGGTGGAAGTGGCGCGACAGAGCCCGGTAGAGGGTCGCGTTGACGAGCGTCGACTTGCCGGAACCGCTGACGCCGGTGACGCAGATGAAGCAGCCGAGCGGAAAGGCCGCGTCGATGGCCTTGAGGTTGTGCTCCGCTGCGCCCCGCACGGTGAGGCGCCTGTCCGGATCGGGGGGACGCCGTTTCGCGGGAACCGGTATCTCGCGGTCGCCGCGCAGGTACGCGCCCGTGATCGATTCGGGCGCGGCGCGGATCTCGTCGACCGTCCCGGCCGCCACCACCCGACCGCCCGCGCGGCCCGCCCCCGGGCCCAGGTCGATCACGTGGTCCGCGGCCAGGATCGTGTCCTCGTCGTGCTCCACCACGATCACCGAGTTGCCCAGGTCGCGCAGCTCCTTGAGCGTGTCGAGCAGGCGGTGGTTGTCGCGCTGGTGCAGCCCGATCGACGGCTCGTCCAGGATGTACAGCACGCCCACCAGGCGGCTGCCGATCTGGGTCGCGAGCCGGATGCGCTGGGACTCCCCGCCCGACAGGGTGTCCGCCGAGCGGCTCAGCGTGAGGTAGTCGAGGCCCACGTTCCGCAGGAAGCCCAGTCGCTCGGAGACCTCCTTGAGGATGGGGCCCGCGATCTCGCCGGGAAGGGTGTGGGCCCCGTCGCCCGCGCTCCCGTACTCGCCCGTTACAGGGAGGGCGCGCATGAACTCGAGCACCTCGCCGATGGGCCTTTCCACCAGATCGCTGATGGGGGCCCCGCCGATCCGCACCGCCCGCCCAAACGGCCCGAGGCGCGAGCCGCCACAGTCCGCGCAGGTGCGCCGGGACATGTACTGCTCAAGTTGCGTGCGCACATGCTCCGAGGTGGTTTCCCGGTACCGGCGCTCCACGTTGGCAACCACGCCTTCCCAGTAGTCCTCGTAGTGGCCCTTCATCTTCCCGGCGTTGTAGGGGAAGCGTATCTTCATCCCCCCGGAGCCGTGCAGCAGAGCGTCGCGCGCCGCGTGGGGCAGGTCCCGCCAGGGGACGCGCGGGTCGAACTCGTAGGCCTGGGCCAGCCCCGGGATCACCGAGCCGCGCAGGTGGCCGCCGGGCTCTCCCCAGGGGATGATCACGCCCTCCAGCAGCGAGAGCGACGGACTGGCGAGGAGGAGCGCGCCGTTGACCTCGCGGGTGGTGCCCAGGCCGCCGCAGCCGGAGCAGGCCCCGTGCGGCGAGTTGAAGGAGAACACCCGCGGCTCCAGTTCGGGAAAGCTGGTCCCGCAGTTCGCGCAGGCATAGTGCTCGCTGAAGAGGTGGGAAACGTCGTTGCGGCCACGCCGTTCGATGATCTGCACCACCCCCTCCGCGGCGCGGAGCGCGGTCTCGACCGAGTCGGACAGCCGCGTGCGGTCCTCCTCCTTCACCGCCAGCCGGTCCACGATGATCCCGATGTCGTGGTTCTCGTAGCGGTTGAGGCGGGGCACCTCGCGCAGGTCGTGCACCCTGCCGTCGACCAGCGCCCTCACGAATCCGTCGCGCCGCGCCCGGTCGAAGAGGTCGCGGAACTCGCCCTTGCGGCCGCGCACCAGCGGCGCCACCACCTGGATGCGCGTCCCCTCCTCCATCCCCAGCACCCGGCTGACGATGTGGGTGGCGGGCTGGCGCCTGATGGGAAGGTCGCAATCCGGGCAGTGGGGCGTGCCCACGCGGGCGTAAAGTAGTCTCAAATAGTCATAAATCTCTGTTACGGTACCGACTGTTGAACGCGGGTTGCGCGACACGGACTTCTGCTCGATCGAGATGGCCGGCGACAGTCCTTCGATGGTGTCCACGTCGGGCTTCTCCATCATCCCCAGGAACTGGCGCGCATACGCCGACAGCGACTCGATGTAGCGCCGCTGGCCCTCGGCGTATATGGTGTCGAAGGCCAGCGACGACTTCCCCGACCCCGACAGTCCGGTCACGACCACGAAGCGCTCCCGCGGGATATCCAGCGAGATGTCCCGCAGGTTGTGCTCCCGGGCCCCGCGGATGACGAGCTTCAATATCCCCATTCGCGGAAGAAGGAGAATCCCCAGATGCGGGCCAGCTGCAGCGAGACGTCGTCGAGTCCGCGGTACTGCTCGCGGGTGCAGCGGCCCTCGAGGAAGCTCTCCATGGTCACGTCCCGGGGCAGCGCGACCTCGAGCCTCAGGCCGCCGCTGCTCACGGGGATGGTGGGATCGGCGCAGTATCCGCGGCGATACACGCCGATCGCGAAGACGTTGTCCCGGAGGTAGCGGCCCACCTCCACCTCCAGCGACGAGGCGCCGAGAGCCGTGGGGGCCATGCCGAAGTCCGCCCGGGATACCGACAGGTAGTCCACGAGTTCCCGTGCGAACTCGTTGCCGAGCACGTTGCCGACCTGGCCCGCCAGAAGGTCCCAGCCCGGCAGGACCGACGCGGTGGCGGCCGATCCGATCGTGGACGAACAGCGCCCCAGAAGGAGCAGATTGAACAGTTGCGACTCCGAGGTCGCGCGCTCCGCGTCGCTCTGGATGCTGATCCGGGGTTGCAGCAGCGTGCCGGACAGGTTGGTGGTGACCTCCTGCGGCTCACCCTCGCAGGCGGGCAACCGCGTGACCGCCGTCACGGAAATCCCCGGGTCGAATCCCGGCGTGCCGGGGAAGCGGAAGACTCCCTCAGTCATCCGCAGGGTGCGCGATCCGAGGCTGAAGGTCCCCCGGACGACGTTCGCGTCGCCGAAGATGATGAACCGGTTGCCCGCCCGGTCGAAGGTGAGCGAGAGGTCCCCGGAGGTCTCCACGTTCATCCGGGGGGACCAGAGCCGGTTCCCCCGTCCCAGATCCAGGTCCACGATGACACGCAGGTTCTGCAGGAAGGGGATGCGCTGGCCCAGAGCGTCCTCCTCATCCTCCTCCACGCCGAGACCGAGCTGCGCGGTGGCGGCGCTCAGGAGTGCCGGGTCGTACAGGTCCACAATCTCCGCGCTCCGCTGGAACTCCTCGATGTAGACCGTGCCGTCGACGACCTCGACCTCGCCCATGATGAGGGGATAGTTGAAGGTGTTGGTGAGGACGACCGAGTCACCCGTGACCGCCGCTTCGATGTCGATCCGGTCCACGATCTGGAACTCCCTGGGCCAGAAGGCCAGCTCCAGGCCGATGTCGTTCTGGATCCCGGCCAGGTCCACGGTGCCGCGGACATCCAGGGTGCCCCCCGAAACCGCGGAGCCGTTCACCGTCACCACGCCGCTCGGGTCCAGGTCCAGGTCGATCGCCGCGGAGGACAGCCGGGTGCCGAAGGCCGCTACTGTCGCCTGGCCGTCTCGCAGGTGAAGGGAGCCTTCGGGCTCCAGCGCCGACGGGCGCCCTCCGAGCTGCACATCGCCGCTCACCGTGCCCGTCACTCCCTCGAGGCCATCCAGTGCGCCCAGAACCATCGCCGCCGGGAAGGAATCGGCCTCGATCCGCAGATCGACCGGGTCGTCCGGGATGCGCTCGGTGACCGACACCAGCCGCAGGTCGAGCGGGACCGTACCCTCGGCGCGCAGGTTGCGGCGTCCCCCGCTCCAGGCCTCCAGCTGCGTAGCGAGCGCCCGGCCGGAGTAGCTCCCGTTCGCCGACACGCGGTCGAAGCTGAAGGTGCCCAACTCGATGTCCGATGCCTCCAGTGTCCCGGTCCACCGCGGATCGCGTCCGGATCCGCCGGCTCGCAGGTTCGCTGACACCACCCCGGTCGGAGGCGCCTCCATCTGCAGCAGGCTGCCCACGACACCGAGATCGAGTTCGGCAATCTCCAGTTCGAAGTCGGATTCGCCGTCTCGCCGCGCCAGCAGGCCGGCCGCGCGCACCCGCAGCCCCGACGTCCCCGGCCGGATCAGCCCGAAGTTGCGGACGCGCACCGCCTCGGCGTCCCACTCGAAGCGGGCGGGGCCCCTCAGGTTCCACCGGCGGTCGTCCCTCACCACGGTGAAGCGGTCGAGGTCGATGCGCCCACCCTCTGCGCCAAGGCCGACCACGCCCTGTACGTCGTACGATTCGGTGGCCGAGCGCGAGATGAGGGCGCGCAGCCGTCCGCCGGTGCCGAGGCCAAAGCTGCCCTCGAGAAGGGATGACCGGTATTGGCGGTCGCGGAAGGAGACCGAGTCGCCCGTGACCGTTCCGGATATCACGACCGGGCCCGGGGCCGGGGACGCAGACACCGGGGGCACCGAGTCGTTCGCCTCGGCGGCCGGCCGCGATTCCGGCAGGCCCAGTCCGCGAACGGCCAGATCGGCGTGGGCCGAGTGCGCCTGGAACTGGCCGTACTCCAGCTCCTCGAAGGTGATCTCAGCATGCGCGACGAGGTCGCGCACCGCCCCCTCGACCCGGATCCGCCCGTCCGCCCTCCCGCCGAAGCGGATGTCGCGGGCCCGGGGGAAGGTATCGGGATCGACCCCGTCGAATTCGATCATGTTGATCTGCTCGATCGGCAGGAGTTCGTCCCAGGCCACCAGGTTCGCGCCCATGAAGACGTCGCGCAGCGGGTGGATGGAAGGTGACGAGACGCCGAGCGTCACGCCGTCGCCCGCAGGCGAGACCGTCCCCAGCGTTCCGGCGCCCCGAACCCCGACTCCGCCCGCGTCCGCGTAGACCGACTCGACCCGCAGGAGCCCGTCCTCGTCCACCCAGGCCTCCAGACCGGCCGAGTCGACCTTGAGAAGGCCGATCGTCGAGGGCTCCACCTTCAGAACGAGCCCCCCCCGCACCGTCTCCAGATCGAGTCCCCGCCCGTTGAGCGTCGCGCGGGCGCTGAGGATGACGGAGTCCGGGAGCCCGGCGACGAACTCCGAGAGCCGGAAGTCGTCCACCGAGGCATCGACGTGGTAGCCCGCCGCCGGATCCCTCGCGTTGATCCGGCCTTCGGCAGCCAGAGGGCCTGCCGCGGTCTGCAGATCGGAGGCGAACTCGAGCTCTTCGAGGCTCCCCGACAGCGACACCGTGCCGCTCACTGCGCCGGACAGGGGGAAGTCGGGGTACATCCCGGCCAGCATCGTCAGCGACAGCGGGTCCAGGCGCGCCTGCAGGTCGACCAGCGAGATCGCCGTGTCGCCGTACACCCTTCCCTGCACTGCCACGGAGCTGGCCTCTCCTTGCGACGCTGACCGGTTCGCGGCGATCTCCACGTCCATTCCGGTCCTGAGGTCTCCGTCCAGGCGCACCGCCATGTCCCCGCGCCCACTCCAGGGGACCTGCGGAAGGAGGGTCGCCAGCAGCCTGTAGTCGAGCTCCGCGGCGGTCAGCGAAACATCTTCGACCGCACCCCGCGCAAGCACGGTGCCCCGGCCGGACACCCGCGCAAGTGTTCCGCTACCGTCCTCCGACCGGATCACGAGCTGTCCCGCGGCGGCCAGCCGCCCCGGCTCGCCATCGAGCCGGACATCGCCCGACAGGAGTCCTGCGACCTCCAAGGGTTCGGCCAGCCACCGGTTCAGCTCCGCGGCAGGCAATCGCTCCGGCTGGACGCCGAGGCCCTCGAAGCGCACGGACTCGGCCACCTGGAACGCGCCGGAAAACCCCAGGCGCGCGGACCCCAGTTCGGCCCGCCCGCCGAAGAATTCGATCCGGCTCCCGGAGGGATCGGTCGCGATGCGCACGCCTCCGCGGGCGGTGCCGCGGTCGAACCTCCCGTCGATCCAGGCCAGGTCCGTCAGCGCCATGCGGTCGACATCGAGATCGAAGACGGCCGACCAGCCGTCGACGTTCCACTGCGTGTGAATGGTGCCGCGTCCCGCCGAAGCGGGCAGCTCGAAGTGCTCCACCTCCATGTCGACCGTGGGCTCGCGGGCGCGGACGGTGCCCCGGATGTCGCGCAGCTCCAGCACCCCGATGCCCAGCGGATAGGAAAGATCCAGTTCGTCCACCGCGGCCACGAGCGTCGGCTCCGGGCCCGTGCCCATCTCCATCCGCCCCAGCCGCGCCTCGATCCCCCGGATGTGCAGCACGGCACCCTCGACGTCGCGCGCCACCACCGTGCCCCCATGGATTCGCGCCCCCCGGATCACGAACGCGGCGTCCTCCTGGCCGGGTGCATCTCCGGCCGCGGCGGAATCGGCGGGCAGGCCGCCGCCGGACACCAGGAGGCTGTCCAGCCGGAGTTGCCTTCCGTCCGGGGGCGCGACGTCGACGGTGGGCGACCAGAGCTCCAGGTCCTCAAGCCCCGGGGGGCCACCCAGGAACGACGCCAGCGAATAGCTGGCGCGGACCGAATCCACGGCCAGGACGGTGTGCCCCTCCCGGTCCCTGATCCGCACGTCGTGGAGGGTGGCTCCGCCGAGCAGTCCTCCCGGCGAGACCGAGCCGACGGTGAGCGAGCCGTTGATTTCGGGTCGCAGGCGGCCCAGGACCCAGTCGAGGGCGAGGCCGCGGCCCGCCGCCGTGTGGCTGATGACCACGCCGCCGGCGACCCCGGCCACGCACAGCCCCGCGGCAGTCAGCACCGCCCAGATGAAGAGCCGTGCACCGGGGCTTCGCCGCCCGGCCTTCTTCGTCCCGCCGCTCATTGTCAGAACGCCTGGCCGATCGAGAAGTGGAGCTGGAAGCGCCGCCAGCTGAACCCCGGAATGTCGCCGAAGAGCACGGGCGGCCGGAGGACGGCCAGATCCTCCGATACCACCCAGTCGATCGGTTCGCGGGGACCGCCGCGGGCGCCGATGTCGATTCGGTCGTCCGCACGGTCCCGGGCGGGCGCGAAGGGCCGTATCTGCGAAGTGACCACCTGGAGCGGCTCCTGCTGGCGGAACGAGTAGGCGATGTCGAGGCGGATGGGACCGAACAGCGTGTTGTAGCGAACACCAAGGCCCGGACTCACCTCCAGGTCGTCCAGGCTCAGATCACGGGGCCACACCTGTCCGGCATCGACGAAGACGACGCCCCCCAGGGCATTCCCGAGGAGTCGGAACCGCAGTTCGGCGCTTGCCTCCAGGGTGGCCAGTCCGCCGATCGGACGCAACTGGTATCGCTCCGATCCCGCCAGCGCCGCACCGTCGCAACTCAGATCCTGCACGGCCTCGGGCGAACACGCGGGCTGTCCGCCGGAGCCTCTTCGCAGCAGTTCCTCGACTCCGATCGACAGGGTTCGCGGCCCCAGCGAGTTCTGCGCGAACCCGCGCACGCTGTTGGCGCCCCCGCCGTAGAACCGCTTCTGCGACGGCACGATGTCCGCGAAGCGTCCCTCCCCCGAAGGGCCGCCCACAAAGCCGCCCGCGGCGATCCGCCCGGCCCGGACCCGCAGCGCGAGCACCGCGTCCGCGCCCGTCCGCCGGTAGACGCTCGCGTCCGCGAATGCCCGGAAGTACGCGTAGTCCGAGGCCGTGAAGCCGCTCGCGTATTCGAGGTCCAGGAGGAGCCGCGAGCCCCGTGCGGGATTGAAGATGTCGTCCGTGCGGTCCCGGCTGAAGGACAGCCCCACGGGCGCAAGCCAGGTGTAGCTCGACAGGACGTCGATATCCGCCGGCGTGCAGGCCAGGAAGGTGGCGCAAAGCGTCACTTCGGCCGCCCTCAGACGGTTGAGCTGCGGCCTGTATCGCAGGTTGGCCAGCGACCCTCCGGCGATGTTCCTGCGCAGGGCGAAATCGAGGCCGAAGGTCTCCCGCACGAAGATGTTCTTGCGCGACAGGCGCTCGGAATAGAGTCCCGCGGCGAAGGTGATGCGCGGGGTGAAGAAGCTGGGCTGGTTGAAGTCGGCGCTGACCAGCCAGTTCAGGCGGCCGTAGTCCCCCCTTCCCGCCTGCGGGCAGAGCGGCGTCTCCTGCAGGGTTCCCGCGAGGATGTTGGACAGCCGGGTCCGGAGCCGGAGCGCGCGCCCTCCGCCGATGAAGTTACGGCTTGCCCAGCGCCCCTCCACGTTGACGCACTGCGAGTTGTCGAAGCCCCCCTCGGCACCCACGACGTGGAGATCCCCCTCTTCGATCCGCACCCGGATTGGAATGACCGGATCGGCCTGCGTCAGGGTGTTGCCCCGCTCCACCAGGGCCCGGGTTACCAGCCCGAGCTCGTAGAGGCTGCGCTGCCCCTCCAGGATCTCCCGTTCGCTGAAGCGCTTCCCCTCGCGGAACGGCAGGCGCGCCAGGATGACCTCGTCCTCCAGGAGACGGTTGCCGTCCACCTGAATCGGCCCGATGGTCGACATCGGACCGAGTTCCACCCGGTAGGCCACGCTCGCGGTATCGCTGACGGCGGCGAGGTCGAGGTTGATGAACACGTCGGCGTAGGCGTAGCCGGCGTCTCTCAGCCGCAGCGCGAGCGTGTCCGCGGCTTCCTGGATGAGCAGGGACTGAAGCGGGTCGCCCGCACCAACGGGCAGATCGCTCGCGATCTCGAGGTCCGGCGGTACCGGATCGCCGATGAAGCTGATCGAACCCACATGGTAGACCGACCCCTCGACGATTCGGAATGTCACCGCGACCGCGGAGTCGGCGGCAAGGGACGTATCCGGGACCACCTCGGCGCCCTGGAATCCGTGGGCCTGGTAGTAGAATTGCAGCCGCCGGGCGTCTTCGGCGAGCACCAGGGCGCTGAACGGGGTGCTGCTGCGTCCCCAGCCGATGCCCATCGCGCAGGTGATCGCCAGGATCGGCGGGCAGCTGGGCGCCCTCGTCTGGACCAGCCGCCGGAGCTCGGCGCCGGAGAAGAACTCGTTTCCCTCGAAGTCCACCGACGCGACTTCGCTGCGGCCGGTCTGGGCCTGCGCCCCGGCGCCCCAGCCCGCCGCCAGGAGCGCGGCGAAGGCCAGGAGGAGGCACCGCGGCGAGCCCTGCTCCGAGCGGCCGAATCCCCGAATCACCGCGGTGAGCCTGCAAGAAATGTCAAGTCGGCCTTACAAGATGTCGTGTTTTCCATACTTCCCGGTCCACGTCCTGCCGAGCACCTGTCGAGCGTGGGAATGGACTGTTACGCCCGCCGGTCGAAACGGCGGTTGTCGTGGGCAAGAAACCGGCCCGCCTCTTGACAGTAAAGATACACGGTAACATCAACTCCCGATCCATCGACCGAGACCAGGTTGAGAGAGTTCCGCCCCTCCTCGGCGCCCCGGCCCCGGTTGGATGTGGTGGTTCCCGCAACAACCACCGGAAAGCCCCGGCCGCCACCCCGCTCGCGCCTTTGTGCGCTCCACGCAAGGTGCGTGCGGTGGATGTGCCCGGCCAGCACCAGGTCCACACCCCACTCCTGCGCCCGGCGCAGGATCCGCGGCGACCGCGGCAGAGGGGGAACGGGCTCCCCGTCACGGAGCCGAATCAGATTGTGGTGGACGACCAGTACGCGGCGCGCCCGGTCCGGGGCATCGGCGAAGGCGGCGGCCGCGAAGTCCAGCTGCCGGTTGCCAACGCGGCCGTTGACGATGGCCCGAAGGGGCGCCGAGGAGTTGAGGGATACGAAGCGCAGGCCGGGGCCGCGTCCCCCGCAGGAGACGTCGAGAACGCTGTCGAGCTGCTTCGCGATGTATCTGCGGTAGTTGCGGTAGGGCGCGAAGATCCGCTCCCAGACCCGGTACAGCGGCACGTCATGGTTGCCGGCGGTCACGACGAGGGGAACCCGGGGCAGTCCGGCCAGGAAATCCCGCGCGGCGCGGTACTCGCGAACCTTCGCCCGCTGCGTCAGGTCGCCGGAGATCACGATCGCCGCCGGCGACGCCTCTTCCACGAAGCGGAGCAGTGCCTCGGCAGCGGCGGGTCGGTGCGGCTCCCCGAAGTGCAGATCCGACGCATGGAGGATGCTAGGCGGCACCCCGTCCCTTCCCACGCCTGCGGAGGCGGACCATCCCGTAGGCCCCTACGGCAACCAGGCCGATGGAGATCACCTGGGCAAGGGTGAGCAGACCGAAGAAGCGGTCGTCCTTGGCGCGGAAGATCTCGACCACGAACCGCTCGACGCCCGCCAGCGCCAGCCAGGTCATGAAGAGCCATCCGGCCGGGTGCCGCCCGCGGCGCAGCGACCACAGCAGCAGGAAGATCAGGGTGCACATCCCGGTCTCGTAGAGCTGCGTGGGATGCACCGGCAGGATCTCCCCGTACTTCTCGACCATGGCGGGGTCGATGGTGACGCCGAACCGTTCGGCCATGGTGTCGGCGTGCGTGGGAGGAAGTCCCCTGGGAAAGGCGATCCCCACCCAGGAATCGGTGGGGCGGCCGTAGTCGTCCCCCACCAGGAAGCACCCGACTCTGCCCACGGCGTAGGCCAGCGCCAGCCCGGGAGCCGCGGCATCGACGGTCCGGCCCAGCGGCAGTCCCGACTTGCGGATCCGCCAGAGGACCAGGGCCGTGGCCCCGAGGAAGCCGCCGTACCAGACCATCCCGCCCCGCGCGAAGAGCATCCCGAAGGGATCGGCCGCGAAGCGCTCGTAGTTGAGGAAAACGTAGTACAGGCGCGCGCCCACGATTCCCCCGATGACCGCCATCAGAACGATGTCCCAGGCCTTCTCGGCATCCTCCCCGATGCGCACGAATTCCAGCTTCAGGATGTAGCCGCCCACCAGGAAGGACAGCAGCATCATCACCCCGAACGAGGTGATCGGCTGCCCCCCAAGGAACGGGAACCACTCCGGCAGGCTGAACAGGTTTGGATACATGGATTCCGAGTGTCAGTTGAATGACGGTCGGGCGGCGCTCCCGGGGCCATCCCCCAGTGTACTGTCGCGCATTTCCGGCTTCCACGGAAGCATCCCGGGGATCGGCGCGCTGGCCGCGGCCTCGCCCAGGCCGCCGAACGTCCCGGCCTCGATTCGGAACTGGCCGGCCCTGGCGATCATCGCGCCGTTATCCAGCGACACCCGGGGAGACCCGGTGAAGAGCCGCCCGTCCGGGCCGATCTCCGCCCGGATCCGCGACCGGAGCGCCCGGTTGGCGGACACCCCCCCGCCCAGGAGCACGCGGTCGCACCCCACCGCCTCCACCGCGGCCACCGTCCTCCCGGCGAGCACGTCGAGCACGGCGGCCTGAAAGGACGCGGCCAGGTGCGGCCGCTCCTCCACCACCGCTCCCGCCTCCGCGAGCCGGGCCACCGTCTGCGCCACTGCCGTCTTCAGCCCCGAAAAGGAGAAGTCGAATGCGCCCGGAGCCGCCGGTCCGCCCTTTCCTCTCATCATCGGCCGCGGGAAGGCGTACCTCGCCGGATCCCCGCCGCGCGCCGCGGCCTCGATGGCGGGCCCACCCGGGTACGGCAGCCCCAGCAGCTTGCCCACCTTGTCGAAGGCCTCGCCGGCCGCGTCGTCGCGCGTCTGCCCGAGCAGGTGGTAGCGCCCCCACTCCGGGACCCAGAGCAGCATGGTGTGCCCCCCCGAGACGAGCAGCCCGACGAAGGGAGGCACGGCCGCCGGGTCCTCGAGCAGCGGGCCGAAGAGATGCCCCTCCATATGGTGCACCGGCACCCAGGGAACGCCGAGGGCGAAGGCGGCGGTGCGCGACCAGGTGACGCCGACCAGGAGCGCGCCGATCAGCCCCGGCGCGGCGGCCGCGGCGATCGCGCGAAGCTCGCGCCGCTCGACGCCCGCCTCGCGCAGGGCGGCCGCGACGACCGGCTCGATGCGCCTGAGGTGGTCCCGGGCGGCCAGTTCGGGGACCACGCCGCCGTAGACCCGGTGCACGTCCTGCGAGTGGATCACGAGGCTGAGGATCGTCCCCCGCTCGTCGAGCACCGCGGCGGACGTCTCGTCGCAGGTGGTCTCGATGCCGAGGATGGGAGCGGTCACGGCGGGCCGGATCTCCGGACCGTCACGGAATCCGCCTCCAGCGAGCCCTCCACCCACCGCGTCAAACCGCTGAGCCCAACGGGCACCCGGGCCTCCCCGTTCCGCTCGATCTCGAGGCGCACCGATGCGGCGTCCGCCGTGACGGAAACCAGGATCGCGTCCACGTTAATGGCGCTGAGCTGCAGCTCCGCGCCGTAGAGCGTCGCCTCCAGTGTGCCGGGATCGATGACCCAGCCGGCATCCGCCTCCGGGAACTCGACCGGCAGCTGTCCCACCACCCAGCTTTGCCTGGGAGCCACGTCCACACTCAACGCCGCCGTAAGGGGGCTCACCTTCAACCCGCCGAGCCCCGTCGTATCGAGCGCCACCTCGAATCGGCCGGACCCGGTCACCACTCCGAGGTCGAACGGCTCCAGGAACACCGTCTCCAGGGGATCGACGGCCGCAGCCGGACCGCCCACCTGGACGAAGAGCAGGTTGGCCCGCGGTTCGCTCACGAGGGCCAGGGAATCGGGAAGCCGGCCCGTGAGCCGGAGCGAAACCGGAATCTCCACGACCCTGTGTCTCTCGAAGATGAGCCGGACGGAACTCGGCGTGAAGCTCTCGATGCCTATGCTTCCCCGATCGATGTTCCTGACCCAGCCGGAAGCGAGTCCGAGCACCACGTCCTCCTGCCAGACGGAATCCACGGGGACGACGACCTCCGGCTCGGCCATCGCAGCCCGCAACAGTTCGCCGTAGGGCCCCGTAACGGTCATCTCGACGCGGTCGGGCGACGGCGGGCCCTTCAGAACCCAGTTCGTCGTGTCGACTTGCTCCACCCTCACCCGCACGTCCGGGATACTGATCGCGCTGATCCTCGGGTCGCTCAGGCGAATCGTCACCCAGATCAGCACCGCCAGCACGAGCGCCGCGATCTTGAGACGCCAGTTGCGGGTGACGATCCCGGTCAGTGACATCGCCCTATCCACCCTCGATGAGCCGGCGCACCAGGCCGGCGTTGGCTTCGGAATCCCAGGCCGTGGCCCCTGCAACCTTCTTGTATATCATGCCGTCGGGGCCGATCACGAAGGACTCCGGCACCGCCGTTGCCTGGTAGGTGCGCTGAATCTCGCCCGACGGATCCAGAAGGATGGGGAAGGTCAGCCCCAGGCGGCTGGCGAAAGCGAAGGGATCGCCCCCCGGATTCCCCGATGCGTCGGAGGTGCCGGCGGGGGCATCGATGCTCACCGCGGCGATCACGAAGTCGTCCGGTGAAAAGGTCTCGTACAAGCGCTGCATGGACGGCATCTCCTCCAGGCAGGGGGCGCACCAGGTCGCCCATATGTTCAGCAACACCACCCTGCCCCTGTAGTCGGCGAGCGACACCGTCCCCCCCTGCGCGTCGAAAACCTCGAAGCCGGGGGCGGGATATCCGGCGGCGACCGGACGTTCCCGGTCCCGCGTGAACCATGCGACCGCCGCGACCACAAGCGCGACCGCCAGCGCGGGCCGGTAGAGAGAGCGCGCCTTCATCCCGTCTCCGCTTCGCCCGGGGACTGAGGGGGCCTGCGGAAGAACGTCCCGAACGGTTGGCGTACCTGCCTACCGATAATCAACTGAACCTCCGCACCCTGCTCGATTTCGGCATTAGGATCAGGATATTGACCGAAAACTCGATTGACGTTCAAAATACTGTACCGATACTCGATTTGGGACACCACCAGGCCGAGGGCACGGAGGAGGCTCAGGGCCGCCTGCTCGCTCAGCCCCGCCAGCGGCGGCATCGGGATGGTCGGGGGACCGAGACTCACGGCCATCCGCACGCTGCCGGGAATCGCGACCGGGGTTCCGGGCCCCGGCTCAATGTGGATGACACGCCCGGCCGGCGCCATCGATTCGATGGTGTCCACGGAGACCTCGAAGCCGCTCTCCGCCAACAGCGCCGCGGCCCGGCTTCCAGGGAGACGGGTGACGTCCGGAACCGGGCGCACGTCGGGACCCATCGACACCGTCACTCTCACCGGGGCCTCGGGCAGGGCGGTGCGGCCGGGCAGCGGACTCTGCCCGATCACCAGTCCTCCCGCCACCGTGGGATGGTGCACCGAATCGACCTGGCTCGTCGCCAATCCCGAGTCCCCGAGCACCGACATCGCCATCGCGAGCGGATACCCCCGCAGGTCGGGAACCCCCTGTAGCGCGGGCGGGGGCGGGGGAGGACGAAAGAAGAAGACCGTCGCCACCAGGTAGCCGCACGCCAGCCCGCCACCAGCTACGATCAGCGCGGAGAGGAAGGGACGGTTTCCGAGCACCGGTATCCGGGGAGTTACGGCGGCTCCGGCCGTAGCCAGCCCCTCGAAAGTCCGCCGCGCGCCCGCGCCGCTGGCCCGGCCAGCCTGACGAAGACGACGCCATGCCCCCGACCGGCGCCAATCGCCCTCCACCACACGCCGCCCGGCGGTCCTGATCTGCGCCCCGGTCCTCTCCGCGGCATCCCTGCTCCACCGCGCAGCCCTGGCACCCCCGTCACCGGCCCGCTCACGCCAGCGCTCAGCCCGCTCACGCCAGCCGCCGGCCCCCCCGCGCCGGTTTCGGGCCCGCGCCAGCCGGTCCGCCACGCGGCCGCGCCAACCTGCGATCCGCGTTCGCCACTGCGTCGCCGGCGCACGCCGGTTCGCGACCTGCCCGAACCCGGGCGGGCGTTTGTCGCCGGGCGGCGACGCGGGGCCGGACGGAGCCTTGCCCCCGGCACTCTGCCCGCGCGCCTTCCGCGCCTTTCTGCGGCGGCGAATCGAGCTGCCCAGATCCATCCTTTCAGGTCCTCCTCAGACGGGCCGCGTATGCGCCGTCGAATCCGCTCTCCTGCGGAAGCACCGACAGGCAGCCCCGGGCGTCCAGAAAGCGATCGGGAATGTCCGCCGGATCGATGCGGAAATCCGGATGACGCGCCAGGAATTGCTTCACCTGACTCCGGTTTTCCTCGGGTTCGAGGGCACATGTAGCGTACACAAGGAGGCCGCCGCGGGGAACCACCGAAGCGGCGCCTCGGAGAATGGCCCGCTGCACCTCGGCAAGCTTCCCGATGTCGCCCTCCCGCAGCCGCCAGCGCGCGTCGGGGTGCCGGCGGATGGTGCCGGTGCCACTGCAGGGTGCGTCCACCAGGACCACGTCCGCGGTGCGTAGAGGCGGAAAGCGGGCATCGGCGGCGATGGCCCGGACCGGGGCCCCAATCCGCCTCGCGCCCTCGACTACGCGGGCAAGCCGCAACGCCGACCGATCGGCTGCGACGACCCTGCCCGCGCGCGCGCTGAGGGCGAGGGCCTTGCCTCCAGGGGCTGCACACAGATCGGCGACGAGGGATCCCGCCGGGGGCGACACGTAGTCCGTCACCAGCGAGGCCGCCGGATCCTGGATCACCGCGGGGACCGCCGCGAGTGCCGCACCGGGGTCGGCACCACGCAGCAGCCGGATCCAGGACGCCTCGCCGGATCCGGCAGACGCGGCGCCTTCGAGTGGATCACACAGCCCTGCCTCCGCCAGCACCCTGGCCGCGCGTGCAACCGGAACGCCTATGGGCCTGAGGCAGATCTCCGGCTCGCGGTTGTTGGCCTCGACCAGCGCGCGCGCCTCCGAGGGGCCGAAGTTCCCCAGCCAGCGCCGCACCAGCCAGGCCGGATGCGAGCCCCAGGAAGTCAGGTAGCCTTCCAGGTCGTTGTCCGGGGACGGGAAGGACGACTCCGGCGCGCCCTCGCGGGCGATCCGCCTCAGCACGGCGTTGACCAGCCCCGCCGCGGCCCTGCCTTCCCCGGCCTTCACCAGGGCAACCGACTCGGATACGGCGGCGTAGGCGGGAACGGCATCCATCTCCAGGATCTGGTAGGCGCCCATCCGGAGCACGGCCCGCACTCCCGGGTCGAGTTCTCCGGGAGCGCGGGAGGTGAACCGCGCCAGGACGTGGTCCAGCCGCCCCTGCAGCCGCACCGTCCCGTAGACGAGTTTCCGGATCCATCCCCGCTCCCGCGTGCTCGCGGCTCCGGACGCCTCCCACGCAACATCGAGCCGCCGTCCCGCCTCCACCTCCAGCAGGAGGGACTGAGCCAGCCTTCGCGTCAATCGCCTTCCGCGCGCGGCACTGCGCGGCCCCGCGTCCCCATCCCCTATTCCAGCATCCCCGCGGCCGGCGACGACGGCACCGCGATTTCGCGCGAAGCCATCCGCCCGGCCAGGTAGGCCTCGCGTCCCGCCCGCACCGCGAGCCTCATCGCGCCGGCCATCCCCACCGGGTTCTCGGCGGCGGCGAGCGCGGTGTTCATCAGCACGCCGTCCACTCCCTGCTCCATCGTCAGGCACGCGTCCGAGGCGGTGCCGACTCCGGCGTCCACGATGACCGGCACCTCCAGACGGCGCTTGATCTCGCGGATGTAGTAGGGGTTCACCAGCCCCAGGCCACTCCCGATCGGGCTGGCCAGCGGCATTACCGCCGCGCACCCCGCGTCCTCCAGGCGCAGCGCCGTGATCAGGTCGTCGTTCGTATAGGCCAGCACCCTGAAGCCGTCGGCGACGAGTTCGCGGGCCGCGTCCAGCGTCGCCGTGGTGTCGGGGAGCAGGGTGCGGTCGTCGCCGATCACCTCCAGCTTCACCCAGTCGTTGAGGCCCGCGGCGCGCCCCAGCCGGGCGTAGCGCACCGCGTCCGGTGCCGTGTAGCAGCCCGCCGTGTTGGGGAGCAGGAAGAACTCCGCCGGATCGAGGTGGTGGAGGATCCCCTCGTCCCTGCTGCGATCCAGGTCCACCCTGCGCACGGCAACGGTCACCATTTCCGAGCCGCTGGCCCGTATGGCGCTTACCATTTCCGCATTGGAGCGGTACTTCCCGGTGCCCACGATCAGTCGCGAAGCGAAGGACCTGTCCGCAATCACGAGGGGTCCGTCGGCGGGCGTCGCGCTGCCCATCTATCCTCCTCCTACGAAGTGAACGAGTTCGAAGCGGTCCCCGTCCTCCACGGGAGTCCCTGCGAGGTCCTGGCGTGCGAGGATCTGCCGGTTGCGCTCGACCACCACCATCGCGGCATCGAGCCCGAGACCGTACAGCAGCTCCGCGACGCTGAGCCCGGGCTCCACCTCCCGCGGATCGCCGTTGACGACGATCGACGGGGCAGCGGCCGCTGTGCCTTCTCGTGAGACTGTCATTGCAAACCCTCCTCCCGGAGAACTTGAAGGTAGCGTGCAACGGCACCGGCGGGGCGCCCCCGGCTCCATACCCCGCTCATCACCGCAACGCCGTGCACGCCCAGCGGGGCCAGTTCACGCACGCGCGCCGGGGTGACTCCGCCGATCGCGAGTACGGGTGCCGCCGCCCGCGCGGCAGCCTCCGCCACGGCCTCGGGTCCCGCCGGCGCGCGCCCCGGGTGGGACGCGGTTGCGTACACGGTCCCCATGAACAGGTAGTCGAGCTGCTCACCCCTCAGTTCCGCCGCCTGGAGCGCGGCATGAATCGACCGGCCGACGCGCAGCCCCGGCCCTGCGATCGCGCGCACCTCGCCCGCCGGCAGCGAATCCTCGCGCAGGTGGACACCCCCGGCACCCGCAGCCAGCGCCACATCCACGCGGTCGTTCACCACCGCCAGGCTGCCCGCTGCACGGGACGCCTCCACGAGCCACTCGGCCACCTCGAAGAGTCGCACGGCCGGGGTTCGCCGCACCCTCAGGTGCACGGCAAGCGCATCTCCCCCGGCCTCCACGACCGGCTGCAGCCGCTGCCGCCAATCTCGCCCGCCCGCGATCCCGTCACCCGCGATCAGATGCAGTCGCGGCAAGCGACCGGCCTGCTCCCGCCCCTCTGAAGTCACGCTACTCGAAGCGATCCCCGGTCCGCGGCCCGGACCCCCGCACCCACGCCGCCGATTCCATCCGCCGCCCGCCGGGGGGCTGCACCTCGCCGATGCGAAGCGGCCCATCGCCGGCCGCCACCAGGATTCCCCGCTTCGGGTCGGCAGCCACGATCCTGCCGGGCGGGTGGCCGGCCGCCTCGGCAACGTTCGTCACACCCCATCTCTCTTCTACGAATCCCGGCGAAAATACCTTCACCGGAGTGCCGTGCAGGAGCGTCCAGGCGCCCGGCACGTCGTCCATGCCGCGGATCAGGTTGGCCACCTCCCGCCCCCCCCGGCCCCACCCCACCCGCGCGGCCTCGCGGTCCACCTTGGGCGCGAAGGTGGCCGCGGCATGGTCCTGCTCCGTCTCCAACACCAGCCCGGCCTCCATCCGGCCCAGCGTCCCGGCCATCAGGCGGGCCCCCAGCCCGGCAAGCTCGCGGGAGAGCCCCGCCGCCGTATCGCGCGCCCCGATCCGGACCGCCTCCTGCGCCAGCACCGGGCCCGCGTCCATCGCCTCCACCATCCGCATCACGCTGACCCCGGTCTCGGCGTGCCCCCGCGCGATCGCCCAGTTGACCGGCGCGGCCCCCCTGAGCGCGGGCAGGAGCGACGCGTGCAGGTTGAGCGACCCGCGCGGCGGGATGTCCAGGATCCGCCGCCGCAGGATGCAGCCGTAGGCCACCACCACCGAGACATCGGGCGCCAGCCCCCGGATCGCGCCCTCGAACGCCTCCCCGTGCGGCACCTCGGGAGTCAGCACCGGATACCCCCTGGCCTCGGCAAGGCGCCGCATGGGGGATCGACGTCTCCTCCGTCCCCTTCCGCGCGGGCGGTCGGGGCGCGTGACGACGCCCACAACCTCGTGACCCGCCTCAGCCACCGCGCCGAGCGCCGGCAGCGCGAACTCCGGGGTGCCCCAGAAGAGTACCCTCACCGGTCCGCCCGGAGCTTCCGCCACTTCCTGAGGAGGATTCCCCGTTTCAGCGGCGACACCCGGTCGATGAAGAGCACGCCGTCGAGGTGATCGACCTCGTGCTGCAGCGCGCGCGCCAGCAACCCCGCCGCCTCGATGTGCACCGGCTCGCCATCCGGCGACAGCGCTTCGACGGTGACCCGCGCCGGACGCGAGACGGTCTCCTCGATCCCCGGAATGCTGAGGCACCCCTCCGCGCTCTTTTCGGTGTCCCGGCTGAAAGAGGTGATCACCGGGTTGACCAGGGCGTGGGCGTGCCGGCTCTCGTCCTCCTCCGTGACGTCCACCACCAGGATGCGCTCCGGGATGCCCACCTGCGGGGCGGCCAGCCCGATCCCCTCGGCGTCGTACATGGTGTCGAACATGTCCCGCACCAGCCGCCTGGTCTCCTCCGTGATCTCCGTCACCGGAGCGGCCCGCTCACGCAGCACCCTGGCCCCGAGCAGCCGGATGTCCAGCAGCGCCATTGCGTCGGGCCGCTCAGCCGTCCGTGATCTTGCGGGCCACGTAGCCGCGGTCGATGACGACCCGCGTGTTCTCTCCCGTCCTGATCGTCAGCTCGGCGTCGGTGGCATGCACGATCTGGCCCACGATCCCGCCGTTGGTCACGACCCTGTCCCCTTTGGTGAGCTTCTGCAGCATCTCCTGGTGGCGCTGCCGCTCCTTCTTCTGCGGGCGGATGAGCAGGAAGTAGAAGATGGCCCCGATCAGGATGATGTTGATCAGCATCACGGTCATGCCGCTCCCTCCCTCCGAAGGAACGGCGGGCGGGGGCGGGTCGGCCACGAGCAGGGCGGTCAGGGTGCCATGAAGAGACAAGGTTCTTCCTTACGCTGAGGCGGTGTGTGTTGTCGTCCCGCGTGGGTCAGGATCCGGCGCGGGACCGGGCGGCCCGGTAGCGATCGAGCCAGCCGTGAACCCACATACTAAATGTTCCCTGGCGGATGCGTAACCGCGCCCGCTCCGCGAGCCGCAGCAGGAACCGCAGATTGTGGATGGAAACGAGGCGGTGGCCGAGGCGCTCTCCGGCGACGAGAAGGTGGCGGATGTAGGCGCGGTCGTAGCGGGCGCAGGCGTGGCAGTCGCACTCCGGGTCGATGGGATCGCGGTCCAGGCGGAAGCGCGCACCCTTGAGGTTGATCTGCCCTTCGGCCGCCGTCCAGGCGGTGCCGTGACGGGCGTTCCGGGTGGGGGCGACGCAGTCGAACATGTCGCAGCCCCGCGCGATCGCCTCCAGCAGGTCGTCCGGGTAGCCCACCCCCATGAGGTAGCGGGGCCGGTCCGCCGGGATGAGGGAATCCAGCAGTTCGATGGTGCGCCACATGTCGTCCTTCCCCTCGCCGACCGAGAGGCCGCCGATCCCGAATCCGGGCCAGTCGCCGAGCTCCAGGACCTGTTCGAGGTGGCGGGTCCTCAGGTCGTCGTCGACGGTGCCCTGCAGCACGGGAAAGAGCGCCTGCCGCCTGGGGGCGCCGTCCTCGGTTGCCTCGAAGCGGTCGCGGCAGCGCCTCAGCCACGCGAGCGTTCTGCGGCTCGCCCGCACGGCGTCCTCCCTCGTCACCCCGGCCGGCGCGCACTCGTCGAAGGCCATGATCACGTCCGCCCCCAGCGCACGCTGGATGTCGATCACCCGCTCGGGCGTAAAGTGGTGGCTGCTCCCGTCGATGTGGCTGCGGAAGGTCACCCCGTCGTCGCCGATGTCGCGGATGGCGGCGAGCGAGAAGACCTGGAATCCCCCGGAATCGGTGAGGATCGGACCCTCCCAGCGCATGAAGTCGTGCAGCCCACCCAGCTCCGCCACCACGTCGGCGCCGGGCCGCAGGTAGAGGTGGTAGGTGTTGGCCAGAATCATCGACGCGCCCGCCGCCGCCAGCTCCTCCGGCGAGACGCCCTTCACCGTCCCCTGGGTGCCGACCGGCATGAACGCCGGCGTCTCCACGGTCCCGTGGGGGAGAACCAGTCGCCCGGACCGGGCCCGGCCCTCAGCCGCGCCAGGAACGAATGCCGCGGCGTCCACGGTGCCCCTCGCGGCAACTGCCGGCTCGCCCGTGGCGTCGGCCGCCTCCGGGGCCAAACCGCCATCGCCCGCCGGCCGGCTCACGGAACCACCGCCATCGCATCGCCGTAGGAGTAGAACCGGTACCCCGCCGCCACCGCCTCCCGGTAGGCTTCGAGCACCGGCGCGGTCCCCGCGAAGGCGGCCACAAGCATCAGCAGGGTGGAGCGCGGCAGGTGGAAGTTGGTCACCAGGCAGTCCACCGCACGGAACTCGAAGGGTGGCGAAATGAACAGATCGGTCGCCCCCCGCCCGGCTTCGATCCCGTCCCGCCCGGCCGCCACGCTCTCCAGGGTCCGAACCACCGTGGTCCCCACCGCCCAGACCCGCCCGCCCCGCTCGCGGCAGCGCCGGTACGCGCGGGCGGTGCGCTCCGGCACGGCGTAGTGCTCGGCCTCCATCGCATGATCGGCCGGGTCGCGCACCTCTACGGGACGGAAGGTGGCCGTCCCCACGTGCAGCGTCACCTCGCGGCGGCCGACCCCCCGCGCGGCGACCTCGTCCAGCAGCGCGTGCGTGAAGTGCAGCCCCGCCGTCGGCGCGGCCACCGACCCCTCGTGGCGGGCATAGACCGTCTGATAGCGGAGGCGGTCGGACGGCTCCGCCTCGCGCTCCAGGTAGGGGGGAAGCGGCACCTCGCCGAACCGCTCCAGCGCCTCGCGCACCCCGAGTCCGCCCTCCAGCCGCACGATCCGGCGCCCGTCCTCGCACGCCTCCAGGATCCGTACGGAAAGCTCCGGGGCCACGTCGAGCACGCGGCCCGGCTTCAGCTTCCTGCCCGGGCGCACCAGCGCCTCCCACATGTGTTCGCCGCCGCCCGGCACCGGCCTGAGCAGCAATACCTCGCCCGCGGCACCGGTCGGCTTGCGCCCCCGCAGCCGGGCCGGGAAGACCCGCGTGTCGTTGACGACCATCAGGTCGCCGTCACGCATCAGAGCGGGCAGATCGCGGAAATGCCGGTGCCGGATCGCGCCGGTCGTCCGGGAGAGCACCAGGAGCCGCGAGTCGGCGCGTGCGGCCGCCGGATAGCGCGCGATGCGCCCCGGGGGCAATTCGTACTCGAAGTCGGCGGTGGCGAGGGTTCCGCACGCCGCGCCGGCCGTGCCGGCCACCCCGCCCGTCCCGTCCAACTCAGTTGAAGAGGCTCGGATGGGAGTCGCCCGGATCGCCGCCCGCGCCGCCGGATCCCTTCGCCGGGAACGGCCGCCCCAGCCGGGCGAAGGCCTTGCCCGTCGCCACGCGCCCCCGGGGGCCCCGCATGATGAACCCCTCCTGGATGAGGAATGGCTCGTACACCTCCTCGATGGTGCCCGCGTCCTCGCCCAGCGCCACGGCCAGCGAGTTGAGTCCCACCGGGCCTCCTTCGAACTTGTCGACGATCGTCTCCAGGATGCGGGTGTCCATCGCGTCGAGTCCGTATTCGTCGACGTTGAGGAGCTCCAGCGCCTCGCGCACCACCCTGACCTTCAGGACGCCGTCGGCGCGCACCTGCGCGAAATCGCGCACGCGCCGCAGCAACCGGTTGGCCACGCGCGGGGTGCCGCGCGCCCGCTCGGCCAGCTCCCGCGCGCCCCGTTCGGTGGCCGCGACCCCCATGATGCGCGCGCTGCGCTCGATGATCTGCGCGAGGTCGGTGGCCGGGTAGAAGTCGAGCCGCTCGGTGATCCCGAAGCGCGCCCGCATGGGAGCCGTGAGGAGGCCGAAGCGCGTGGTCGCGCCGACGAGGGTGAAGGGTTCGACCCCCATCGTCATGGTGTGCGCGCGCGGCCCCTCCGAGAGGCGGACCTCGACCTTGTAGTCCTCCATAGCCGGGTAGAGGAACTCCTCGATCACCGGACGCAGGCGGTGGATCTCGTCGATGAAGAGGATGTCGCCCGGCCGCAGGTTGGTGAGCGCGCCGACCAGGTCCGCCGCCTTTTCGAGGACCGGACCCGAGGTGGTGATGATGTTCACCGACATCTCGCGCGCCAGCAGCAGGCCGAGCGTGGTCTTGCCAAGCCCCGGAGGACCGTGGAAGAGGATGTGATCCAGCGGCTCTCCCCGTTCGAGGGAGGCCTGAATCGAGATTTCGAGGGCTTCCTTCAGCTTCTTCTGCCCGACGAAGCCGGACAGGTGGCGCGGCCTCAGCGAGATTTCGGACAGCTTTTCCTGCGGGAGGACCTCCGGGGTCGTGATCTCGGTGCGGCGGGTCATCGCGGCCTCATCCCTGTCCACGCTGTGCGAGGACCTGGCGGACCAGTGACTCGGTGCTCGCGGAGCCGTCGGTGGAGGCCGCCTCCCGCACCGCCGCATCGGCCTCGGTGAAGCTGTAGCCCAGGGCGACGAGCGCCTCCACGGCCCGGGCAGACCGCTTCGCCTCGGGCCCGGAATCCGCGCTCGCCACCGCCAGGTCCGAGACCTTGTCGGAGAGCTCCAGCACGATTCGCTCCGCCGTCTTCTTCCCCACCCCGCTCACCCGCGAGAGCAGCTTGGCGTCCTTTTCCGCGATCCCCCTGGCCAGCCGCCCGGCGTGGTAGCTGCTCATCAGCGCCATCGCCAGCCGCGGGCCGACCTTCTGGACCTTCATGAGCCGGTGGAAGAGGTCCTGTTCGCCCCGCTCGAGGAAGCCGTAGAGGCTCGGAATCTCGTCGCGGACGACGTAGGCGGTACGCAGCTCCAGCTCGGCGCCCTCGTCGGGGAGCCGCTGGAAGACCGTAAGGGGAACGTGGATCTCGTAGACGACGCCGCTGGTCGCAAGCAGCTCGACACGGTCCGTTTCCCGGCTGACGACCGTGCCCCTCACGCGGCTGATCACGGCGCCGCCAGCGCCCCCGAGCGCGCGACGGGGGAGCGGCCCGGCAGCGGCCCAGTGAAGGCGTGACAGAGCGCGACCGCGATGCCGTCCGCCGCGTCGTTCGGTTTCGGGTCGGTGCGAAGGCGGAGGTGCCGGCGCACCATGTAGGCGACCTGCTCCTTGGTCGCGGCCCCCGTCCCCACCACGGCCTTCTTCACGTCGCGGGGCGCATACTCCACGACCTCCGCCGCGCGGAGCGCCGCCGCCACGATGATCGCCCCGCGGGCCTGTCCCAGGGTGAGCGCGCTGCGCACGTTCTTGCCGTAGAAGGCGCTCTCCACGCAGACCGTCGCCGGAGAGAACTCGTCGATCAGCGCGGCCACCCCCTCGTGAATCTCCATCAGGCGGGTCGCCAGCGCCGCCCCGGGAGAAGTGCGGATCACCCCGCACTGCAGGAGCTCCGCGCGGCGCCGCTCGTCCATCGTTATCACGCCGAAGCCCGTAACCGCCGTGCCGGGATCGACGCCCAGCAACACCCGCCGGCCGCCCTCCGGTCCCTCGTTCACGCCGCTCGCGCTTCCCACATCCTCGTCCAGCGCGCCACGGACGCCGCCACTGTCCTCTTTCACGATGCCTGCTCGAGCACAGAGTCGTCCAGATCGGCGTTGGAGTGCACCTGCTGCACGTCGTCGTGGCCGTCCAGCAGGTCGAGCAGCTTGAGAAGGCGTACGCCGTCCCGCCCGCCGACCGCCACCTCGCTGCGGGCCACCATCGTGAGCTGCGCCGACGCGACGGCCAGTCCCGCGTCGAGCAGTGCACCCCGCACCTCGTGCAGCAGGGCCGCCTCGGTGGAGACCACGAATTCGCCCGCCTCGGTGCGCACATCGTCGGCGCCCGCCTCGACCGCGGCCTCGAAGACCCGGTCCTCGTCCACGCCGTCGGCAGGCAGGTAGATGATCCCCATCCGGTCGAACTGCCACGCCACCGACCCCGTGGTGCCCAGGTTCCCCCCGTTCTTGTCGAGAAGGTGCCGTACCTCGGCGACGGTGCGTTTCTGGTTGTCCGTCAGCGTCTCGATATAGAGGGCAACGCCTCCCGGTCCGTATCCCTCGTAGGCGACCTCTTCGTAGGTGACTCCCGCGAGTTCGCCGGTCCCGCGCTTGATCGCCCGGTCGATGTTCTCCTGCGGCATGTTGGCCGCCTTGGCCGCATCGACCGCCAGGCGGAGCCGCGGGTTGAAGTTCGGGTCCCCTCCGCCTTCCCGGGCCGCCACGGTGAGTTCGCGGATGACCTTCGTGAACATCTGGCCGCGCTTCTGGTCGTTCACCGCCTTCTTGCGCTTGATCTGCGACCACTTGCTGTGTCCCGCCACGGGGGCCTCCATCCGGTGGAAGAAGAGGATTGACGAGGGCTCGGCCAGGGCGGGCCCCGCACCCGCCTGCCGGCATCCAATCCTCAATATAGCGACCCGCGGCCAGCCCCCGGTCAGCGGTCCCGCGTCACCCCCCTGCCTGTGGAATACTATAATTAGGAAGGGCCGGAACGCTCGTACGCGGCCGACCCTCCTGCCGTCCCCTTCATCCGCATGCCGCAGCCATATGAGACTCCCGTCATGCACACCGTGGCCGACCCGGTCCCGCGCCGCTTTGCCGCGGGCCGTGCGCTACGTCCTGCCTGCATTCCTGCTCACCGTTGTCCCTCCGCTCCTTGCCCTCCCGGTCCGGGCGCAGGACGAGCGGCCCGGCGTCGTCATCGGACTGGTCTACGACAGCACCACGAGCACGCCGCTGGCCGGCGCGCGAGTGGCCGTCGTGGGGACCACCGTCATGGGGGAATCGGACGACGAAGGACAGTTCCGGCTCGAAGGCGTTCCGGCCGGGGAATACCAGGTCATCTTCTTCCATCCGCGGCTCGGGGCCCTGGGGATCAGCATTCCTCCCGGACAGGTGCGCGTGACCGCCGGCGCCGTCTCCGAGGTCTATCTCGCGGTTCCGTCGCGTGAGACCATCCTGGCCGCCTGGTGCTCCGCCGAGACCGGGACCGGCGACACCTCCATCGGCGGGATAGTGACCGATGCGCTCACCGGCGTGCCGCTCCCGAGGGCCAGGGTGATGGTGGTGGGCGACCGCACCGGCGTGTTGCAGCGCAGGCGGGTGGTCGCGGAGGTGCGAACCGAGGACACCGGCGAATTCAGGGTCTGCAAGCTGGACTCGGCGGAGGAGCTGACCGTCGCCGTCAGCTTCGGCAGAAACCAGGCTCCGCCGGTGGACCTCGTGCGCACGGGACCAACCGTGCTCGACATCGCGATCACGATCTCGGAGCCGGTCACGATCACGGGCGTCGTGCTGGATCACGCCACCGGTGCCCCCCTGCCGGATGTGATGGTGGAGCTGCTCGGATCGGATTTTTCCCAGCTTACCGATTCCGTGGGGAGGTTCGGTTTCGCGGGAGTTCCGCCCGGCCGGCAGACGATCGAAACCACGCGGCTGGGCTACGCCCCCCGGGTCGATTCGCTGACCGTATTCAGCAACGAGGCCCTGGGACTGGAGATCGTCCTGTCGACCGAAGCCATCGTCCTGGAGCCCATCGTCGTGACGGGCCGCGGCAACAGGACCAGAGGGCTCACCACCCCAGGTGCCAGGTTCAGCGGGTTGACCGCCGCGCAGGTGGACTCGGTCGCGTCCCGGGTCTTCGACTTCCCGGGGCTTCTCCGGGCGGCGCGCGTACCCGGTCTCAGCATCACCGAGAAGATGCTCGCCAACGCATTCGGGAGCCCCCAGATGGGCGTGTGCATCGAGATGCAGCGCGGCCGCGCCGGGGCGAATCCCAACGTGTGCAACATGGTCGAGGTCCGCCTGAACGACGGTCCCGTGCCCGACCCCTCCTTCTTCCTGTACGAACTGGATCACCGCGACATCAAGGAGTTCCAGTTCCTGACCCCCCTTCAGGCCGGACTCACCTACGGCCAGCGCGGGGCCAACGGAGTGCTGCTGATCTACACGCGGTAGCGGGCTGGCGCGCCTGCGCCTCGGCCGGCCCACTCCGGGGCGGCGCACCCCGGCCGGCGCGGCCGCACGGGAAGCAGCGGTCCCGCTCCGGATCGTTCGCCTCCCTGGCCGCCCGCTCAGTTGTCCTTTTCGGCCTCCGCCTGCGCGATGATCTTCGCGGCCCGCACCGGCGGCACCAGATCGTAGCCGAGCAGCTTGCGCCTGTGGTGGCCCCGGCCCTGCGTGATCGAACGCAGCGACGAGGCGTAACGATGCAGCTCCGCTTCCGCCACCTGGGCCCGGATCACCGTGTTGCCTCCCAGAGGGTCCATTCCCAGCACCCGGGCGGACCGGCCGTTCAGGTCACCCATGACATCACCGACGTACTCGTCCGGAACCGTAACCCTGACCTCCACGATCGGCTCCAGGAGCGAAGGCCGGGCCTTCTCCGCCACGTTCCTGAAGGCGTAGGACCCCGCGACCTTGAAGGCGATGTCCGAAGAGTCCACCGAATGGTAGGAACCGTCGTAGCACTCGGCCTCGAAATCCACCATCGGATAGCCGGCGACGATACCCCTGGCGGCCGCTTCCCGGATCCCCCGGTCCACCGATGGAACATACTTGGTGGGGATCACCCCTCCCTTGATCGAACTGATGAACTCGTAGCCTTCGCCCCGCGCCTTCGGCCGCAGCCGGATCCAGCAGTCCCCGAACTGGCCTCTGCCGCCGGTTTGCTTCTTGAAGCGGCCCTGGCCCTCGGCCGGTGCGGTGATGGTCTCGCGGTAGGCGATCCTGGGCGCCTCGGTCTCCACCGAGACCCCGTACTTCCGTTTCATGCGCTCGAACTGGACAAGGAAATGCAGCTCGCCCAGGCCGCGCGCGATCGTCTGGCGCAGCTCGGGGACGAACTCGGCAACGAAGGTGGGATCCTCGTCGTGGAGCCGGCCCAGCGCCTCGCCCAGCTTGTCCTCGTCGGCGCGCGCAACCCCGCGGACCGCCACCGAGATGTCGGCCCGGGGGAAGTCGACCCCCGCGAGGGTGACGGGGTTGGCGGGCGCCGACAGCGTATCGTTGGTGCGGGTCGACTTCAGTTTGGCCACCACGCCGATGTCCCCCGCGTGCAGCGCCTCCACCCCCACGCGCTCCTTCGACTGCGGAATCGCCAGGTGATTGATCCGCTCGCTGGCGCCCTGGTTCATGTTCCGCAGCTCACTGCCGTTTACCAGCATCCCGGAATACACGCGAAAGAGGGACAGTTCGCCGACATGCGGCTCCGCGCAGGTCTTGAAGACGAGCGCGGTGGGCGACTCCCCGTCCTCGGCGCGCAGGCTGACGGTTCCTCCGCCGACGTCCACGGCGTCCACCTGGCCGGCCCGCCCGGGATGGGGAGCCAGCTCCACGAGCTTGGCCACCAGCTCCACCGTCCCGAAGGACTGCTCGGCCGCGCCACAGAAGACGGGGACGACCTCGCCGTCGGCCATCGCCCCCGCCAGCGCCGCGACCAGTTCGCCGAGCGGGATCTCCTCACCCTCAAGGTACCGGTCCAGCAGGTCCTCGTCGGTGGTGGCCAGCGTCTCCATGAGCTCTGTCGACCAGTTCTCCACGTCGTCCGCCACTTCGTCCGGGACGGCGGACTCCTCGGATTCGCCGGTGACCGTGCCGGACTTGAAGACGACCGCCTTGCCGGTGAGGAGATCCACGACACCGCGGAAGTCCTCTCGCGCCCCGATGGGGATCTGGACCGGGACCGCGCCGGGGGCCAGCTTTTCCCTCACGTCTTCCAGCGCCTGGGCGAAGTTCGCATGCGCCTTGTCCATCATCGACACGAAGATCATCCGGGGAAGCCCGCGCTTCTCGCACAGCTCCCATACCATCTCCGTGCCGACCTCCACGCCCGCGGCCGCGGCGACCGTCACCAGTGCCGCGTCCGCGACCCTGACGGCGGCGGCGGCTTCACCCAGAAAGTCCATGTACCCGGGAGTGTCGAGGAGATTGATCTTGGTGCCGTCGTGGATGGCGTGCGCCACGGTCAGTTCCAGGGACATGCCGTGGGCCTTTTCCTCGGGGGTGGTCATGGTCAGCGCCGTGCCGTCGCCGACGCTGCCTTTCCGCCGAGACGTGCCGGACGCGAAGCAGACCGCGTCGATCAGGGTGGTCTTGCCCGAGCCGCCATGCCCGAGCACCACCACGTTGCGAATGTCCCTGGTTCTGAACGACCTGGCCGCGGCCATGCCACCTCCTTGTTGTTTCCGGTTTGTTGGCGTAAGGGATCGCATTATGGAAACCGCCCCGCGGCGGGGTCAAGGTCGGCCGCTGGTCAGTTGGCCCGTGTCTGCCGCGAAACCCGGTCGAGGATGTCGCGCTCTTCCGCCGTCAGCGAGTTGATCCCCTGCCGGGAGATCTTGTCCAGCACGGCGTCCACCCGGTCCAGTTCGGCTTGCCGGCGCTCCACCCGGCGGCTCGCGGGACGCTGCCTCGGATCCTCGGTCCGGGTGGTCCCTCCACCGCCGTCGCGCACCACCCGCGGATGTCCCTCGCGCGACCGGCCGCGTGCGCCGCGCCGGCCTGCAATCTCCCCCCACCACCGCGCCCATCGCCGCTCCGCGCCCGCAGGGCGACCGCGCTTCCTCCCACCCCCGGAGCCGGGCCCCCAGTCACTCCGAACCGGAGACCCCGGCGCGAACGCCGGCAGCCAGCCGCTCTTCATCATCAGGAATCCCGCGACCGCGCCGCCCAAATGGGCCAGGTGTGCAATTCCGCCGCTGTTGGGGCCGGCCGCACTCAGGAAGCTGATCGCGACCAGGACTATCACGAGCCACTTCACCTTTACCGGAACCAGGCCCCAGATGTACACCGGCGTGTTCGGCCAGATCATGGCGAAGGCGAGCATGATCCCGTAACACGCCGCCGACGCGCCCACGATCGACGAGTCCGAGAAGGCGAAGCTGAGCAGGACGCCGCCGAGTCCGCAGATCAGGTAGAACCTGACAAACATGCTCGAGCCCCAGCGCGACTCCAGCGGCGGCCCGAAGAAGAAGATGAACAGGGCGTTCATCAGCAGGTGCCAGAAGCCGGCGTGCACGAACATGTAGGTCACCATGCCCCAGGGACGTGACCAGATCCGCGCCGGCGAGAAGGCCAGCAGATCGAAGACCGGCTCCGCCCCCGCGCGGGTGAAGTTCGCCAGGACGAAGGTGACCAGGAAAACGGCCGCGTTGGCGATCAGGAGCGCTTTCACCCACGGAGTCATGTGGAACCGCACGGTGGCGGTGCCGAATCCGGGTGGCTGTCGGCTGTATCTCACGGCTCCGCTCCTGTCCCGGCACGCCGTCTCGGCCCGGCGTCCCTTCCCATAATACAAATACGTTCGCAGAGCTCCGGGAATTCAATCCCGGCCGCTGCCGCCGCCTTCGGCAGGAGGCTGTTCCCGGTGAGGCCCGGGAGCGCGTTGGCTTCCAGGCACCACGCCCGCCCACAGTCGTCCATCATGAAGTCGACCCGGGAGAAATGCTCCAGCCGCAGCGCCCGGTGAACCTCAAGGGCAGCCGACCGGAGCCTCCGCGCGGTATCGTCCGGGATCCTTGCGGGCGCGGTCTCGCGGGCCATTCCCGGTTCGTACTTGCAGTCGAAGTCGAAGAGTTCGTGCTCCGGTTCGATCTCCACCACGGGGAGCACCTCGCCGCCCAGGATGCCGACGGTGAATTCGCGCCCCTCCACGTACCTTTCATGGAGGACTCGGTCGCCGCCGGCACCTGCCAGCTCCGCCGCCACGTCCACCTCCCCGGCGCTCCGGGCCAGTGTCAGCCTGACCGACGAGCCCCCGCTCGCGGGCTTCACGATCACGGGCAGGCCGAGACGGGCGACCACCTCCCCGCCCGGCACGCGTCCCACGATCCAGTCCGGAGTGTCCACCCCGGCGTCCTTCAGCAGCCGCTTGGAGAGATCCTTGTCCATGGCGAGCGCGCACCCCAGCGGCCCGCTTCCCGCGTAGGCGATCCCGGCCACCTCCAGGAGGGTCTGCACGGTTCCGTCCTCGCCCGCGCCCCCATGCAGTGCCAGGAATACCACCTCTGCGTCCCCGAGCTCGGGCACCCGCGTTACCACCCCGCCCTCCGGCAGCGCACCGGCCCGGGAAGGCGCGTGCAGGGGGATCTCCGCCTTCCCGATCCCCGACTCCAGGATCGAGCTTTCCTGCGCGGCCGACAGCGGCTGGCCCGCCGCATCGACCGCGATGACATCGTGTCCGCGCGAACGGAGCGCCGCGGCCACCTCGCAGCCGCTCGCCAGGGAGACGCCGCGTTCGTCCGAGCTGCCCCCCAACAGCACTGCGACGCGCATCGGTGCGGCCACGCTCACGGCGCCGCCGCCAGCGACCGCACGAGGTCGTGACGCGTAAGGATGCCGTGCAGCGCGCCGTTCGAGCGGATCAGCACCGCCTGCGCACCCCCCGTCAACAGCCGCGTCGCGGCCTCGCCGTCCGCATGCTCGTCCACCACGGGGTACGGCTTGCCCATCACCGATCCCACGTCAGCCGCAAGCGCCGCCCGGTCGGCGAGCACCGCACTCATAAGCCGCCGCTCGGTGACGCTGCCTACGCACTCCCCGCCGACCACTACCGGGAGCTGGGAGACGTTGTGGGTGGAAATGGTCGAGATCGCCACGCGGACCGGGGTGGCGGGCGTCACGGTGAGCAGCTGCGGGAGCTGCTCCAGCTTGGACGCCGCCATCTCCGCGACGGTCGATCGCTTGCGCGTCAGGAAGCCGTTGTTGCGCATCCACTCGTCGTCGTACTGCTTGGTCAGGTAGCGCTCGCCCCAGTCGCACAGGATGGCCACCACGCACGCGTCGGGGTCGGAGACCTCGCGCGCCACCTCCAGCGCGGCGTGCACGATCAGCCCCGTCGAACCGCCCACGAAGAGCCCCTCCTCGCCGGCGAGGCGCCGCGCCATGGTAAAGGCGTCGCGATCAGACACCCTGCGGTACTCGTCCAGGTACTCGATGTCGAGCGTGCCCGGGATCTGGTCGTTCCCGAGTCCCTCGACCATGTAGGGCTCGCTCTTTCCCACTTCGCCGGTGCTGTAGAACCCGGAGAGTACGGACCCCTCGGGGTCCACGCCGATCACCCGGACCTCCCCGTTCCGCTCCTTGAGGTACCGCGCCGTCCCGGAGATGGTGCCGCCGGTCCCGGCGCCGGCGACGAAGTGCGTCACCCCTCCCTCCGTCTGCTTCCACACCTCCGGACCCGTCGTCAGGTAGTGGGCCTCGGTGTTGTCCCGGTTGTGGAACTGGTTTGCGAAGAAGGCGCCCGGTGTCTCCTCTACGATCGTGAGGGCGCGGTTCACGTAGTGGTCCGGGTGGTCGGCCGTCACCGCCGCGGGTGTGATCACGACCTCCGCCCCGAATGCGCGCAGGAGCTTCACCTTCTCCAGGCTCATCTTGTCGGGCATCGTGAAGATGCACCGGTATCCGCGGATGGCCGCCACCATCGCGAGTGCGAGTCCGGTGTTGCCGCTGGTGGCCTCCACGATCGTTCCCCCGGGGCGCAACAACCCTCGCGACTCGGCCGCGTCGACGATCGCCACACCGATCCGGTCCTTGACGGAGCCGCCCGGGTTCATGAACTCCGCCTTGCCGTAGACCGGCGTGCGGATCCCCTCGGTGACCCGGTTCAAGCGGACCAGCGGCGTCCACCCCACCAGCTCGAGCACGTCGCCGAACGGCCGCTCGTTGCGGGGCGCGCTCATCGGTCCCTGGAGAAGTGCACTGGGATCCGCGCCCACACCCGCACCGGTTTCCCGTTTCTTCGCGCGGGCTCGAAGGCCATCACGCGCGCCCCCCGTACGGCCGCCGAATCCAGCGACGCGTTCCCGCTTCCCTCGGCGATCATCACGCTGTCCACACCCCCTTCCGTGTTCACCAGGACGCGAACGAACGCCACCCCCTCCACCCTCGCGTCCCAAAGTTCGATCGGATACTCGACCGCCGTCTCCGTTTCGCGGGGCACCGGGTCCGCGATCTCGGCCTCCTCGCATCCGGCCACGAGCAGGACGGCCGCCAACGCGACTCCCGCACTCCCCCGCCGACCTTTCATTCACCGTCCCCCTTGTTCCCTCCTGCTTCGGTTCGCAGGTCATACAGGATGCGCAGGGCCTCCAGCGGCGTCACCCTGTCCGGATCCAGCTTGCGGAGCCGCCGCACAACCGGGTGGGGCGCCTCGAACAGCGACAGCTGCCGCTGATCCGCGTGACGCCGATCCGACGGGCCCCCCGTTCGCAGGCCAGCTTCGGAGTCCCCCCCTGAATGTCTTCCCTCCAGGTCGGTCAGAAGTTCCATCGCTCGCTCGATCAGGGAGGACGGAAGCCCCGCAAGCCGCGCCACCTGGATGCCGTACGACCGGTCCGCCCCTCCCTCCTCCAGACGCCGCAGGAAGACGATCCCGCCATCGGTCTCCCGCACCGCCACGTTGAGATTGCGCACACCGGGCAGCAGGTCTCCGAGCCGGGTGAGCTCGTGGTAATGGGTGGCGAAGACAGCCTTGGCCCCGAGGTGGTCGTGCAGGTGCTCGGTGACCGCCCATGCGATGGACACGCCGTCGTAGGTGGAGGTGCCGCGCCCGATCTCGTCGAGCAGGACGAGGCTCCGGCCGGTGGCCGAGTTCAGGATCGCGGCGGTCTCGTTCATCTCGACCATGAAGGTGGACTGGCCGCGCGCGAGGTTGTCCGAGGCGCCCACCCGGGTGAAGACCCGGTCGCAGATGCCGAGGCGCGCCCGCTCGGCCGGGACGAACGAGCCCGTCTGGGCCAGGATCTGGATCAGCCCCGCCTGGCGCAGTACCGTGCTCTTTCCGGCCATGTTCGGACCGGTGAGGATCACGATCCGCCCTTCCTCGCCGAGGCACAGGTCGTTCGGGATGAAGTCGCTCGCCGGCATCATGGTTTCGACCACCGGGTGCCGCCCCGCAACAATCTCCAGCGCGAACCCGTCGTCCACCCGCGGACGCGTGTAGCCGCGCCCGGCGGCCACTTCCGCAAATGTGGCAAGCACGTCCACGACAGCGATGCGGCGGCTGGTCTCCTGAATCCGCGGGACGGAGAAGGCCAGTTCCGCGCGCACTCTCAGGAATAGGCTCTGTTCCAGGCGGGCGATCTCGTCCTCGGCCCCCAGAACCTTTTCTTCCCACTCCTTGAGTTCCGGGGTGAAGAAGCGTTCCGCGTTCGACAGCGTCTGCTTCCGGAGGAAGCGGTCCGGCACGCGCGACAGGTTTGGCCTGGTCACCTCCAGGTAGTAGCCGAAGACCTTGTTGTAGCCGACCTTCAGCGATGCGATCCCCGTCCGTTCGCGCTCGCTGGCCTGTAGCGACGAGATGAACTCCAAAGCACCGTCGCGGAGGTCCCTGAGCTCGTCCAGCTTCTCGCTGAAGCCCCTGCGGATGACACCGCCGTCGGCCATTGCCTGGGGTGCATCGGCGGCGATGGCCTCCGCGATGCGCACCTCGATGTCGTCCAGCAGATCCAGTCCGCCAGTCAGCTCCGCCAGAATGTCGCTCTCCAGCGCCTCTCCCGCCTGGACAACCGCGGGCAGCTGGCGGATCGACTCGGCGAGCGCCAGCAGCTCCCGGGGGCCCGCGCGGCCGGAGCCCAGCTTGGTGCCGAGGCGGTCCAGATCCCGGATGGAGCCCAGCGCGTCCCGGATGCGCCCGCGCATCGTGGTCGAATCGAAGAGCTCGGCCACACCGCCCTGGCGCCTCCAGATCTCCTTGAGGTCGACGAGCGGGGCGAGCAGCCAGTTGCGCAGGAGGCGCGCGCCCATCGGCGAGCGCGCCCGGTCCAGCACCGAAAGCAGCGACGCGTCACCGTCGTGGGGCCGCAGGGGCTCCACGAGTTCGAGGTTGCGGCGGGTCATCGCGTCCAGCGCCATCGTCGCTCCGGGACGCTGGATCGCGGGAGCGCGAAGGTGTTCCGCCGCCCCGGGCCTGATCTCCTCGACGTATGCGACGAGCGCGCCGGCCGCACGGATCAGCAGCTCGTCCCCCGACTCGAAGCCGAAGCCGTCGAGCGAAAGCACGCCGTAGCGCCTCACCAGCTCCTGCCGCGCCGTCTCGAGGTCGAAGAGCCAGGCGGGACGCGCCGTACGGACCGGCGCCGGACCGGCCTCCAGCGGCAGATCGCCCGACTCCGGGACCAGGATCTCCCGGGGACCCAGCCGTTCGAGCTCGTCGTCCACCCCGGCGCGCGCGGTTTCCAGGACCGAGAGCTGGCCGGTGGAGACGTCCATGGCCGCCACCCCCACCCCCTCGCCGGCCGGCACCAGCGAGACGATGAAGTTGTTCCGCCTGGCCTCCAGGAGCGCGTCGGCAACGACGGTCCCGGGCGTCACCGTCTCCACGACTTCGCGCCGCACGATGCCCCGGGCTTCCGCCGGATCTTCCATCTGCTCGCAGATCGCGACGCGCCTGCCGAGCTTCACCAGACGCGCAACGTACTCGTCCAGCGCCTTAGCGGGAACACCGGCAAGAGGCACTTCTTCCGCGGCGCCGTTGTTGCGCGAAGTCAGCGTAAGGCCGAGCAGGCGGGCTCCCTCCTCGGCGTCCTCGCAAAACAGCTCGTAGAAGTCCCCCACCCGGAAAAACACGAGCGAGTCGCGGTTGCGGGATTTGATCTCCCGCCATTGCCTCATGAGCGGTGTGTCGAAAGCGCTGGTCGGTTGCTTTGCCAAGGCGATGGGGTGCTCGCGCGCGGACGGGAGAACCGCCCCGCCCTGCCCCTTGCCGAGCCGGGCCGCTCCTGCCGGAAGAAGGTAGACGGAACGATACCGCGGGCGCGTCACCGGATCAACGGCCCACCGCCTTCCCGCTGGCGGATGGCCGGTCGCGAGCCGCCCGTGGAAAATGTCCCCGCTGCATTCGGGAGCCGATTGATCCGCGCTGAGCCGCGGTGCTCCGTACCCGCGGCGACCGGCGCAACGCCGCGCCGTCAGCCGGGCCGGTAGCGCCGCAGCCGGTTCGCGTTCGCCACCACGGTGACGGAGCTGAGCGCCATCGCGGCCCCCGCAATCATAGGGGAAAGGCGCAGGCCCAGCGCCGGGTAGAGGGCGCCGGCCGCCACCGGAATGCCGATCACGTTGTAGATGAAGGCGCCGAAGAGGTTCTGGACGATGTTGCGGTGCGTCGCCCCGGAGATCCGGAGCAGGGTGTCCACGCCGCGAAGGGAGTCCCCCATGAGCGCCACGTCTCCGGTGAGGAGCGCCACGTCGGTCCCGCTCCCCATCGCGATCCCCACGTCGGCCGTCGCCAGGGCGGGGGCGTCGTTGATCCCGTCGCCTACCATCGCCACCACCCTCCCCTCGTCCTGCAGGGCCTGGACCGCACGCGCCTTTTTCTCCGGGCTCACCCGCGCACGTACCCGCCCAACCCCGGTCAACCCCGCGACCCGCTCTGCCGCGGCCTGCCCGTCCCCCGTGAGCATCATGACCTCCACCCCCCGGTGCGCCAGCCCGGCCACCGCCTCCCGCGCCCCCGGGCGCACCGTATCCGCCACCCCGGCCACCCCCGCCACCACCCCCCCCACCGCCACCACCACCGGCGTCGCCCCCTCGGCGGCAACGCGCCCGAGATGCGCGTCCACCGCCGCGGTGCCGACCCCGGCCCCCTCCAGAAACGGCGGCGACCCCACGAGAACCCTCTTCCCGTCCACCACCGCCGAGGCGCCCCGCCCCGGGTGCGCGGCGAAGTGCCGCGCCTCCCGGAGCGGCACCCCCTCGGCCCGCGCATGCTCCGCGATCGCACGCGCCACCGGATGTTCCGACAGCGCCTCTACCGACGCGGCGATCCCCACGAACTCCCGCACCCCGAAACCCGCCGCGGCCTCCGCGAAGGTCACCGCCGGCCTGCCCAGCGTAAGGGTGCCGGTCTTGTCCAGTACGACCGTGTCCACCTTGCGGGCCCGCTGGAGCGCGTCACCGTCGCGGACCAGCACCCCATGCGAGGCCGCCTTGCCTATCGCGATCATGACCGAAATCGGTGTGGCGAGGCCCAGCGCGCAGGGGCACGCGATCACCAGCACCGAGACCGCGCTCACGGTGGCAAGGGCGAGACGCGGCTCCGGCCCCAGCGCATGCCAGGCGGCGAAGGTGATAGCGGCGACCAGCACCACCACGGGCACGAAGCGCCCCGACACCACGTCGACCGTACGCTGGATGGGCAGCTTGCTGCCCTGCGCCCGCCGCACCATCCCGGCGATGCGGGCGAGCACGGTGTCGGCACCCACCCGCGTCGCCCGCACGGTGAGCGCTCCGGTGGTGTTGAGCGATCCGCCAACTACCGCCTCCCCGGGGCCGCGGGCAACCGGCATGCTTTCGCCCGTGAGCATCGACTCGTCCACCTCCGACTCGCCGCTCACGACCTCCGCGTCGACGGGGATGCGCGCGCCGGGACGGACGAGGAGGAGGTCGCCGGTGCGAACCTTCGAGACCGGTACCGTCTCGGTGCCTTCCGACGCGACCCGGTCGGCGGTCTCGGGTGCGAGATCGAAGAGGGCCCTCAGCGCGCGATCGGTCCGCCCCCGGGCGCGGGACTCGATGGCCTGGCCGAGGACGACCAGCGTGATCACCGCCGCGACGGCCTCGTAGAAGGGGCGGCCGCTCTGCGCCGGGAAGAGGTCCGGCAGCGCGACTGCCGCCGTCGAGTAGATCCACGCCGCGCCGGTCCCGAGCGCGACGAGGGTGTCCATGTTCGCCGATCCCCGCCGTGCTAGGTGCCAGGCTCCCGTGTAGAACCGCCTCCCGACGTACAGGACGATCGGCAGGGTGAGGAGGCCGGAGAGGATCCAGGCCGCGCGGAGCGTCTCCCCGGCCAGCACCGGCAACCCCGGGATCATCTCCCAGTGGCCGATCGCCACCACCGGGACCCCGCACACGAGCCCCACGAGAAAGCGCCGCATCAGGTCCCGGTATTCGGCGTCGCGCTCGGCGTCGCGGGCGCGGGCAGCCTCCTGTGCGGCCCCGGTCCCGGCGAGGACCTCGGCGCCGTACCCGGCATCCGCCACAGCACGCACCAGCGCGTCCCGGTCGCCCTCCCCACCAGGCAACCGGACCCGCGCGAGTTCGTCCACCAGATTCACGCTCGCCCCGGCCACCCCCTCCACGCCGGCCAGCGCCCGCTCCACCGAAGTCACGCACGACGCACAGTGCATCCCGCGAATGCGGAGCTGTACCTCGGCCGCGTTCTCCGCCGATTGGCGGTCCCGGCCAGCCGACGCCGCAGCCGGTCCCATGCCGCTTCCGACACCTGGCGCGGAGCCGTCCACCGACTGCTACGCGGCCCCGGCCGAATCCCGCGGCCGCACGACCAGGCCGTGGAGCCACTCTTCCACCAGCACCTCGTTGTCGATCGCGCTGGCCTTGAGGAGCTGGTCCAGGCGGCGAAGACCCCGCACCGCGCTCACCAGCTCGGCGCGGTTCCAGAGTCGCGCCTGCGCCATGAGCCTGCGCGCGGCGAAGCGCTGCCAGGGCGGGAGCACCTCCTGCAGCGCCCGGCTCCCGCCCTCCACGGCAACGCCCAGCCTGAGCAGATGAACCGAAAGCGAGATCACCAGCCCGACCGCGGTCTCGCCCTGCTGCAGCAGGATGGGCAGCCCTTCCACCGCCTCCCGGATCCGGCGTCCCCCCACCAGGTCGAACCACGCCCACCGGTCCTGCCGGGGAAGCCGGATCCCGCCCCTGCGCACCGCGTCCGTGTCGACAGGGCCATCGCCCACCATCTCGGCGAGCTTGCGCACCTCCTGAGTCAGTACGCCCAGGTCCGTTCCCACGGCCCCCGCGAGCTGCTGCGCCGCCTCCAACTCCACCACGACCCCGGCATCTTCGCGTGCCCACGAGACCAGCCACGCCGGCATTCCGTCGGCCGGAACCGGCTTGAATTCGACCGAACGAGCCACCCGGCGCAGATCCGGGTAGAAGCGGGCCTTCGACCGCGCAGGTACCGTGCCCTGGAGGATCAGCACGAGTCCCGGTGGCGGATTCTTCGCGGTCTCCAGAACGACCTTGCGCGCCCTGGGGCTCCCGGCCAGCGCCTCCACCTCCCGGACGTGCACCACCCGCCACTCCGCCATCATCGGGGGCGTCGCAATGACCGACGCCAGCTGCTCCACGGTCACCTCCGAGCCGTGCAGGCGATCGAGGTTGAAATCACGGGTCGCCGCATCGGCGAAGCGATCCACCAGGAACTTCGCGGACACGGACTTGCGATACTCGTCGCCGCCGTGGAGAAAGAAGACGCCTCCTTCTCTTGCGTCCCGGATCGCCTCAGGAAGCAACGCGGTCATGGAATCCTGCGCACCGGGAGGGGCTCACCAACCGCAAGCGGGACGCGCCGGCCATGCGGCTCGCGCGAGCAGGCCGGCTCACGCGCGGAAGCAAGTTCACGGCCTCTCAGTCAGGATCGACCGACACCACCCCGGAGGTCCGGGTTTGCGGCGGGTAGACATCGCCGTCCGGATCGCCCGGCTCCGGGCCAGGCAGGGGGACACGCGGCAGCGGCGGTACCGGGAAAGAGACCGGCGCGCCCTTTGGCGAAGGCGCGGCCGCGACGGCCGGGGGGACCTCCACCTCGGGGGGTACGGGTGTGAGCGCCGGAGCCCAGGAAGAAACCCCGTTCAGCGCGATGACCAGTAGCGTGGACGCCACGGCTATCCCCGAGGCCACCGGTTCGGACCGCCGTGCGGTGTTCCGGCAGGCACCGTCATGCTCCTCCCCGTGGGCGACGAGCGCACCGGAATCCGTGCCGACGGAGTCCCGCAGAACCGCGACTCCCGTGCGGATCACCCTGTCGTACCGGCGGCACGAGGCACATTCCGCCATATGGGCGATCACATCGGCGCGCGTGTCCGCGTCGAGCCGGTCGTCCCGGTAGTCCGAATAGAGTGCGATGAACCAGCGGCGACAGGCCCGTGAGCCGCCGGCCTCCCGGCGACCCGAGTGCCTCCCGACTGAAAAAGCCTTGAGCAAGATTCTGAACTCCGAACGCGAGGTGTGTCCCATTGGTGTCCCACCGCAGTCCGGGACGGCAACCGGTGGGAGCGACCACGCTCGTCCACGTTGCCAAGATACCACCGCACGACCCCGGCTGCCATTTACTATACCGCCAGAGAACGCAGAGGGTTCCAATCGTGGGAGAATCAGCAGGCAGGGGGCTTCCCTCGCCGGCGGCAGGGGGGCTGACCCGGCTGCCCGGACCAACCCGCCGACATCGCCGGCGCGTCGGGCCACGCACGCCGCAAACCGCGGTGGGAGCGCGCTACTCCACCATCGGCGCGATGATGCGCGCGAAGTGGTTGCGCGCCCGGTTGAGCCGGCTCTTTACTGTGCCCAGGCTGCAGCCGGTGATCTGTGCGATCTCGTCGTAGCTCTTCCCGTGCAGCTCGCGGAGCACGAACACCACCCGGTGGTGTTCGGTAAGCTGCCTGACGGCTTCGTGGACCTTCTCTCGCAGGGCTCGTCTCCTGTACAGGTCGTCGGGACGGGTCTTGGGGTCTTCCCACTCGAGCGGCCGGAAGTCGGACTCCCAGTTCTTCACCAGCGCCTGGAAGAGGACGACCGGGTTCCGCGAGCGGTTCCGGAGTTCGTTCTTGGCGAGGTTGCCCGCGATGGTATAGATCCAGGTGGAGAACTTCCTCGACTGGTCGAACCGCTTCAGGTGGCGGTATACCCGCACGAAGGTCTCCTGGACGAGGTCCTCGGCACGCTCGCGATCACCCAGTGTTCCAAAAATGAAACTCGTGAGACGCTGCTCGTACCTCCGCACCAGCTCGCTGAACGCCCGCTGCTTACCGTCGAGGAACAACTGCACCACCTGGCTGTCGGTCAGTCCCGCGAGCTCGCGCCGTGTCTCGCCAGCCGTCTTCCGTTCCGCGACCAGCTGTCTTGCGTGCATCGTTGCCCCCCTCCTGTCCTTGCATTTCCGATCCGGCTTCAGGCTGCCGGGATCGGTCACTGTACTCACGTGCGCACTGCGTAGTGCACGTTCCGTGCCAGGGTCTGCGGGTCAAAAAGCGGGGTTGCGGGGGCCATCGATGTCCCAATCCGTAGACAATCCTTCCCATCCAGGCGACAGGGTGGGACGAATCAGCTACCCCGCGCGAGAAGGAAGCGCGCGCCGTACAGAACGGTGACGAGTGTCTTCGCATCACTGATTTCGCCCCGCCGCACCAGATTGAGGACCTCGCTCAGCGGCTTCCGCATCACCTCGAGGAACTCGTCGCTGTCGGTGCCGGCGACTCCGGGCGCCAGGTCGAAGGCCGCGTACAAGTGGATCTCTTCGTTCGTGAACCCGGGCGTCGTGTGGATGGTCGTCATCCGCACCAGCCTGCCCGCCCGCACCCCGGCCTCCTCTTCCAGTTCGCGCCGCGCGCACTCCTCCCAGCTCTCGCCCGGCTCGATGATCCCCGCCGGCACCTCGTAGATCACGCCGCCGGCGGCGTAGCGGTACTGGCGCAGGAGCAGCACCTCCGGATCGGGATCGTCGGCCGCGCTCAGGACCGGGAGCACCGCCGCGGCACCCCGGTGCCGGACCAACTCCAGCTCCCCGACCGAGCCATCCGGAAAGCGTACCGTATCCACGCTGAGGTGCACGATCCTTCCGTCGTGCACGAGAGAGCTGCTCAACAGGGCGCGGCGATCCTCGCTCATGCGCCGCCGCTCAGCCGTCGTCCCGGTGCACGACGACCGGGCCGATTCCCAGCGCCTCGAGCGGCCCCGCCACCTCGTCGGCATTACCCACCACCACCGTGCACAGCTCGCCGGGCCGGACGTGACGGCGGGCCGACTCCGCCGCTTGCGCCCGGGTCACGCCACGCACCCGGTCGCGGTACATGTGGTAGTAGTCCCCGGGCAGGTCATACACCACCATCTCCGCAACCCGGGAGGCGATCTGTCCGGTGGTCTCCAGCCGCAGCGGAAACACTCCGGCCAGGTAGCTGGTGGCGGCCTCCACCTCCTCCCCCGTCGGGCCCTGCTCCACAATCGCCTCGATCTCGCGAAAGATCTCCTCCGTGGCGGCGCCGGTAACCGCGTTCTCCACCGAGGTCGACACTGCGAAGGGACCCGGTCCCTTGCGCGCAGCGAAGCTGGATCGCACCCCGTAGGTGAAGCCGTTCCGTTCGCGCAGATTGAGGTTGAGACGGGAGGAAAAAGAGCCACCCAGGATGAGGTTCAGGACGGTCAGCGGGAAGTAGTCCTCCACGGATCGCGCCACCCCGACGTGGCCCACGCGAATCTCCGACTGGACCGACCCGGGCCGGTGAACCACGTGCACCGAGCGTTCCGCCCGGCGCGCCGAAACCCTCGCCTCCGGCGCGGGTCCGGCCCCGGGGCTCCATCCGCCGAAGGACTGCTCCGCAAGGGCCAGCGCATCGGCCGGTTCCAGGTCACCCGCGACCACCAGGGCCGCCTGCGAAGGACCGTAGCGGTTGGCCACGAAGGCGTGCGCGTCGCCGGGACCAAGGCCCCCCAGGGAGGATTCGGTCCCACCCAGCGGCCTGGCGTAGGTGTCCCCTTCGCCGAACACGAAACGCGCGTGCGCGTCCACCGCCAGCGAGGCCGGGTCCATGCTCCGGTGCACCGCCGCCGCCAGGCGCTGCGACCGGTAGCGCTCGAAGTCGGTGTCGGTGAAGGCGGGCGACTGCACCATCTCGGCCAGCAGGGGCAGTGCGCCGGGCAGGTGGTCGGCCATGCAGGACAGCGCTGCGGTGGTGGAATCCCACCCGGCCGCTACGCCGAAGCTGGCACCGATCGCCTCCAGCTCCTTCGCAAGCTGACGGCTGGTCCGGTGCGCGGTCCCGCCCTCCAGGGCGTCGCCGGCAAGGACCGCCAGCCCGTCGCTGCCCTCCGGCGCCGCGGTTTCGCCCGCACGCACGACGACCATGGCCGTCACGATCGGGAAGGGAAGCCTGTGGAGGAACCGGACTTCCATCCCGTTGCCCAGCCGTCCCTCCTCCACGCCGGGGAACGCGTAGGGGCGGATCGGGCCGGGCGGAGGAGCTCCGGTGCGCGCGTTCACGGGTGCGTCTCCCGGGCCGGTCGCGGGGAGGCCACTTGTGCGGCCGGCGAAGCCGTCACCCGCACCCCTCGAGGGGCCGGCACCTGTGCCGCTCACGAGCGCGCCTCCGGATGGTAGCGCACCAGCACCCGGTTGTCGCCACGGAGGTAGGAGCGCGCCCACTCACGCGCCTCGTCCAGACCGACCCGGCGGAGACGCCGCAGGTCGTCGTTGAGCCGGGCGGCGGTCCCGAAGTGCGTGGCATACATCGACAGCAGATCGGCACGCGTGTCCACCCGCTGCAGGGCCCGAACCATCCGGGTCTCTGCTCCGATCACCGCGCGGTCGAGTTCCTCGGGGGTCAGGGCCGGCCCTTCCAGCACCTCCGTCACAGCGTCCTCCAACTCGTCCATCCCGGTGCCGGGCAGGCCGGTGGCGATCACCAGAAAGATCGCCGCGCCCGTGGTCAGGGGGAGCACATGGCAGGACGCCGTGCGAGCGAGGCCGCCCCGCACCAGGCGGTCGTACAGGCGCGAGGAGCGGCCCGTTCCCAGACAGTAGGACACGATCTCGCCAGGGTAGAAGGCGTCGGTCGTGAAGGGGGGTACCCGGGCGGCAGCGTAGATCCGGGGCAGGGGCACGGCCGCCACCACGTCGTCGTGCCGGGTGCCGCCGGTGGTGAAGGGGAGGTCGACGCCGGGGGGGAGGGGGGGAGGAGCGGGGCCGGGGGGGATGGCCGCGAAGTAGTGCTCGACGCGCCGCAGGGCGTGGGCCGGGTCGAAGTCCCCGCAGATCGAGAGCACGGCGTTGCCGGGCACGTACCAGGTCGCAAGGAAATCGCGCACGTCGTCCAGTGTGGCGGCCGCGATGTCTTCCAGCGACCCGATCACCGTGTGGTGGTAGGGATGGCCCGCCGGGAAGAGGAGGGACTGGATGCGCTCGTCCCAGTCCCCGTAGGGCTGGTTGTCGTAGCGCTCGCGGCGCTCGTTCATGACCACCTGGCGCTGGTTTTCCAGCTTCTCCTCCGTCATCGCGGGCAACATCCACCCCATCCGGTCGGACTCCAGCCAGAGTGCCAGATCCAGGTAGTGCGACGGCACCGTCTCGAAGTAGTTGGTCCGGTCGAACCAGGTGGTCGCGTTGGCCGATCCGCCCACCCTTTCGATGTGCTGGAAGTGTCCATTCTTGGGGATGTGCACCGAGCCCTGGAACATCATGTGCTCGAAGAGGTGGGCGAAGCCCGTGCGGCCTTCCGGCTCATTCCGCGATCCCACCCCGTACCAGAGGTTCACCCCGGTAACCGCGGTCGTCCGGTCCGGTGCGAGGACGACCCGGAGGCCATTGGAGAGCCGGTGCTCTTCGATCTCGATCAATGCTGCGCCATATTCCATGCTGACAACGTTCACGCCGCGCCACCGTCCCACACAAGCGGTGGCGGCCAGGGGGCGCGGGTGAACCGGGCGCAACCCGGGCGACGCGATGCCCCGCGGACCCAATCCGCTTCACAGCATCGAACCCAAGGGAGAGACATCGGTGCAATTTACTCCATTCCGGATGGAACGCTGGCAGTCCACCTACGAACACAGGGTCGACTACAACCTCTCGGAGAGCGGCGTACACCCACTCACCGTGGGTGAACTCCTGGCCCTTGGTGGACCCTTGGCGGATCTGTCGTCCGTCCGGCTCGGATACAGCCAGTCCAACGGCACCGACGAGTTGCGGGCGCTGATCGCCTCGCTGCACCCGGGCGCCACCGATCGCTCGGTCGTCGTCACCATCGGTGGGGCCGAGGCGAACTTCGTGGCCTTCTGGGAGCTGGCGCTCGGAGGGGGATCCGCGGCCGTCATGCTACCCAACTACATGCAGGTCCCCGGCCTGATTCGGAACTTCCAGGGCGGGGCACTGCCCTTCTACCTGCGCGAGGAAAACGGATGGCGCCCGGATCTGGACCAGTTGGCATCGGCGCTCGCCGACGGCGCCGGGTTCATCCTCGTCACGCACCCCAACAACCCCACCGGCGTGGCACTGACGCACGCCGAGATGGACGACATCGTCTCCCTCGCCGATCGCCACGGGGCGTGGATCCTCTCCGACGAGGTTTACCGGGGCGCCGAAGTGGGGGCCGATCCCGTACCCAGCTTCTGGGGCCGCTACGACAAGGTCCTCGTCACCAACTCGCTCTCCAAGGCCTACGGCCTGCCGGGCGTGCGCCTCGGCTGGGTGGTTGGACCCGAGGACGTGGTCGAACGGCTGTGGGCTCGCACGGACTACACCACCATCGCGCCCCCGTCCGTGTCCGACGCGCTCGCACGGATCGCGCTGTCCTCCCGGGTCCGGCCCCGGATCCTGGAACGCACTCGGCGGATCATCCGCCAAAACCTCGGCCTCCTCACGGAGTGGATCGAGTCCGGCAACGGACTCTTCAGCTTCACGCCACCCGACGCCGGCGCGATCGCGATGGTCCGCTACCACGCGAATGCGCCCTCCCTGGAGCTGGCCGAAAGGCTGCGCGTGGAGCAGAGCCTGCTGATCGTGCCCGGCGCTCACTTCGGGATCGAGTCGACGATCCGTCTGGGCTTCGGTCCCCCCGCGGACGAGTTGCTTGCCGGGCTGGACCGGCTGCGGGAGGGGTTCGCGGCACGGTTGCCGCACGTCCCCGCAACCGCCTGAACGGGCGCGCCGGCCAGGGTCGGCGCGCGCCTGCTCAACCTTCCGGTCGGCTCTCGTGCGCCAACTCCAACTCCGCGACGCAGTCCGGCTCGTCGTAGCCGGCCCGGTTGACCGCCCGCGACACGGGATGGAGACACAGCTCCGGGTGCGGCGTGTGCGCGAGGATGGAAGTCAGCAACCGGGGCGTCGTGCCCCGCGCCAGCCAGTCGTCCCACACGCCCTCCGGGAGGATGACCGGCACCCGGTCGTGGAGCCAGCCTAACCCGGGAGGTGCTCCGCGGGTGAGGATCGAGAAGCTCGCCAGCCGTGGGCCGGCGGGAGACCGCCAAAGCGCCCAGATCGCCGCCATGGCGAAGAGCCCGGCGCCAGGGCGGTGAATCCAGTACGGCTGCTTCCCGGAATCCCGCGCCTCCCACTCGTAGAAGCCGTCCGCGGGCACGATACACCGCCTCGCCAGGAACGATTCGCGATAGGCCCTCCTCTTCAATACGGATTCGGACCTCGCATTGATCATTCGGGCACCCACCTTCGGGCTCTCGGCCCAGTGCGGCACGAGGCCCCAGCGCATCGGCCCGGCACGCCGCCCCCCGGACGCGGCGATCACGACCGGCACCTCGTCCGTCGGCGCCACATTGTAGCGCGGGAGCCTGACGTCACGGAGCGGCTCGACCGCGGCGCCAAAGGCCTCGCCGATCGCTCCGGCCTCCTCCGCAACGGTGAAACGGCCGCACATCACACCTCTCCGGCGAACCCTACCCGGCCCGCCCCCCGTCGGCCTCCCGCACGACAAAGAAACCGTCCTCGCCCAGGCGCTGATAGAGCGGCATGAGGAGCATTCCGCCCTCCGGCGCCTTCACCTCGCCGTACCGGTCGTCTCCGATCACCTCGCCCGCGCGCACGCGGTCGAAGTTGCTGAAGCCGGGTCGTGTGACGTAGCGGTCGCGTTCGTCGAACGGGTGCCGGTAGACGGTCTCGAGGATGGGCGGAAGGTGGGCGCAGGTGTTGCGCAGCATCTCGTGGGCCCGCCTGGCCTCGGGAACATCCTCGTCACCGAGCAGGCCCGCGGCGCGAATGGCGATCCAGACCGCCGCAATCCCCCTCAGCGCGGCACGCGGCTCGCGATGCTGACCGCACTCGCAGAGCATCGTCGTGTAGCCCAGGGTGTTCAGATAGCCCAGAAGCGTACCTTCGATGTGCTCATCCAGACCCAGGACCAGCGGGAACGGGACTTCCATCGCGAAAGCGCGGTGCCGCGGGTTGTCTTCGGCCGAGGTGAAGGTGCCGCCCCTCCCGGAGGTCGTGTGCAGGTCGAGCACGTACACGGGTCCCCTCCGCCCGGCCGCGACTCTTTCGAGCAACTCCATTACCCGCACGACCTCGAGGTCCTCCGCCACCGGCGTTAGGGCCCGCCTGCTCGTGATCGAGTGTACGACGGCGTCGTCCGGTTCCGTCCGGCTCCCCGACTGCAGCGCATCCATGTGAACCGGCGTCCAGGCGCGGTTCAGGTCATAGGCCATGAACCGGCGACCGGCCGCGAGCGCAGGCATGTTGCCCACAATGGCGACAAAATCCCCCGCGAGCAGATCCCGCCGTTCCCCAACCTTCCCAACCATCGCCTCCAGGGCCTGCACGCCGGCGGGCTCGTTCCCGTGCACGCCCCCAACGCACAGCAGCAGCGGACCCTCCGACCGGCCCTCGACCCAGCCGACCAGACCGTCCTCCGCCCCCGCGGGCGCTCCCCGGCTCATCGCCAGCGCGGCACCCGTCCCACCCGCCACGAATGACGAACGTCCCGATTCCTCCACCGCGCGGGAAGCCCCCTGCCCCATCTCAATCCGCACTGCCATTCCGTTCGATTCTCCTGTGTGTTGCCCGTCCGGCCCTACTCCTCGGCCAGCCGCTCCTCCAGCAAGTGATACGCCATCGGCATGAAATCGATCTCGCTCACGAGCCCCACGAGCTGCCCGTTCTTGACCACCGGAAGCGCCGAGACCTTGTGGCTGCGCATCTGGCGGATGGCCTCCAGCGTCGTGGTCTCGGGGGTCACCGTCACAGGGTGGCGCTCCATGACCTCGCTGACCGGCATGCTCTCGGCCTCGGCCTGGGTGCGCCCCTGCGCCATCAGCCGGAGCACCGAACGATAGGACACGATCCCCACCAGGCGGTGGTCGTTGTCTTCGATCAGCACATGGCGAATCTGGCGCAGATCCATGAGGTAGGCCACCAGCTCCACGAGTTCGTCCTGGTTGACGGTGGTGAGCGCGGTCGTCATGTACTGCTCGACGCGGACGTAGTGGTGTTTCCACCCGCCCGCCTCGTGGAGCTGCGCCGGCTCCCACCGAGCGACGGGAATCCCATCGTTCTGCTGCCGCACGGTGGCCGAAACGATCGCGGCCAGCTTCTCGCCCCGCGTTCCGGCCTTCTTCAGCTTCCTCAGCGAGCGCAGCGCCCAACCCGAGCCCGTCACCCCCGCCCGCACCCGCTCCTCGATAACCCCCAGGTAGCGGTCGACCTCGCGCGGCTCGACCGGGTAGTCCGCCAGCCCCCGGTGCGCCAGCGGCAGCAGTGTCTCCAGGATCAATCGGTCGGCGGGACCGCTCTCGCCGTCCAGCCAGGCCTGGCCGGCCCCCAGCCCCAGCCGCGACGCCGCGAGGAAGTTGCTCTTGGCGTCGTCGAAGTCCATCCGATCGACGAGATCCGGGAACTCCTTCGCCGCCCCCAGCACGGCGCCGATCCAGAAAACCGCATTCGCCATCTCGTCGAGGGTGGTCGGGCCGGCCGGAAGGACGCGGCACTCGATGCGCAGGTGCGGCTTCCCCCTGGAGATTCCGTAGCAGGGACGGTTCCAGCGGTACACGGTACCGTTGTGCAGCTGGAGCGCCTGCAGCTTCGGCACCCCGCCCTCGTCCAGAACCTGAAGCGGGTCCTCGTCGACCTGGGTGGCCAGCAGGACCCGGAAGTTGGCGACATCCTCGTGGAAGAGCTCCACCACCGAGCTTTCGAGCCAGCTCCCGCCGAAGTGTACGCGCGGACTCATCTCGCGCATGTGCAGGTCCGCGCCGCGCGTGTCCAGCGACTGCTGGAAAAGCGCGATCCGGGTCTCGTGCCAGAGCCGCCTGCCGAAGAGGAGTGGCGAATTGACGCACGCCGCCAGGACGGGGCCGGTGACCGCCTGTGCCACGTTGTAGTGGTGCGCGAACTCCTCCGCCGAGACCTGGAGGTGCACCTGGAAGCTGGTGTTGCACGATTCCAGCATGACCGAATCGTGTTCGATCATCAGCTCGTCGGTGCCGCGGATGCGCAGCCGGAAGGCGCCGCCGCCCGCGTGGTGCATGGCTTCGTTGAGGGCATAGTACCGCGCCCGGGGCGTGATGTTCTCCAGCGACAGATCGGACTTGGTGAGCGTGGGGAGGATCCCGGTGAGGATGACATCGGCGCTCTGCCGGCGCGCGGCCCGCCTCACCCTGTCGACATACCCGTCGAGCTCCTGCTGCATGTCCGAGAAGCAGGAACCCTCCAGGACGCGTGGCGACAGGTTCGCCTCCAGGTTGTAGCGGGCCAGCTCGGTGGTGAAGGGGTCTTCGTCGATGTCCTCGAGCACCTCGACGGCCACGGGCGCGGCCCGCCAGGCCTCGTCGACCAGGAACATCTCCTGTTCGGCACCGAAGCGGCGGATGCCCGACTCGATCATGCCCTCGGCCAGGATCCGTTCCATGGCCTGCAGGTCGCGAAGCAGCGCCCTCGTGAACCTGCGGATTGCCTCCGGCGAGCGCTCAGGCGCGACATCCATGCCCATGATTTCTCCTCGTGGCTACTGAGGGCGGGGCCCAGGGTTGACCCCCCGCGGCCGGCGGCCGACCCTGCGCTGGCGGATTCCCAACCGGGGAGGGCCCGCCGCCCGTACCGCAGGTAGTCTATCGCCCCCGTGGCTTGCCGGGAAAGGTGGCACTCCGCAACCGGTTACGCGGGACGGCTCCCCCCTTCCCGCGTCACAGAAACGTCGCAATCTCTTCCAGGGGCTTCTTGGTGATCTCCGGCACCCGCGCATCCTCCGCCGGGTAGCCGGCAACCAGGATGAGAAAGGGCCGTTCATTGGCGGGCCGGCCGAGGATTTCGTTCAGGAACCCCATCGGGGAGGGCGTGTGCGTCAGCGTCGCCAGGCCCGCCCGGTGCAGGCCGGTGATGAGTATGCCGGTGGCGATGCCGACGCTCTCCTGCACGTAGTAGTTCTTGACCTTCCGCCCACCTGGAGCCAGATGGTAGCGCTGGGCGAAGATCGCGATCAGACAGGGGGCCGTCTCCAGGAAGGGTTTGTGTTCGTCGGTGCCGAGCGCGGCCAGGGCATCCAGCCACTCCTGCGGCGCCCCGCCCCCGTAGAATGCGCGCTCCTCCTCCTCTGCGGCGACCCGGATACGCGCCTTCACCTCCGGGTCGGAGACGACGACGAAGTGCCAGGGCTGATGGTTCGCCCCGTTTGGGGCAGTGCCGGCCGCGCGAATGCACTCCTCCACGACGTCCCGGGGAACCGGCCGGGAGCTGAATTCCCGCACCGTCCGCCTCCGTGCGACCTCCCGGCGGAAGTCGGCGGCACGGCGGGCCATCTCGGACGGAGGGTACTCCACCCACGAATCCAGCGGCAGGAAACGGGGGACCTTCGCGGCCCGCCCCCCGGACGCTCCCGTCAAGGCCCGCCGCCCCTGAGCCGGACGAATACCGCGACCATGCCCTCGCTGCCGCCGAGCTCCCCGACTACCCGGTCCGCCGGCAATCCGAGTTGCCTGGAAAGGAAGCGCAAGTTCACGAGAGCGACCACCTCGGCGTCGGACAGGGTCACCTCGTGCCACTCGGAGGCGGCGCGCGCGGCGAAGCGCTCGTAGGCGGCTGCCAGGACACCCTGGTCGCCGTCGATGGGAATGTGGAAGTCGCCCGCATGCACCGAGTACCCGCGCGCGATCGCCATCCACCCATCGCCCCGCCGCCGCTGGGAGATCACCAGGTCGGGCGACACTCCCGCGCGACCGGCCACGAAGAGCACCACCGGGATCTCGGCCATGTCCAGCTTCCACTGGGCAAGCACCGCCACTTCCTGCTGGGGTGTCCCGAAGTGCTCGGCCACGGCCCGAAGGAAGGCAGCCTGGTCCGGGCCGCCCGCGTCCGGGCGCTGTCCCTGGAGCGCCGGCGGCGTGGACAGCAGCAGGAACGGCGCCAGGGCCAGCAGTCTCCTGTTGGTGCTCATGACAAGTCTGCCCTTCATGGTGTGAGTCATGCTCTGCCCAGTGCTTTCAGCGCCAGCGCTCGCGCCGAGTCGACCGAGGATGTTCCCCGGGCGTCCGCGTCCCGGAAGATCTCCGCCAGCGTGCCGCCTATGGAACGAACCCGACGGACGAGATCTCCGGAATCGCGGATACCGTTCTCCATCAGTCCGAAGGCCATCGCCCCTCCTCCGTTAATAACATAGTCGGGGGCGTAGAGGATGCCGCGGGCGCGAACCCTTTCTGCGTCCTCTTCCACCTCCAGCTGGTTGTTGGCCGAGCCGGCGATGATCCGGCAGCGCAGCCGGGGAATGGTGCGCTCGTTGACGGTGGCTCCGATGGCGCATGGCGCGTACACATCGCACGGGGTGTCGTACGCCGCGGCCGGGTCGACGGTCTCGCCGCCGCACGCATCCGCCACCGACTTCGCCCGGCGGATGTCCAGATCGCTGACCAGCACCCGCGCGCCGGCGCCGGCCAGGAGGTGCGCCAGCGGCCGGCCCACATCACCGGCGCCCTGGACCAGCACGGCCCTGCCGGACAGGTCCCGGGTTCCGTCCACATGCTCCACCGCCGCGAGGATCCCTTCGTGGACCCCGGCCGCCGTGAACGGGCCGGGATCGGGCGGAGGCCCCCCGCGCCCCGAGCCCGCCACATGGGGCGTCACGGTCGCCAGGAAGGCCATGTCCTCGGGAGTGGTTCCCAGATCCTCCCCGACCCCGTAGGCGCCGTTGAGCCCGTTCAGGACCTCTCCGAAGCGCGCAAAAAGGCTTCGCCGGGCCTCCCCCTCGACGGGACCGGGCACAGCGAGGACCGACTTGCCGCCCCCGTAGTGGAAATCCATCGCGGCCCACTTCCATGTCATCCCCTCCGCGAGGCGCATGGCGTCCAGAAGGGCGGCGGCGGGCGACTCGTATTGCTTCAGCCGGCAGCCGCCGGTAGGCCGGCCGAGCGTGTCGTCGTGGAGCGCAACGAAGATCCAGCTGCCCGTCCCCGCGTGGTAGGAACTGACGACGCCCAATCCGTCCCACCCCTTAACGAGCGACTCCAGCGATTGACTCATCTATGGCGCCCCCGGCGCAGTATCCGTTCTCGTGATCCCCAGGGCACCCGCCGAACACGCGCGGCCCCCGTTTCCGATGCTTCCGACGGGAAGATGGTTTAAACTTCCCATTCAGACCATTCGGAAACTACCACCACCGAACGACGGGAACAGTCCCATGGAATGGATTTCAAGTCCCGAAGCATGGGTTGCCCTGGCCACCCTCGCGGTCCTCGAGATCGTCCTCGGGATCGACAACATCGTCTTCATATCGATCCTGGCCGACAAGCTGCCCGAGCACCAGCAGGCCCGCGCGCGCCGGAACGGCCTCATCCTCGCGATGGCCACGCGGCTGGCCCTGCTGGGGACCATCACCTTCATCATGCGGCTCACCGAACCGCTCTTCAGCCTCTTCGGGCACGGTTTCTCCGGGCGCGACCTGATCCTGCTGGTCGGGGGGCTCTTCCTGCTCACCAAGGCGACGCGCGAGATCCACCACCGTCTGGAGGGCGACGAGGAGGGCGGGAAGAAGGCCCGGGCGATAAGCTACGGCGCCGTCCTCGCACAGATCGCGGTGATGGACATGGTCTTCTCTCTGGACTCCGTGATCACCGCGGTGGGACTGGCGGATCACCTGGCCGTGATGGTGATCGCGATCGTGCTCGCCGTCATCGTGATGATGGTGGCCGCGGAAGCCGTTTCCCGGTTCGTCAACGAGCACCCCACCGTGAAGATGCTGGCGCTCAGCTTCCTGCTTCTGCTGGGCATGACGCTGGTGGCCGACGGACTCGGACAGCACATCCCCAAGGGCTACATATACTTCGCGATGGGCTTCTCGATCTTCGTGGAGGCCCTGAACCTGCGCGCTCGCGCCGGCGATCCGATCCGGCTGCGGCGCACTCCCAAGCACCCGGCTGCCGAAACGTAGCGGCCCGTGGATAATCCCCGCGTAGCACAGAGGCGGGCTGCCAGTACGCCCGAGAGGATTCGAACCTCTGGCCTCTGCCTCCGGAGGGCAGCGCTCTATCCAGCTGAGCTACGGGCGCAAGGTGCTGTGAATGATCCCCAGGCACAATCCCCGGGTCAAGTCCCGGTGCCAGGAGGACGGGCCTCATAAGCCGAGTTCTGTGCGCCGCCCCGGAAGGCGGGCGGGATCATCTGTCTGGGACCCGGATCACTCCGGGCCTCGAGCGGCCTACCCGGGACTCGAGCGGGGCAGGCGGCCCCAGAGTCCCCTATTTGGCCTTGCTCCGGATGGGGTTTGCCGTGCGACCCCTGTTGCCAGCGGCCCGGTGCGCTCTTACCGCACCCTTTCACCCTTGCCTGTGCCCCGCTGCCGGGGCCATCGGCGGTCTGCTCTCTGCTGCACTTTCCGTCACCTCGCGGTGCCCGGGCGTTACCCGGCATCCTGCCCTGTGGAGCTCGGACTTTCCTCCGCGCGGCGAGTCCGGCGGACTCCCGGCGGCGATCCCTTGGCCCGTCCCCCTGGACAGTGGAAGATGGTCACCACGGCGGTCCATGGCCAGTCCTGCCGGGCTCCTCACCAGCGGTTTGATGGAAACGTATGTTTCCACGAGACGGATAACCCGTTCCCGGGTTTCCATATAGAAGGGTTGACATTCTCGAATTCGCACCACATTATTCAATGTACGCTCCAGAGGCGTGCGTGCGAACACCCCCGCCCCCATCAACATCGGGAAAGCCGGTCGTAGATGGTCTGGTGCCGAGCCGCAAAAAAGACACTGGCCCGTTGCTGGTCGACGGCCTTGCTCGCCGCAGTGTCGGTGCTGGGTTCGGTGCCCCCGGTTTCGGCGATCCAGGTTCCCGCGGATGGCGATTCCGGTCCTGTCGTAGTCTATCTGGTTCGCCACGCCGAGAAGGCCGAGGACGGAACCGACGATCCGCCCCTGACGCTGGCCGGGCAGATTCGAGTACGGGTGCTGCGGCAAATGCTCAACGACGCCGGTCTGACCCACGTCTACACGACCGATTGGAAGCGGACCCGCGATACTGCGCGGCCGTTCGCCGAAGCGCTGGGCGTGGAGCCGACCGTCTACGATCCGCGCCGGCTGCAGGCCTTCGCCGCCACCCTGCGGGGTACGCCGGGGATCCACTTCGTGTCGGGTCACAGCAACACCACGCCACTGCTGGTTGCCGCCCTGGGGGGCAATCCCTTCGAACCGATCGACGAGATGGAGTACGACAGGCTCTACATCGTCGTCATCCACCCGGGCCAGCCCCCCCTGACCACGCTGCTTAGGTTCGGCGAACCCTACGTGGAGGGCTCCGACTTCGGTCTGCGGGCCGAGCGGGGCAGCGCGGGTCCTCCGTCTTCACGCCGCCGGAACTGACGCCGGCTCAGAAGGTCACGACCAACGCCACCGTGAAGACGCGGTCCAGCTCGTCCCGCGGAATCAGCACAGTGCCTGTCCGTTCCCCCTCAGAGGATCTCAGCGGAACTCTTCGCAGCGCCGGCTCGTTGTCGAAGGTCGTGCGGAGGGACGTCTTGAGGCCCAGGTGCTCGTTCATGGAAACACTCATCGAGTTGGTCCAGTCGGCCCGCACATCCGACGAATCGTCGCCGTTCCCGTCCAGGACGAGGTTGCTCCGCCACTCGGTGTTTTCCGTCATCTGCCGCCGGTATTCGGACGAAACCCGGAGGCCCACGAAGCGGCCCGCCTTGTCCGGGTCGGGGACCACGTCGCTCTGCACCGTGTGGGTGAGCCCGTAAGCCGTGCGGAACCTCTGCGCGGAGTTTCGGACCCACTGCGTGGAGACCCCGAACACATTGACCAGGCGGTGCCTGAAGCCGGCGAAGGTGTCCCGCTTCCAGCCGGACTGTACGTATACCGAGGTCCGTGACGAGAATCGGCGGTCCAGCCGAACCAGCGCATTGTACTTCTCGGCTGACAGGTTGCTCTCGCTGGCTTCCTCGACACGGTAGTCGGATTCGGTGCCCACAGCGGTCCGGCGGACCCGGGTCGAATGCGTCCGGATGCCGCCCGCCTCCACCTTCACCTCGGTCCGTTCCCAGGAGCGTGTCACGGTGGTGCCCAACCCGAACGTCGAGGACTCGGCGTTCCCGCCGGTGCGGACGAAGCTGAATTCGCTCGACGCATTCCAGCGGCCGTTGGACTCCTGGGCACCGAGTTCGGTCACCCCCGGGACCAGCAAGGCCGGTACCGCCAGAGCCATCGCCCGGAGGACGCGGCCAACCGGGCGCCAACGGGCGAGCGTCGCAGACGCACGCCGGGGCCGGACGGGGACTATCCGAGGACCGCCGGCTGTCGTCAACTTTCTCGCCTCCACTCGCTCTCCTTCCCGGGGCTTCGCATCAGGGATAGCGGCTTCCGGGGCAATGCTACCAGATGGCCCGGTAGCCGTCCGCAGCCAGGTTCCAGCGGCGGCCGTACACATGCACGCGGTCGGTGGCCACACCGTCAAGCACGAGCTCTCCGCCGATGTGAGTCCAGGCCAGCACGCTGCCCTCCAGGTTCAGCACCTCGACCCCGCGCCTGCTCATCTCGCGCACGTAGTTCGAACTGCGCACTCCGACGGTGCAGTACGCGACCACGGTCCGTCCGGCCAGCTCCCCCAGCCTGGATTCGAACTCGTCCGCGCTGATCGCTCCGGGCAGGGTGGACACTCTCCTCTCCCTGTCGGTCCGCACGTCCACGAGCACGATCCCGCCCGAACCGAGCGACTCCCGCAGAACGGCGGCCGTGATCGTGGGAACATCGGGATAGTCCTCCCGGATGTCTTCGATCATCCGCTCCAGGGCGGCCCGCCGCGCAGCCTCGGATCCGGGCGCCTGGGCAGCCGCCGGGGCCGCGGCAACGGTCGATACGGCGCTGGCCAGGAGACCGATCCGCAGGAGTTCGCGGCCGCTGGCGCTCCGGTTCCTACGCATGGTTGCCCCCCGTGTAGCCGAAGAGGTCGTTGACGGCGGACACCTCGAAGCCCTGCCCTGCCAGGTACGACGCGGCGGCCGAGGCCCGGGCGCCGCTGAGGCAGTGTACCAGAAGCCGCTTGTCCCTGGGCAGCTCCCCAAGCCGGCCGGCCAGGCGGGTGTGCGCGATGTTGCACGCGCCCTCCACCCGTCCCGCGGCGAATTCGGTGGCGCGGCGCACGTCGAGGACCTGCACGGCCGGGTCGCCGCGCCTCCGGGCCACCTCGTCGAAATCGATGACCTCGATGCTCGCCAGCTCTCCGCCCGCAGCCTGGCAGGCCTTCAGCTCCTCCGGCGGAGCCCAGGCGGTGACGCGGTCGATCCCGATGCGAACCAGGTCGCGCACCGCCTCCTGCAGTTCGTCCTCCCGACAGATCAGCACGATCGCCGAAGCCGGATCCAGATAGCATCCCGCGACCGTCGGGAAGGACTTGTCGAGCGGTGCGTAGAGGGAGCCCCGGATGTGGCCGGCGTAGTAGCCGAGGCGGTCGCTTCGCGTATCGACCACCACTCTGTCGCGGCCCGTGGCGGCGGCCGGCAGCTCGCTCCCTGACAGCCGCCGGGGCCGGGGAAGCGAACCGAGCAGGGCGGGCCCGCGCCGGTTCTCCTCCTTCATCCGGCCGAAGTACTGGGGCGGCTCGGGCTGCCCGTCGAGGATGTAGGAGACGAAGGCGTCCTCGCCCTTCCTGACCGCGGCCAGCGCGGGGCTGAAGCGCTTCTCGTAGCCGGCGGTCGTATCCGGGATCGCCCCGAGCGCTTTTCCGCAGGCGCTCCCGGCGCCGTGGCCCGGCCAGATGCGCAGGTAGTCCGGCAGTTCGAAGACCCCCAGCGCCGAACCGTAGAGGCGGCGGGCGGAGGGCTCCATCTCGCCCGCATGCCCGGCCGCCGATTCGAGGAGGTCCGGCCGGCCGAGGTCTCCGACGAAGACGAAGTCGCCCGAAACCATGCCCATGGGGCTGTCGGCTCCCGAGCCCCGGTCCGTGATCAGGAAGCTGATGTGCTCGGGCGTGTGTCCCGGGGTGTGCAGCGCCCGGAACCCGATTCCGCCCGCGGTGAAGTGGTCGCCGTCGCGCAGGAGGGTCACCGAGTCGTGCCCGGCAGCCCATTCGTACTGCCAGTCGGTTCCGCCCTCGGCGGAGAGGTAGGCCCGGCAACCGTAGCGCTCCACCAGTTCGCGGCACCCCGACAGGAAGTCGGCGTGGATGTGCGTCTCCGCGGCCGCGGTGATGCGCAGGCCCTCACGGCGCGCAATGGCGATGTAGCGGTCCACGTCGCGCTCGGGATCGATGATGAGCGCCTGGCGCGTGCGCTGGCAGCCGACGAGATAGGCGTGCTGGGCCAGTTTGTCGTCGACGATCTGCCTGAAGAACATGGTGGGCTCCCTGGACGGTTCTGGGGACGGGGGAACTCGTCCCACCCATCTACCCTAACGGAACCCCCATGCCGCCTGTCAACGACCGTGAACGAGGCGGCGACCGGTCGCACGGACAGCTCGGCGGCCCTCCGGCTCGTTAGCAAAGTGCAGAACCATGGACGCAATTCAACACAGGGAGACAACAATGATGAGGGCATATTTCTCGAGGTCCGGGATGGTCGCAGCCGCGCTGGGGTTGATGATGACCGCGATGGCGGTTGCGCCCGAGGCGGCGGCGCAGCGATGGGGTGGCGGCAATCGCGGCGGCTGGGGCGCGGGCATGCGGGCGGCAGGCATGCGGACCGCGGGCGGCAACCTCACCGTGGAGCGGGTCATCCGGCTGGGCGACGAACTGGAACTCACCGCCCGGCAGCGCGAGCAGCTGGAGTCCATTCGGGTCGAGTTGCTGGAGATGCGCACGAGCCGGGCCGTACAGCAGATGGAACTGCTCTCGGAGATCCGGGCCGGGATCCGCGAGCCGGAGGCGATGCGCGCCGAGGCGCGGGAGATGGCCGCGCAGGCCAGCGAAGGCCTGGCCGGGATGCGGGACCGCTACGCCGAGATCCTGACAGAGGAGCAGCGGCAGGAGATCCGGCAACTGAACCGGCGTTTCGATTGGCGTGACCGGACCGTGCGCGACGGCCGCGGGAGCGCGCGTTTCGACCGCCTGCGGGATGCGCGTGGGCGCGGAGCGCCGGGCCGGTGGCGGGGAGCGGTGGACCGCTGGCGCGGGGACATGAACCGCGGACGGGAGGCGCCGGACCGGGGCCGGGGACGAGCGGACCGGGACGGGGGACGGTATGACCAGCCTCCCCGGGCGCCGGGCGGACCGGGAGACCAGCCAGCCGGTTGACCTCTGCCCCTGGCCGGGAGAGAGAGAGGGGCCCGTGCCGAACGAGAGTGCGTTAGACCGCTTGCGGGCCAAAGATCGTGAAAAAGTTGAGGATGGAACTCAAATCTTCAGCGTCAGGCGCCCGAAGCGGATGCGCAGGGTCGTCAGATCGTACTCAGGTGTCTCGAGCGAGAGTTCCACGACCGGGGCCCGCGGCTGCCCCTTGTGTCGCCTCGGACGCTGCCGGCGTGCGAAGCGCCCCGCCACCCGCATGAGCCGCGTGTTGTTCAGCCCCTCGTCCGATCCCTGCCGGCATCGCCACCACATCCGAAACCCCGGTGCTCGCTGGCCAAGTTGGAAGTGCGCGCGCAGTACCACGCGATCCACTTTTCTCGCGAACGGGGCGACATCCTCCCGAGGTCGCGCGCGAACGATCACACGTGAGGCCGTGCCGTGCCTGTGACGGGACGAGAGTCGATTCAGGTCGTCCCGCCCGGCGGACTCGGACTTATCCGCGGAGTGCCGAAGGAGGTATATTCAGTGTCGCTGCCCTGCTAGCTCAACTGGTAGAGCATCCGACTCTTAATCGGCAGGTTCGGGGTTCGAGTCCCTGGCGGGGCACTCTGGCAAGGGAACCGGGTCGACCAGCCCGCGGCCGGTATGGCTCCCCGTCGCGGGCTGGTTCCGGTCAGGGAAGATAGCTGCGCAGCAGCACCGAATCGGCCACCGCCCCGACGCGGCACGGACCCAGCGTCGCGGGGAGCAGCGTGAACCCCACCCCCCCCACCCCCCGCGGCGGAGATCCCCGCCCGGCGAAGGCCACTTCCCCCGCCACCACCCCCCACGCCTCGAAGGTCTCGCCGCCCAACACCATCCGGAACTCGGCCCCCGCCCGCAGCGTGAGCCGCTCGACCACGAACTTGTCGCACTCGGCGATCACCTCGCGCCGCACGCCCGGCCCGGCCTCCACCAGGCGCGGCTCCACGATCCCGGGGCCGGGGTCGCCGAAGTCGATCACCTCCATCGCCCGCTCGATGTGCAGTTCGCGCGGCCGCCCGTCCGGCCCGGTGCGGCCCCAGTCGTGGATCCGGTAGGTCGTATCGGCGCTCTGCTGGATCTCGACCAGGACGATCCCGGAGAGGATGCCGTGGACGGTGCCGGCGGGGACCATCACCGCGTCGCCGGGCCGCACCGCCAGGCGCCGCAGCCGATCCTGCAGCCTTCCGGCCGTGACGGCATGGTGCAGGGTGGCGCGGTCGGTGCCCGGCTCCAGCCCGTGAATGATCCGCGCCCCCGCTTCGGCCTCCAGGATGTACCACATCTCGGTCTTGCCCGGCTCGCCGAGGCCGCGCGCGGCCGCATGGTCGTCCCCCGGGTGGACCTGCACGGAGAGCGCATGGTTCGCATCCAGGAGCTTCACCAGCAGCGGGAAGGAGCCCGGCATCCCGGCGGCCGCGCCCGCGCGCACCCCGCGCCGCCCTACCAGCGCCGCACCGTACTCGGCGACGAGCCCGGGCAGGCTGCGCCCCTTCAGCGGACCCGAATCAACGACCGAGGGCCCGGCGGGGTGGCCCGAAATCTCCCATGTTTCCGCGATGACCCCGCCGGGCAGCGTGCGCCCCGTAAGGCGCGCGAGGCTCCTTCCGCCCCACAGGTAGTCCTTCAGGCTGGGCGAGAAGGTCAGGGGTGATGCGAGAGGGGCGGTGCCGGGCATCCCCTAATGTAGCGGCCGGGCCGGGGGATGCCCGCCGGTTGGCTCAGTTCGCCCCGAAGGTGATGTCCATCGACAGCCAGACCGCCACCACCTTGTCCCGGTTCATCGCTGGAGAGAACCTGCCGACCCTGACGGTCTTCAACGCGGCCTCATCGAGAGCCACATGCCCCGAAGTCTCCTTTACCAGCGCGTTTTCGACCCGCCCGGTCTCGCCGACGAACAGATGTACCTCGGTGGTGCCGCCGATGCCGGCGTCCTTGAGCAGGGCCGGATACTCACGCTCCAGAGCCCGTTTGACCTCCTCGTCGTTCAGCAACCGGGGCCGCACGGTGTGAACCACGAACTTCGGCCTCTCGTGCAACTCCGGCTCGGCCTCCACCTCCGCCGGGAGTGGCCCGATCCTTACCGCGGGTTCGCGGCCGGCTACACCCGAAACGATGATGTACCGCTCACCCACAGGGTCCTCCGCCGATTCCTGCTCCGATACCACGTCGCTGGCCGCCGGGACCGCCTCCAGCTCCGGAACCGGCGTCTCCCGCGTGATCCCCGGCGCCCACACGGCCACGCCGATCACCATGATTGCGGCGAAGGCCAGGAACGCGACCTGGGCCAGCCCAACCTCGGGCGCCCTGTCCAGCAGCTTGCGGATCCGCGATTCAAGGAACGACGGGCGCTCCGCGAACGCGGCCAGCGCGAGACCCGGACGGGAGCGGACGTGGGCACCCACGCGGAAGAGCAGGTCCCCGTAGAGCCAGCGGCGGTGCGGGAGCCGCTGCATGACGCGCTGGTCGCAGTCGAGTTCGATGGCCAGGCACAGGCGCCGGTAGTGGAACCAGAGCGCCGGATTCCAGGGGAACGCGATAAGCAGGACCGCCATGAAGAATCTCAGGACGGCGTCGCGGGCCTCGAGATGTTCCTCCTCGTGCGCCAGGATCAGCTTCTGCCTGGACCGCTCCACGCCCCTCACCCAGGCCGGCAGGACCACGCGGGGCCGCAGGAGTCCGATCACCGCGGGGCCCGCGTTGGGCGCCCACAGCACGGAGCGGCCGAGCAGCGTCCCCCGTTCCCAGAAGCGGCGCCGGCGCACGAGGTCGGCGGTGCCGATCAGGGCCCACAGGACCAGGCCACAGGACAGCAACACCCAGACGGGAAGAAGGATCCCGTCCAGCGTGTGCAGGACCGAATCGTACGGCACGGCGAACCCGAGGAAACCGGGCGCGCCTGCCGCGACGGCGCCTTCCGCCGCAGCCGAACCGGGCGCCAGTCCCAGCACTGTGCCCACCTCCACGCCACCGCCAACCGATCCGGCACCGCCATGCGAAAACACCCGCATGGCGGTGAGCACGACCGTCCCGACCCCGGCCCCGACCCAGACCCAGCGCCGTTCACCATCCAGGATTCTTTCCAAGGCCAGGCCTGCCAACAGAAACAGCAGACCGGCTCCGACCGACCAGAGCATCCAGGCGGCAATCATCGCTACTTCTCCTCTTCCAGACGTTGATCCAGCAGCTTGCGGAGGCGCTTCACGGCTTCCGGCGAAAGCTGTTCTTCCGATACGAGCTGCGTCACGAGCAGCTCGGCCGAACCCTTGAAAAGCTTGTCCCGCATGCGCGCGACGACGGACCGCCCCGCTTCCTCGCGTCCAAGCAGCGGATGGTAGCGGTGGGCCCGCCCCTCCTTGCGATGGCTCACCAGACCCTTCGCCTCAAGGATCCGGAGCACCGTCAGGACGGTGTTGTAGGCGAGGTCGTCGTCGAGGCGTTCGTTCACCTCCGAGACCGTTGCCGACCCCAGGTCCCACAGGATCGACATGATGTCGAGTTCGCGCTCGGTCAGTCTGCGGCTCAAGGTCATCTCCCTGCGGGTCTTGTTCCCGCTTTCCAGTTGCCGTGCCGGGTGCGGCGGAACCCTGGCGGCGCCGGCCGCGAGCGGCTGGCCGCGGGTGTCGATTGCCGACGGTTCCGCCGCAAATCCCAAAACGTTAGGTGAAGGTAGGGGGCGTGTGGCAAAATGTCAACTACTTTCTTAGGTACACTGAGCGCGGCGGTTTGGTTCCATGCGCGGCGGCCTGCCGCCTCGCGGGACGGCCTGCACCTGCGCGGGACGGCTGGCCCCATGCGGGACGGCTGCCCCCATACGGGACGGCTGGCCCCACGCGGGACGGCTGGCCCCATGCGGGACGGCTGCCCCCATACGGGACGGCTGGCCCCATGCGGGACGGCTGGCCCCATGCGGGACGGCTGGCCCCATGCGGGACGACTGGCCCACCCGGGACGGCTGGCATCCCCGCGAAATCCGGTTCGTGGAGGCTTCATCCCTTGCGCGCGAAGCCGGCAGCGGACAAATCGGAAGCCTGACCGCCAGCCACCGGAGGCCCGCATGCGATCGATCCCATCCGCCACGATTCTCGCCACCGCGCTGGCGCTCGGGACACCGGGCCCGGCGCGGACCGACCTGGCCGCGACGACTCCGCCGCCACCGGCCACCGGCCCCCAACAGCCCGAGAGCACCCCCGTGCTCCGGTACTCCAGCCTCAACGGGAACATCCGCGGGGAGCTGCACATGCTTCCCCCCGTGAGCACGGGACCGATGAGCCCGGACTGGTCCCCCGACGGCCGGTGGATCGCCTTTGCCATGGCCGGCGACATCTGGCGGGTGCCGGCCGGCGGCGGCGGCGCCGAGCAGCTCACCCGGGGGCCGTGGTACCACTTCGAGCCGAGCTGGAGCCCGGATGGGTCCAGGATCGCGATGACCGTGGAAACGGGGGACGGACTGGACATCGCCCTGCTGGACGTCGAGACCGGGGCGGTGACGCCGCTGGCGGAGGGCGGCGGCATCGACATTCAGCCCGCGTGGGGGCCGGACGGCCGCTTCGTCTACTTCACGACGGCGGGACGGGGGCTGGACATTCACCGCATCGAGGTGGCGACCGGGGAGCGCGAGGCGGTCGTGGAGGACGGCGGCAGCCAGTACCAGCCGCGCGTTTCGCCGGGCGGGGTGCTCGTCTACATGGCGCCGGCGCCGGGCGTCACAGGGAGCGGGGGGATCTGGACGCGCGACCTGGCGGGGGGAGAACCGCGGCTGGTGCGTGCGGAGGAGACCGCCTACCGCGCCCGCCCGGACTGGCTGCCGCGCGGCGAGGGGTTCGTGTACGTGTCCGACGAAGCCGGGTCGAACGACCTGGTGCTGATCGCCGCGGACGGGGGAAACCCGCTGCGGCTGACCGGGGGGCTGAGCCACGAACTCACGCCGCGCGTCAGCCCCGACGGAGGCGGCATCGCCTTCGTCTCGAACGAGAGCGGCGCCACCGAGCTGCACGTGATGGCCGTTTCCGGGGGCGCCCGGAGTTCGTGGCGCACGCTGGACGTGGGTGAGCGCCGGTATGCCGGGGCGATGGGGGTGCTGCGCGGCCGTGTTGTGGGGGAGGGTGGCGAGCCGATGGCCGCGCGCGTCTCCGTCGTCGCCGGTGACGGTAGGGGGTACAGCCCGCGGGGCTCCTTTCACCGCGTGGTGTCGCCGACCGAGACGCACCACTTCCGCACCACGGGAGACTTCGAGGTGGAGGTTCCCGCGGGCCCGGTCACGATCTCCGTGCGGCGGGGTGTGGAGTACCGCCCCGTCACGACCATCGTAGACGTCCCTCCCGGCGGCCGCGCCGACGCGTCGCTGGAGCTCGGCCGCCTGGTCGACGCGCCTGCCAGGGGCTGGTACGGGGGCGACACGCACGTCCACGACCTGCACCAGGGCCGCTACGGGCTCTCGCACCAGGACTTCGTCGACGCCCTCGTGAGCGAGGACCTGCACGTCTCCATCGCCCTGATCCACATGGACGGGACCCGCCTGATGGGACGCTGGGACGACCTTACGGGACGGCCGCACCCACTGTCCACCGACACCCACATCCTGCAGTACGCGCAGGAGTTCCGGGGATCGTTCGGGCATGTGGGGCTGGCCGGGATCGGCGAGTTCATCATGCCGCTGATCGGGGGCGCTGCCAACACACCCTTCGCGGCGGACCTCTTCAACGGCGACTATCTCGAGGCGGCCCGGGCGGTCGGCGGCACGGTCGGGTTCATGCACCCCTTCAGCGGTAGCGTGGACACTCCGGAGTCCGTGGGCAGCTCGGAGATTCCGGTCGACGCGGCGCTCGGTCTGGCCGACTTCTACGATGTCATCTGTTTCTGGTACGACGAGCTCCGCAACGCCGAGATCTACTACCGGCTGCTGAATGCGGGCTTCCGCCTCGCCGCCACAGGGGGGACGGACAACTTCTCCGATGTGTGGCGGGATCCCGGGCCGGGCGCGAGCCGCACCTTTGCCCACCTGGAAGGGCCGCTCTCGGTGGACGCGTGGCTGGAGGCCATCCGGGAGCGGCGCACATTCGCGACAAACGGGCCGCTGCTCTTTCTGACGGTGGACGGCGAGCTTCCCGGCAGCGAGATCCGGGTGCCGGGCGGACACGCCGGAGAGTGGGACGTGGCGGTGGAGGTCGCGTCGAACAGTCCGCTCGACCGCGTGGAGATCGTTGTCAACGGCGAGGTCGCGGAGGTGCACGATGTGCGTGGCCGCCCCGACCGTTTCCGGGTCGAGAGCCGGGTGACGCTGGAGGGGAGCGGGTGGATCGCTGCCCGGGCGCTGGGACCGTACTCTCCGCTCGTCCCGGACAGCTATGCCTTCGCCCAGACCAGTCCGGTGTGGGTAGTGGCGGGCGGGCGCGACTACCGCTCGGAGGACGACGTCCGCTTCCTGCTCGCGGCCGTGCAGTCCTTCCGCGAGAGGGTGGTGGCTCGCGACCGCTGGGTGAGCGAGGCCGACCGGGCACGGTTCCTGTCCAGGGTGGACGAGGCCGCGCGGGTGTACGAGAGGCTGCTTGCGGGGTCGTGACGGTGTTTGCGGGGTCGCGACGGTGCTCGTGGGGCCGTGACGGTGCTCGCAGGGTCGCGACGGTGCTCGCAGGGTCGCGACGGTGCTGTTGGGGCTGTGACGATGCTCGCAGAGCCGACGGATGGCTCGTGGGGCCGGCGGCTGTGCGCGGGGCTGACCGTTGTGCACGAGCTCGGACGGTTGCGCGCGGGCTCGACGGCTGCGGGCGGGCTCGACGGCTGCAAGCGATCGCGCTTGAGCCGGGTAATAACATAATAGGACTTACGTTAATAAAGATTACTTTGCGTATTCGCCAAGAGCCCGCGCTGCTCGCGGACCGGCCGCGGCTGCACCTTGAACGGGCGGGACGCCTCCGGGATCAACCCTGCGGCCTCCGGGATAGCCGCGAGGCCTCCGGAAGCAGCGCCGCGCCACGGCGGTGGCTGATCATCAGCAGCGGGCACTCCGTGGCCCGGGCAATCCGCAGCATGAGACTGCTGAAGACGGCGCGGCGGCGTCCGCTGCGGTGGAATCCCAGAATCAGGAGGTCGGTATCGGCGGCGCGGCGCGCGACCTCCCCCGCGATGTCGTCCGCGACAACCAGTTCGGCGTGAGCGGCGTCCCCCAGCTCGTCCCAGGCCAGCCGCTCCAGATCCCGGCGCGCCCGCCGGTGCACGCCGGCACCCGCCTCCTCCGAGAGCACACCCAGGAAGGTCACGTCGCGGGGCGCGGTCCGCGCGAGACTGCCGAGCAACCGAGCGCGCACCGGGCTCTGATCGCGGCCGCCTCGCGACGGAATCAGAATCCGCCGGGCCATCTCCGGCGTCCATTCGCTCGGTGCGCGCAGAATCACCACGTCGGCGTCCACGGCGCCGATCAGGCGGGCGAGCGACCCCGTCATCAGCGAGTCGTCGAGGTGCCCGACGCCGAGGAGCAGGCTCTCGCACCGCGTCGCTTCCGCCACCCTGGCGATCTCTCCCCAGGGGTCGCCGTGCAGCGTGATCAGCGCCTCCGGGCGAAGATCCACATCCATCGCCGTGCTCAGCGCGCCCCCCAGGACCGCCTGGGCGTCGCGGACTTCACTCGGCAGCTCGTCGGGGTCGTAGCGCTCCGGCGGCGACACGACCGAGAGCAGCTGCACCCGCGCGACCTCGGGGGGCGCGAGCGCCTTCGCCATCGTCACCAGCGTCTCCGCGCTGGCCGGGTTGGCGATCGGCGCGAGTACCACGGGCCGGCGGCCGCGCAGCTTCACCATCTGCGGGTCCATCCCCTCCGAGGAGGCGTCCACCACACGCGCGCGCGGCGCGAGATGGATCGCGTACAGAATCGCCCCCACGCCCAGCCAGAGCGCCGCCAGCACCCCGGCGGGCGGCACCGCCACCGCCTGGTAGAGGCCGATCGCCAGACAGGCCGATCCGCCCACCACCGGCACGGCCGGGAACCAGGGTGTGCGGAATCCCTCGGGCCTGCCCGCCCGTTTCCGCGCCAGGTACCCGATCCCGTGCGTAAGGGCGAAGCTCGTCAGGAAGATGAGACTCGCCACCGCGCCGGCCGCCGCCACATCCGGGACCGCAATGATGAGAAACGCGACCACCACGGCGCTCAGGCGCACGGCCGCGGTCGGTGTGCCGGTGCCCGGTGCGAGCCGGGCGTAGCGGGGCGGCAGCGTCCGGTCCGTCCCCATGGTGCGCGCGAAGCGGGACGCGGCCAGCAGGTTGGCCTGCAGCGCGGAGAGCATCGCCAGGAGCCCCGCCGCCAGCACCAGCCAGTATCCCATCGGGCCCATGAAGTTGCGCGCCGCTACCGCCACCAGGATCTCCGGGTACTCCGCCGCCACCTCCGTCACCGGCTGGCCCGGAGCCCCCACCGCCACGATCAGAAAGAGGAGCGGCAGGTAGATCACCAGCGCGGTGCCCAGCGACAGGAACATCGCCCGCGGGATGTTGTGTTTCGCGTCGCGTACCTCTCCGCCCACCGCCGCGATCAGGTCGAACCCCTGCAGCGCGATGAAGGTGTAGCCCATAGCCTGCGCCAGCCCCACGAATCCATCCGAGAAGAACGGCCGGAAGCGTGCCGCGAGCGCACCGGGCCCCGGGGCCTCGCCGGCCAGCGCGAAGAAACCCGCGACGAGCAGGACAATGAACACAACGACCTTGCCGATCGTCTCCCACTGCCCGCCGCCCGCCGCGGTCCGGGTCAGTCGCCACGAGTAGAAGCCCACCGCGCACAGCGCATACGCCACCACCGCAAGGCGTGTCCCGACCCACCAGGGGACCTCGCCGCCCGTCATCAGGGCGATCTGCTCCAGGAACGGGACCAGGAAGACCGCGAAGCCCATGGCGTAGAGCACCGCACCCACCACCGACGCGAACCACACCACCCACCCCACCCCGAAGGCGGCCTCCACCGTGAGGACCTTGCGCGCATAGGTGTAGGTGCCCCCCGACTGCGGGAAGCGCGCGGCGAGTTCCGCGAACGAGCACACCGTGATCATCGCGATCACCCCGTTCAGGGCGAACGCCAGGATCGCGCTCGGGCCGGTCGTCGCAAAGGCGACGCCGGCGAGCGCGAGGATGCCGCTGCCGACGATGGCGCCAACGCCAACGCCGGTAGCGGCAAGGAGCCCCAGGTGCTGCTGGGTTTGGGGCGAGGCCCTCATCCCCGGCGCCCCGGTATCACGTCACCGGCCGCTCCTTCTTCGCCAGATGCACCTCGAGCCACGCGGTCCAGCGGGCCCACAGGTCCAGGGTCGTCTCGACGGTTGCCGGACCGTGGTCCTCGAAGGGATACATGTACATCGCGGCCGTCTTCTCCAGCCCGTTCAGGGCGTGGAAGAGCCGCGGCGAGTGGTCGGGAGCGGTGCCGACGTTCTGGTCGTGCATTCCGTGGTACAGCAGGACAGCGCCCGTCAGGTCGTTGGCATGCATGAAGGGTGACATGTCCAGGTACACGTTGGGCGCATCCCAGAAGATCCGCCTTTCGCTCTGGAAACCGAGCGGGGTGAAGGTGCGGTTGTAGTTGCCGTCACCCGCTATCCCGGCCTTGAAGAACGGGGTGTGGACCATGGCGTTCAGGGTGCTGAAGGCGCCGTACGAGTGCCCGCCCAGACCGAGGCGCTGGCGGTCGATGATGCCGCGCGCGTCCAGCTCGTCGATCACGGCCGCGAGGTTGTTGCGCAGGTCGTGCTCGTAGTTGTTGTTCATCGCGCCCGCATCGCCGACGATCGGTGCGTCGGGTTCGACCACGACGTAACCCAGCCGGATGAGGTATTCCATCGAGCGGGTGCCGAAGTTCGGGAACGAGTTCTTGTTGTAGGTCCGGCCGCGCTCGTCGTACGACTCCTGGTCCTGGTACTCGCGGGGGTAGAACCAGAACATCGCCGGGCGCCGCTCACCCTCGACGAAGTCGGGCGGGAGCGTGACGTTCACGAGGAAGCGGAAGCCGTCCGGGCGCTCCACGGTGAAGCGCTGGCGGGGCGCGTTGGTGATGTCGGGCGTGTAGTCGACGTTGCTGGTCAGCTGCGTGCGCGTGTCACCGTCGACCAGGTAGGACTGGCCGATTTCGGTCGGGGTCTCGCGGCGGACGACGAACTTCCCGGCGTCGGCGTCCAGCACGGTCGCGATGCGTTCGTACTGGCCGTCGTTGGAACTCTCGTAGACGCGCTCCTTTTCGCCGGTCCGCACCGACACACGGTCCATGAACGACTGGGGCGACGATTCCAGCGGATCCTCGTGGTAGATCGTGCCGGTCAGGAAGACCACCTCGTTGCCCGGCTCGCCGCCCATCTCGACGAACGATCCGCCGCCACCGACGGCGGCGAACGCGCCACCCGCGCCGACGCCGCTGGTCATCACCAGCGAGCCGGGATTCTCGTAGAAGTCGCTCGTGTTCCGCTCGGTGATCGTGTACGTGGTTTCGGGCTCGTCGAGGCGCACCGCGTATTCGGTGATCCTGCCGCCGCCGCCTCCGCGGAAAGCGGCCGGTCCGCCACCCCCGCCTCCACCCGGCCGCCGCGTCACGAAGAGCCACTCGTAGCCCACCGAGTACCGGTGCGAGGACATGCGCTGGCTGGTCTCGTAGACCACGCTCACGTCGTCTTCACCGAAAGGAGGCACCCAGAGCATGACCCGGTCCTTGCGGGTGGCGCGTCGCTCCTGCTCGCCTTCCTCCTCCTCCGGCTCCTCTTCCGTGTCCTCCCCCTCCTCCTCCTCGGGCTCCGGCTCCATCTGCAGGTAGGTCAGCCCGGCCCCGTCCGCCCGCCAGAACATCGAGCGGCGCTCGGGTTCCTCCTCTTCCCCCGCCACGCCCGGCGCGCCCGGGGTCCCGCGGATCCCGGTGTTGAGTTCGGTCTCGTCGAGCTGGGCGAGGACGTTGCCCTCGCGGTCCCAGATCTCCTCCACGCGGCCGAAGCTGCTGACCGGAACAATGTAGCTGAAGGGCCGGCGCATCGTCGTGACGCGTGCATGCCGGCCGTCCGGCGAGAAATCGAAGCTGCGAATCATCGCCGGCTCGCCGATCCTCGTCACCCTCCGGTTGCTGACCGCGACCGTGGCAAGCTGCCCGGTCACGTGCCACTCGAGGAGTTCCTCGTCGTACGGCGTGGCCATCAGGCTCGCGTAGGTGCGAAGCCTGTTCGCTCCGTCCTCGGTCAGCTTGACGTGCGGTCCGGGCGGAACCGGGGGCTCCATCGGCCGGGACGCGCGGCCCTGGGGGATCAGGACGGTCGCGATCTCTTCCCCGTTTGCGGTCCACTCGAAGGAGGTCACCATCGTCGCGAGCACGGGCTCGCGGGTTACACGGCGGGAGCGCCCGTTTTCGGGGTCGGCCACGTAGATGTGCGTCTCGGTGTCGTAGTGCGCATAGAACGCCAACTGCGAGCCGTCGGGCGACCAGCTGGCGTTCGAGAAGCGGGCGTCACGGGGCACCTCGATGTCGGTGACCGAACCGTCTGCCGCCGAAATCAGCTTGTACCCCACCGCCCCCCGGGTCGACAGCCGGCGGGAACGATTGGCCTGGGGTTCCAGGAACTGGCCGCCCAGCTCGTCGAAGGGGCGCGAAAACCGGTCCATGGTGACCTGGCCGTCGCTCACCTGATGAAGGAACCAGCGCCTGTCCGGACTGGCGGAGCCCAGATTCATGTTCAGGTAGCGGGGCGCCAGCACCGCGTCCATGATCTCCTGCGGCGGCTGCATCCACTCCGGGGAGGCCAGGATGGCCTCCGCCGCCGATTGAGGCGGCTCGGTCTGGTCGGCGGTCGTGTCCTGCCCGATCAGTGCGCCGGCCGGCAGCGCGACCGCGAAGAGGGCGGCGAGCGGGACGAGTGCGGTGGTGAAACGGATACGTCTCATCGTCTTCGACTCCATCTGGGTTGGGACGGTCATCACGTGCTTCCCGATATAGTGGGGCGCCGAGCCGCAACTGGACAGGGGGAGGGCGGCCGGAGGGCCGGCGCGGCCCGGCCGGAGTGTGCGGACCGGGCAATGCCGTCATGGCCGCCGGCTACGGCATGCGCAGCCGTCCCCGCAGTCCGATCGCGTGCTCGGGCGGACCGAAGGAGCCCTCGCGGCGGGTCACCTCCACCCGCAGTCCCAGTCCCCTTCCCAGATCGTAGCGCACCCCGCTGCTGTAGGCGCGCAGCCCTTCGCCGGCGAGGAGCAGTCCCCCGTACGGGGTGCCCGTGAACCCGCGCAGACCGTAGGAGATCTCGGCGTCCAGCCGTCCACCCAGGGGGTCCGCACCGTCCCGCCCCATCTCGGCAACGCCCCGTTCCCAGAGTTCCCGGGCACCGCTTGCCGCCTCCCCCCAGGTGGGAGCCACCCGCAACGACAGTCCTTCGCCCCGTGTCTCCGGGTCAATCTGCAGCGTCGCGCCCACACCCCACTCCTGGTAGCCCTCCTGGCCCGTCAGCAACGCCCTTCCGCGCGCCTCCAGGCGCACCCCGAGTCCCGCGTTCACCAGCCGCATGCCGCTCCCGACCTCGACCCCGGTGCCCTGCGCCCCGCTGCCGGCGTCGTAGCGCATCCCGCCTTCGAGCAGGAACGCGATCTCGTCCCCGCGCTCGGTCCGGTATCCCTGCGACCACTCCAGTAGCAGCCGCGCCCGCTGCATGTCCAGGGTGAGCGAGTCGATCTCCTCGGCTTCGTTCACGGTCAGGCGCGCCATCCATCCCTCGCCCCTCACCCTGACGTTGCCCAGACCGCTGGTCAGCAGTGTATGGCTCCCTCCCGCCGCGCCGCTCAGGATGCTGCTGCCGGTCGTGCGGTGCTCCACGCGCTCGTCCTCCATCTCGATGTTGCCCCAGCCGTATCCGGCAGTCGCCCAGACCACCGATCCCTCGCCGTCCAGCAGCCAGGCGCCATAGGGGTTCACGGTGGTGAGGCGGTTGCCGTAGGTACCGGCAACCGGGTTCGAGCCCGTGCGGTCGGTGAAGTCGAAGTTCCCCGACGACGTGGTGGCTGCCACGCCGGCCAGAACATCCGGGCGCACGCGCACGTCCGCGCCCACGTGCAGGTTGGTCTGGTTGCCGTTCCACTCGATGTCGGTCGCTTCCGGCTCGGCGATGCCGACGTAGTCGCCGCCGCCCCAGGTCGACAACGTGCCCATGATGCCCCCCTGCCGTGCAATCTGATTGCCGACCGGCAACACGAAGGAGGCTCCGTCGAGAAGCCGGGCGGCCCCCGACAGGCCGGGGCCCATGCCGCCGAACCGGCCCGGGACGCCCCCTGCTCCACCCGTGGCCGGGCCCTGGAGCAGCGACGACGCGCTGCCCAGACTTGCCCGCAATCGTTCGCCGTCGCGCAACGCCACCGCGTCCACGCGCGCGGCGATCGCCGAGACCGTGCTCGACATCATCGCGGCGGCAGCGTGCGGGAGGATGCTCTCGCCGACCCGCCTCGACCGCTGCCGCCCGTCGTCCGTCGATGCGCTCGCCACTCCGGACGGCATTCCGATGCCGGCCGAATTGATGGCCGAGACGCGGTAGTAGCGGGTGCTGCCGGGTTCCAGCCCGATGTGCAGGAAGCTGGTGGTGGCCACCCCCGTGTTGGCTACGAGGTTGGCCCACGCGGCGCCGTCCTCCGACACCTCGATCCGGTAGCCGATGACCGGAGCCCCGCCGTCGTAGCCGGGCGCCGTCCACGACAGGTCTATCTGTGTGGCGTCGACGGCCGTGGCGACCAGCCCCGTGGGAGCATCCGGCACGGTGGCGTCGGTGGTGGCGGTCGCGGTGTTGGATGGCTCGCCCGCGCCCAGGGCGTTGATGGCCGAGACCCGGTAGTGCCTGGTGGTCGCGGGATCGAGGCCCGTATGCGAGTAGCCGGTGTTGCTGTTCCCGGTGTTGGCGACGAGGTCGCTCCAGGTGGTGCCTCCGTTCTCGGAGACCTCGATGCGGTACCCGCTGACGCGCCTGCCGCCATCGTGGTCCGGCGCCCTCCAGCGGAGATCGATCTGCGACGTGCCGTTCGCCGCCGCGGACAGCGCGGTGGGCGCGCCGGGAACCGAGGACTCCGTGGTCGCGGCCGCCGCACCGGAGGGTTGTCCGATGCCCACCTGGTTTATTGCTGAGATCCGGTAGTGACGCGTGGCCCCGGCCGGCAGACCACTGTGCGAGTAGGTGGTTCCGGTGGACCGCGTGGTCGGTACCAGGACGCGCCAGGACCTCCCGGCGTTCTCCGAGACCTCGATCCTGTAGCCGATAAGCGGTACCCCGCCCGTTTCGCCAGGGGCGGTCCATGAGAGGTCGATCCGCGAGGTGCCGTCCGCCGTGGCCTCGAGCGCCGTGGGTGCCGCCGGGAGATCCGGGGCGGTCGTCGCCCAGTCGACACCGGAGGGACGCCCCGCGCCCGAGCGGTTGACTGCGGACACCCGGTAGTGGCGTGTGGTGTTGGGCGGCAGCCCGGTGTGCGAGTACCTGGTCGTATTCGCTCCCGTCACATCGTCCAGCACGCTCCAGGTCCTCCGCCGGTCCTGGGAGACTTCGATCCGGTAGCCGGTGATCCGTGCCCCGCCATCGTCGGCCGGCCGGGTCCACCTGAGATCGATGCGGGACGATCCCACCGCGTTGGCGCTGAGGTTCCGGGGCGCACCCGGGAGGCCCGCGGCGGTGGTGGCGCCGGCGGGTGCCGAGAACGGTCCAACGCCTGCGCTGTTGACCGCCGCGACCCGGTAGTGATAGGGGGTCGATGGTTCCAGGCCGGTGTGCGTGTACTGCGTGCTCGTGGCGGCGGTGGTGGCCGCCAGCTGCCAGCTCACGCCGCCATTGCGCGAAACTTCGATCCGATAGTCGGTGATGGCGGCGCCACCGGTCGTCAAGGGGGGATTCCAGGCGAGGGTGATGCTCGTGGATTCCAGCCTGATGAAACGCAGATTGCTCGGTCTTCCGGGCAGGTTTGCCGGCGTGGTTGCCTGGACAACGTTCGAATACGGCCCCCGTCCCCTGCTGTTGATCGCGGCCACCCGGTAGTGGCGCGTACTGCCGGGCGGGAGACCCCGGTGGATGTAGCTGGTGACCGTGCTGCGGGTGTTCGCTACCAGGATGGTCCAGCTGCTTCCGCCATCGGAGGAGGACTCGATGGCATACCCGGAAACAGCTGAACCGCCCGTCTCTGTCGGTCCCGTCCATGTGAGGGTGGTCTGGCCGCTCGCTGCTCCGGCTCTCAGGTTCAGAGGCCGCCCCGGGATCGTCGCCCCGGTCGTGGCCCCGGCCACGTTGGACGGCGACCCCACCCCCGTCCGGTTGATCGCCGAGACTCGGTAGAAGCGCCTGGTGCCGGGCGCCAGTCCCGCATGGGGATAGCGCGTGGATGTGGAGCGTGTGTTCGACACGAGCGTGCTCCATCCCGACACTCCGTTGGCCGAGACTTCGATCTGGTATCCCGTAACCGCCCCGCCGGACCCGCCGGGCGCAGCCCTCCAGTTGAGGTCGATGCGGGATGATCCCACGGCAGTGGCACTCAGGCCGGTCGGCGGCCCGGGCACCCTGCCCACCGTGGTCGCGCTTGCTGTATTGGAAGGCTCGCTCACGCCGAAATCGTTGATCGCCATGACCCGGTAGTGGCGCGTGGTGTGTGCGGCGAGGCGCGTATGACTGTATGAGGTGGCGCTGGTGCGCGTATCGGAAACCAGAGCACTCCAGCTTCGTCCGGCATTGCTCGAAACCTCGATGCGGTAGCCGTCGACCGCTGCACTGCCGGAATCGGCCGGTGCGGTCCAGCTCAACTCGATCACCGATGTCCCGCCGGCGGTCGCCGACAACGACCGGGGGGCGCTGGGTGCCCCGGCGCCCTGGCTGGTCCTGTTCGTGACGGGCTCCCGCACGATGGCCTCGACGCGGTTGCCCACGGCGTCGCTGAGCGGGCGTGTTCCAGGCGTGTAGCTCACCGTGACTTCGTCGCGGTGGGCGACGGGGGAGGCAAGGGTCAGAGTCACCTCGTCCCGGCCTACTTCGACGTCCGAGACGGTTTCCGTGCTCCCGTCGACGCGCACACGGAAGTCCTGGGTCCCCGGCACCGACGCAATGTCGAGGTCGTCATCGAAGACCAGGACGAGTTCGTCGCCGTCGACGAAGGCGTCGTGCAGTTCGGGCCGCACGTTGTCGGCGAAGAAGCTGTACCGTGCCAGTTGGCTGTCTTCGTCCTGTTCATTCTGTGCGGCGGAGTCTGCAATCGTGACCGTGATCGTACCCTCGAAATCGTCCGGTGGTTCGATTGTGACGGTGTACGCCGCCCCGCTGCCGCTGAGGTTCGAAAGGCTGCCGCGATTGAGGTCGATGTCACTGAGGCGGAATCCGGTGACGCTCTCCGAAAAGGTGATGCTCAGCAGGAAGCTCTCGTGGCCTGTCCCCGAAGGCGCAGCACTCATGGAGACCGTAGGGCGAGCGGCGTCCGCGTGCTTCGTGTCGGGCACCGGGGAGATGGGCCCTGCCGTGGGCGGCGGCGCGAGGCTGTGCCCCATCGCACTGGACGGAGCGGCCAGACCTGCACACGCCACGGCCGTGGACACCAACGCGAGCCTGCAGTCCCTGAACAACACGGATCCTCGAGAAGTCATCGTCGTATCAACCCATCCCCGCGGGCGCACGCAGCCGCGGCAAGTGGAAGCGGGCGGGGACGGCGGATGAACGCCCGAACTGCCGGACGGCCGCCCCGATTACGGGATTCAGCAGTAGCACAAGGGCCATTTTTCAAACTACGGCATACACTCCCTGGCTGGAAGTTGCCCCCCCTACTGCTCTCCCGGACCTCTGGCGACCTTCGCAGACACGGCGACATGTAAGCTCCTCTGGACAAACTGTCATCTCGACTTGTCACTTATGGCATATCGGGGATCCGCGCACGCTCCAGGCGTGGCATCCGGTGACCCCCGTCCCGCGCGGTCAATTCCCGAAGAGCGCCTCGCGACCCACCGGGGAGAGCCACATCGAGCGGCTGGAATGCCCCACGCCCGGCACAATCATCTCGGTGTGAGCGTGTGCAGGGTCGAAGTCGTTCAGGAAGCGGACCAGGGTGCGGCCGCGAAGGTAACGGTTCGTCCCCTGCAGGTTAGCGCCGCAGCTCTGGTCCAGCGAGGCGCTGAGCGTGTCGGCGTCCCCGAGGAGTATGCGCACGTCCCGACGGACCAGCCGGGCTCGGATCGTGTCCGCGTCGACCGCGTCGGCGTAGCTGTTGCGGTCGCCAAGTCCGTAGTGCCAGTCGTCATAGTCTTCGCAGCCGCCCGCCGGAACGGTGAAGTTCCCCTCGCGCCCTTCGCGCTCCGGGCCCAGGTAGAGGTAGGTGGAGGGATTGGTGACCACGTACCGGAACCGCACGCCCGCGCGCGCTGCCGCTTCCTCGCCGCTGGTTGCCGCAAAGCGATGCAAGACCTGTCCACCCGCCGAGTGGCCCGCCACAACGACTTGCCGCAGCGCCGGGAAACGCCTGGCGTCGAGCAGGAGTTCCACGATCCTGTCGAGGGCGGCGTAGGAGCTCACGCGAGGCGTCGGGCCCTCGGGTCTGGACAGGTTTCCGCGCTTCCATCCGGCGCTGGACCAGAACGGTTCATCCGCCGCCGGATCGTCGTCGCTCGTCTGAAAGTGGGGTGCGACCACGACCACCGTACCCGCTGCTCCTCCGTTGGCCACCGCCATGACTCCGCTGTCGAAGTAGTTGTCCGGGTTGCGGTTGTTGCCGTGTACGACGATGAGTGCCCTTGTGACCGCGGCGTCGCCCGCCGTGAGCAGGTGTGTGGTGTAGGCGGGAAGGAACAGGCCGCCGCCCAGAGCAATGCGCTCCGCGCAGGTCGCATTGGCGAAGGTGCAGGGGACCGGCCGCGCGGGCGGGTCCGGGCCGGGCATCTCCGGCTGTGCGCCGCCGGGGTCGCCGGAACAGGCGCCAAGGCCGATGCCGAGCGCAGAGAAGAGCGACAGCGAGGAACGCGGGCTCATGGCACACTCCAGACGCCGCTGGAAACCTGGCTCCGGGAAGCCTCTGGCGTCCGCCGCCGCTGTACGAACACCGGCTCCCGCGAAGGGACAAGTGAGCCGGCTGGGGATCGAACCCAGGACCTACGGATTAAAAGTCCGTTGCTCTACCAACTGAGCTACCGGCTCACCGGAAAGCTAACGCGCCGCCGCATCAGGCGGGACATCGGCTGCCCGGCCCGCGTACCCCAGAGGCAACTCCAGCTGGAGCAACCCGAAGGTGGTGCGATGATGGGGTGTCAGGCCCAGCTCCTGGACGGCTTCCCTGTGGCGCCGGGTGCCATACCCCATGTTCTGCTCCCACCCATAGCCGGGGTAGCGGCGCGCAAGACGGGTCATGAGGCGGTCTCGGCACACCTTGGCCACGATCGAAGCGCACGCCACCGAATGGACGAGCCCGTCACCACCGATCACGGCGTCGTGCTCGCGAGCCAGGTCACGCACCGGCAGACCATCCACGACCACGTGGTCCGGTTGCACGGCCAGGCGGTCGAGGGCACGGGTCATCGCACGAGCTGTCGCACACAGAATGTTGAAGCGGTCGATCTCGCGTACCGAAGCAGCCCCCAGCGCCACCGAGACCGCGCGCCCGTGAATCTCGGCCGCGATTTCCCGGCGGTCGGAAGGCGTCAGCGCCTTGGAGTCGGTGGCGCCGTTCACCTCCTCCCCCTCCGCCAGAATCACGGCGGCGGCCACGACCGGCCCGGCCAGGGGACCCCGCCCAACCTCGTCCACACCCGCGACGTGGGCCACGCCGCGGTGCCAGAAGCGCCGTTCATAGTTGAGCAGGTCGGGGGTCCCGGCGGAGTGGGACACGGCCGCTACATGCAGCGGGGACTATTCCAGGCCCCGCTAGTTGGGCCGCGGCGTACGCTTCTCCCTGATCCGGGCCGCCTTCCCGCGCAGGCCCCTCAGATAGTAGAGCTTGGCCCTGCGGACGCGGCCGCGCCGCACGATCTCGACCCCGCCGACGGTGGGTGCGTTGACGGGAAAGATCCTCTCCACCCCGATCCCGCCGGAGAGCTTGCGGACGGTGAAGGTCTCTCCCATGCCGGAGCCCCGCCGTCCGAGGCACACCCCCTGGAAGACCTGGATCCGCTCCTTCTGACCCTCGCGGACGCGGTAGAGGACCTTGATAGTGTCGCCGGGCGCAAAATCGGGCAGATCGTCCCGGACGTGTTCCAAATCGAGTTGGTGGAGGAAATCCGCCATGGCCGGGCTCCTCTCGAAGCAGTCTGTTACCAGATTGAAATCGTGCGATGGACAGCCTTTTAAGGTAGACAGACCGGGAGCCGATTGGAAGGGCAAGTCTTGTCCAATGGGAAGCCTGAACGGGCTCGGGCCGGGCTGCTACCCGTCCGCCCGGCGGATGCGCGTCAGCCGTTCCGACTCGGCCCGCCTCCAGGTCTCGATCCGCGCGTGGTCGCCGCTGCGCAGGACGGCCGGCACCCGCAAGCCGCGGTACTCGGCCGGGCGGGTATAGGAAGGGGCCGAGATGACATCGCCATCGTAGAAGGAGTCGGATGAAGCCGACTCGTGGTCGCCGAGTGCGCCCGGCAGAAGGCGCACCACCGCATCGGTGACGGCCAGGGCAACGACCTCGCCCCCCGAGACGACGAAGTCGCCGATCGAGAGCTCTTCCGTCGCGAGGTGGTCCGCGACCCTCTGGTCGATGTCCTTGTAGTGTCCGCAGAGCAGCGTGACCTCCGGCTGCAGCGAGAGACGCACGGCGTCGCCGTGCCGGAACCGATGGCCACGGGCGGAGAGCAGAACGATCGGTCCATCCGGTTGCAGGTCGTCGATCGCCTCGAAGAAGGGCTCCGGTTTCATCACCATCCCGGCGCCGCCCCCGTACGGCTCGTCATCCACCGTCCGGTGCCGGTCGTGGGTGTAGTCGCGAAGGTCGATCACACGGTAGTCGGCCAGTCCGGCCTTCGCCGCCCGGCCGGGGATGCTCCCTTCGAGCGGCGCGGTGAAGAACCCCGGAAAGATCGTCACGATGTTGATCCGGATCACGGCAGCAAACCCTCCGGCGGGTCGATTACCACGCGCCGCCGCTCTCGCTCGAACTCGACGATCACCTCGGCGATGAAGGGGATCATCACCTCTCCCCGGGGGCCGTTCACCTGCAGGAGGTCGGCAGGCTTGACCGGGAAGACCTCGCGCACTTCGCCGACGAGAATCCCGTCAACGGTGACCACCGTCGCGCCCAGGAGTTCGTGATAGAAGACCTCCCCTTCGTCGAGGCTGTCGATCGCGGCGAAGGGGCGCAGCAGGTAGAGTCCCCTTAGTTCATCCGCTGCCGTGCGATCGTCGATCCCGTGGAACCTGGCCAGGAAGCCCTTCCGGTAGGCCCGCACCGACTCGATCGTGAGCGGCGGCACCGCGGAAGATGGCATCTCGGCGGACTCGTCGCCCGGATAATGCACCGCCCCAGGGACGAAGTGGCTCTCCGGATAGTCGGTAAGCGGCCACACGAACAGCTCACCCTTCCTTCCGTGGGCCTTGTTGAGGTGGCCAACGACCAGAAACGGAGGATTGGGCCGGCCCTCCGCCATGGTCGGCTACTCCGCCGGATCCTCGTCCGCGGATGCTTCGGGCAAGTCGGCGGCGTCGGCTTCAGTCGAGTCCTCGGCGGCAGCCTCGGGCGAGTCGGCGGCGTCGGCTTCCGGCGACTCGGCGGCAGCAGCTTCAGTCGAGTCCTCGGCGACGGCTTCAGTCGACTCGGCGTCGGCAGCTTCCGGCGAGTCGGCGGCGTCGGCAGCCTCCGGCGAATCGGCAGCAGCAGCTTCCGGCGACTCGCCGTCCCTATCGGAATCGGCTTCGGCAGGGGTTTCGGCGGTGGCCGCTTCCGCAGACCCGTCGCCGTCCCCGACCAGCGCGACCTTTCCGTCGCCGCCCGCCCGTGCCCTGCTTAGCAGATTCCCGACCGTGCGCGAAGCGATCGCGCCTTCGCCCAGCCAGTAGTCCACCCGCTCCAGGTCCACCCTGAGCCGGGCCGGCTGGGACACGGGATTGTAGTAGCCCAGGTTCTCGACGAAACGGCCGTCACGGGGTGAACGGCTGTCTGCGACCACGATGCGGTAGTGGGGTTGCTTCTTCTTTCCCATCCGCCGGAGGCGAATCTTTACGGACATGTTCTCCTTGGCACTCAGATCTTTGGCAAGGGGGATTTCAGAGAGGGCATCAGCCCTTTCATGTTGTTCATCATCTTCTCCATCTCGGCGAACCGCTTCAAGAGGCGGTTCACCTCCGCGACCGGCCGTCCGCTTCCGCGGGCGATCCGTTTTCGGCGCGATCCGTTCAGGATTTCGGGACGGCGGCGTTCAGCGGGGGTCATCGAGAGGATGATCGCCTCGATGTGCTTCATCTTCCTCGGGTCCACCGCTCCGGCGGGAAGGCTCCGGGCCATTCCGGGCACCATCTTCATGAGCTGTTCGATGGGTCCCATCCTTTGCACCTGCCGCATCGCGGCGAGGAAGTCCTCCAGGGTGAAGCGGTGCTTCCCGAACACCTTCTTCTGAAGCGCCTGCGCCTCGTTCGTGTCGACCACGGCCTGCGCTCGCTCCACCAGGCCGATCACGTCGCCCTGCTGGAGGATGCGGCCCGCGATCCGGTGCGGATCCACCGCTTCGAGGTCGTCCACCCCTTCGCCCGTGCCGACGAACTTGAGCGGCCGGCCCGTCACCCCGCGGATGGAGAGCGCTGCGCCGCCGCGGGCGTCGCCGTCCATCTTGGACAGCACGAAGCCGGTCACGCCCAGCACCTCGTCGAAGCCCTCGGTGATCCGCACCGCCTCCTGCCCGGTCATGGCGTCGGCCACGAGAAGTATCTCCCGCGGATCCAGCGCCTCCCGGATGCGCGCCAGCTCGTCCATCATCGGCTCATCGATCTGCAGCCGCCCCGCCGTGTCGACGATGAGCGCCGCGGACTTCATCTGCCGGGCGCGGCGGTGGGCTGCCCCGGCCACCTCCATCGGGTCGCTGGCGCCGTCCTCGTAGTGGACCGGCACCCCCGCGCGCTTTCCCAGCACACGCAGCTGGTCGACCGCCGCCGGGCGGTACAGGTCGCAGGCCGCAAGCAGCGCAGGCCTTCCCCGCCGGGTCAGCCGCTTGGCGAGCTTGGCCGCGGTGGCCGTCTTCCCCGACCCCTGCAACCCCACCAGCATGATCACCGTGGGAGGCGCCGGGGACCAGTTGAGCCGGGTCTCCCCTTCCCCTCCGATCAGCGCCGCCAGCTCGTCGTGCACGATCTTGACGATCTGCTGCCCAGGCGAGACGGCCTTCAGCACCCGCTCGCCCATTGCCTTCTCGCGAACGCCGTTCAGGAAGTCGCGGGTGACCCTGTAGTTGACGTCGGCCTCCAGGAGGGCACGGCGTATCTCGCGCAACCCGTCCTGGATCATCCGTTCGGTGAGGAGTCCGCGCTTGCGGAAGCGCCCCAGAACCCCGTCCAGTCTCCTGCTCAGATCTTCAAACATCGGAGCCCGCGCTCAGTGGTTGTTGCGTTACGTCCAGCGGCGCAAGCTGCACAGCACTTAAGGCTAGCCGAATCTGACACTGTCCTCAAGCTTTCCGAATCACCTGGCTGCGGCGGGTCCCCACCGACACCATTGCGATGGGTGTAGCGACGAGCTCCTCGATCCGTTCCAGGTAGGCACGTGCGTTGCGGGGAAGGCCGCTCAGCGTGCGTATCCCGGTGGTGGGCCTCCGCCACCCCGGCAGGGTTTCGTACACGGGCTCGACGCGCTCGAGCTCCCACGAGGTGGGCGGGAACGGGGTCTCGCCGCCACCTCCCCCGCGGTATGCCGTAGCCACACGGATCTCGGGAAGGGTGTCGAGGACGTCCAGCTTGGTGACCGCGATCCCGGTGAGCCCGTTGACGCGGGCGGCGTACGCCACCACCACCGCGTCGAACCAGCCGCAGCGGCGTGGCCTGCCCGTCGTCGCGCCGAACTCGCCGCCGAGTTCGCGGACCCGCTCGTCCATCCCGGGTGAGAAGGCGGTGGGGAGCGGCCCGTTGCCGACCCGTGTCGTGTACGCCTTCACCACCCCGACGACCGAGTCGATGGCCGTGGGACCGATGCCGGCGCCCACCGCCGCCGACCCCGCGGTCGTGTTGGACGAGGTCACGTACGGGTACGTCCCGTGGTCCACGTCCAGGGCGGTCCCCTGGGCGCCTTCCAGCAGCACCCGCTTTCCGGCCGCCAGCGCACACGCGATCTCGTCGCCCACGTCGGTCGCCACCTCTGGTACCCGCGCGGCCACCGCCATAGCCTCCTTCACCGTCCCGGCCAACCCCGGATCGGCGCCCAGCTCCCGCAGGCGGTCGCGCGCCCAAGCGATCCCCCGCCCCACCCGCTCCGCTCCCCGCCGGGGATCGAGCAAATCGGCGACCCTCACGCCACGGCGTCCCGTTTTGGCCTCATAGGCCGGCCCGATCCCGCGTCCGGTCGTCCCGATCTTGCGTTCCGCGGCCTCCTCCGCCGCCAGGTCGAGCGCCTGATGGTAGGGAAACACCACGTGCGCACGCGTGCTTAGCCCGATGCGCCCCCGCGGATCAAGCCCCCGCTCGACCAGACCATCGATCTCCGCAAAGAACTGCGCGAGGTCGACCACCACGCCGTTGCCCAGGAGGCAGCGCTTGTCAGGGTGAAGAATCCCCGAGGGGACCTGGTGCAGGACGAAGTGCTGGTCCCCGGCGTGCACCGTATGGCCCGCGTTCGCACCCCCCTGGTAGCGGGCGATCACATCCACGTCGGCCGCCAGCACGTCGACGACCTTTCCCTTCCCCTCGTCGCCCCACTGGCACCCGACGACGACGGTGCAGGACCCGTTCAGCGCGCTCGTGTTCAACCGCAGCTCGTCAGGCGCGGGCCATCGCGCGGCGCGGCAGGATCCCCGCTCTCGCCAGGGCCTCCGCCACTTCGTCACGCCGTCCCTCGGGCAGCGGCCTCAGCGGCGGCCGCGGCACCCCCCCGTGGTACCCCAGCAGCTCGAGCCCGTACTTGACGCCCGCCACCCCCAACCCGCCGACGACGGCGTTGTGAAGGGGACCGATCCGCTCCTGCAGGGCCCCTGCGGCCGCCCTGTCTCCAGCCATGTAGCGCGCGTGCAGGCCGACGCTCTCGCGGGGTGCCAGGTTCGCGACACCCAGGATCCCCCCCACGGCCCCGCTCTCCAGCGCCCCGTAGAGCAGGTTGCCGCTCCCCACCAGCACCTGGAACCCGTGGGAGCACTGCGTGACCAGCTCGCCCACCATCTCCAGCTGCCCCCGCGAATCCTTGATCCCGACGATGTTCTCGTGCGCGGACAATTCCGCCACCAGCCCCGAGGGGAATTCGAGCGTGCTGAATCGGGTCGGCACCTGGTAGACGATCACCGGAAGCGGCGACTGCTCCGCCACGGCCAGGTAGTGGTCCCTCACCACCGCCGGGGTCATGGCGCCCTTGTAGAAGGCGGGGGGCTGCACCAGCACCGCTTCGGCACCCCGCGCCGCGGCCATGCGCGTCAGGCGCAGGGTGGCGCGCAGCGACTCGGCGCCCGTCCCGGCCACGAGGAGCATCCCGTCCGGCAGCACTCCGCTCGCCACGTCCCAGCAGGCGTCCCGCTCGCCCTCGTCAAGGAATACGGCCTCCCCGGTCGAACCGCCGATCACCATGCCGCTCACGCCGGTGGCCGCCCACCTCCGCACATTGTCGCGGAGCGCGACCAGGTCCACATCGCCGGTGACCGGATCGAAGGGGGTGGTGGTCGGAATCATCACCCCGCCGATGTCGATCGGGGGCGTCGCGTCGCGTGTCGTCATGGTCGGATCCGGTGGCGGTTGATCGTTGAATGTGGCAGCCGGGCCGGACGCGAGTGGCCGCTTGTCCGGGCGCGGACGGCTGCGCCGGCGACGGGGAGCCCGCTCACCGCGCCACGCGCGCGCCCGCCGCGGGCGAATGCAGGCCAACCAGTTCACGCGCCCGCTCCAGGGTCTCGCCGGCCATTGCACGAGCCCGTTCTCCCATCGCCATGATGCGGCCCTCAAGGTCGGTCTCCCGACGGAGGATGTCCGCCCGGCGGCCCCGCATCTCGCTCGTCAGCGCGACCAGCGCATCCGCGGTCCGGCCCTTCAGGTCCACGTAGCGAAGAGTACCGGCAAAGTAGTCTTCGCGCATCTGCGCCGCGTCATCGTCGTGCCCGCACGCGGCGAGCAGGGTGAGGAGGTTCTCGATCCCGGGGCTGACCTCGCCGGGCGGCGTATCCCCTGAATCGGTGACCGCAGAGCGGATCTTCCTGCGGATGGAGTCCTCGTCTTCGAAAAGGCCGATGTAGTGCCGGGGGCCGAGACTCTTGCTCATCTTGCGGGTCGGTTCCGCGGTGGACATCACCTTGGGCACATGCGTGAAGAGGGTCTCGGGCTCGGGGAAGAGGTAACCGAAGCGGTTGTTGAAGCGCCTCGCGATGCCACGGCTGAGCTCGAGGTGCTGGGACTGGTCCTGACCCACCGGCACGCACCCCGCGCGGTAGGCGAGGATGTCGGCCGCCTGCAGAACGGGATAGAAGAGGAGCCCCGCAGAGATGAAGGTCCCGTCGTCCTCGTCCAGCCCGCCTTTCAGCAGCCCCGACTTCTCCTTGAACTGCGTCATTCGGCTCAGGTCGCCCAGGGAGGTCAGCGTGGCGAGCAGCCAGCAGAGTTCGGTCTGCTCCGGGACTGTCGACTGGACGTAGACGGTGGTGCGGCCGGGATCGATTCCCGCAGCCAGCAGGCTGACGAACATTTCGCGCGCCGACTGCCTGAGCTCGCCGGCCTCGTAGGGCGCGGTCATGGCGTGAAGGTCGACCACGCAGTAGACGCATTCGCGCTCGTCCTGGAGCCGGGCCCAGTTCCTTACCGCGCCGAAGTAGTTCCCGATGGTCATGACCGCGGTCGGCTGGATCCCGGAGTAGACGCGGCTGGGAGGCGGCATGGCGGTGGCGAAGTGTCCGGTTGGTCGAAGGGTGGGTTCTGGCCGGTGACCGCGGCGTCGGCGCGACCGCTAACTTAGCGGAGCAGGGCCGTTCGTTCGACCCTTGGCGCCCCTTCAGCTCCCGGATCCACCGATGCGCGAACAACTCGAAGACCTCCTGGCCACCGCCACCGGAGCCGCCCGCGCGGCGGCACGCGTCCACGGCGACGCATCCCGTCGCGGCGGCGGAAAGTGGGTGGACACCAAGACCGCATCGAGCGACTTCGTGTCCGATGTGGACATGGCAGCGCAGGAGGCCGCGATGGAAGTGATCGCCGCCCGGCATCCCGGTCACGCCATCCTGGCCGAGGAGGAGGGCGGCGGCCGCGACGGCCGGCCTGGCAATGAGTACCTCTGGGTCGTGGACCCGCTCGACGGCACGACCAACTTCCTGCACGGCCACCCCTACTACGCGGCTTCGGTAGCCGTGTGGGACGGTACAGGCCCCCTTGCGGCCGCGGTCGATGCCCTGGCCCTCGGCAAGGTGTGGACGGTTGCGCGCGGGCGCGGCGCACACGGGAATGGGGAAAGGATCCGCGTCAGCCGCACCGCCCGAGTCGACCGCTTTCTGCTCGGCACCGGCTTCCCATTCAAGGCGCGCGCCCTCATTCCCGCCTACCTGAAGGAACTCGGCCGGGCCCTGCGGCACACCGCGGGGGTCCGCCGCACCGGTGCCGCCGCGATCGACCTCGCGTACGTCGCATGCGGCATCCTCGACGGCTTCTGGGAGTCCCGGCTGGCGCCTTGGGACTACGGCGCGGGCGTGCTGCTGGTGACCGAAGCGGGCGGCGTGGTGGAGCGGGTTGAAGGCGGTCATGTGGGGCTCGACGGGGGATCGGTGCTGGCAGCCAACTCGGCCGAAGCGCTGGTCCGACTGCGGCAGGTTCTTTCCGGCTGCGAGATCCCATGATTGCAGTCGCCGCGATCCTGGGGCCGACTCATGTTTGCCAGGTCACACGCCGCACGTCGCAGGACACGCTCCGCAGTCTGGCCAGCGGGAACCGAAGCAGGCTAGTTTGTCGCAACCGGGTTGGATACTTGCAGGCCTCTATTACATACTCCCGCCAAGGACAGGTACACTATGGGACCGGTTATTGTGAAGAAGGAGCGAGAAGTTCTCACGGGTTGCGCACCGAAACGGCTCGCGTACCCCTTTGTGGCGATCGGCGCTGTTGTCACCCTCCTCTCGTGCGGCGGCGAAGACACCACGACGACCCCGCCTGCTGTAGAGCCCTCGCGTCCGGCCCAGATCAGCATCGAGCCCGGTGAATTCGCCGTAACGGCGGGTGAAACCGTGCGTCTCAAGGGCGTCGTGCTGGATCAGCGCGGCAAGCACATGTTCGATGCCGAGCTCACCTGGGCCACCAGCGACCCCGCGATCGCGACCGTCGATACCGCGGGCATCGTGACCGGGGTCCGGGAGGGAAAGGCCACCCTCAGCGCCACCGCAGCCGCGATCAGCGCCACCGCCGCCGCGACGGTCCGTAGTCAAGACCGGAACAATCTCATCGATCTCCTGAACTCGGCCGGCGGAGGGGACTGGACCAACCGCGAAAACTGGGATTCCGACGAACCGGTCGGCACCTGGTACGGCGTCGAGGCCAACGCCGACGGCCGCGTGACCACGCTGCGTCTGAGCGACAACGGGCTGAGCGGCCGTCTTCCGGCGGACCTCGGGGATATTGCCTTCCTGACCGAACTCCATGTGGACGGCAACGAAGGGCTCTCGGGCCCGATCCCGTTCTCGCTCTCCGAGCTGGACCTGCAACAACTCCAGTACGCCGGCACGATGCTCTGCACGGTCCGGGACGAGGGGTTCCGGGCCTGGCTTGACGCCATTCCGGCGCGCGAAGGCGACTTCATCGCCTGCAACGAAGAGCGGTCGGATCTCATGAAGCTCTATGAAGCCATGGGCGGAGATGACTGGACGTACTCAGGCAACTGGGGGTCGAATGCCCCGCTCGACAGCTGGTTCGGCATCGAGGTCAATTCGGCAGGTCGGGTCACGGAGATCGATCTGAACCGCAACGGCCTCACGGGGGAGGTGCCTGCCGAGATCAAGTACTTTCCGCACCTGCGGCTGCTGCGCCTGGACTACAACCAGCTCGAGGGCGAGGTGCCTCCTGAAATCGGTCTTCTAACCGAGCTCCGGCGGATGGACATCGATGGCAACCGCTTCACTGGCCGGATCCCTCCCGAGTTCGGGAACCTGGTGAAGCTCAAAGAGCTCTGGATGGGGGGGAACAACATGAGTGGCCCCATACCCTCCGAGTTCGGCAACCTCGCAAGTCTGGAGGACCTTCATCTCTATGAGGCGCCGTTCAGCGGCTCGATCCCGGAGGAGTTCGGTGCGCTGACCGAATTGCGGGTGTTGAGGATCGAGGCCACCCGGATCGATGGAGTCTTTTCCAATACGGAGATGAGCCTGAACCGGGGGAGGTGCGAGAAGGTGAGGCCGGAGCCCGGAGCAGGTGGCAGTTGATGGAGTTTGATTATCTCCTTGGACGTGGGAGAGAGGCAACCGGCGAGCCGGAGGATG
>JAJDVT010000142.1 GCA_022826005.1 Gemmatimonadota bacterium | reverse complement strand
CCGTAGCCCGAGGAGCCGGATGCCCGAGTTGGGCACGTCCGGATCTGTGGGAGCCGGGGGTGGGAAACCACCCTCGGCCACCCGGCCGAGGCGGTCCGCTCTCAACGCACTCCCGCCCGTCCACCGTCCTCTGCTTCACCGATGAAGCCGCAGCTGGGGCCGCGCCTGTTGATAGTAACCCACACCTAGTGTTATAGATGCCCCATGCTACTGTCCATCCGCGACGTACGTCGCAGACGTTCAAGACCAAGGCGTTCGCCCGCTTCGCGAAGCGCGAGGGACTGGAGGACGGGGCTTTGTGCGAGGCTGTCGAGCGCGCCGAGAGGGGATTGGTTGATGCCGATCTGGGCGGTGGCGTCATCAAGCAGCGTATCGCCCGGGAGGGCGGCGGGCGGTCCGGCGACTATCGCACGATCATGCTGTTTCGCAGCGGCGCGCTGGCGTTCTTCGTCTATGGGTTCGCCAAGAGCGACCGGGAGAATCTGCGACCGGACGAGTTGGCGACCTTTCGATTGCTGGCCGACGAGTATCTCGCGCTGGACCGGCAGGGTCTCAGGGCGGCCCAGTCGGTCGGCGCGATCATCGAGGTGAAATGCAATGGGCAAACAGTACAAGAGTGAAGCGCTGGCGGCGGCGCACGAGGCCGCGATGGGTCTGGCGGAAGCGGGACTGATGTCGAAGCGGACGACGCGTGCGTTCGATGAAATGTGCCTGACCCCTGTCCAGGAGATGACGCCGGCCGACATTCGCGCACTTCGGCTTCGGGAGAACGCCAGCCAGGCCGTGTTCGCGCGTTACCTCAACGTGACCACGGGCTTGGTGAGCCAGTGGGAGCGTGGAGAGAAGCGACCGCGGGGCGCGTCGTTGAAGCTGCTGACGCTCGTCGAGAAAAACGGGCTGAGCGCGGTTGCGTGACAGCCCGAGACGCCCGCAGTTTGCGCGTGCATGGGGCTCGTCAACGCCTCACCGAGCGCGTGACGGAGACCCGTGTACTGCCAGCGCGTACTGCGGAGTACGAATAAGGTGAAGGGTGAAGGATGTGTCGGAGATACGGATTCTGAGGTCGGCAGTGGAGTTGACCCCCCAAGGCGCAAGTACCAGCGCGCGCTGCCCTACACCCAGGTGGGCGCCGCGATTCGCCGCGTGCGCGCATCGAACGGCACGGTGTTGGCCTTCGAGTTCCTGCCGCTCAAGCGGGATCCTCAAGGCCGACTGGCGGGATCGACCGCGAGCGCGGTGTGGCCGTCTCCGCCGCGCGCATGAAGGCGGGCCGAGAGCACCGCGTGCCGCTGTCGGACCGGGCGCTCAGCGTGCTCGACGAGGCGCGACGGGAGCTTCTCACTCACTCGAACACTCGAACTCACTCACTCGAACTCACTCACTTGACACCTGCATAGCCGTTCCCGTACGGTTTCGCTGTCTATCAGGCAACCCATTCGTTCCGATGGCCTCCCACTCGTTCCCGCCAACCCCCCCACCCAGGCGCAATGTCGATCTCAGCCACATCCGGTTTAACCCGGACGGCTCCCGTTTCGTCGATCTCGCCGCACTCAAAAGCAGGCCCAACGTCCAAGCGCAACTTCAGGCCATCCGCAAGCGACGCGAAGCCGCAAAGAGCAGCTCAGGCTAGCGCCCCTCCTTGTCTCTTGAGCTGGCACTGGTTCCGGTTCTCGCCGGCTACTGGGTTCTCGTCCGCACACACCTGTTCAAATACGCCTACGAGCCTAAGACGCACCATCGCGTCTTCTTCGAGCCGGCCATAACAGGACTCCTGCTCCTCGCCGTCGCGTGGCTACTCGTCCGTGCCGCCGAGCCCATCTTCGCTCCGACCGGATCCCTCTCTTGTGTCGGCGATCTTTGGAAGCGCCTTGAGTCCCCTCCCCGGACTCCGCTCCTTGCCACCATCGCGTTCCTCGCTCTCCTGATCCCGCCGATCATCAATGCACGAGTTTCCAACGAAGACGCCCTCAACCGCTGGGCGCTGACAAACGAAACAGCCAAAGGCCGCTTGCTCCGTATCGCTTTCGAACAAGGTCAACTCATTGAAGCCGTCCTCACCAACGGTCAAACTTTCGTCGGCTTCGTCACCACATCTCGGAATGTCGCTGGCTTTGAAGGCGATTTGGCCCTCGCACCTCAGCTCAGTGGCCACCGCGATCCCGTCACACACAGACTTTCCCTCACCACCCACTACGACGATGTCGGCGAGGAGTTTTCGCATCGTCCTTTTGCTGGACGAACTAACCGCTATCTCTCACTTCGATCCTGACTCTCCCTTCGTCGACTGGAACATCCCGTAAACGGCCGAGCCAAGTCGCACAACGCGCCGAATGCCGTCTGGATCACGTCGCGCGTCTCATCTCGTGTTCGAGAACGAATCGGGCAGACCGCCGTCGCGGCAACCCAACGGGACGCCTGGATACGCAGCAGATCCCGACTGACCACAACGGGGCCAGTAATCACGCTCGTGCGCACGTTGGGAACAAAGGCGAGGTCTCGGGCTACCTCCGTCTCGAGTTCCGGTCCGCCGGCGGAACCGGCGACCGCAAGGGTCCCCCGACCTTACCGGCCGCCGGCAGGCAACTCGTCGCCTTCCTGGAAGCCCGGCGCGGGCGCGCGGGGATCGTCTACGCGATGACCCGCAGGAAGGCAAGGCGAAGGCGGGGAAGACACGACCGCTGGGCATCCCGACGCTGGAGGACAAGGTCCTGCAGCGTGCGGTGCTGATGGTACTGGAGCCGATCTTCGAGCAGGACTTCCTGGACTGTTCGTACGGGTTCCGGCCCGGACGCAGCGCGCACCAGGCGCTGGAAGCGCTATGGCAGGGACTGATGTCGCTGGGCGGTGGCTGGGTGATCGATCTGGACATCCGG
>JAJDVT010000067.1 GCA_022826005.1 Gemmatimonadota bacterium | reverse complement strand
AGACGCCATGATCGGAATGAAGGTGTACGGCATGTTCTCGTTGGTGAGGATCGAGCGATAGAGCACCGCCCCGCTGGCCGTGGTGAATGTCGCCACCTCCACCGGCCGCGACGGGTCCAGGCTTCGCAGAGGCGCGGCGGCTACTTGGACGATGTTCTGATCCGTCACTTCGCTGGTGAGGAACGCCAGCAGTTCCGCTTCGTACGGAATGGCTTCCGGTTCTGTGGTCCCCTGGCCGCACCCCGTCGCGACGGCGACGGGGAGAATGGTGAGCAGCTTCAACCGATTCATGTCTCCTCCTTCGTGGTGAGAGCGTTGCGGTCCTTCACCTTGGTGTGATACTTCCGGATTCCGCAAAAGGTTGCACGTGAAACCGCGCCAACCACCCGGAATCCTCCCCATTTCGCATGGGCTACTCGAAGAATACAGCGCCGCATCGACGTGGCGTCAGAGGGAAACCCCGGTGATTCCGACGGGAGATGCCCGGTGCGGCCACGACACGCATTTCCCGTCACCACCGGCGCGGTGAACCTGCGGGGCCGAACCCGGATCCTTCGCTGTCAGGGATTCCGGTGGCCTGTGCATGCCTCGACCGAACGCCAGTACTATGGGTGTTGGGGTACTCGATTCGCAACAACTCGCAGCCATCTCTTCCTATCCGCCGCATCCACCCGGCGTTATCATGGGGAAAGCCAAGCAGCACTTGCCCATTCGCCAGCCCCGCCAAGAGAGAGTCGGGGTCTCGGTCAACTCCAAGGACAGGCAGCGAGCACCGATGAGGAAGCCCATAGGAATCAGCGTCGTACCCGGTAAGGATCCGCCAGATCACCACGACATCCTGTATGTCGCGTGCGACGATGGTGCCGTGTTCGCGATCAATGACGATGAGCGGGACTGGACGGAAATGGCGCCCATCCCCGGCAGCCGCCGCGAGACCGAGCAGGAGCACGAGGACCTGGACGAGTGGCCCCTGCCAGGCTTCGATTAGCCCGTTACGCTGCCTAACCGCGCGCCCGGACGCGGTGGGCGCGGCCCCGTGTTCCGACCTCACGCCGGACGCAAATGGGCCGCAACCCTTCACCAACTGGCGAATTGCTTCCCGCAGCGCCACGTTCGCGAACCACAGAACGAACCGCCGCAGTCCCCGTGAGAGTCGCCGGTGACTCAGTTGCCGGTTCCCCCCTTCGTCCAGAGGACACTCAATCCACGTGTTGTGGTCCCACCACTCGCCGCAGACCGACTAGCCCGCGACCGGGCGTGCCTCCGACGCAACAGCGCGCGAAGCACCTGCGCCGAGAGAGCAACGAGGACTCTTGACAGGAAGCCTTCCTGCATTCACGCTGTATCGCGAAACTCGAACCTGACGGAGGGCGAACCTTGGACTTCATTGACCGCCTGAAGACGCTGTCGCGCAGCGCCCATGTGCGGATCCCGCACGCACGCACCGAGGAGGCAGCGAAGACCGCCTTGGTGATGCCGTTCCTGCAGGTGCTCGGCTATGACGTGTTCGACCCACAGGAAGTCCTGCCCGAGTACGTTGCGGATGTGGGAACGAAGCGCGGCGAGAAGGTGGACTACGCGATTCTCAAGGACTGCAAGCCGGTCATTATCATCGAGTGCAAGGCGGTTGGCACGCCGCTGGACACCGCGAAGATCACCCAGCTTTTTCGGTATTTCGCGAGTACGCCGGCCCGGTTCGGCATCCTGACCGATGGGATGAACTACCGCTTCTTCTCCGATCTCGAGGAGCCCAACAGGATGGACGCAACGCCATTCCTTGAGTTCGACCTGTCCGAGATTACGAAGGAGGATGCGGAGAACCTCAAGCGGTTCACGAAGGACTCGTTCAATCCCGAGGACTCGATCAAGGCTGCCGAGAACCTCAAGTACACGGCGGCGATCAAGCGGGTGCTCGCCGACCAACTCAAGCGGCCGAACGATGGCTTCGTGCGGTTCATTCTAGACCAGGTGCACGGCGGCCCCAAGACCAAGACACGGGTGGCGAAGTTCACCGACCTGACCAAGCACGCGTTCCGTGAGTTCATCAACGACCGGATTAGCGACCGCCTGCAATCGGCGCTGGAGAGCGAGCGAGACGAGGCACCGGAGCCGAGAACGGAAGAGGAACCCGACGCCACGCCCGTTCCCCGAAGGAGCGAGGTCGTCACCACCGAGGAGGAACTGGCGGCATTTGCCATCGTGAAGGAAATCCTCGGCGACACTGTGACCGAAGACCGGCTTCACCTGCAGGATAAGATCAACTACTGCAACATCGTGCTCGACGAGAGTCCCCTGAAGAATGTCGTGCGACTCTACTTCAACCTGCAGAACAAGCGCATCATGATTCGAGACGAGAATGGCACCCCGGTCCAGCACCCGATTGCCGGAGTGGAGGACATCCGGACTCACGCCGATGCGCTCAAAGCACGGGCCAAGGGATTGATGGGGTGAACCTACTCCAGTTCGCTGCTGGCCTCCCGCAACGCGTCTGCCATGATACCGCAGGTGGCCCCGATCACGCCGATTCCAGCGAACATCGCGACCGCACCCAGCGCCTTGCCGGAGGCGGTCACCGGATACACATCGCCATATCCCACCGTCGTCAAGGTGACGGTAGCCCACCACAGGCCGTCGAGCGCGGAACTGAACACCTCCGGTTGGGCCTCGTGCTCAAGGTGGAACATTCCCAAGCCTGCCGTGACGATCAGAACCCCCGTACCCGTCAGAAGTACGCCGGCCTCGTCCTTGGCGAACGAGAACGCCCTGGCCAGCTTCGCCAATGCCCCGCTACGTCCAGCGAGTTTCGTTGTCGCCCAGAGGAGGCGAAAGAGGCGGAAAGCGCGAAGAGCCTTCAGGTCGAATCCAGTGACAAGCCAGAGCGGCAGGATCGCGAGGAGGTCCACGATTCCGTAAAAACTGAATGCGTAGGCCTTCCAGGTGGCCGCTCGGCGAATTCGCACGGAATACTCGATCGTGAACCAGAGCCACGTCCCGATCCCCATCCAGCGGAAAAGGGTTGCCGCGCCGGCGAGGGCGGGGATGGTTTCGGTCCCCTGCAACACGATGTCCAGACAGATAATGACCAGCACCCAGCGCTCAGCGCGCTCGGAAAAGGTGGGAATGTGTTTCACCGTGAGTGCTCCCTTCGGCTCAGTTTGCGGAGGATTTCAAGAATCGGGGTCAGCGTTTCTTGGGGTAGAATGGCGTCGAGGCGTGCTTTCACCTGAAGGTGCCCCGGTCCCAGTCCAAGGATGGCAGGGGGGAATGTGAGGGCCGGTCGCGAGGCGCCCTTGCCGAACTCACGACATGGCGGTGATGTAGTGTCCCCACTCCTCCATGACCACGCGCCGCCGCTCGAGAAGATCGCTCCGGAAATACGCTCCCTCGACGCCGCCCACCGTGTGCGCGAGCGCCGCCTCCGCGATCGCACGCTCTACCCCGGTCTCCGCGGCCCAATCGCGGAACGAACTCCGAAATCCGTGCACCGTGCTCTTGATGCCCAGGTCCTTGAGCAACTGGGTCAGCACGTGCCTCTGTTGCACGAGGCCCTGTACGCTTGGAAAGACCAGATCGGGACTGCTCGCGTTGTCCCGGGCCTCGCCGAGCACGTCGAGTGCACGGGTCGACAGTGGCACCCGATGCTCCTTCCCGGACTTCATGCGATTCTCGGGCACAATCCACATGGCGCTCTCGAAGTCGATCTCGCCCCACTGGGCACCCCGCACCTCCCCGGACCGGGCTGCCGTCAGGACGATAAACTCCAGACACAGGCGACTTGCCAGCCACCCGTTGGCACTCCGGACCCTTTCGATCGCTCCGGCGACCTGCGCGTGCGGGAGAGCCTTGAAGTGATTGCGGCGCCCGCCAACCCTCGGTAGTGCGGCCGCGATCGCGTCGCCGGCGGGATTATCCTCCCGGTACCCCTTCGCCACGGCCCACTTCATCACCGCGCCGATGCGCTGCCGCACACGCGAAGCCGTCACCCGCTTCTCGTTCCAGATCGGCACCAGGCACGCGAGCACGTCGCCCGTGTTGATCTCGTTGACGCGCTTTCCTCCCAACTTCGGGAACGCGTAGTCCCGCAGCGACTGGCGCCACTGTGCCTCGCTCGCAGAC
>JAJDVT010000064.1 GCA_022826005.1 Gemmatimonadota bacterium | reverse complement strand
CCCGAAGGCTCCGACGACGACGCCATCCGGGTCCACGCAACGGATCTGAATCTCGTAGGAATCGACTACGCACGCGATGCGCTCGTCCGCAAGAAGCGCGACTTGGTCGGACTCGCTCAGCGGCACGGTGGCGGTGGCGATTACCTTGGGTGTGAAGATGGCCTCGCCGTCAGCGTTTTCCTGACCGTGGGCGCTGGCGCAGGCAAACATGGCTAGGACGGCGGACGTAAGCGCTGCCAGTCGAGTAGCGCCCCATCCGCTGACCCCGCCTATTGGTCGACTCCAGATGAGCCTTGCGTATCGGCTACGTCGTGGGTCTCGGCAAGGAGCTTGCCGAACCAGCGCATCAACAGCAGAAGGATGATTACCGTGAGAAGCGTACCGCCGTGTTCACGCAAGAGGTACATCCAGTCGCTCACGTCCATGTCTACCTCTCGGAATTGATGTGGTCGGCGCCCACGAGCGGCTCCCAAGCGGGCAACCGGGTTACAGTGAGTCCAAAGATGGGCAACGGCTCATGGACGCTCCCAGAGGGAAAGCCCGCGAATCTTGGCAGGAGAAACCCGTAGCGGACCGGCCCGGAAAATCCCGTCAGAGCTTCGGCCCGCACCGACCGTCCCGACGGTGTGGCCTTCAGCCCCCATCCGAAGGGGCCGGAGTCTGCGAGAATGCTCGGCAAAGCTGGCTAAGCAAGAACGAGCACCCGCGATTCGCCAAATGGCGTTCGATGGTCATGGCCACTTCTCGATCTCCACGCGCAGCACACGGACGGAGTGGACGCCAAGCTCGTCCCGGTGAAGGCCGGCGATGCGCTCGCTGTCGCCGGCCATGATTGAGAAGTTCGCCAGATCAGGGCTTTCGACGGTGCCGATGTATTCGTAGGTGTCGCCATCGAACAGGTCGTAGAGCCGCAGCTCCCAAGCGTCAATATCGTCGCCGACCGGCGGTGCCAGTTCGTCATCGACCCCCATGCCGCGGCGCACCCAGACGGTACGGCCTGGCGGCCCGAGGAACACCGCGGCGAGAACCGGCAGCGTCTCGGCGAACTTCATGCTCTCGTACATTTCAGCCATGGCGGGATCTCCCCCGGCGAGTTCGATGAGGGACTCCCGTATGCCGGTCTTGAGTTCCTCCGGTGTTTCCCTGGGGACGATGTGGCGGGTGATGCGACCCGCGACGCGGCCGGTCAAGGTGTTGCGGATGTCGATGTCGTAGTGGTCGTCCACCGCGGTCGCGATCCTGGCGTCATCGAGTCCTGCGGTCAGGCTGCTGGGGAAGAAGAACGCGAGGTTGGGCTGGGGCGGGATCGTCGGGAACGACCGGAGCACTTCGCGATCGCGAAGCCGCATGAGTTGTTCTTGCGCTTCCCTTTCGTTGAGCGCCTCCCTTCCAGTGTTCACCTCGGCCAAAACGTAGCCATCGCCATCGAACGCGATCTCGTCCACGCTAAGGTCATCGAGAAGGTGTGATCCGATCAGCACACCTTCCGGCGTGAACACATCCACGCGCCGGTAGCTGCTCACTGCCACGTTCCCGTCGGCCGACACTGCCACGCGGGTCGGTTCGTTCTCGAACTCGCCCGGTCCCTCGCCCTCGCCTCCCCATTCGAGCACTTCACGGCCGTCAGGATCCAGCACGAGTACGGCGAAGGCGTCACGGTCGGCGACGACCAAGTGCCCGTTCGGGGCGAAGGCCATGGAGGTGATGCGGGCAAACGGCCGCTCCGATGGATCGTCCCCAATCCAGAACTGCTCGTCGAACGTGACGGCAAGCAGGTGGGGGCCGACCGGCACCCCCACCCTCTCATCCGTGCAGGTTACCGCCAGCCCGAGACCGGCGGCAGCTACCACAAGCCGCCTGCCGGTCAGTCCGGTATCGGGCCGCATTCTTCACGGTAGGTATCGGAGAATCTGTCGCAGCGCCTCGCGAGGCGCTGGAAGTCGCCGAGCGTGATGTCGTCCCGCTTCAACATCTCCACGGCGTCCTCCAAGTCTTGGCACGCCTGGTTCATGGCCGCCTCCATGTGGTCACACGCCGTCTCCGGGTCGTCCTCCTCTTCCTGTGCGATCACCGGCAGCGTACCACTACTGAGCGCTAGTACGCACACAAGGGCGAAAGCGAGCGCGATGATTTTCTTCATGGTGGTTCCTCCTTACGTTCGTGCCCGCTGTTGTGGGGCGCGGGCATTTACCCCGGATCCTGCGTTACGAGGATGTAGGTGTACACCGCTTGGGGGCTTAGATTTACGGGGCGATTCTCGACAAGTCGACCCGAACCGGAGGGCACGCAGACGGTGCGACATCATCGTACCGGAAGCCTGCCCCGGGTGCAAGTGGGGTCGGGCGACTCTGAGGAGAGGGCCTGGCTTCCGGGACCTGCGGCGAAAATGCGGCGCGGGCGCTGGAGTCCCGCCATTCAGGTCTTGGGCGTCCGACCGTGCGTCGCCGTGGTGCGTCGAGCCGGGGAGACCACCTGGGTCCGAAGAGGAACCAAGAGATTGCTGCCGAGCCAGCACGGAGCTACCGTGCGGGGTCATGACGGGCTGAGCCGCGCGAGCCGTAAGTCTCCTCTTACCAGGCGGGGAGGGTATCATTATCCCGAACGGGGTTGGAACGTGACCTCCTTTCTAGTTCTAGTGGGGCTGGTCACGCTGGGTGGAGCCCTCCTTGGTATCGCGGTCGTCGGCTTCGCGTTGGCGAACCTCTCGAAGAGCAGCCGGGGACACCGGATGGAGTGCATCGAGACCAGCGAGGCGGAGACGGGAGACCCGAACTGATGGTGCGGACCAGGAATATGGCGATCGCCGGTGTCTTGCTGGCACTGGCAGGCACAGGCTGCACCGACGAGCCGCCGGGGGAGCCGTACGGCGCCCGCCAGCTCGAGGCCGAATTTGCCGAGGAGTTCCATGTGGGCGACGAGCGCTCGGAGCGCCAGTTCGTGCGGGTCACGTCGATGGCGTTTGCGCCGAACGGCCAACTCGTGGTGACGGACCGCGACGCCTTTGCCGTGGTGGTCTTAGACGAGGGGGGTCGTGAGGTCGCAACGTGGGGCGGCGAGGGCGATGGGCCAGGAGAGTTCGCGACCGAGCCCAACGACGTGGCCGTATCCCACGAGTCACGGGTGGCAGTACGGAGCTTCCGGCGTGTCGACGTGTTCACGCTCGACGGCGAACTGATCGGGTCTCACCTGCTCGACACGCTGACGGCCACCACGCTTGCCTTCAGCCGCGAGGGTGATGTCGTTGCGAGGATGGAGGCGCCATCGCTGGCGCTGTTGCTGTCCTCGTCCAACGAAGCGACCGCTGCACACGTCATGCGCCTGCGCGACCGCCAGATGCTGTGGTCGTCGCGGCCGCTTCAGCCGGCCGGCCTGCTGCGGTTCTGGTCCCCGCACGTCCAGTTGGCCGGGATCGGCGACGGTCGGATCGCAGTGGGCGTGAGCGACCGATACCACATGGACGTGCTCGATGCCTCCGACGGCACGAGGCTGGGGCGCATCTCCCGCGCGGTATCGGCCAGAGGGCCGTCGGACGACTTCCAGGACAACATGCGCGAGCAGATGAGGGGTATGGAAAGCGACCCGGTCATGAGGGAGTTGATCGACGACATGACCTTCGTGGAAACGTTCCCGATCCTCAGCGGAGTGTTCGCGGGACCGCCCGGACGAACCGTTTGGGTTCGCCGCGGAGTGGGCGTCGGGGATGCTCTCGCACCCCCCGCCTCGGACGACATCAACGACTGGACATTTCGGCTCTACGACCTCTTCGATGGCGACGACTACGCGTACATCGGCACCGTCGAAGTGCCCGAGGATCTCACTATCATGGCCGGTGACAGCGAACGCGTCGCCGGCGTCCACACCGGCCCGCTGGGCGTTCACTCCGTCCGCGTGCTGCGCGTCGAACTGCCGGAGTAGAGCGAAAACGACCCGCCGTGGAGCAGATCCAGCACCTGTTCCCCACCCGTCGGCTCGTCGGACTGGCCGGCCCCGTTCTTGCTTCACAGAAGTACGGGCGATAACATTCGGATGAGTGAGCGCCACCACGCGACAGTCCGAAAAAGAAGGGACAGCAGAGATGTCAGACATTCTAGCTACCGAGAGCGAGTTCTTGCTCGACAACGCGGACCGCCTGCTCGCCCAGTACGGAGAACGGTTCCTGCTCATCAAGGGACAAGAGGTACACGGTGCCTACGACACCCGAGAGGAAGCTATCAACGCTGGCGTGGAGAAGTTCGCCAAGGACGCCGAGTTCCTGGTTCGGTCTGCTGCAAGTCCGAAAACCCCGACATACATCATTCCCGCGCTGGCCGCAGGTGCACCGATCACATGCCCACAATAAACGGGAGGATCACCACTGACGATCCCAACCAACCCGTTTCGGACGTTCTGGTTAGTCTTGGTCCCCGGGTGCAGGTGGTCGTACACGCAACCGATAAGCATGCCCAGGCTCTCAAGGCTGCCGGAATAGGCGTGCAGGCCGTTTCCGGGTGGGGTATCATCGACACGGGGGCCACTCGTACCGCAGTAGATGGTACCGTGGCCCGCAGGGTCGGGCTTCCCAGTGTTGGGAAGAGCATCAGTGTCTCAGTGAACGACGCACAGGAAGTGCGCACCTACGCAGGCAAGGTAACGATCAAGGCAAACGGGTTGGAGATTTCGATCGGATCGAATGAGATGCAGGGGCTTGACCTGAAAGAACGACTGGGAATCATCGCGTTGATCGGTCGAGATCTTCTGTCGGCCGGCGTCCTCGTCTACAATGGGACGGATGGTTCATTCTCCCTGTCAATCTAGCTCTTAGTCCGCGACCGGTGGGGCTGGAATCCCACTTCGCGCCGATGAGGGGGACATGATTGGCGAGAGCCCTTGTGGAACTGCGGAGACAAGGCGTGGACCGGGGCTGTGGCGGAGGCGGGGCTGGCGCACACGGGTGGGTAGCGTCGAGGGGGCTTCCTGCGGAGCGACCTGTTCGCCCGGGCGCCGCGCGATCATGCAGGCGTGGAGCGACTTAGGAATCTGACCCCCGAGTGGTGAGTACCAAGGCCACTGAGCCGCTCTTGGAGTGGTGCGATCACTGGCCGACGTAGCGGCGGGAGCCCGATGGCGACTCAACTCCCCCGCTGCTACCAAGTAGCGCCGCCGGGTACTTTCCCGTTCAGACAGGAGGGGGCAGGCAGTCTGGAGACAGCAAGGGCGTGAACGGAGGGGCAGGAAGTCAGTCAGTCAGTCTGGCGGGTTTCTTTCGGTTTCCTTAGCTTTCTGGGTTACCCTTCGAATCTCTCCTGCCATCGTACACGTCATGCTCGAGACGCTCCTTCCGAGGCAACCTCTGGACGGGGAAGGTCCGAGCATCCCGGTTCACGAGCAGGAACTCGCCACTATCCTGTGCCCGGTTGACCGCGGGGTGAAGCCTCTCGTCGAGGCGCTGACGAGGCTTGGGGCACAGACGATTGCGAGCTGCGAAGGCCCGCCCGCTCAGGTGTACTTCGTGGCGGGTGAATCGTGGCGGGAGAACTCATGGAAAGACCTCTGCTACCTTGTATTCGGTGTCCTGGGCCAGCATCTGCATCCCCGGTTCGGCGATACGATCGAACTGAAAGTGCAGTACGGAGGAGCACCCCAGTCCCAAGCCCTACTCGTGGTTCATCCCCCGCAGATGGATGAGGTGTTGGACGTACTTCGTCGCGTTCACGGTAGCGGCATGCCGTAGCTCAGCGTGTTCTTGTGACAGGGGATGCACAGTGCTTCCAAGTTGCCGAGCGTGTGTCCCTTGCTGCGATCTACCCGGTGCGCGTGCCATCGTCCGGCTTCTAGCCCGGATTTCTCAAGCCTATAAGACGGCACCGGCCTCTGGAGGCTGTTAAGTTTAGTTGTGCCAGCAACTTAACCGCAGCCACACCGGAGGACCGATGCCAACACAGTGTAAGCCGCTATCCTTCCGATTTCAAGGG
>JAJDVT010000091.1 GCA_022826005.1 Gemmatimonadota bacterium | reverse complement strand
CCGGGTGAGGCGGCGGTGGGGGGCGGGGCGGGAGGCGGTGGCAGCCGCACCGAGGTCGCGGTGCTGGGGGCCACCGGGGTGGTGGGGCAGCGCCTGGTGCAGTTGCTCGACGGGCACCCGTTGTTCCGGCTGGCCGAGGTGGTGGCCTCCGCGCGGCGGGGGGGCCAGCGGTACGGTGAAGCGGTCAAATGGAGTATCGGTGGGGATCCTCCGCCAGGCGCCGCCGGAATGGTGCTGGGGGGAGCACGGGAGTTTCCGGGGCGTTCCGAAGCACGGACCCCGGGGCAGGGCGCGCCATTGCGCGATCCGGTCCGCCAGGGGCCCGAACCGCTATTGCGGAGCCCGATCGTGCTCTCGGCGCTTCCATCGAGCGTGGCCGCCGAAGCCGAGGTCAGGCTGGCCGGGGCAGGGCACGTCGTCTGCACCAACGCGTCGCCGCACCGCATGCGGCCCGACACGCCGCTGATCGTGCCGGAAGTCAACCCGGGGGCGATCGAGGGGGTGGCCGCGCAGCCGTGGCGCGACGAGGGCGGGGCGCTCGTGGCCAATCCGAACTGCGTGGTGGTCGGGCTGGCGCTGGCTTGCGCCCCGATCGAGCGGGCGTTCGGGATCGAGGCGGCGACGGTGGTCACCCTGCAGGCGATCTCGGGGGCGGGGCTGAGCGGGGTCGGCGCGATGGCGGTCACCGGAAACGTGATCCCGGCCATCCAGGGGGAAGAGGAGAAGATCGGGCCCGAACTCAACAAGGTGCTGGGCGCCCAGATCGAGGTGTCGGTGGCGGTGAACCGGGTGCCCGTGCTGGATGGCCACACCGCGCATGTGTTCCTGAAGCTCGGCAACCGTGCCTCGCCTGGCGACGTGGTACGCGCGCTGGAGGACTTCCGCCCCCCGGCTGCCGCCCGCGCTCTGCCCACCCTCCCCCCGCGCGCCCTCGTCCTGCGCCCCGAGCCCGACCGCCCCCAGCCCCGCCTCGACGCGGACGCCGCGTCAGGGATGGCCGTCAGCATCGGCCGGATCCGCGCGGCCCCCCCGCCACACGACATCGCCTTCGTAGTGGTCGCACACAACGGCGTCCGCGGCGCGGCCGGGGCCTGCCTCGCCAACGCCGAACTGTACGCCGCCCACCACAAACGCCACACGCAAACGCAGCGCACCGGCGGTGCCGTCAAGCGCGCCCAACCCGCCGGCGGCCAGCGCACCTGAGGGGCTTGCCCGCCCGCGGCCGACTCACCCGAACGCCGTCTGACCCGACGCCGTCTCACCCGACGCCGTCTCACCCACCGGCCGGCCCACCGGCGCCCCCGTCACCCTGCCAAAATGTAAGGCAAACATTACAAGTTGCCATGTCCAGATGACAATATTCATCCTCGGAATCCCGAGTTTTCTCGATCGGGAAAAAACCTGTGACGGCTCGCCAGGAGAGGGTTGAACCCCCCGCCTGGCGCCCCACGCGCCCCCGGACCGGCCGGTGACAGCACCCCGGAATGGCCAGCCGGTCCCCCCGGCGATACCTTGACCCCGATGGATCCCTCCCCGGTACCCTTCGAGCTCTTCGGCGCGGCGCACAACGTCGTGATGGTCCTCACTGTGGCCGTGCCGGCCGCGCTGAGCCTCATCGTGCGGCGGGCCGGCTCGGAGGCGGTCACGCGCCGGATCTGCCTGGGTCTCGCGGCCGTGCTGGCGGTCAACCAGGTGGCCTACTGGACCTACCGCTGGGTGACCGTCGGGGCCATGACCTTCCTGCGGGAGCACCTTCCGCTCCACTTGTGCAGCATCGGAATCATTCTCGCCGTCCTGCTGCTCATCCGGCGCGACCGCCTCTCCTACGAACTGATCTACTTCTGGGGGCTCGCGGGGACGACGAACGCCATCATCACCCCCGAACTCACCGAGGGGTGGCCCGACTACCACTTCATCCAGTACTACATCTCCCACGGAGGCATCGTCACGACCGCGCTCTTCGCTACCTTCGGCCTGCGGATGCGCCCCGACTTCAAGTCGCTGCTGCGCGCCTTCCTCTACCTCAACGTCCTGGCCGCGGGGATCGCCGTCGTCAACCTGCTGGTGGACGGCAACTACATGTACCTGTTCGAGGCGCCGGTCACCGCGTCGCCGTTGATCTTCCTGCCGTGGCCGTGGTATCTGCTGTGGTTCGAGGTGCTGGGGTTCGGGTTGTTCGCGCTGCTGTATCTGCCGGTCTACCTGGGGCGGCGGCTGGGGGCCTCGGAGCGGCGGACAGCCGGGTAGGGATCGCTAATCCAGGTGACCTGGGGTGGGGCCGGTGCGCGCGCGGAGTCGGACGTTGCGACCTCCTGGTAGGGCCCCGTCCGCGGGACGTATCCGCGCGGAGCCGGGATGATGTCCAGCACCCGGCCGTCCGGGCCGAGGATCGTCACGGGGCCCTGGTCCACATCGCCGGAGAGGTCGAGGATCTGGCGGGGGCGTTCGCGGTCCGCGAGGGGCGGACGGGGGGTGGGAAGCCTGTAGGCGTTGGCAAACCCCATATTGACGACGTAGCCCATGTCGGCCATCGCCGCGAGGGTGATGGCGCTGACCGGCTGCGGAACCCCGGCCTCGAGTCGCGGCGTCATAATCTCCACGTCGAAGACATCCTCGTCCCAGTGACTGAGGTCGGGGGAAGACAGCGGCACCTTGGCGCCCGTGTAGCTGGTACCGCCCGCCGCATCGAAGGCGGCCCGGGCCCCCGAGCCGGTGAAGTGCGGTTCCGGGTCGGTGTTGAGCAGTCCCAGGGCGCTCAGCCGACCTCCGATGAACCCCAGCCCGTGAGCGATTTCGTGAAAGGCGACGTCGTCGAGCGATCCCAGCGAGATCAGCCGGCCGATATCGGCTGCATCAAAGATTGCACGCGAGACGATCGGGAATCCCCCTCCGCTGCGCTGGGCGCAGAACCCGGCAACCGCCAGGGTTCCCCCGGCCCCGTCGATTGACCCGACAAGCGCGATGAACATGTGGTCGTCGACTTCCTGCCGGTTGAGGGGAATGCCGGCGCAGTTGAACCCCTCCGGCACAACCACATCCGGCAAGTCCGTTTCGGCCAGGATCGCCTCCCAGGCCCGGACCGCGGCACGGATGGGCGCCCGCTGCGCTTCCGGCATCGTAGTCTGGGCGAAGAACAGCATCGAAAACCCCGAGCCTGGCGGCGCTGACGGGGAGATCGTGACGAAGAAGGACGTGGAGGCCGACAGACCGGCCGGGTCGGTTGCCGTGACCGTGATGTTAGCCGAGCCGAAGTCGAGGGTGTACAGGTAGATCGAATCGCCGACAACCTCCGTCCGCACCACGGCCTCGTCGCTGGACTCCGCCGTGATGGTCAGCGGATCGTCGTCCGGGTCGCTGAAGACCTCCCCCAGGTACGCTCGATAGCGCCGTCCGGGGATCGTGTCGGTAACGTCGCGGAACGTCTTCTCCACGCGTGGCGCCCGGTTCGGCGGCTTCTCCTCGTCAACGCGCACCACGACCGCGCCGGAGCAGTTGTTGTCCGTGCGGGTCTCCTCGTCGACCGCATCCACACAGGCGCCGTAGTAGTGGATGCCCTCGGCCGCAGGGCTTGTCAGGCCGACCGATATGGTTTCCCGTCCGGATTCCGGCAGCGCGCCGAGCGTGGCGGTTGCGACCTCGGTATCCGCGGTGCCGATCGTCGCGTCGGAAGAGAGGAAGAAGCGCACCGTCGTGCCGGCAGGGACCTCGCGATTACCCTCGTTCCGCACCACCGCGTTGAGCAGGAATCTCTGCTGCGGCCCGATCCCGAACGAGTCCTGGGCCAGGTCGACGGCCAGATCGGGGCGAGGCCGCATCTCCACCCTGACCTCGAACCGTTGGGTGGCGGTGAAGCTTCCCGGTCGGCGCGTGGTCTCGTCCCGGGCGGTGACGGTGATTGTCGCCGTGCCGGGGGCCCTGGCCTCGACCGTCAGCAGGTTGCTCGAGATGGACGTTGTCGCGATCGACGCGTCGGACGTCTCGGCGGCGTACCGGAGCGGGTCGCGGTCCGGGTCGATGAAAAACCGGCCCAAACTGGTGCGGAACGTGTCGCCGGGTTCCAGCGTCGGTGCGCGAATGCTGTCGCGCGGCAGCGGCGCACGGTTGGGCTGCCAGAAGACCACCGGGACCCCGGCCGAGCAGTTGTTGCGCGTGTTGGTCTCGTTGGGCGGCGAATCGACGCAAACGCCATAGAAGCGCGTCCCGGCGAACGACGGCCCCTCAACACGGACCGACACCTCCGTGGCCTGGCCGGCTCCGAGCGGAATCACCGAATCCGCCGCGACCTGCGGGTCATTGCTCGAGATCCTGGAATCGAAGGATTCGTACACCCGCAACGTGCCTGGGGATTGGGCCTCCGCGTTCCCCTGGTTGCGCACGACTGCGGTGAGTGTGAACTCGCCGCCCACAACGACGCTGTCCGCGTCCACGGCCGGCGTGTCGACCACCAGGTCGGGCGTCGGGACGGGCTCCACCACGGCCCGGAAACGCTGAGTGGCGGCGAGTCCGTCCCGGTCGCGGGCGGTGACGGTGACGGTCGAACTGCCCACCGACTCCGCCGATAGGGCGATGATGCTGCCGTGTGCCGCGACGGTGACCCGAATCCTGCGGGAGGTCTCCGCCGTGTAGTCGAGCGGATCCCCGTCGGGGTCGCTGAAGTAGGACGACACATCCACCGAGTCCACCGAGCCCACGTAGATGGTCCGGTCGGGAATCTCGCCCACCGCGACGGGCGCCCGGTTGGGGTGCGCCGCTGAAACGTCGAAGCTCTGAGCCGCAGAGAGCCCGTCCGGGTCGGAGGCGGTGACGGTGACAGTCGTGCGGCCCGGCGCCATCGGCACGACGACGAGGGTGCTGCCGGACACCCGGGCGGTCGCTACCGCAGGCTCGGAGGACTCGGCCGCAAAGCCCAGCGAATCCCCGTCGGGGTCCGTGAAATGGGAAGTCAATCGCACTTCGAGCGTATCGCCCAGCAGCAGCGAGTCGGCAGGAATCGTGTCGGCGACGATCGGCCCGCGGTTTGGCACCGTCACTTCGAAGGACTGCTCGGCGGTCTCGCCCCCGGGGTCGCGGGCGGTCACCGTGACGGTGGCCTCCCCCTTCGCGGCCGCGACGATCAGAACGGAGTCCCCCCTCGCCTCGGCGCGAGCCACCTCCGGGTCCGACGACGCGGCTGCAAGCGCCAGCGGGTCGCCCTCGGGGTCGCTGAAGTGGGCGGCAACGCCGATCGTGACCGAATCACCCACCTCGAGCCGCCGGTCCTCGATCGCGCCCACGGCTGCCGGCCCCCGGTTCGGCACCGAGACCTCGAACATCTGCCGGGCGGACAGGCCGCCGGGATCGGTCGCGGTCACGGTGACGGTTGCCGTGCCGCGGGACATCGCGCGCACCGTGACCACGCTGCCGGCGACGGCGGCCGCAACGACGCCCGCATCCGAGGACGCGGCCCCGTAGGTCAGGGGATCGCCGTCCGGATCGCGAAAGTGCCCAGCGAGGTTGACCGTGCCGGAGTCACCGTGGGCTACCTCAAGGGCCGGGATTGCACCGGTCGGCTGGGGTGCCCGGTTGGGCTCGGGCGGGGGCTCGGTGGCGCCGTCCCCGCAGGTCAGCTGCGCCGCGATCGCCACGGCGGCCGCAATCCACCAGATGCGTGCGCGTGGTTCGGCCACGGCTGCGAGGTCTCCTTTTCGAGGCGATCCAGGGCGCGACGCCGGGCTGCGGTCCCGGCGCCGGAAGGTGTCCGGTACACACAAGATTAGCAGCCCGGGCGGCAGTTGTCGCGTGCACGTCGCTGCGTACAGATTGTTTCCATGAAAATGCCCCGCCATTGGATCGCCGCCGCATTGATGACCGCTTCGGCGCTCATCGGCTGTGGAGACGATGGAGGCACGACGGGCCCGCGGGGACCCGCGCCGGACCTGTTCGCCGACTCGCTGGCGGTTTCGCGCCCGGATCCGACGGATCTGGAGTCCGTCGAGATCAGCTTCCAGCTCGGCAACGCCGGAAACGCCGCAACCCCCGCGCAAGTCCCCTTCGTGGTCACCGTCGACGGCGTGGCGGTGGAGTCGCTCCGGGCCGACCGGATGCAGCCCGGGCAGCGGGTCCGGTGGAAGCTGGAGCGGCCCCCGCTCGAGGCCGGGCTCCCCGAGATCGCCGTGTTCGTCGACCCCGACAACCGGATCGAAGAGCGCAACGAGGAGAACAACCGGGTCGCGGCGACGGTCCGTGTCGCGCGCCAGCGCATCATCGCACCCACCCAGTCTCTGACGGTGTCATCGGGCACCGTGGACGAGGTCCTCCACTTCCGCATCGACATCGACGAGCCCGCGCAGGAAGTCCTCAACGTCGAGCTTTCCGGGGGCTCCGGCGACGCGGACATGTTCGTCCACTTCGGGGACCGGCCGGCGGACCGCTACGACTACGAGTGCGTCAGCGGCAACGCGGCGTCCGACGAGCTCTGCCAGATGGTGCCCACCCGGGAGGGGAGCTACCACATCGCCGTCCATGCGTTCACCGCCTTCGGCCCCTCGACGCTCACGGTGACCGTGGGCGGAAGGATCGTCGAGAAGTTCGACATCGAGGTGGTGTTCCTCGACCACGGCACCGCCTCGCAGGACGAGATCGTGCGCGAAGCCGCGCGGCGGTGGGAGTCGGTCATCGCGCGCGGCGCCAGGGAGTTGGACTTCACCGGTCCCGGCGGCTTGCCGGCGAATGCCTGCTTCCAGGGGAGTCCGGCCGTCACCGACAAGGTCGATGACCTGCGGGTGTGGGTCAGGATCGCCTCGATCGACGGCGTGGGCGGCGGTGTGGCCATGGCGGGACCCTGCCGGGCGCGCGCCACTCTGTTCCCCGAGAGCGACACCATCTACCAGGAGACGATTCTGGGCGGCATCCTGCTCGACGAGGCCGATGTCGCGCGCATGGAGGCCAACGATCTGCTCCTGCCCGTGGTTGTCCACGAGATGGCCCATGTGCTGGGCTTCGGCAGCGTTTGGAACGACCACGGGCTCCTCGAGAACCCGTCGCTCCCCGCCAACCTCGGCGCGGACACGCACTTCACGGGTCGCCTTGCGACCGCGGCCTTCGACGCTGCCGGAGGGGCGGGCTACGCCGGGGGCGCCAGGGTGCCGGTGGAAAACCGGTCCGAGCAGGGGTCGTCCGACCGGCATTGGCGGGAGAGCGTCTTCGACGACGAACTGATGACGCCGTTTGTCGGAGGCGGGCACGCGCTGAGCCTGATCACCATCGAATCCCTGGCCGACCTGGGGTACGGGGTCGATGTCACGCAGGCGGAATCCTACACCATCCCGGCGGCCGGCGGGCCTGGACCGGCGGCAAAGCGCGGCCCGCTGGTGTATCTTGGGGACGACATCGCCCGCTGGCCGGTGGTTGTGATCGATCAGAAGGGCCGGGTGGTGCGGGTGCGGCAGCCTCGGCGATAGCGCGAATACAAATATGTAAAGTCCGCATGACAACTTGACATGTATTCTTTACACCGCCTCACTGCCCCGCCCGTGGGGTTCCGTTACATTTCAAGCCTGCTCGCACACTTTGCCTGACAAGGAATTGGCGCCATGAGAATATCCAGTGCTGCCCTCCCTCTTTCGCTGCTGGCCGTCCTCGCAATCGCCGCCTGCGGTGGAGGCGACGACGGGCCCACCACCCCGCCCGGCCCCTCGACGATCACGATCTCACCTGCCACCAGCACGCTGACCTTCATCGGCCAGACCAGGGCGTTCCGCGCGACCGTTCGCGACGCCGCCGGCCAGAACGTGACCGCCCAGGTCACCTGGACCAGCTCGGACCCCGCGGTCTTCACGGTGGATGGCAGCGGGACGGTCACGGCCGTGTCCAACGGCTCGGGGCAGCTGCAGGCATCCACCGCCGGCCTGACGGCGAACGCGGCGGTGACGGTGGAGCAGGCGCCCACGGTTCTCGTGGTCAGGTCCGGGGGCGACCAGGAAGGCATTGCCGGATCGGCGCTGCCCAACCCGATCGTGGTGCAGGTGACGGACCAGGGCGGGACGGGCGTGAGCGGCGTCGCGGTATCGTTCGCGCCGGGGGAGGGGGCCGGGTCGGTCAACCCCCAGAACGCCGTGTCCGACGCCGATGGCGAGGTGTCGGCCGAATGGACGCTGGGCGGCGGCAGCTTCGGGAGCCAGTCGCTGCGCGTGTCTATCCAGCAGGGCGCTCAGACAATCGTCAACGCGCGGGCCGTCCCCGAGACGCCCATTCCGGATCTCGCAATCGAGGGGAGTCTGCGCCTGAGCCGTGACGATCCGAGCAGCCTGGAGACGATCGATGTGACCGTCCGGGTGGCCAACCTGGGGAATGCGGCCACCCCGGCGGTCTTCCCGCTGACGCTCTCGGTCGATGGCACGGTCGTGGAGACCTTTGAGCTCGATGGGCTCGCTGTCGATGAGCGCGTCAACCTGACTCACACCCTGGGCCCCCTCGACGCCGGTGCCCACGAGATTGCCTTCGAACTCGACGCTGCCGGCGAGATCGACGAATGGAGTGAGGACAACAACAGGGCCTCCGCGCTGACCAACGTCACGAGTCAGCAGGTCATCGACCTCGAGCAGTCGGTCACCGTCTCCTCAAGCACGGTCGACGAGGTGCTGCTCTTCCGGATCGACATCACCGAAGCGGCCCAGGAGGCGCTGAACGTCGAGCTTTCCGGCGGGTCCGGTGATGCAGACATGTTCGTTCATTTCGGGGAGCGTCCGGACAACCACTACGCCTACGAATGCCTGAGCGGCAACGCGGCAACAGAGGAGTTGTGCCAGATGGTACCCACTCGTGTCGGCAGCTACCATGTAGCCGTTCACGCATACACTGCCTTCGGGCCTTCCACGCTCACCGTGACCGTCGGCGGAAAGCCCGTTGAGACTTTCGACATCGAAGTTGTGTTCCTGGACAACGGAACCCCGTCCCAGGACAACATCGTGCGCGAAGCCGCGGAGCGATGGGAGTCGATTATCGCGCGCGGTGCGGAAAACTACGACTTCTCCGTCAGTTCGCAGGCCAACTATCCTGCCGACGAGTGTTTCGACGGGCAGCCCCTGGTGGCTGATGTGGTCGATGACCTGCGGGTGTGGGTGACGATCGACTCGATCGACGGTCGAGGGGGTGCTGTCGCATCGGCGGGACCCTGCTGGGCACGCCCGATCCAATTCACGGACAGCGACGTGATATGGCTGGAAGCCGTTCTCGGCCGGATCCGCCTGGACGAGGCGGACGCGGCGGCCCTGGAGACGAGGGGCCAGCTGCTTTCGGTGGTCGTCCACGAGATGGCCCACGTGCTGGGGTTCGGCACCCTCTGGGAGCTGAAGGGCCTGCTTCGCAACCCGTCGGTTCCCAGTTCGCCCAACGCGGACACGCACTTCGCCGGTCCGCTGGCCATCACGGCGTTCGATGCCGCCGGCGGCACGAACTATGTCGGCGGGGGCAAAGTGCCTGTGGAGAGCGGCGCCCGACCGGGCTCGTCGGACGGACATTGGAGAGAGAGCGTGTTCGAGATCGAGATCATGACTCCGTTCCTGGCCCCGGGCACCGAGCCGCTGAGCCTGGTCACAATCGAATCACTCGCCGACCTGGGCTACGGCGTCGACCTCACTGAAGCCGAGTCCTTTACCCTGTCGAGCGCCGGCGCGGCCGCGATGGCCGTGCCGAAGGGGCCGGTGATCTACCTGGGCGACGATATCGCCAGGAACCCCATCACGTTGGTGGATCAGAAAGGACGGTTCAGGGGCGTGTACTACAACAGGCGGCGGTAGGGCGTGCCGCCGTGTGGAGGCGTACCCTCCGCCACACTCCGGGGTATCACGGTTGGGTCAGGGCCACGGCCGGTTCGTAGCAGGGCGTCCGGCGGCGGGGGCTGCGCGTACCGCCGGGGTTCATCCGTCTCCTACTTGACCACCAGGATCCGCTGGTTCACCGGATAGAGCCACTCGATCCCCCGCTCGGTGACCACCGCGTCGTCCTCCAGCGGGATCCGCACCTTGGCGCCGTCCCACTCCGGGTTGGCGGTGTAGGCGAACAGTTCGACCGAGATGAGGGTGCCGGGCCGCAGCTCGTAGGTGAGTTGGGTGGGATTGAAGAACGCGAGCGAGGGGCCGATGCCGTGGCCCCAGTTGCCGACCGAGTGGGGGCCGATGACTACGTCGGTCACGCCGGGGTCGTCGGTGGGCTGGTTGAACTCGATGCGGTTGAAGCCGGCCGCCTCGATCGCGGCCCAGGTGGCGTCGAGGGCTCGCTGCGCGGTCGGCGCGGGTTTGATCGACGCCTTCATGACGTCGCGCACCTGCTTCGCGCGCTCGAAGGCGTGGCGGATGCCGGGCGGCGGCTCGGTCTCGCCCTCGCGCAGGATGTACGCGACGCGCTTCATGTCGGTGTAGAAGTCGAGGAAGCCGACCCCCCAGTCGATCATGAGGAGGTCGCCGCGCTGGATGATCCGGTCCGTGGAGATGGCCTCGATCCCGGTGGGGCCGGTGAGGTAGACGGACGGCATGTCGAACGACGAGTCGAGGCCGCGCGCGAGGAGCCGGTCGAGCATCCACCAGGCGACGTCTTCCAGGGTCGTGACGCCGGGGGTGATCACCTCGTTGGAGAAGGCGCGCTCGGCGATCTCGCGGCTGATCTCGCCGGCTTCGGCGAAGGCGGCGATCTCCGACGCGGTACGCGTGGCGCGGAAGTCGGAGACGAAGCGTTCGGCTGAGACCAGGCGGTCGGAGTACGGGGCGCCGAGGACTTCGCGGAGGTGGAGGTAGGAGGTGTGGGAAAGGCCGTCGGCGCCGCCGATCGAGGCCGCCATGTTGACGCCGATCCGGTCCGGGTCGCGCTCGGCGACGTAGTCCGCGAGCGACTCCGCGCTGCCGAAGTGGTCGTAGACGCCGCACTGCTCCAGCTTGTAGCCGCCGACGCCCAGCGCGGCCCGCTCGGTGCGCTCGCCCCGGTCGGTGAAGACGTAGTAGGCCCAGCCGCCGACGTAGCCCCGGCCAAGTGCGTCCCACAGCGGGTCGAGGAGGCCTTCGCGCATCACCACGATCCACATGTCGAGGTCGTTGTCGTGCATCGCCTTCGGCAGGACGAGATCGAACTTCTCGGCGCGGATCTGGCACATGCGCTCCCAGCGGCGGCGGGCTTCCTGGGCTTCGAGCGGGGCGGGCCAGGGTGCTACGGCCACCAGGGCGAGCGCGGTCAGCACACCCCGGCCCCTCACCGCACCACCACCCAGCCCGACCGCACGGTGCCGCCCTTGTCCGACTCGGCAACGACCCGCACGGCCCGCTCCCCGCCCACCCCCCGCACCACCCACGCTACCGTGTGCGACGCGGCGGCGGCCGCCTCCAGGAACGGGTTCGACCCCGCAAGGTGCGGGATCACGGTGCGCGCCCTCCCCTCGACGATCTCGAGCCCGGGGTGCGTGAGCGTCACGGCCGGCGCCCGCACCACCTGCCGGTCGATGCTCCCATCGGGCCGCTCACGCCCCACCGCGCCCCGGTCGGTGGCGCTCGTCGGCAGGTATCCCGTGTTGGTCACCGTCACTTCGACGCGGAACGTCCCGTCGCCGAGAGCCGTCACCTCCGGGTCGCTCACCTCGATCAGGGGGCTCTGCTCGGCGAGGTAGAGGATCCAGTGGAGCTGCTGTTCCGTCTCTTCCTCCAGGAACTCGGGCGGCGGGTTCTGCCCCCAGAACTTCGAGTGCCAGCCCCCGATCTCGACCGTGCCGAACTCGGGGTGCTCGTACGGCGTCCAGTCCGAGAAGTAGCGGCCGCCCAGCTCCTCGTCGTTGAAGCGGTGCTGCTCGGCCTGGCTGATCTCGCCGTCGCCGTCGTAGTCGGTCACCCACGCCTCGGGGCCCGGCGAGAACTCCGGTACCCATCCGATCACGCCGTGGTCCCAGTATCCCCACGAAATCAGGGTGCCGTAGCGGTGCTCGGTGGGGTGCGTGGCGCTGGGCCGCACCGGGCGTCCGGTCGAGCGCGTGTACTCCTCGCCGAGGTGGACGATCAGCGCCAGGTCGATCTGCGGGAAGAGCGACGGCGCCGACGCCGACGGCAGCCGGTAGACGAACCCGCCCGAAGTGTGGCCGTGCACGATCCCCGTGATGTTGCGGTGCGCGTTGATGAACTCGGCGGCGGCGCGGGTCTCGGGCTCGGACAGCGGGTAGTCCCCCGCGCCGGGCTGCCGGTGCACGCGCTCCCAGTTGCGCGGGAAGTTGCGATTCATGTCGAGGCCGCCGATCCCGTCCTCGTTGTGCTGGCCGTCGCCGTCGTTGTCGATGCCCTCGCTCATCGTGGAATAGCGGGGGCCCGCGCGCAGGCGTTGCGCGTCGCGTACCATAATGCGGTTATCGTTCGGATCCGCCACCCACATCCCGCCGTCGTCGGGGATGCGCATCTGCGTGATCCAGCCGTCGCCGTCAAGGTCCTCGGCGGGGTCCTCGTCCGCGACCCCGTCCTCGTCGTCGTCGAAGGGGTGGGGGGTGCTGCGCAGCGACACATCGTCGATGAGCGCGAGGTCCGAGCCGTCGGGGTTGAACTTGGGGCGGACGTAAAAGGCGCGGGTGTCCAGCAGCGCGGTGACGCGCGGGTCGGTGCCGTAGCCGTTCAGGAGGTGGCCGATCAGGTGCGTGGCGACGGCCGAGCCGGTGAGTTCGCCGGCGTGGAGGCCGCCGTCGACGTAGAGGGCGGGCTTCTCGCTGGCGGGGCCGGTCGCCTCGTTGGTGATCGTGATCACCATGAGGGGCTTGCCGTGGAAGCTCTCGCCGATCTGGTGCAGCTCGGTCAGCTCCGGGTAGAGGGTGTGGAACTCGCGCAGGATCTGGTCGGTCTCGGCCGCCGTGTAGAAGCGGTTCCAGTCGACCGCGCCCGTGGGCGAGACGAGGCTCGAGGCCTGGGCGGAGGCGGAAGCGGGCAGGGCCGCGAACAGCGCCGCGAGGAGGATGTCGGTCGTGCGCATCATTCTTGCACCTTCCAGATGATCCAGTAGTCGTCAAGGGTGTCGTCGTCGGTTGCGAGTTCGGTCTCGCCCGGGGGCAAGCCGTTCAACTGCAGGATGTAGGCGAGCGCGTCGGTGACCTGCCGGCGGGAGAGGCTCCCCGGCTGACCGTGGGGCATCCGCTCGTAGATCCAGTACCAGAGGCGGAAGACCGAGGCCTCCTCCCACCGGTCCCGGAATGCGGAGGCGGTCCAGTCGTTGACGACGTGGCACTCCGAGCAGATCGCCCCGTAGACCGCGTGTCCGCGATCAGCCTGCTCCTCGGTGTAGATGCCGTCGGTGGTGTTCGGTTCTTCGGCCTTGGAGGGGCGTTCGGGCGCGGGTGCCGGCGCTTCGTCCGCGGCGTCCGGCCCCGGCGCCGAGGCGCGGCACGCGGAGCCGGCCCAGAGCAGGGGTGCCAGCATCAGCGCGACGCCACGCCGGCGAGTCCGCCCCGCCCGGCGCACGCACACCCCGGCCGATCCGATTCCCTTGCTCACATTCAACTCCGCGTCCAAATGCCTGCATGCCCGGAGACCGGTCCCCGGTCCGTCCGCCCCGGCACCCAACGCCGAAGGTGCTCCGCGGCACCCGCTCGCGCAACCACCCGGCCGCCGGACCCGTACTCTCCTGGCATACCCCCCTCAACGAGAGAAAAGAACGATGGACGAACTTGTCGAGTTGTTCAGCTTCGAAGGCCGCGCGAATCGTTCGCGCTACTGGCTGGTGCAGGTCGTGGGCTCCGTGCTGCTCGCCATCTACGCCGTGATCTTCGTGGGTCTGGCCGAAGCCTTCGGCCCCGTCTTCATTCTGCCGATGCTCGGCGTCCTCTGGGCCGGGGCGTGGGCCGGGCTGGCCGTCACCGTCAAACGCTTCCACGATCTGGACCGCCCGGGCTGGCACTTCCTCCTGCTGGGAATCCCGATCTACAATCTGTACCTGTGGTTTCTTCTGCTGTGCCGCGGGGGAACCATCGGCCGGAACGTGTACGGACCGGATCCGTACCTGCGCCGGCGACGGCACAGGGTCGAGCGATAGCAGGGCGCTGCGTGTCCGCGCCCGACGGATGAACTAGTCGCCCGGGTACCCGGGGCGCTGCTCCGCATCCAGCGCGGCCAGTATCGCCGCCTCCGAGTCGTGGTTGGGATCGGCAAGCTTCTCGAACCCGTCGAGCATGCCGAGCTAATGCAGCGCGCAGGCGTACGTCGCGATCGCCGAGCCCAGCTTGCCCCGCTCGAGCTGCACCACCGTCGTACGGCTCACGCCCAGCCGGTCGGCGAACTCCTGCTGCGTCCACCCGCGGTGCTCCCGGGCGGTACGGATCCTTCCGCTCAGCCGGGACACCGCATCCGCCACCGCGCGTGGCGCGTCATGTGCGACGGAGCGCCGGCTCATGTGCCCGCCCGCACGAGGTCGGCCTCCAGCCGAGACAGGGTCAGTACCGATCCCACGTCGTCCTTTCACTATCGAGATCACTCCATCGCGCATCTCATTGTCATGGGATTATTACGCGATATGATTCTCGAACATCACGTTAGATTCGCGATCGACGGCCTGTCAAGACAGGAGGCCGGACTCCGCAAGGCTTCAGCCCGAGGCCCACCGGGAGTTCCGCTACTCGCCCCACCCGGAGGCGACTTTGGCACCCTCACCGTCGCCGACGTATCTTTCGGACGGGTGGTCAATGCCGGGCTGGCGCGTCGCAGGGGCCCCGAGCCCCCTGCCTTCGTTGAGCGATGCTAGCCCGGATTTCTCAAGCCTATAAGACGGCACCGGCCTCTGGAGGCTGTTAAGTTTAGTTGTGCCAGCAACTTAACCGCAGCCACACCGGAGGACCGATGCCAACACAGTGTAAGCCGCTATCCTTCCGATTTCAAGG
>JAJDVT010000041.1 GCA_022826005.1 Gemmatimonadota bacterium | reverse complement strand
CCTTGAAATCGGAAGGATAGCGGCTTACACTGTGTTGGCATCGGTCCTCCGGTGTGGCTGCGGTTAAGTTGCTGGCACAACTAAACTTAACAGCCTCCAGAGGCCGGTGCCGTCTTATAGGCTTGAGAAATCCGGGCTAGCGATCGAGGATGATCAGCCCCTCCGCGGGATATGGCGACCGGTCATCCGAGCGATGTTCCCCTGGTACCTGTTGCTCGTCGTCGGAAAGCTGCTCCTGGTCTGGCCTCCGTTCGAGGAGCACGCGTCCTTCGTGCGCTGTTTGTGGATGTTGGCTCACGACACGGCCTTGGTTCTTCCTTTCCTGCTCTTCGCCGTCGGCGTGGCATTGGCTCGGAGCCTGGGCTACTCGCGTCGGCTTCTTCGAGCCGGCGCAACAGTCGGCATCTGTGCTGCTGCCGCATCATACGTTCTGGGTGCGTGGTTGGCACCGGAACTGGATGATCGGTATCTCGCCACCCTTGGGGCCGAGACGGAGGACATGCGTCAGTTTGGCCCGCAGACCCCGGTGGGAATCCTGCGAAACATCCAGTTCGTTGAAGCCTCTCCTCCCGAAGAGTACAGCTTGCGGGCAAGTGCCCCACACCGATTTCCGCCGAACGTGCTTCGCTGGGAGCTGCACGTGTCAGTCGCCTTGGCGGTCTTCGGACTGATCAATGTCATTATCGGTGTACGCTCGGCTGAACTCACCGCCGATATGAGCCGCGGAGGCCGCCGAAACACCCGAGTCGCGATCGGAGTCCTTGGCGGAATGGCGTTTCTTGCGTGCCACACTCTGGCGGGGCCCGCCGAGCCGTTCCTCCGAGATGGTACCATGCGATCGGGCGTGGTCGCTGCCTGGCTCCCGTTGGTGCTCCCGGCTGCGGAAGCCCTCCTACTTGGTTTCCTGGTCCGGTCGCGGCGGTGGGGATGAGCGACTCCGCAGCCTCCGGATCGCTCGACCTCTCCAAGGCGCTTCCTGCGTTGTCCCCAGCCGAGGGGACAAAGGCGCCCGATGACGCTCGGATCGACAGCCAGGCCTTCCGGCGGGGAGATCCCGAATGCTTCGCGCTCGTGCTGAGACGCTTCGGCCCAATAATCAGGAGCATCGTGGCCGCGTACACCAAGGACCGTGACGATCAGGACGACCTGTACCAGGAAGTGTGCATCCGGCTTCTCACGCGTCGGGAATCCTACCGGGAAATGGGCGCGATGGAAGGGTGGATCACGACACTGGCGCGAGGCTGTTGCCGCAACTGGCTTGCAGCACGGGAGTCCCGTTTGTCAGCCACCAAGAGATATGCGGCCGAGGTCCCCCCGACCGAAGAATCCGATGCCTTGCTGGACGACCCTTCGCGGCTCCTGGACTACCGGACGTTCCTCGAGCGGCTGGAACGAGCCGTGGACGAACTGCCGTTGCGTCAGAGGCGAGCATGGCGCCTGGTCCATACCGAGGGGCACAGCATCGACCGTGCGGCGCGCACGTTGGGAACGACCACCGCGACTGTCCGATCCAACATTCGGCACGCTCGAAAGAAGTTACGTGAACTCATGAGGGAGGAAGGGAGATGAGTTGTCCTGAGCTGTCCTCTTTGGCCCGAGTGGGCTCGGCGGAAGCGGACCCGGAGGTGGTAGAGCACCTGAGGCAGTGTGACTCGTGTCTGCTGGATTGGCAGATCCAGCTTGGTACGCGCTATCTGTCCGATCCGCAGATCGATGCCACGGCCCCAGTCGATCTGGACGAGAGAATCATCGCACGAGCTACCGCGATCACCCGTCACTCCGAGCGGCTTCCCGGTTGGAGGCATCTGGCCGTAGCGGGACTGCTGGCGGCGTCGGCGGCATTTGCCTTCCTGTGGACGTCGGGAACTGATGCAATCCCGGTCACCGCTGCGGCACTGTACGCGTTGGCGGGGGCCGCGGCGACCGTATTCTATCTGCGATGGCTTGACCAGAGGGAATGTTCTGGATTCTGACATCACCAAGTAGACAAGAGGCCGTCGCGATCCTGAGCGAGGTTCAATCCCATGACGGGGCACCACCGCTACCTTTTTCCGAACGCGCGTTTTCCATACCGGGAGCTGCCTATGAGCCGCGGCACCGCTCTGGAGCGCGTTCCGGGTGCCTGGACCTCCCGAAGCAGCGGATGACGATGCACGGGTTCCGCGCGATGGCGCGCGCGATTCTGGACGAGGTGCTGGAGTTTCGGCCCGACTTCATCGAGCACCAGTTGGCTCGGTCGTCAGGGATCCCAACGGTCGGGCCTACAATCGGGCGGTGTCCCTGCCCGAGCGGCGCGTGTCGATGCAGGCTTTGGGCCCAGACTATCTGGGCCGACGATCTGGACCGGCAACGGGCCGGTGAGATCGAGCCAGGGCCTCGCAAGGTACCTGGACTTGCCCACAGCCCAACTCAACGTGGGGACGCCGACTTAGAGCCCGTCGGCTTCCGGTAGGTAGAGGGATCTGGGCGAACGGACATCAACCCGCAACACCGAGGAACCGCCGGACCCAGCTGGCGATGCCGTTACAGTCCTTCGTGTCAGTACGCATCTCGGCATCGCAGACGTGCTCCCCGGCACGGGATTGCACGTTCTGGCGTCGAGAACTGGTATGTGGTTAGTCAATGGAGGATTCGCCTTCATGACGCGTCTCACATCTCCGAGGAGGGGGTTTCACTGCGATGAACCAGAGGGCGAGCACTGCGTCCGCTGCGGGGGAGACTCGGAGTGCCACACGGACTGGCGAAGTGGTCCCTGCCATATTCCTTGTGGTGACGGTGGCCAGATGCAAGCTTTAGCCGACGCTGTTTCGGAGGTCCGGGCGGGCCTTGACGCAGCAGACGTTATGATGGTTGCAGCAGCAATACTCGACAACCGAGCGGATTTGGTAATCAAGTATCGCGGGGAAGCGGGCCGGATCGACTTCATGCTACCTTGCGAACGGGATGTGCCCATGGCCACTCTCGCAATCGCCCCCGGTGTCCGGACAGAACTTGATGCGGCAATGAACTCTGAATTCGCCGAATTGGTGCCGTATTGATGGATAGTGACGAGCCAACCTCGCAGATGCACCCTGGCATAGCCACCCGGTCGCGAGCGTCCTTGGCGGCCATCGCCGCCTTCCCGATCATCCTTGGCGGATTCGGTTGTGAAGCCGACTCGCCGGGCCAGGCCCGGCCGGCCTCTCCGCAGGGGGTGACAATCCATGACTCGGCTAGCGTCGAGATCGTCGAGAACCATGCACCGGAGCGGTCGCCCGGGAGCTTCTGGTCGCTGAGTCCGGAGCCGGAGTTCGTCCTGGGTGGGGCCGAACACGGCCTCGCCTGGGACGAGGAATGGGGGGATAGTCGTACCCGCGAGGAATTGGCTGCGCTGATCTTCGAGGTCAAGGGAGTGGCCCGCCTGGCGGACCATCGCATCGCAGTCCTGTCCGCAGGAGTCCATCAGGTCCTTGTCTTCGAGCCATCCGGCCAGCTTTCCCGAGCCATCGGAGGCAGAGGGCCGGGTCCTGGAGAGTTCGTTCGTCCTCAACACATGCAGTACCTGCCGCCCGACACATTGGCGGTGTGGGACCACTGGATGGGACCCGTGAGCTACTTCGACACCACCGGAACGCTCCTCACCGAACGGCCGAGCGACCGTCGCCGCACACTTGCTTCGCTGCCGGACGCCACGGCTGAATCTCCGACGACGCCGTTGCCGGATGGGTCCTTCGTGGTCGCGGTAGAGCACTGGGACCCCGACTTCGCGCGCCCGGCCGATGGCACCATGTTCCGGTATCCGTCCGTACAGTTTTCGAGGATCGACCCGGGCACTTACATCCCTGTCCCGCTGGGGGGCTCATGGGATGGTCCGGAGGTATGGGCAGTGCCACAGCGGATTCATGAGGAGCATGAGCTCCCGGACGTGGCCGAGCCGGGCATGGTGCTCGATTCGCACATCGCGGTGGGGGGTGATCCGCCGATGGTCTACATCAGCAACGGTGACCGCAACGAGATACAGCAAGTCGCACTTGACGGAACACTGGTGCGGAGCATCCGCCGCAGCGGGGATCCGCTTGCGGTGACCCCAAGGGCGGACCAGGCAAGGAAGCAGTACCTGGCGGCACTGGCCGAATCATTGGGACAGACCGACGTGGCTGCATTCAGCAGGGCGTTGCCCCGGAGAGACACATATCCCGCAGTTGCCGCACTCGTGGTCGACACCGAGGGACATCTGTGGGTGCGGGAGTGGTCGGCGTCGGAAACCGGAATGCCGGATCAGTGGAGCGTCTTCAGTCCGGAGGGTCGATGGCTTGGCGTACTTGAAGGCATTGCGGAGCCATGGCTCTGCAGGGTCGGCGCACCTTGCTGGATCGACAGGGACATGCTCGTGATCACGCGGCGTGACGAGTTGGGGAGGGAGAGGTTGGAGGGCTACCGAATTGACCGGGAGGGCTGAACTGTGAAAGATCCCACGACGTTGGAGTGGAGCCGCGGATGCACCGTTATGGTCCTGGGTTTGTTCCTGGTTCTTCTTTCCGGACTACCCGCAGCCGGTCAGGAAGCAGGGGAGGTCATCCAGGACTGTGAGGCGTGCCCGGTTGTGATCGTAGTGCCGGCGGGGACCTTTCTGATGGGCTCCCCGGAGTCGGAAACCGCACTGTCGGGGGAAGGGGGACGAGGATCCGAGCGCCCGCAGCATGAAGTGACGTTCGCGGCTCCGTTTGCGGTCGGCAGGTACGAGGTCACCTTCGCGGAGTGGGATGCCTGCGTCGAAGCCGGAGGATGCGGAGGGTACCGCCCAGCCGACGAAGGATGGGGCCGCGGGAGCCGCCCGGTGGTCAACGTCGACTGGCATGACGCGAAGGCTTACGTCGAGTGGCTTTCCGACCACACCGGGGAGTCGTATCGGCTGCTGAGCGAATCAGAGTGGGAGTACGTTGCGCGGGCGGGTTCGGAGACGAGGTGGTATTGGGGCGACGCGCCGTCGGATCAGTGTCGGCATGCGAATGGTCACGATTTGGACGCGGCCGCGGCTCTGCCCCCTTCTCCCAACCCCCACCGGAGGACGACACAGTGCAGTGATGGGTATGTATACACCGCTCCACCAGGGACATACGAGGCAAATGGGTTTGGTGTGTACGACCTCTTGGGGAACGTTTTTGAGTGGACAGAGGATTGCTTTCGCTCGCCCCCCCGCGAGCTCCCTGCGTCGCAATTCAACGTCTATGACGGGGCTCCCGACGACGGCAGCGCATGGACGGATGGCACGTGTGAGGTGAGAGTGTGGCGTGGCGGCTCGTGGGGTTCGACCCAGGTCAATCTGCGCCCGGCCGCCCGCTTTTTCGCGGAATCGGTGACCCGACGAAGTAACGCGGGGTTCCGGGTGGCCCGGGATCTTCGGTAGGGTTCGCCCACGCTTCTTTGCTGGTTGCTGGCAGCCTTCTGTTCAGGTTTGGCTGATTGATGCGGATGAACCGGGTGCCGTCACCCGAACAGCGCCAGACTGCCATTCCTTCGTCCGCTGACCAGCCTCGACGAGTTGGGGTGATCGACGCCAGGGAATGAAGGGAAGGTGGACGCGCCGTCCGCAAGCTCGTCGCGCAGGGCGTGGCCGTCGAGGAGAACAATCCGGAATCGACGGCATCGGCCGGATCCACGGACGCGCGATCTACAAGGCGCTCGGCACGGGGGACCACGCCGCCACCAGCTCAGCGTCTCGAGAAGAGCTTATGCGCCGCCTGCTCCTACTCCACAGTCTAGAACTCTCCGCACCGCTCCGCATTTCACGGTCGCCGTGCTTATCCGAGCATCAACTCAAGGACGAACGCGATACACCAGGCCACACCCCATCCCGCTACGGCAAGCGTGGGCACGCCCAGCGTAGCACGCACGGTGCGGCGTCGCCGCTCCCGTTCGCGGCTCGTCAAAGCTGACCCGCCGCTTCGGGGCCCTCGGGCCCGTTGTGGACATTTCCGATCGACTGCGCATTGTTGAGCAGCCCGAGTTCGTTCACGGCGTCGAGGTATGTTCCGGCCACGGTGGCGAGTCCGCCCAGCCCCGCAATGGGGTTCACCGGACTTCGGTCGGCAGCCTCCGCAGCACCACGCTGGCTACGTCGAAATCGTCCAACTCGATGAACGCCGCAAGTCCGTTCGGGCCAAAAGCGTCCGGCATCCAATGTGGTTGCCAACCTCCGTGGTAGCAGCGATCCTCCAGCGCGAACGTGGCCGCCGGCTGAGGATGGTTCGCCTCGACTGCCCCGACCACCACGAGGCGGTCTGGACCACCGCTTCCGCCGAGTTCGCGCCGGGCGGCTGCCACCTCTCCGCGTGCGCCTCCCGAACCGTCTCCGTCACGGGTTCGGGCTCGAAGGGCCGCCGGATGATGTGCGCTACTTCCCGCGCACCCGGCGGGGTGACCTTCAGCGCGTACGCCGACGAGTCCGAGTGAACGATGCCGCCGTCGGGAAGGACGCCCACCAGTAACCGGGGTTCGAAGACGGTGGGCATGGCCATGCCGCGTAGCGCGTCGCGAACCTGGGCGGGGGCCGGTCCCGTCGTGAGGTCTTCTAGGTTGGTTCGCGGCGGCAGCCAGGCCTCCGCCACCGTATCGGCGCGCACGGTCTCGCCGTCGAGTCCGATCCGCAGGACCGGACGGGAGGTGGGTGGCTCGGCTGCGCCGCCCGTGTTCATGGTGACGGAGCTCGCGCGCCCACCGGCAAAGACCGCCCCGCCGCGCGGATCCGGCTGAATGTCGTGGTCCGGGATCGCCCCGGCGTTTGGCCCGTCGCCCGCCCGAACCATGCGCTGAAACGCGCCGGAGGCGTCGAAGAGCTGGTATGCACGGTGGCCGACATCGCTCACGACCAGGGTGCCGTCCCTCAACACCGCGAAGCCCATCGGCTGATTGAACTCGCCGGGACCTTGACCAGAGGATCCGAATTCCCTTACGAATCGCCCCGCGTCGTCGAACACGAGGACCCTCACGTCCCCGGAACCCATCAGAACCGCCCCCCCAAGACGTGTCGGACCGGTTGTCCCGTCGAAGACGTAGAGGTTGCCCTCCGCGTCGAAGGCAATCCGGCCCACCTGGCCGAACATCTCCCAGGACTCGCCCTCAAGCACGCCCACGCGGTAGACCTCCTCGAAGTCGGCGTCGATCCGCTGATCACGGCCCGTGACTTCGACGATCTCCTGAGCGAGGAGAGCGGAAGGCCCGGCCAGCCAACCCGTCCGGGATCGAGTGGTTGTCTGCCGACGATTCTCTGAGAGCCTTGCCCGGAACGGCACTGTGTGCGTGTTCAGGGCGGTGCCCGGAGGAGCGTTTCGGAGGCGTCCGAACGGCTCCCTCAGGACCCTTTGCTGGTCCTGAGCAAGCCTGCGCAACGTTGAAAAATGCGCTTTGGCGAGGGGGGGAGTCTCCCGCCTCCCTTCGATCCTCCCGGAGATCCGCGTTCGCCGTCCGACGCGGATACCGACTGCCTCGCAGGTCGCGGCGGATCGCGGCTCGACGGCAACCAAGCATAGCCGGACCCCGCCGCGCCGCACGCGTCCGATTCGCGAAGTCCGGCTTGTCCCGCGATCTTGCGTGTTCGCCGACACCATGGCGATCATGTGTTCGGGAACCCCGGTAGTCGGCCCATCCATCGCACATGCCCACTCCAGTGACAATGATCCATAGCTGTCTGGAGCACCTTCAGGGTGTGTTTCATCCGGCCAGGGAACGGTCCAGGCTGTGCCATGCATGACGATCACGGCCACGGGGCCCACTCCCATCACGGACCACGCGATGTGAGCGTGGCAGGACAGCCTGAGTCAGTTGCAACCGGCCTTTCGGGTGCGATCTACACCTGCCCGATGCATCCGGACATTCGCCGGTCGCATCCGGGCTCCTGCCCGATCTGCGGCATGGCTCTCGAGCGTGCATCCGCAGCGATGCCCGAGGAGGGTCCCAACCCCGAGCTGGTGGATTTCACCCGTAGGTTTCGGATCGGCGCGGTATTGACGATTCCGCTGCTGGTTCTCGCGATGGGGCCGTTCCTGGGCTTCGGAGCGGTGCGCGAGGTGTTCGGCGAACGCGGGTCGCTGTGGGCCGAGTTGGTGCTCGGCACGCCGGTGGTGCTGTGGAGCGGCCTGCCGTTCCTCGCGCGCGGCTGGACCTCATTCCGCACGATCCGCCTCAACATGTTCTCGCTGATCGCGATGGGTGTGATGGCCGCGTGGCTGTACAGCGTGGTCGCCGTGGTAGCGCCCGGCATCTTCCCCGCCGGTTTTCGCGATGCGGAGGGCAATGTCGGGGTCTACTTCGAGGCTGCCGCGGTGATTGTGACGCTGGTGCTCCTGGGTCAGCTCATGGAACTCCGCGCCCGCCAGGGCACCGGCAAGGCGATTCGCGCGCTGCTCGACATGGCGGCCAAGGCGGCGCGCGTGATCCGCGACGACGGACGGGAGGAGGAGATCCCGCTCGACCACGTGCAACCGGGCGACCGGCTGCGGGTGCGGCCGGGTGACAAGGTGCCGGTCGATGGCCGGGTGGTCGAAGGCCGCTCCTTCATCGACGAGAGCATGATCACCGGCGAGCCGATACCCGTGGAGAAGACGCCGGGCGATCCGCTCGCGGGCGCCACGATCAACGGGAGCGGCAGCCTGATCATGGAGGCCGAGCGGGTCGGCGCCGACACGGTGCTGAGCCAGATCGTCAAGATGGTGGAGAACGCGCAACGGAGCCGGGCGCCGATCCAGCAATACGCCGACAGGGTCGCGGGCCTGTTCGTGCCGGTGGTGATCCTGGTCGCCGCGGGCTCGTTCATTGTCTGGGCGATATGGGGTCCGGCACCCTCCCTGTCCTACGCGCTGCTCGCGGCCGTGGCTGTGCTGATCATCGCGTGTCCCTGCGCACTGGGTCTTGCCACGCCAATGTCGGTCATGACGGCCACCGGGCGCGGTGCCCAGATCGGGGTGCTGATCAGGAACGCCGAGGCACTGGAGCGGTTCGAAAGGGTCGACACGCTGATCGTCGACAAGACCGGCACGTTGACGAAGGGCGAGCCGCAGCTCGTGGCCATCCTGCCCGCAATCGGTCACGACGAAAACGCGGTACTAAAACTGGCCGCGACTCTGGAGAAGGGCTCCGAGCACCCGCTCGCCGAGGCCATCGTCCGGGGGGCCGAGGATCGTGGCGTCGCACTCGCTGAGGCGGCGGACTTTGAAGCGGTCACGGGCAAGGGGGTCAAGGGAACGGTCGACGGCAAGGCTGTTGCGATCGGCAACCTGAAGCTGGTGCAGGACCTCGGGCTCGAGGTCGAAGCGCTGGCTGAACGTGCCGACCGCCGACGCGACGAGGGCGAGACCGTGATGTTCGTGGTGCTCGATGGAGAATTCGCCGGCCTGGTCAGCGTCGCCGATCCGGTGAAGGACTCCACACCGGGTGCCATCGAGGCACTGCATCGGCTCGGTTTTCGCGTCATCATGGCGACCGGCGACAGCGAGCGCACGGCACGGGCGGTGGCGGGCCGGGTCGGCATCGATGACGTTCGCGCCGGTCTGCTGCCCGAGGACAAGGTCCGCATCATCAGGGATCTTCAGGCCGAAGGCCGCAGGGTCGCCATGGCGGGCGACGGGGTCAACGACGCGCCCGCTCTCGCCCAGGCCGATGTCGGGATCGCCATGGGAACGGGCGCGGACGTGGCCATCGAGAGCGCCGGCGTCACCCTGGTCAAGGGCAACCTCGACGGGATCGTCCGCGCCCGCCGGCTCGCGCGGGCCACCATGCGCAACATTCGCCAGAACCTGTTCTTCGCCTTGGCCTACAACGCCTCCGGCGTGCCGGTTGCGGCCGGGTTGCTCTATCCCTTCCTCGGCATCCTCATCAACCCCATGTTCGCGGCCTTCGCCATGACCGCATCGTCGATCTCGGTCGTCCTGAACTCGCTTCGCCTGCGCAGCCTGCGCGTCTGATTCCGGCCGCGCCACGTCTTTTGGCCGGTGACGTGATGGGGGGATTGCGGGCTGGTCGCGACGCCTTCCTCGACTCGGTGAAGGAAACGCTGGCGCGCGGCGACCACATCGAGATTCGGGGCTTCGGTACCTCAAGGTGCGGCACCGGAACGCCCACACGGCCCGCAACCCCCGGACCGGAGAGGCGGTCGAGGTTCCGGCCCGCGATGTGCCGGTCTTCGAAGCCGTCGAGGCACCCCCGCAGCCGTTTGGTCCGGGACTCTGGCGTTTCCGGTGCGGTAGAGCCCTTCGAGGTCGCCGCTGGACCATAGGTCCGGGCCACCTTCGAGACAGCGTGTTGCGGGTCGCGCCTCTGCCCACACCCTCATCTTGCGGGGCATGGCGTCCAGCGACGCGCTTCGAACATGGCGATGTGGTCGCGTTGGATGAGCATCCCAACTCCGTCTCGGTCAATCGAGCGGGAAGCCGTGGTGCTTCACCCTGCCGGACCATATGCTCTTCGCAGCGCGTCGATCCGAATCGCGGTCTGGTGCTCGTACCCGTCTTCCTCGAATCCCTCGCGTCTGTACTGGATCAGGCCGTCCGGGTCCAGGAAGAAGGTCGTCGGGTAGCCGATGATCTCGAAGTCGATGGCTTGTCCCTCGTCATCGAGCAGGACCGGGAAGTTGTAACCGTTGTTCGAGAGCAGTTGCGCCACGCCGTCACGGGAGGAGCCGGCGGTGGCGACGGTCAGGAATACGACCTCGTCATCACCTTCGTACTTCTCCAACAACCCGACGAAGTGCGGGAACTCCTCGAGGCAGGGCCCGCACCAGGTTGCCCAGAACTTGAGGACGACGATCTTGCCGGTCAGGTCGCGGAGCGCCCACCGGACGCCGTGCTGGTCTGGCAGGGCGAGTTCCGGAGGCTCGCGTTCGAGGCGGGCACCGAGGGTCCGTGCTTCCAGCTCCGCCTCCACGATGGGTTGCCGCACGGCGAGCCGCTCATCGACGGCTTCGACCGACAGTCCGGCGGCCTCGGCAGCCTCTTCGGCGGTTCGGCGCCAGTCTCCACCGTGAGCGAGCGCTTCCACCAGCACGTCGACCGCCCGCTCGGGCTGGCCGGTGCGCATGAGGTGCCGGCCGAAATGGGCAAGCGTCGCGCTCCCGGGGAACTCCGTCGCAAGTTCCTCGAACAGCTCTCCTGCCGCTTCGGTCTCACCGAGCTGGGCCAGCGCGCGCCCCTGTAGGACGCGTGCGGAGGTGATCAGGGACTGCCTGGAGCGCTCCCGGGCCTCGCCCCGGCGTCCGGCATAGATGTAGCCCGGGCGGTCGGCGCGCAGTGCCTCCTCGAAGCTGATGGCCTCATCGAGGACCCGCTGCGGCTGGATTCCGTAGTGCAGCAGCCCGCGGAGCGCCGAGACGGGTGCAACGTTCTGCCAGGTAATGATGTCCATCGTAGCCTCGAACAGGGCTTCGGCGTGGTCCGGCGCGAGCCCTGGACTGCGCGGCTCGGCCGCCATGGATACGGGTTGGCCCCCTGCCGGCGGATCATCAGCCACGGATCGGTCAGCCATTTCCCTGACGGCCGTCAGTCGGCGGCTGACCCACTGGGCGCGACGACCCAACCCGGGCGACTTCAGTCCCTCGTCGATGATGCGGAACTGCTCGTCCATGGACTCCGATGCCGAGGGGCCGTATTGGAGCCTTGCGAGCTGCAGCCCCAGATCCCAGTAGCGCATGTCGTCAGCCAGGATCCCGCGATCCGGAGCCGCCAGCAGCCGCGCCAGCCAGAAGTCCTTCTCGGCCACCAACTCCTGCCAGGCGGAGGGGTCTCCCTGCCAGCCACTGCTGACGAAGATCTCCTGGGCTCGGTCACCGAGGAGGTCGTAGCCAGCCGCCAGCTGGTAGAGGATTGGCGCCGCGGATCGAGTCTTCCAGCATCTGGCTCCGGTCACCCTCCTGCAGATCCGCGAGGGCCAACCGAGCTGCACCAAGGTGATGCTGAAACACCCGGTTGCCGGCCTCCTCCTCGCGATGCTCCAGTAGAACGGCGACGTAGGCTTCGAGCTGCCCGAGATCCGACGCCACGTCCTGCGCATTCTTGAACAGCTCCGGCCGCCCACTGGCGTATCGCAACGCTTCGGGGAGCTTTTGCATCAGCTTGTCGCCGTATCTGCGATCCGTCTCATAGTTGGCCGCCCAGAGGAGCGCGGTGAAGTACCCGTCCCATGCCTCCGCATTCGCCGGCTCCAGCTCGAGGACGCGCTCCCAGGCCTCCGCGGCGTTGGCCTGCCGGTCGAAGTAGTGGGCCAGCAGGGCGTATTGCCGATGGGCGTCGGCGTCGTCGGGCTTGGCGGTTCGGGCGGAATCGAAGCGGTGCATGGCGCGCTCGAGTCGGATGGCCTCGAGGTCGGCGTGCGCATCGGTCATGAGGGCGGTATGGGAGCGGGGGTCGGCGCAGGCGTTGGTGAGCGTGAGGACCGCGAAAGCAGCGGCGAAGAGCGAAACGGGGAAGTACTTCATGGCGCGGCTCCCGGGTGGCTGGATGCGCGGAGAAGTCGGAGGACAAAGGGCCACTTGTTTGACGTTGGACGACAGTGATTCGTTTCGCGGGGAACAGGAACACGCTGTCGTCGTAACCCTCGAACCGCCGAGAGCGGTCGGCGACTAATCGATACAGGCCGAGGCCAGGAACACGAGCGCGATCGCGCCCGCGAGGGTGAGTCGCGGATAGGGTTGGCAGCGGGTCGCTAATGATACGGCCAGCCCTGCTAGAACAACATGTCCCCCTGAAAATGCACCCTCAGGACCGCGCGGGGCCGTCCGTCCCTCCCCCGCGGAAGTCCCTGAGCCAGGTCCAGCCGGGTGATGCCGTTCATGAAGACGAGGCCGACGCCGGCTGCGTACAGGTCGTCTCCCCCTGTCGACGCCCAATCGGCAAAGACCGAAAGACGCAGAAAACTCACCGGCCGCTGCAGGTCGATCCGGCCTCGCCATAGCCCGGACGACCTGAGGATGCCCGAGTGCCCACGGAGCCAGATGCCGGTCCCGCCCAGGCTCCAGAGGTCGAGTGGCGCGGGATCGCCCCAGACCCGGGCACCGCCGGCCTCCAGCGCCATGCTGTAGTCGCCGCCGAGCGGGACCGTCAGCGCGCCGGTAACGCCCGCCCGAAGATGGGGGTTGTCGCCCAGAGTGGCCCGAAGGTGCGCCCACCCGCCTCCCCCGAGCGAGCGGGGGGTCAGGCCGCCCCACCAGGGGCGCCATGAGGCCGCGGCGCCAAACCTGTTGCGTACGTCCCCGACGACCGGATCCGCGGCGGCCTCGCCGCCCTGCACGCTTCCACCGTCCCCTCCCGGCCCCGGGTCGCCCGTGCCCACCAGATCCGCGTCGCTCTCGGCGAAGAAGCGCAGCGACATCCAGTACCGCTCGCCCCGGGCCGGGAGCACTCTCAGCGATACGCCCCTCGACCAGTAGAAGTCGGTGGAGTCTCCCGAGGCGACGAAGACGCCGGGAGATTGCCCAATCCCTCCATGTTCGATGCCTCCTCCCCGCAACGCACGGTAGAAGGTGAGTTGAAGCCGGCCGGCCGGGTGATCCCTCAGCAGCGTCAGTTGGACGTCCGGGGTCTGGAACCGGCGGGTCGGGATCCGGACCGTCGCCACGGCCCGGCCCCAATCGAAATCGCGGCGCAGGCGGGTGCCCGCCGACACCCATTCGACCGGGTTGTAGCGCAGCAGCCAGAGCGTCTGGCCGGGGGGATGGAATACCCATGGATTCGCGGCCACGGCCGGGTCGCCCCCCTCCCCGATGCCGATCGCGGCAAGCGTGGAGGCGATTTCGGCCACCGCCTCGTCGTCGAGGCCGAGGGGGCGTTCCTCCCAGAGGTTCGGCGGCAGCAGTTCGCTCAGCGCCAGCGCGGCCCGGTCCGTGGGCGTGATCGTGACGGTCTCGCCGGGGTCGTCCGAGTCCACGTCTCCGGTGATGCTGTCGTCCGCCTGGCGCCATTGCTGCAACGCATCCGCCGATGTCGCCGGTGTGCCCGCAGCAGGCTCCGCGCCCCGCTCCAGGATGTCCTCGACCTCGATGTTCCAGGCGATGGTGGTCGGGATCGCGGGCGCGGGCTCGCCGCTCGGGCCCGGGTGCTCATCGACGGCCATGTGGCCTTGCCAGAGTACCTGCCGCGGCAGCCAGTGCCGGAAGTCCCAGAGCGTGTAGTCGGCGACGACGGTCGTGATGTCGAGTTCGAACGGCGGAATGAGGTTGTCGATGACGCCGTTGAGGAGGCGGTCGAAGAGGGTGTTCCGGCGCGCCGGCGCGTCGGCAAGAGCCGAGTCCGGGGCCTGTGCCGAGTCTGGGGCTTGAGCCGGGTCGGACGTCTGCGCCGGGTCGGGGGGCTCCGCCGTGTCAGGGGGCTCCGCGGCACCCGGGGCCCGGGCCGTATCCGCGGCACCCTGGACGGCGGCATCCTCCGGTCCCGGATCCACGGTGATGCCACCTCTCCACCGCCCGCCCTGCCTCAATCGTATGGAGATCTCCTGGTTGACCGGCTTGGCCAGTCGGTAGGCGACGCGAACCAGGGCCATCTCATCGGGCTCGATCCACATCACCGCCGAGAGGAGCCGGATGCTGCGAACCCGCGGGATCACGGTGACGGCGACCGTGCTGATCGTGCGGCCGTCGGCCAGCTCCACCGAGGTCGTGTCTCCCGAGCGGAACTGGTAGTGGCGCTCCGAGTCCGGCGCCAGGGGACTCAGGATCATCCTGGCGACGTCATCCTGGCTCGCTCCCAGCGCGCCAAGGCTGAAGAGGAAGGGGTCGGCGCGGGGATCGGTGGCGAAGCGTTCGGATCGCAGCCCGGAAAAGTAGCCATAGGGATCGTTGGGGCCCTGGCCGGGATCGCGGAAGCGGCTCCCCAGGACGCGCGCCACATCGAACTCCTCGCGCGACCAGCGGACCCGGGTGACGCGCTCGCCGTTCACATACGGCTGGTCGCGCCGGGAGGTGGGCGCGTCCACCGCCATCCGTTCGCGGATCAGGGCCGTGTACGCGTCGATTCCCAGCTGGGCGGTGTCGCGGGCGGCCTTCAACCCGCGCACGAGATGGCGGGCGGTCTCGTCGAAGTAGGCGTCCTGCGCGGTGGCGGTGGCGAGGGTGTCGGCGGGAAGGGTGTCGGGCTGCTGCGCCGAGAGCGTGCCGGGTGAGATGGTGGGGAGGAGGGGGAGGAGGGGGGCCAGGACGAGCATTGCACGGACTGCCAGCAGCCGGTCAACGCGGCAAGGCTTCAATGAAGCTTCCTCCGGAGTTCGTCTTCGGATGGACCCGCCTCCCGCCATTCGTCCCACACCGTCTCGAGGGGCGGACCCGCGTGGGTGGGATACAGTAGACATATCCAATACCGCGCGTCCAGTGCTCAGGTTCCCGGCTGGGCAACTCCGCGCCCCGGGGCCGGCCGGCTTCTTCAGCTACATGCTTGCCAGGTGCGCTTCGCATTCGCGCACACCCTCGTCGACACCCACGGATCGGTAGAGATTCGCCGCCCTGCGCCACAGGAGCCGCGCCTCCTCCACGTCGCCGGCTTCCTCCCTCAGCGCGGCCATGGGCCGAAGGGCGTTGGCGTGGTCCAGGGGATGCGCGGTCCCGGACTTGTCGTACAGGTCGAGCGCCTCCGCATAGCAACGTCCGGCTGATTCGAGCCGACCCAGGCGATGGTTGACCTGGCCAAGGTGCCGCACGGCGTGCGCGAGCCGCAACGGATCGTTGGCCTCCCTGGCGACCGCGACCGACTTCTCGAACAGGGTCCTGGCCTTGTCCGGGTCGCCCAGGTCCAACGCTACGTGACCCAGCTTCCCCAGAGCGACGGAATGCTCCGGCTTGGCATCCATCTGCTCGCAGATCTCGCAGGCCCTGACCAGGTCAGCCTCCACCCGTGCCATCACGGCATCTGGCGTCGCCTCGCCGGTCGGTGCCGATTGCAGCACCCCTGCACGTGCCCGCCAAGCCTTCGCGATGAGCGCCCGGGCTTGCTCAACTCCCGCGTCTATCGGGTTGAACCGGTGCAATGCCGGGCGCCGGGGGTCCCTGACCATCACCTTGCGAGGCGTTGCGACGGGTCTTCCCCTTCCGCCGGCGGCCCGGACGCGATTACAGCCTGCAACTGCTCGACGTGCTTCACCAGCGCGTCGCGGCCCGCCCCTGTCAGCCGGTAGCGGGTCTGCGGGCGGCGGCGTACGAAGCGCTTGCGCTCGGTGACGTAACCGCCGTCGACCAGCTTGGCCAGGTGCGCACTGAGATTGCCGTTGGTGGTCTTGACCGACCGCTGGAGGTCCGAGAAGGTGGCCCATTCCACCGACACCAGTTCAGCGATGACGGCCAGGCGCACGCGGGAAAGCAGGAGATCATGCATCGGCGCCCCTACGCCACAACACGATGCCGGGCACGACGAGCCCGGCCAGCCAGCCGAGTGCAAGCGTTCCCGAGAACCAGGCCGGAACGAAGCCTGCAAGGGCGGATGCGGCGAGCAGCGCAATACCGCCGGCCATCAGGGGCCGGCTCGCCTGAATGCCGACGACGAGCAGAGCGATGCTGAAGCTCCCGGTCCAGAACAAGGGCATCGCGCGGGCGGGAATCACCGCATCCTGGGCGGTCAGGTTCAGGAGCAGCGCTACGGCGAGGGCCACGCCGAAGGTGATTCCGGCCTGCGAGTCGACCCGCGTCTCGCGCTCCGCCCCCTGACGACCTGCGGCCCAGACTGTGATGCCGATCGCGAGCAGCATCAGGGCGACATGGAAGGACGCGTCGGGCGGCGCCGGGAACCCCAGCGCCCGGCCCTGATGAACCCCGTTGATGATCGCCCCACACAGCCCCCACGTGACGAGGATGAGTGGAGGAATGTGCAACGTCCGATCCGCCGCGTGGAGAATCCTGTCGACCACAGCCAGATCGTCGTGTGCGGTGGACTTGTTCATGGTGAAGGCTCCTTCTTTCCGAGAGTTGTCTGTAAAACAGATTAGTCTTTCAGAAGGAGTAACCTGCAATAGTGAATGTGTCAAGTGGCGGCATGGCCATGCGGCACGAAGAGCCGTGCCGCGGTTGCACCGGCGGCGTTCCCTACCCGCCGTCAGCCCCGGATCCGGCGGGCCTGCGCCCTCCCCATCCCGATCGACAGCGCGATCCACATGGCGGCGAGGGGCGCCGTCGACCCCGCCACCCACACCAGGGTCAGCCCCAGCACGGCGAAAAGACTGTCGATCCCGGCCCCGGCTGCGTCCCCGAAACGGTAGAGGAAGACGTCCACAACCGGCTTGGCCTTGTACTTCTCGGACGGTGTCACGACGCTGAAGAGCGACTCGCGGGAGGGCCTGGAAACGGCGTACCTGGTGGCACGGTGCAACGCCTGGAAGAGCAGCATGACCCCGTAGACCGGCCAGACTGCGAGCACCGCGAAGCCGGCCAGCGTCACGAGCGGGAGGATCGCCAGGGTCCAGCCCACCCCGACTTTCCTGATCAGGTGGGTGGTGATGAAGAGTTGCGTGATGAGCGTGAAGATCTGGGCTAAATAGTCGAAGAGGGCGAAGTTCCCCACCAATTGGCTGAATGTGTCCGAGTCCCCCAGGATGATGTTGGCCTGCGTGAAGTAGACCAACGTGTTGGCCACCGCCATGAACACGACCCACAGACCCACGCCGAGCAGATACGGGGACCTTGCCACCGCGCTAGCGCCGTCCCAGAACGTACCCCCGATCCGCTCCCCGCCCGTCGAGCGTCCTTTCGCAGAGTCCATCGAGCCGGATGAATCTGACTCCTCGCCAGCCGGCGACCCGTCCGCCGACCCCGTGCGCTCCGTCCCCAGCGACGATGCGGCCGAACGCACCGCCATCCTGTCCAGCGTCAGCATGACCGCGATCGCCAGCGCGAAACAGCCGGCACCGATCAGCATCAGGCCGGCCGGAAGGTAGGGAGTCTCGGTTGCGCCGCTGATCTGGTTGGCCGCCCATCCACCCACTATCGCCCCCAGCGTACCCCCGATGCCGATGAACGCAAACAGCCTCTTGCCCTGGTGCACGTCGAAGATGTCCACCATGAACGCCCAGAAGACGCTGGTGGCGAACAGGTTGATCACCGTCAGCCAGACGTAGAAGGTGCGGCCGACAGCCAGGGACAGCCCCGACTGGGTGTCGGTCCCGATCAGCCCGCCCCCCGACCGAACGTCGTGGATCAGCAGCGCCGCGAATCCGATCAGGCACGCGATCACGAAGAGGTATGCGATCGGGATGAAGCGGCGCCGGTTCAGGCGCGCCACCACCCCGCCGAAGATCAGCACCGCCACCAGCGCCATCGCCGAAGTCACCACGAAGAGCCAGCGCAGTTCGTCCATCCCCCGCGCCACGCCCATCGCCTCGCGCACCGGACGCACGAAGAAGTACCCGCAAAGGACCAGGAAGAAGAAGAGCGCCGACATGCAGGCGAGCGGGAGTTCACCGCGTTTCATGTTGAGCAGGTTCATCGGCCAGCCCTCCGCATCTGAACCTCCGGCCTCGGCAGCACCCGCTTGGATCCGTCACACCCCTCCGGCCAGACTGTAAAGAAAACCTTACAGAATGTCATGTTCTCCATACATCCCCCTGCTGCCAGTCCAAGGAACCTGGTACTCTCCCTCTCCCAGGCCTCGCCGTCACGGTGTCGCGGCAGCCCGGCCACCGGGCATTGACGTTCTCGAAAAGAAGCCGTTCCTTGAACGCTCGCAAGCACCAGCCGCTTTTTCACCTCCATCCCTGAAGCCGGCCGGATGAACCGAGACTCCCAAAACCCACTGCTCAGGGCCGTGGTTCGGGTCACCGGGGTCCGCCCCGAGGAAGCGGCTACGGTGCTCCTGTCGGCCGCGTATTTCTTCCTGGTTCTGTCGGCGTACTACGTCCTGCGGCCGATCCGTGACGCGATGGGCGTGGCCGGAGGCCCGGAAAACCTGAAGTGGCTCTTCACGGCCACCGCGGTAGTGATGCTGCTCCTGCATCCCGTATTCGCCGCGGCCGTCGCGCGCTGGACCAGGAGACGGTTCGTCACCGTGACCTACCGCTTCTTCATGGCTTGCCTGGTCGTCTTCTTCCTCGTCCTCAACGCGACCCCGGTCGAGGGCCCCGCAACGATCTGGGCCGGACGGTCGTTCTTCGTCTGGACCAGTGTTTTCAATCTCTTCGTCGTATCGGTTTTCTGGTCTTTCATGACCGACCTGTATCGCGAGCGTCAGAGCCGGCGTCTCTTCGCCCTGATCGGAGTCGGCGGGACGATGGGCGCGATTCTCGGGTCCACGATCACCGCATTCCTGACGGGGATCTTCAGTACGCCCGCCCTCTTCTGGTTTTCGATCCTGCTGCTCGAGGGCGCCGTCGGCTGTGTAAAGGGACTGGACAGGCGGACGAGGCCACTGAAGAGAGACGGGCCTGCTGACGTCCCGGACGCCGGTGAGCCCGGGACAGATGGCGCCGCCGGGTCGCGGACGGGTCGCGACGAGGCACCGAAATCCGGCGAAAAGGTCATCGGCGGCTCTCCGCTCGACGGGATCGCGCAGGTGCTTCGCTCGCCGTACCTCCTGGGCATCTGCGTCTTCCTGCTCCTCTTCACCATCGGGTCCGCCTTCCTCTACGGCATGGTGGCGCGCGCAGTCGAACTCGCCTTTCCCGACGACACGCTGCACCCCGCGGTCTTCGCGCGCATCGACCTTTCGGTCAACATCCTGACGCTGCTCACACAGCTCTTTCTGACCGGGCGCATCGTCAAGCGGCTCGGAGTCGGGCTGACCCTCGCGCTGCTCCCGCTCCTGAGCATGGCCGGCTTCCTCACGCTGGCCGTGGCCCCGGTATTCGCCGTCATAGTGGTCTTCAACGTCCTCCGGCGCGCCGGCAATTTCGCCATCGCGGTGCCCATGCGCGAAGTGCTCTACACCGTGCTCCCCCGCCGCGACAAGTACAAGGCCAAGAATTTCAACGACACCTTCGTCTACCGCACCGGAGATCTGGCTGGGATCTGGTCCTTCGGGAAGCTTGGCGATGCCGGTCTGGGCATGTCCGCCCTGGCCTGGGTGATGGTGCCGGTGGCCGGGTTGTGGGTGATGGTGTCGGTCTGGCTGGGGAGGCGGCAGAAGGTGCTGGCGGGGGGGTCGTCCGGGTAACCGGCCCCTCGGATGTGGCCGGCGGGAGCCTTGGACCGCTCGCGCCGGTGGCCGGGAGTCGTTGTCCAACAGGAGATCCAAGGGTAGATTTGACACCCATGCTCAGGAACATCTTCCGCCTCCCGCCGCCGACCCTTCCGCTTTTCCTCCTGGTCGTCCTCGCGACCGCCCCGGGATGCGGACTGGGCGAAGCCGGGCGAACAGGACAGCAACGGTCCGACTGCGCCGATGGAGTGTCGGGCGCGTGCCTCGAGGTCGGTCTCAAGCTTCTCCATGGCCGGAAGGTCTTTAGCGACGCGGGCGCCGCGGGTCCATTCCTCCAGCAGGCGTGTGACGGAGAAGAGTGGGAGGGGTGCTACGAGCTCGGCGGGATGTACAGAGACGGCCGCGGGGTGGGGGAAGACCCGCAGCGCGCAGCGGAACTCTTCGAAGGGCCGTGCGACGCCGGCTACGGTGCGGCATGCGCCGAGTTGGGCCTCCTCCATCAGGACGGGCTGGGCGTCCGCCGCGACCCGGCCCGGGCGGCAGACCTCTTCGAGGCCGCGTGCGATGCCGGGCTCGGCGAGAACTGCTGGAGACTGGCCGTCGCCTTTGAAGGTGGGCAGGGAAGGGAGCGGAGCATCGTCAGGGCAGCGGAACTGTACGCGAGCGCGTGTGTCGAGCACGACTACGCCGATGCCTGTCTGAGACTGGGCCGCACCTACCGGAACGGGAGCGGCCTTGCCCAGGACCCGAGGCGCGCGGCCATCCTGTTCGAGCGGGGCTGCGACACCGGAAACGCGCAGAGCTGCGCCGAACTCGCCGACATGTACGCCGGCGGCGAGGGTGTGGACCCGGACATGGAGCAGGCTGCGGAGTTTTACCGGCGCGCTTGCGGCAGGGTGCGCCGGGGAGACGGTGAGAGCTGTTTCCGCCTTGCCGGGATGTACCAGTCGGGAACGGGGGTGGAGCAGAGCAACCGGGAAGCGGAGCGCTACTATAACCTGGCCTGTTGGAACGGCTACCGGGCAGGGTGTTTCCCACCCCCACTCACGTCCTCGGATTCCACGTGACCCCGATGCACGAAGCCGGCGCGCTCATGACATTGAGCAAGGTCACGAAGCGGTACGCCACCGTGGTCGCGCTCGACGAGGTGGATCTCTCGTTCAGCGAGGGGATTACGGGCCTCCTCGGTGAAAACGGGGCGGGCAAGAGCACGATGATCAAGATCCTCCTCGGCCTGTTTCCGCCCACGGCCGGTTCGGCGCGCGTGCTCGGCGAGGACGTGACCCGCAATCCACTCATTCGCTCCAGGCTCGGTTACATGCCGGAGCACGACTGTCTTCCGCTCGAGGCACCCGCCGCCGAGTTTCTTTGCCACATGGCCGAGGTCAACGGGCTGCCCGCCACCCGGGCCCGAATGCGCGCGGCGGACACCCTGAGGCACGTCGGTCTCTTCGAAGCGCGGCACCGCCCCATGGGCACCTATTCGACCGGGATGAAGCAGCGCGTCAAGCTCGCACAGGCGCTCGTGCACGATCCGGACATCGTGCTCCTGGACGAGCCTGCCGCCGGTCTCGATCCGGCCGGCCGCGACGAAATGCTCGACCTGGTGCGCAGGACCTATCGCGAATTCGGGATCACGGTGGTCTTCTCCTCGCATCTCATGTCCGATGTGGAGCGCACCTGCGACCGGATCACCATCCTCGAGGGCGGCCGGGTCGCGAGGTCGGGCAGGGTAGCCGAATACACCGCCGAAACCCGGACTTTCTTCATCGAGGTGGACGGCAACCGGGAGCGGTTTCTTTCCGCACTGACGGCGCGGGGGGTTTCGATGGCGGTGGGACGGGGCGGCGTGGCCGTCCAGGGTGTCGATGAGGATCTCTGTGACCTGGTCCGGGACGCGCTCGTCGAGGCGGAGGCGCCGTTGCGCCGGATGGCGCCCCGGAGGCGCGACCTGACGGAGCTCTTCACGGGCGCCGCCGGGGACCGCGGGGATGAGGGCGGAGCTTGACCGATGAGCGAGGCGACCGCCCCGAAGACCGCGAGTGATCCGAATGCCACGGGCGTCGTCTTCGACATCGGTTATCAGCGCTACTCCGGCCCTCGAGAAGGCCGGCGCCGCGCTCGGCTTGCCGTCTACAAGGACGGGATCCGAAAGGCCCTGGGCTTCGGAAGGAGCGCCCGGACGAAGTTGCTTCCCTGGGCCTTCGTCGGATTGCTGGTCATCATCGGTGTCATCATGGCGGTCATGGCCGGGGCCGGGCAGAGGGCGCTGGGAGACGCAGGCGCCGAACTGCTAGGCGGTCCGTCCCACCGCCTCTACTACGTGATCAGCATCACCATCCTCTTCGTGTTCGCCGCGCTCGTGGCGCCAAGGCTCCTGTGCCCCGACCGCCGCAACGGCACCCTCCACCTGTACCTGGTGCGGCCGCTGACCAGCACGGACTATGTTCTGGCGCGCTGGGCCGCATTCCTGACCGTGATGCTGCTCGTCGCGTGGCTGCCGCAGTGCGTGGTGCTGGTCGGCCGGGTGCTGGGCCATCCGGAGCCGATGACATACCTGGACGGGAACTGGACGGACATCCCGAAGTTCCTCCTCTCCGGTGCCGCCATCGCTGTTGTCGTGACCACGGTCGCCATGTTCGCTTCGGGCCTCGCCACACGCCGCGGCTACGCCTCGGTGCTTCTGATCGCGCTCTACCTGATCCCGAGTGCCGTGACGGCCCCCTTGAGCCTGATCCCACAGCTCCAGTGGGTGTCGGTATTCGACCTGGGCCAGGTCCTGGGGGATACGAACACGCTCATCTTCGAAGGGGCCCCGCAGGGCGCCGAAGCGGGCGCACAGCCTGATTTCGAGTCCGAGTCGCCCTTCGAGGAGGGTCTGTTGCCGGCCCGGCTCGCTCCCGGTCTGCTTCTGACGGCTTACTTCACGTGGCTCGTGGCTCCGGGTGCGATCCTGTGGCGGCACTACCGGAGGCTGACCCGTTGAGTTCCGGCACGCCGACTCCGGTGATCCACGCCGAAGGGCTTTCGCGCTGGTTCGGAAGCATCGTCGCCGTCAACGACATCACCCTGGACATCCGCCCGGGCATCACGGGGCTCCTCGGTCCGAACGGGGCGGGAAAGAGCACCCTGATCCGGATGATCGCGGGGCTCGCCCGGGTTTCGAGCGGCGAGGTCACCGTTTTCGGAGAACCCGTACGCAACAACCCCCCGCTCTCGAAGCGGATGGGGGTCATGCTCGAGCACGAGACCGTGTACGGATTCATGACCGGGCGTCAGTTCGTGAAGCTGATGGGCGAACTGCGACAGGTGAACCCGCTGGATGAGGCCGTGGAGCGCGCCATCGGGAATGTGGAGCTTCTGGAGGCAGCCGACCGAAAGATCCGAACATACTCCCGCGGCATGCGCCAGCGAATTCGCCTCGCCGGGACGCTGGTCCACGATCCCGAGGTCCTGCTGCTGGACGAACCGCTCAACGGCGCGGATCCGAAGCAGCGCATCCGCTTTCAACGGCTGCTGAAGCGGTTCGCCGCCGAGGGTCGCACCATCGTGGTCTCTTCCCACATCCTCGAAGAGGTCGAACGGATCGCCGATACCGTCGTCTTGCTCGTGAACGGGAAGCTCGCGGCCTCGGGAGACTTCCGGGCGATCCGGGCGGCGCTCAACGAGCGGCCCTACCATGTGCTCGTGGCGTGCGATTCGCCTCGAACGCTCGCGTCGGCCGTCGTCCAGCTGGACTCGGTGGAGGCCGTCAAGATGGATCCCGCCGGCAGGATCGTCATCCTCAGCCGCAACGTACGCGACCTTCAGATCGAGCTTCCAAGACTGGCCCAGCGGCACTCGGTCACCCTAAGCCGGGTAGTGCCGCTCGACGATTCGCTGGAGAGCGTATTCGGCTACCTGGTGGACGGGGGCGAGCGATGAAGTCTCTCTTCCTGCTGACGCTCAGGCGGGCCCTTTCCCCCACGCGCATACTGATGCTGGGAGCGCTCGCACTGGCGCCCTTCGCGGTGACGATGGTGATGCTCGCCGTGGAGGACGGGACAGCCATGGCGGACTTCGAGGCGTTCATCCTCAACGCCATGCTCGCCGGCGCCATCATTCCCCTTGCGACACTGGCAACGGCGCGGGCCGGATTCGGCGACGAGATCAGCGACCGCACACTGGCGAACGTCACCCTGACCCCCTATCCCCGCTGGAAGATCGTACTCCCCAAGCTCCTGGCGGTCACATCGGTTCCCGGGCTGGCCATGGCCGTCACCGCCGGTCTCACCAGCTACGTCGCCTATGGCTCCGACCTCGCCGCGACCTGGGCGGTCACCGTCGGCGCCGTGGCCGCGGTGGTGCTCTACAGCTCCCTCTTCGTCTGGCTCGACCTGGTCACTCCGCACGCCGTAGGCATCGGTCTCGCCTACATCGTCGTCTGGGAGGGGCTCTTTTCGCGCTTCATCTACGGCGTGCGCTTCCTCAGTCTCCGCAGCCATTCGCTCGCGATTGCACACGGCGTGGACGAGCGGCGGTTTGCCGGTGAGGAGCATACCGCAGTGGGCCTCTCCGCCGCCCTGGCGGTGGTGTTGATTGTCGCGCTTTTCTTCCACGCGACGCGGCGGCTGCGGACGATGGACGTGCCATAGGCAGGGAACCCGCGCACGCGCTATCCCATCACCAGGCGGCCGACAGCCGCAGATGCCCGCCTTCGAACGGCTCCCGCACGAAGTGGTCCAGGTCCCAGCGGAGCCCGGCCGTCACCTCGAAGCCCGATCGGAACCGGTGGCCCGCTTCCGTGATCAGCCGATGATTCCGCGAGGTGAGCCAGGGCGCCCGGTAGCCGGCATCGCGGTCCAGGAGGGCGTAGGCCAGGCGGCCCGTCCATCCGGCCTCCGGGTACCGGACGAGGGCCGCCCGGGCGAAAACCTCACGATCGCGGTGCTCGCGGCGAGCGCCCCCTGCTCGCGTGCGCCACTCGGGTCTCCCCACCCGCGCCAGCTCCGTCTCGACCGCCCACAGCGGGTTCAGGCGGGTCCGTGCGAGGGCGCCCACAGCCTCCGTCTGCTCGCGCAGAGTGAAGCCGAGCCCGGTCGCGGGCACCCGCCGCTCGGTGTCCGCTCTCGCCCAGGTGCCGTACAGCGCCAGCGTCACGCGCTCGAGCGGCGTGACCTGAAGGAGTGCTCCCAGGAACGCGACCTGTTCGAGCTGGGTGAACGGAGCCGGACCGGCTGCCGGAAAGGTCACCCGTACCTCGCTTCTTCGGCTCGATCCCGCGTGCAGCTCCGCTCGCCAGCGTGACGCCGCGGCCCTCAGCGTCGTGCGAGCGGCGAGGGGAGTCCCCGCGTAGTCGTAGTGGGCGTCCACGTCGTCCGCCCTCACTCCCAGGCCCTGGAAGATCGCGTCGTTGAAGGCGTCGAGCGCCGCGAGGCGTACCTCCAGCGTCCAGCTCCGGTCTTCGGTGTCTCTCCAGGAGCGCGCCAGCGCGACCTCCACGTCTGCGGACGGCTTGAAGAAGTGGACTCCGAGCCCCACCCGCACGGTCCACGGCGTCCCGAGCACGTCGCGCCAGCGCACGGCGACCCACGGGTAGTCGCGCCGTGCCGTGAGCGACCGCTCCCGGCGGTAGCGTGCCAGCATGTCCACTGGGCCGGAGACGTGAATCTCCTGGCGCCAGTCCACGACGTTGAGGATGTGCGCGTTGCTGATCGAGGCCCCGGCAACCCGAAAGCCGTTGGGCTGCCCGGCCCAGCGTGCGTCTTCACCGGGATCGAAGAGGCTCGAGCGGACATCCAGCTCGTACTCGTGATCCATTCCAGGGTTGAGCCGCTGGAAGGTGCCCTCCTCTGCCACACGGCCGTAGTAGGCACCGTCGCGGTCGAGCAGGGACAGCCACACCTGATCCGCCCATACCGCGAGAGTCGCGATAGCCGCCGGAATAGCAATCGAGCACGTTTCAGCCCCCATCGCCGACGTCCAGCTTCGCAGGCGCTCCAGCTTTCGCTCTTTCGAATCCAGCTTATGCAGGGCTTGGACGAACGGGAAATCCGACCTCTGGTACACCCTGCATTCCTGGCCGTGGACCGCAGGCGGGAGGAGCATCAGGGCGGCGATCGGCACGACTGCCCTGGAAGCGCCTCCCCGGATGAGTTGCCGTTCGCGTCGCACCTGCTGCTGTCCGCACATCTTCGTCTCGTTCCACCGATCCTCAACGAATAACGACAACCTCCACGCCCCTGAGCTTGACACGCCCCCACACCCGGTTCGCCGTCAGGACCGGCAGGCGCATCCGCCTCGCCGTGGCCAGGCAGGCCCTGTCGCCGAGGCCCAGCCCGAGGTGGTGGGTGCGGGGACGGTAGGCACCGCTGAGCAGAGCGGTTGCGCGGTCGAAGGGCAGTACGTCGATGCCCAGGTCGTCGATGACGTCCTTCACTTGGCCGGAAGTCCAGTCGCGGGTGCGAAGGTGGGCGGACACCTCGGCTACGTTCACGGCGGACATGGCCGCTCCCGCGCGCAGTGCTTCCTGGACCCGGCTGCAGCCGGGCTCTTCGTAGAGCGCCGCCAGAATCGCCGACGCGTCCAGAAGGCTGGTGGCCACCTACTCTCTCTCCGCCTCGTCCCGCCGCCCGGCGATGAATGCGTCAACCGCGCTCCCGTCGTCCGGTCTCTTGCGACGGGCAAGGCGCTGCAGTCGCTCCAATGCCCCGTCAACGGTGTGGACCTGCAGGCTGTCGCCGACCATCCCGACGACGACGGTGCCGCGCCCGCGTATCCCCATTGCCTTGCGGAAGCGCGCGGGAACCACGAGCCGGCCTGCCGCGTCGATCGCAACGCGTTCCGTGTTCGGGTGGTGGATGTCGGACATCGTGGTATACTCTTCACTAAATGGGTAAAATACTGAGTCTTTCAAACTTACCTACTTTGGTAGAACGACACAATCTACCATACAGGTATCTCCGTACCGGCACTGGTCTTGGCGACCTGTTGTCGGGCTCACGCCTGTGCAGCATGCGCATTCGGGCGGATCGTGAGAGCTGGCAGGCGCCTGCGGTCAGTTCGCTCGCGACGGATACATCTCACCAGGATAGATCTTACCCTGCACGCGAATACTTCCGCCCGTTCCGTCAAGGGCGGTCAGTGGCGTGTCGGTAACAAGTGCTATGTCCGATTGCCGTGCAATCCCGGTGCGCCCGTGCCAGCCTTTGGGTTTAGGAAATGAATCTCCGAAGGCCCAGCACCTCCTTGATCCAGCCGACCGGTGTCTCCGCCATCCATTTGCTGACCTGCGTTAGCGTCTCCGGCCCTCGTCGCTCGCGAGCTTCTCGGCCATGCCGGCCTTGGCGGGGTAACTCCTCAGGATGGGATACCACGGCGGCCTTGCCCGCCCGGGCCAGCGGTACATTATCGCCCTCGATGTCCCGCTCCTTCAGCGCCGCAGGTCCAGTTCGTTGCAATAGCCCGCGTCCGCCAAGACCTGCTCCGGTGTCTCGCCGCAGGTCTGCTCCGGCCGGTCGACCATCGGGACCCACCGCGGTCTGCGCGCTATGGCTCTGCTGAAACCCCTCGGAAGAACTTTACTATGTGGCTCTCGGGGTCGGTGATGGCTGCTGTGAGCGCCTTCTGCTCCCGCTCGCCGTACACACGGCTTGTCACCCTCCTCCGCTCGCTTCGCTCCCCTCGTCGGGCGGCGAAACTCCAAAGCGGACAATTCACGTGCTCAGACAACCGGCCATTCTATTTACTTCCGACACCGTGAAGAGGATTACTTGCTTCCTCCGGCTCCTGCCCGCCAAGTTGGTTGCACCAAGCTCGAATCTCTCCTAACCTCCCGGGCTGACCACCGGCATGGGCACGATTCTTCCCCCATCAGAAAGGGCGGTACCATGCGAAAGGCTTGGACACTTGCCTCAGTCGCGGCACTACTCACCCTTGGCGCTTGTCAAGAGACCGGGTCCGGCAATGCGTTGGACGAGGAGCAGCCCGAAGACCAGGCGCCCTACGATGTCTCGCTCGCACCGGGCCAGAGCTTCCGGTCGCCGTCCGGACTGATTGTCCACGTCCCGACCGACGATGAACGGCTCCAACGCTATCAGGAATGGGTGCCCATCGTACGCGAACGCCTGAAGGCGCTTCATGGCCCGGAGGGACCCGAACTCGAGGCCGCAATACGGGCGACGCAGAGCAATCTGTCGCAGAAGCGCCCGCTAACCCGGGAGGAGGCCATTGTTGAATCCCGGGCATTCCTGGGGCGTATGTTGCGTGGCTGGGCCGATGTAAACAGGCGCCGAGGCGAGCCTCTTACAGATGAAATGATCGAAGCCATCGATCGTTACACCCAAGAGGGTCGCGCACGGTTCCAGAAAACGAACGGGACGGTGAAGCGATGAGGGCGCATGCGGTTGTCGCCATCCTTGCGACCGTGGGGTTGCTCGCTGCCACCTTCGATGTCACCGCACCACCAACCGGCACGCTTCCCGCCGCGTCCGATTGTGAGGGGGAGGCGAAGTCGAGGATGCCTTGAAGAGGGGCGACGTAGCCGCGGTCGCACTGGCGCTGCACACGCCGCAGGAGGACATCTCCCTCGAGTTCATCCCGGCGGCGGGCCGCATAGAGGTGACCTTCTCGTGCGGTCCGGGCGGTGCAGTTCAGAGCATTCCGGTCCCCCCGGCAGCCCGCGATCGGCTGCAGGCCGCTGTCGCCGCCGTCGCTCCAGGCGAATGATCCCAGCCCCCCGCTTATTGCGGGCCAGCGGTCGCCGGGGCGGCTTTCGCGCGCTGCCCCGGCGGAGCGTCCGCCTGCGCGCCCTCGCGGCGATGGCGGCGCTGCCTGTCCCTGCGACCGCATGCAGCGCGCCCCCGCCCGAGGCCGCCGCCGGGCAGGATCCCGGTGCCACCATCCGGGACTCGGTCGGCATCGAGATCGTCGAGAACCACGCCCCCTTGTGGGAGAGCGGGGAGTTCTGGACGGTGGATCCCGAGCCGGAGTTCGTGCTGGGCGGTCTGGGGGAATCGGGCGACTCGGCCCATCTCATCTGGCAGGTCAGGAGAGCCAAGCCTCTCTCGGATGGCCGGATCGCCCTGCTCGCACCCAACGGCGACCGCAAGGTGCTGGTCTACGAGCCCACCACCGGTCGGCTGTCGGCGGCCTTCGGGAGGTCGGGCCGGGGACCGGGGGAGTTCGTCCGTCCCGTCGGAATGCAGGTGCTTCCGGGGGACACGATCGCCGTCTGGGACGTGATGTTCGGGCCTGTCTACTACTTCGACCCTTCGGGCGGGATCGTCAGGGAACGGCGCATCGACCTGGGGGCCCTGGTGGAGGCGACGCGGATGGGGAACCAGCAACCGGGCGAGATCCCGTGGCCGCTCCCGGACGGATCGTTCGGGATGTCGGTGCACCAGGTCGAATGGGCCCGGCCGGATCGGTCCGGGGTGGTCTACAGGGCGCCGATAGGCTTCGTCAGGATCGACTC
>JAJDVT010000089.1 GCA_022826005.1 Gemmatimonadota bacterium | reverse complement strand
CTTCCCCGGCTGCGGGTCGCGGCTGCGCACCCACGCGCACCACATCACCCACTGGGCCCGCGGCGGAGAGACCGCCATGCACAACCTCGTATTGCTCTGTCCCTTCCACCACCGGGCGGTGCACGAAGGCGGCTGGCGGGTCGAGATGGACGAGCACGGGGTTCCGCAGTTCTTCAATCCGCTAGGCGTGCATATGCCGGCGGTGCCCGAGGCCCCGGACATCGGCGGGCTGCTGCCTGGCGGGGCGTCCGAGGTGGCGGGGGTGCCAGCGGCCGACATTCCGGCGGTGACTCCGGCGGATGATCCGGCGGCGGCCCCGGTCGCGACTCTGGCGGACGAACCGACGGCGGCCCTGGCGGACGAACCGACGGCGGCCCTGGCGGACGACCCGGCGGCAGCACCGGCGGACCTCCTACCACCCGCCACACCGGACTTCGGACTGGCCCGCTGGCATGGGCAGCGCGGCATCGGACCCTCGGCCGGCGGCTCGCTGTGGCGGGGGGAACGCATCGACTGGGGCTGGGCTCTGGCCTGCCTCTGGGGGAGGGAAGGAGGTGACGGCGTCGTTGATGGGGCCAGGCTGGCGGAGGCGCGGTGAGCCTGGGGAGGAGGGGGAGACCGTCGGCGCGGGACTATCCCTTCATCCGGCTCCCGGACGGGTCGAACAGGGCCGTGCTCCCCCCGACCCCACCGACGGCCGCCACCGTGACCGGGAAACATTCGTTCATGTACATCACCTGCAGGTGGGCGCCTACTCGGGCGTGTTCCACCGGCAGATAGGCCATCAGCAGGTACCTGGCCACGGACGGGCCCATCCCGGCGGAGGTGACGCGGGACTCTCTGCCCAGTGCATCGACGATGCGCTTCCCGCCCGGCGTCAGGATCGGCTCGTTTCCGCCGGTGGGGAAGCGTCGCTGGCCGGAGGCGCTCGTGTGGTCGTCCACGGTGAGGGTGCAGATCCTCGCCGCCGGGCCCCGCTCGCGAGCCTTCAGGTAGGCCGTCCTGCCGATGAAGTCCGCCCGCTTCATCCGGGGCCGCGCCAGCCCGGCTTCGACCGGCGAATACTCCGACGTGAGTTCGGCGCCCATGAGCAGGTAGCCCTTTTCCATGCGTCCGGTGGTGCCGTAGACGCCGATCCCGACGGGGCGGGCGTCGAAGTCGCGGCCCGCTTCCCAAATCGCATCCCACAGCGCCTGGCCGTGCTCCGTGCGGGTGTAGATCTCCCAGCCGCTCTCGCCTACGTAGGAGATGCGCAACATGGTGGTGGGGATGCCGTCGATCAGGACGGGGCGCACCGCGCCGTATGGGAAATCGGCCTGGCCGAGCCCGCAGTCCGCGATCCTGGAGAGCAAGGCGCGTGCGTCGGGTCCCCACACCCCGAGGGTGGACACCGCGGACGACCGGTCCTCGAAGCGCACCGATCCGTCCGCCGGCAGGTGCTTGCGGAACCAGAAGGCGTCCCGGGCCCCGTCGAACACGCCCGTGACGACGCGAAACCGGTCATCCGCGAGCCGCTGGATGGTCAGGTCGGCCCGGAAACCGCCGTCCGGCGTCAGCAGGGGCGTATAGATCGAGCTGCCGGCCGGACGGTCGCACTCGTTGACGGTCATCCGCTCGAGGTACGGGCCCACGCCGGGCCCCGAGAGGTCGAAGATCTGGAAGGCGCCGAGATCCACCAACCCGACCTTCTCGCGCAGGTGCAGGTGCTCCGCGTTGATGATGGGTGACCACCAGCGGCGGTCCCATTCGTGCGGGCGGTCGGGGACGTCGTAGCGCGCCACCAGATCCTCGTTCGACGTGTACCACTGCGGGCGCTCCCACCCACGCGCCTCGAAGTACTCGGCCCCCAGCGCCTCGGTGCGGGGGTGGAAGGGCGACCGGTTCACGCCGCGCGCCGACTCCCACTGCTCGCGCGGATGCACGATCCCGTACGTCTTGCGGAAGTGCTCGCGACAGCGTGTGCGGACGTGATGCCCGGTGCGCTCGTGCGGCTGGAAGCGGGTGACGTCCGAGCCGTGCGGGTCGAGGAGGCGCGGGTAGCCGTACGTCATCCACTCGGCGATGAGCTGGGCCGACCCGGGGCCCTCCCGCACCCAGACCGCCGCCGCCGACCACAGGTTCGCCACCTCCGCGGTCTCGCCCAGTACCTGCTGGGTATCGGGGGTGAGCGAGAGCAGGCCGTTGACGGCGTACTCCATCCGGGTGCCGGCCAGGAGCTCGCCCATGATTTCGTGTGCCCGTTCCAGTTGCGGCGCGAAGTCGTCGGGCGTGAAGGGTAGTTCGGTCGGCGACCGCTCCGCCTCGGCGACGGAGGGGATGTCGTCCGGGTGCAACAGGATGGGACGGTGCGCGTACGAGCCCACTTCCATCGCTCCGTGGCTCTGGCGCTCGTACATGAACGAGTCCATGTCGCGCACGATGGGGTAGCCGATCTCGTTGCCGGTCGCAAGCAGGATTTCGACCGGGCCGAAGTCGGCCATCTGATGAACCGCCGGGGTTAGCGGGATCGTGGCATCGGCCATTGCGGCGATCCGCGGGCTCCAGGCGCCGCAGGCGATGACCGCGTGGTCCACTTCGATGGTGCCCCGCGTCGTCACCACCGCACGGACGCGCGGGCGACCGAACGCCACCGGCTCCACCTCCAGGCCGGTCACCTCGGTTTCGTCCAGCACGGTCAGCAATCCCCTGGCGAGGGCCCGCTCACGCATGATCGTCCCCGCCCGCACGGAGTCGACCACCGACACGCTCGGCGTGTAGAATCCGCCCAGGATCACGTCCGGGCTGACGAACGGCACCTTCTTGACAACCTCCGCCGGCGTCAGCAACTCGCTCTCGATCCCCCACACGCGCGCCGAGGTCATCCGACGCCGCAGCTCCTCCATGCGCTCCCCGGTGCGCGCGACCTCGATGCCGCCGCAGGTCGTGTTCACCCCGAGCGCCTCGTACTGCCGCTGGCTCTCCAGGGTGATCAGCGCAATCTCGCGGCCGTGATCGGTCGGGAAGATGAAGTTGGACGCGTGGCCGGTCGATCCGCCGGGGTCGGGCAGCGGGCCCTTGTCGATCAGGACAAGGTCGTCCCAACCGAGTCGGGCCAGGTGCTCAACCAGGCAGTTCCCGACGATGCCGGCGCCGATGACGGCAACCCTGGCCCTGGGGGGCGCGGCTGGCGGGGGGTTCATGTCTTCGGCCGACAGGGGGCGGGTGTTGGCGGACCAGGGGCGGGCCTTGGCGAACGAGACCGGTCACTGGGGCACAATGACCGGTCACTCTCCTCGTGGTCAATCACCTGGAGCCTCGCGCACCGACTTCTCGATCCTCGCGATCGCGTCCTGGACACTCTGGCACCTCGACCCGTCGTTGCATCCGATAAGGGTGATTCGAGCAGTAGGTGTAGAAGGGGTCCTCGATCCGCAGATCCCGGATTTCACAGTGGCTGGGGATTGAATGGTCGTGACTGGGACTGCCCTTCCTGCCGCCGTTAGCCCGATTGAACCAGCAGGTGCCGCAGCAGTCCGAACCTCCGTTTGGCATGGCCCCTACCTCCCCTCCCCCACCCCCTCCACCCGCACCCCCCCCACCCACACGCCCTCGATCTCGCGCAGATTGGCCACATCCTCGAGCGGGTTCGCCCTCAGCCCCACGAAATCGGCGCGGCGCCCCGGCTCCAGCGTACCGATGTCGTCCCTGCCAAGGCACTCGGCGGCCACCCCCGTCGCGGAACGCAGAATCTGCTCCGCAGTGAGGCCCGCCTCCGCCATCAACTCCATCTCCATGTGCTCGAAATAGCCCTGGAAGCGCCCGAGCGGCCCCGAGTCGGTCCCGAACGCGATCGCCACGCCGGCCTCCGCCAGCCGCCCCAGGTTGGCCTGCGCAACCTCCAGCGCACGTCCGTACGCCTCCGCCGCCCCCGACGCCCGCACCCGGGCCTGCCGATCCGGGTCGCTGAGCGTCACGACCTGCGCGGCATCGACGTCCGACATCAGGAACGGGTCGTCGAAAAACTCCGGGCGTTCCCCATACGCATAGGTCGACACCTCGCGGGTGAGGGTCGGCACGTAGCATACGCCGGTCTCGCGCAACAGGCCGATCGTCTCGTCGTCGACCGCCTCGTCGCGGATGCTGTGCGCAACCATCCCCGTCCCCGCGCGCAGCAGCCCTTTCGCGTCCTCCTGGTAGAAGAGGTGGGAGGCGACGCGCAGGCCGTGCTCGGCGGCGCGCTCGATCACGGCCGCGTAGGTCTCAGGCGACATTTTGCGCGTGGCTCCCAGGTTGTCGTCCACGCGGATCTTGATCCAGTCCGGGCCCATCGCGGCGACGGCATCGACCCGTGCGGCGGCCTCCTCGGGGTTGGAACCGGTCACCACCGGGCCGGAGACGAGGAGGCGGGCGCGGGGTGGGGGGTCGGCGTCGGCCCCGGCCTCGGCGTCGGCTACGGCGTCGCCCCCGGCCTCGGCGTCGGCTCCCTGGGCCGCGTTCGGATCTGCATCGGCGCTCAGGCCGGCTGCCTCCCCCCAACTCGCATCCCGCAGCGCGAAGAGCGCCCCCCGCTCGCCACCAAGGCTCGCCACCGTCGTCACCCCGAACCGGGCGTACCGCTCCAGCTCGCCGAAGGCGTATTCGCCGTACTCCACCCCCGTGCCCGGAACCCAGGTGCCGCCCACGTGGCCGTGGGTGTTGATGAGGCCGGGGATCACGTACTCGGCAGCCATGACGCGTCCCTCCCACCGGACCGTGGCGGCCGCCTCGACTGCCATGTCAGCGGCCAGGTCGGCGATTTCGCCATCCTCCGGCAGCGGCTCCACCGAGAGGATCCTGCCCTCCGAAACCTGAATGAGCGACCGGCCGCTCGGCGCGGCCCCGGTACCGTCCCATACGTGCTCGGCGAAGATGAGGAGATCCGCCGCGGGGTCGATGGGCGACCCGGGCTGGCAGGCGGCCAGACCGACGGCGAACGCCAGTGCGGGCGCAAAAGCCAGCCGGCTGCCGGATCCCGCGCGACCCTCCGGTCCCGCGTGCGGATGTGCACTCGCACCCGCAGCGGCACCCGCAACGGCATCCGTACCCGGACCTGCACCCGCCTTCCCCGCCCTCACGACACCTCTCCCGCGGCCACGTACAGCTCGCTTCCCCCCCGCCGGAACTCCTCCGCCTTCTCGCTCATGCCTTCCTCCACTGCCTGTGCCGTGTCCAGCCCCCGCTCCCGCGCGAACCGGCGCACGTCGTCGCTGATCTTCATCGAACAGAACTTCGGGCCGCACATCGAGCAGAAGTGCGCCACCTTCGCCCCCTCGGCCGGCAGCGTCTCGTCGTGGAACTCCTGCGCGGTCACCGGGTCGAGCGACAGGTTGAACTGGTCGCGCCAGCGGAATTCGAAGCGCGCCCTGGAGATCGCGTCGTCCCACTGCTGGGCGGTGGGGTGCCCGCGCGCCAGATCGGCCGCGTGGGCCGCAATCCTGTACGCGATCACCCCGTCCTTCACGTCGTCGCGGTTGGGCAGGCCGAGGTGCTCCTTGGGCGTCACGTAGCAGAGCATGGCGGTCCCGTACCAGCCGATCATCGCGGCGCCGATCGCGCTGGTGATGTGGTCGTAGCCGGGTGCGATGTCGGTCGTCAGCGGCCCCAGCGTGTAGAAGGGCGCCTCGTCGCACCACTCGAGCTGCTTCTCCATGTTCTCCCTGATGAGGTGCATGGGGATGTGCCCCGGCCCCTCGTTCATCACCTGCACGTCGTACTCCCACGCGATCCGGTTCAGCTCGCCCTGGGTGCGCAGCTCCGCGAACTGGGCCTCGTCGTTGGCGTCGGCGATCGAGCCGGGGCGCAGCCCGTCGCCCAGCGAAAACGAGACGTCGTACTCGCGCATGATCTCGCAGAGTTCGCGGAAGTTCGTGTAGAGGAAGTTCTCCCTGTGATGGGCCATGCACCACTTCGCCAGGATCGAGCCGCCGCGCGATACGATCCCGGTGACCCGTTCGGCCGTCAGGGGCACGTACCGCAGCAGGACGCCCGCGTGCACGGTGAAGTAGTCGACCCCCTGCTCGCACTGCTCGACGATCGTGTCGCGGTAGACCTCCCAGGTCAGCTCCTCGGGCACGCCGCCGACCTTCTCCAGCGCCTGGTAGATGGGCACGGTGCCGATCGGCACGGGGGAGTTGCGGATGATCCACTCGCGCGTGGCGTGGATGTTCTTCCCGGTCGACAGGTCCATGACCGTGTCCGCACCCCAGAGCGTCGCCCAGCGCAGCTTCTCGACCTCCTCGTCGATCGACGAGGTCACCACCGAATTCCCGATGTTCGCGTTGATCTTCACCTTGAAGCCGCGCCCGATGATCATCGGCTCGAGCTCCGGGTGGTTGATGTTGGCGGGGATGATGGCGCGGCCGCGCGCCACCTCGTCCCGGACGAAGCTGGGGGCGAGCCCTTCGCGCAGCGCGATGAACTCCATCTCGGGCGTCACCTCGCCGCGGCGCGCGTAGTGCATCTGCGTGACGGGGCCGTTGCCGCGCCGGGTGGTGCGGTGGAGGCCGGGGGGCAGCGCGAGGGGATCGTCCCGCTTGCCGGGGGTGAGGGGGGCGGAGCGGCCGGTGACGCGAACGTCCCGCGCGGCGATCCAGGCCTCGCGGAGGGGGGGCAGGCCCTCGCGGACATCGTGGCCGCGCGGGCCGCCGGTGTCGTAGACGCGAAGGGGTGGCTCGCCGTTCGCGAGGGATATCTCCCGCATGGGGACGCGGATGCCGTCCGGGCCGTCGACGTGGACGCGGGCGGAGTTGGGGAACGCGTCGCCGTACGGGGTGGGGGGTGGGGCCTGCGTCGGCGGAGCAGCCGGTCTGATCATGTCGAATCGGTTCCCCCGGCCGCCGCGTCGTCGCCGGACGGGAACGCCGGGCCGTTGGCGGGGTCGACCCGCCAAAGCCGCGCTCCCTACGCCGGTATCAGCCGGATCAGGTCATTGGGGTTCACTCTCAATCCCGTGGCCGCGCATGGCGACCGCTCCGTGGTGCGCGGTTGCCGCGTGGTGCGCGGCTGCCGCATCGTGCGCGGCGAAGGGATGCCCCCGGCGACTGCGAAGAAGATACGGCGATGGGGGGCCACCGGGCCATGGACCACAGTATATGGGTTGACCATATTGAATTATATGGGTAGTATGGGTGATGAAAACCACCATCGAGATTCATGACGAGTTGCTGGCCCGGGCCAAGCAGCACGCGCGGGAGGTCGGCGGCACCCTGCGGTCGGTCGTCGAGGAGGGACTCCGAATGGTCCTGGCGACGCCTGCATCCTCGGAACCCTACCGGTTGCCCGAGCTCAGCGTCGGCGACCCGACCGACGACGATCCCCTGGAGGCATACTCCTGGCAGGACCTCTCCGAGATCATCTACGAACACCCGGCGGAGCCGTGATCGCGGTCGACACGAGTGTGCTGGTCTACGCGCACCGCCGGGAATCGCGGGTGCACGAAGATGCCGCTCGCATTCTCCGGGATCTGGCCGGGGGCAACGCCACCTGGGCCATCCCCTGGCCTTGCTGCTACGAGTTCTTCAGCGTCGTAACGAACCGGCGGATCTGGCGGGGTGCGCAGTCGACACCCGACCAGGCGTGGAGCCAGCTGCGGGCGTGGACCGACTCACCCTCGATCCGCCTCCTCGGGGAGACCCGCGACTTCATCGACATTCTGGAAAGGCTGCTCGTGCGGCCGCGCGTGCGCGGCCCGGTGGTCCACGACGCCCGCGTGGCCGCTCTGTGCCTGGCGCATGGCGCCGACGAGCTGCTTACGCGCGACCGTGACTTCTCCCTGTTCCCCGAATTGAAGACGCGGAGTCCGTTTGTGGCCGGAAGCTGACCGCCACGGGTCGCACCTGGCGTGGCCGGTCGCTGGGGCTGTCAGTCCGCACGGCCCACCACCTCCAGCCCGGCCTGGATGAAGGCCCACTGGAACCGCACCTGGTCCCGCACGGGCATCGCGCGCAGCCCCGCCCCCCCGCCTCCCCCCGCACGGCCTCCATCTCGCGCGCCACGGCCTCGCGCTCGCCCCCCACGCCCGACCGCCCCGGCCCCTCCACCCCCCGAATCCGCCCATCCCACGCGGCGACCCGCTCCCGCCACCGCATCAGCGCCGGGTCCGGCGGCCCCAGCTCGACGCCCACCCCCGGCGTGATGAACAGCGGCATCTCGGTCACCAGCGTAAGGGGGTCGCCGCCCAGCGCGCGGACCGCCTCCATGGAGCTGGGACGGAACCGCGCCGCCGTCGCCGGGTCGCCGAGGTCCCGAAAGTGCTGCCGCATCGCGCGCGAGTCGGGGCGGCTGCAGAACCCGCGCGCCAGCCGGTGGAAGCCCTTCTCGCCCTCGCGTTCGACATCGTGCAGCTCGTACCCGGCTCGCCGGACCTCGCCGGCCAGGGCGCGGGCCGCCTCCTGGAAGCGCGGCCACCACGACCGCTCGACCAGGAAATACGGGCCCGCCGCGATGCTCATCCCGTGAAGGCTGACGTGCAGGTCGAAGGGGGCTGCGCCGCGCCAGAATTCCCAGGCGGCGCGGTTCTCGGGGCGGGCACCGGCGTCGTGCTCCCCACGCGGGAATCCGAACTCGATGTCGTCGCCGGGAAGCTCGCGCACGCGGTGGCGCAGCCAGTCGGCTAAGTCGTAGCGCTCGGCGTCCGGCGTCTGCCACGCAGCGTTGGCGGCGGCTCCGTCCGGGTTGAGGTGCGGGATGACGAACCAGGTCGCCCGCCGGCGCAACTCGCGCCCACCCGGACCGGAGAGCAGACCGACCAGCTGCCGCAGGAAGCGGGGACCCACGGGCTCGTCCGCGTGGCACCCCGCGATCAGGCTGACTCTCAGCGGACCCGCGCCAAGCCGGTACGCGACGATCGGCCAGCCCTCGCGCGAGCGGCCGATCTCGCGGGCATCCTGCGGGTCCCGGGTACCCTGCCCGGCTTCCGCGTTCCGCGGGGCCTTCGCGGCTTGTCCGGCCTCAGCGCCCTGCGGTGGCCCTCCGGTCAGCCTGGCGGCGATATCAACTCCGAGGCGTCGAAGTCGACCTCATAGCCGCACATCATCCCCGTGTACCTCGCGCTGAAGCTCGGCTCGGTCCCCGAGAAGTCCGGTCGGCCGGTCAACGTCAGGTCGATCTCGCAGGTTCCCGTCCTGCCCGCCAACTCCCAGTCCAGGGCGCCGGACGTGCTGCCGTCGAGCAGGAACTGGAGCGTCGTGGTTACGATCGATGTCGTGCTGATGTCCCGGATGCTCGGATTCCCGTCGACGGTGAACTCGAACCCCAGGCTGGTGAATCCGCACCCCGTGGGCGTGATGTCGAAATCCGTCACCAGGCGCGCAGTGTCGTTCACCGGTGGCCTCTCCTCGATCGACCCGACCAGCTTGGCCCGCCCGGCGAGCGGACAGCGCACGACGATGCTGTCCGCCGAGAAGAAGATCGGCGTGAAGGTGGTGTCCGATGTGGCGGCTCTCAGGCCGACGAACAGCGCCGTGGCCTCCGGCAGTGCCAGCGGACTGCTATCGGGCTCCGTGGAGTCGGTGCAGGCACCCACGGCGACGGCGCACACTGACAGGGTAACGGCCCATACGGTGATTTCCGCCCTTGCCGATGCCGACATGTTCGCCTCCTCTGGTGGCTGTCTCTGGACCGGACGCAAATCAATTATAACGCGTTGCGTCTACACCGTGTTGCATCCAGCGACCGAACAGCTGCCTGACAATCGACGAGGCGTCGATGTCGACTTCATGGCCGCACACCGCCCCCGTGTACCTCGCCGCGGAAGGCGATGGCAACCCGGGCACGCCGGGGTGACCGCTCAGCGTCAGGGCCAGGTCGCAGGTTCCGGTCCTCCCGGCCAACTCCCAGTCCAGAGTGCCGGACGTGCTCCCCTCGAGCCAGGTCTGCAATGGCCTGCCGATGGTCGAGACGGTGGTGATGTCGCGGATGCCGGGATGCCCGTCGACGGTGAACCGAAAACCCGAGGCGGTGAATCCGCATCCCGTGGGCGTGATCCGGAAGTCCGACACCATGGACGCCGTGTCGTTCACCGGTGGTCTTATGACGGTCGATTCGACCACCTTGAGCTGCCCGCCGCGCGGGCACTGCACGATGACGCTGTCCTCCGACACCAGGGTAGTCTCGAAATCGGCGTCCGCCGGGCTGGACCTGAGGCCGACGAACAGCGCCGTGGCCTCCTTGAGCGTAAGCGGATCGCTTTCGGGTCCCGTGGAGTCCGAGCAGGCGACCACCAGGACCCACGCTGACAGGGTGATTCCCGCCAGGGGGCTTCCCGCCCTCGATGATGCCGACATTTGCTTGCCTCCTCCGATGGCTGTCTCCGGGCAGGCCGGCCCGTCGCCCGGCGGGTTTCCCGCCCACACGATGCCAGCCGTTCACGACTGGCCATAGTTTATCATTACCCCGCTCAAGGTCTCTCCGTTCCGCGTCCTGTATCAGAATTGCGACTCACTGACGACGAAAACCGCCTGCTCGATGGAGCCTCCGGCCCCGCGGCCGAGCTCGCGATGAGAATCGTGGTGCGCATGGCCGAGATCCTCGGGGCGCGCGAACTGGTGCCGATCACCTCGTCGCACATCGACGGGTGCCTGTACCACGGGGACGGCGGGGTCGAGTTCGCCGAGCGGCTGGTGGAGCTGGGCGGCAGCGTTGCGGTCCCGGCAACGCTCAATGTGGGCGCGCTGGACCTGCTCCATCCCGGGCGGGTGCGCGCGGGGAACCGGCGCCGCGAGATGGCGCTGCGCCAGATGCGGGCCTACCAGGCGCTGGGGTGCACGCCGACGTGGACCTGTGCACCCTACCAGGCAGGGCACCGGCCCGCCCTCGGCGAACACGTGGCCTGGGGCGAGAGCAACGCGGTCGCGTTCGCCAACTCGGTGCTGGGGGCCCGCACGAACCGCTACGGGGATTTCATGGACATCTGCTGTGCGCTGGCGGGTCGGGCGCCGCGCATGGGTCTTCACCTCGACGAGCGGCGGCGCGCGACGGTGGTGGTGGACACGGGCGGGGTCGATGCAGGGCTGAAGGGGCGGGACGTGTTCTACCCCGTGCTGGGCACGTGGCTGGGGGCGGAGGTGGGGGACCGGGTGGCGGTGGTAACGGGTCTGCCCGAGTCGGTCAGCGAGGACCGGCTCAAGGCAATGGGGGCCGCAGCGGCCACGTCCGGCGCCGTCGGGCTCTTCCACGTCGAGGGCGTCACCCCGGAGGCGCCCGACCTGGAGACCGCGCTGGGCGGCCGCACCGCGGAATCGGTGCTCACCGTGCAGCCGGACGCGCTTCGGGCCGTCCGCGACACCCTCAGCACCGCCCCCGACGGCCGCATTGACGCCGTCGCGGTGGGCAGCCCCCATTTCTCCCTGGGCGAATTCCGCCAGCTCGAAGTCCTGCTCCCGGCCTCCCCCTTCGCGGTCCCCTTCTACGTCTGCACGGGCCGCTCCGAGTACCGCTCACTCGAGGAGGCCGGCCGCCTCCCCCGCTTCGAAGCCGCCGGCATCGAGATCGTCGTCGACACCTGCGTCGTCGTCACCCCCATCCTGCCCCCGGACGGCGGCGTGCTCATGACCAACTCCGGCAAGTTCGCGCACTACACCCCGCCCAACACCGGCTACGGCGTCGTCTACGGCAGCCTGGAGGACTGCGTCCGCTCCGGGGTCCACGGCCGGGTAACCCGGGACGAGGGCCTGTGGAGCTGAGCGGCACCGTCGTCCACGGCGGCGCCACCGAAGGCCGCCTCCTCGTCCTCGGCAAGCCAATCAGCTTCTGGGGCGGAGTCGACCCCGCGACCGGGAAGATCTGCGACCCGCGCCATCCCCGCCAAGGGGACTCTGTGCGCGGCCGCATCCTCGTCATGGAGCGCACGATCGGCTCGAGCTCCTCGAGCGCCATCATGCTGGAGCTGCTGCGCGGGGACGTCGCACCGGCCGGGATCGTCATCGCGCGGCCCGACGCGATCCTCGTGCTGGGAATCCTCGTCGCGCGGGAACTCGGCTACCCCACCGTTCCGATGCTGCAGGTGGGCGGGTCCGGGGTCAGGCGGCTCGCGGAGCTGGACGGCCACCCGGCGACGTTGTCGGACGCGGTGCTGCACGTGGCCGGCCCGCGCTGACCCGCCGGGACCCGCGAGCACCCCCAACAGCACCGGCACTCGGGCAGTACTGTGCATCCCCCCTCAGGGGACCGCGTAGCGCTCCAGGTACTGCAGGCCGAACTCGTCCATCCGCACCGCGTAGAGCCCGCTCTCGCCGAAGTTCACCACGCGTCGGCCCATCGGCAGTTCGACGCTCATCACCAGCGCGCCGGTGCCGTCGAAGAGGTCGTAGCGCGGCAGCTCACCCGCCTCCTGGTGGCGCCGGACCCAGGCCCGTCCCGTCCGGTCCACGGGGACCGGGCGGCTGTAGAAGGCCGGCTTCACCTCGGGCCATGGGTAGTCGTCCAGGTTGTCGTCGGCGTCGGTGTCGCCGCCGCGCGCGGCGATCATCCTCATGTCGCCGTTGCTGATCGAGACCTGGACCGACATCCCGCCCCCGGTCTCAGCCCCGTTGTCGCGCCACTCCTCCTTCTCCGCCTGCCCGATAGGCACCGGCGTGTAGGGGATCGGCGGTCCGCTCGTGATCGACCCGTCCGTTTCGATCCAGTCGACGTGATAGTCCCCGGCCCTCGCGACCACCACCCGGCCGTCGGGCGCCACCCCCCAGGCATCCTCAGGCGACAGAGGAATCGGAGTGATCCGGACGTTCTGGCTCCCCGCGCTTCCCGATTCCTCCCGGGTGCTGCCCTGCCGCTTGAACACCCCCAGCGAGTCGGCGGCCTCGGCTTCGAGGTCCATGCGGAGGATCTTCAGCGAATCGGTCTCCTGGCCGAAAGCCGGCATTCCGCGGAAGTAGAGGCGCCCCATCGCGTCCACCCCCTGCGGCACGGCCATGAGCGCGATGCCCGCCGCGGGGTCCAGGACGGAGTAGGGGCGCGTGTCGCCGAACTCCAGCTCCGGGCTCAGCACCGTGAGACGGCCGTTGCCCAGGTCGACGAGCAGGGTCCGGCCGTCCGGGAGCGGCCAGACCGCGTCCGGCTGCCGGTACTCCGCCGGCCCCCCGCCGACGCCCCCGATCGTGTCGGCCGCGCCCGTCGCCATATCCAGCGACACCACCACCTGGCCGAGCGGATCGGCCACCAGCACGCGGCCGCCCGGCAGCTCGCGCACCGTGGAGACCACCGCGAACGCCTCGCCCCACTCCGCCTCGACCTCGCCCAGCTGCACGACCGGCACCGCGCCCGCGGCCCCGCCGCCATCACCGCCCGCACAGCCGGCGGCGACGACCGCGGCCAGCGCGGCGCCGAACCCGGCAGCGGCCGACGCCCACGCCGATCCCCCGGCCGGCACGCCCTCCGGTCCCTTCACCGGCGGTCTCCTCCGCATCCGCGACCCCTACTTCACGAACAGGATGTCGCGGTAGCTCGGCATCGGCCACAGATCGTCCGGAATCACCTTCTCCATCCGGTCGGCCACGTCGCGCACCGAGTTCATCGCGGGAATCACGTTGTCGCGCATGTGGAACACCTTCTCGGACACCTCGTCGCCGCCGAGCTCCTCGTTCTGGGCGTCGAGCTCGTCGAGCGCGGCGGTCAGCTCGTCGACGAGGCCGGAGACCCGTGCGATGTTGCTGTCGAGGCCGCTGGTGGGCACCCCCGCGCCGTGCGTCCCGCTCCTCGCCGCCACGAGCCTCTCGAGGTAGGTGACCGCCGCCGGGAGGATCATGCAGCGGGCGATGTGGGCCGCGGTCTCGCCCTCGATGTTGATCTTGATGAAGTACTGCTCGGTGAGGACTTCGAGCCGCGCCTCCAGCTCCCGCGGCGTCATCACGCCGTACCTGTCGAAGAGCTCCTCGTTCTTGTGGGCCGCGAGCGCCGGGAGCGCCGCCACCGCGTTCCCCGTGTTGAGCAGACCGCGCCTCTCGGCCTCTTCGACCCATTCGTCGGAGTAGTTGTCGCCGTTGAAGATGATCCGCTTGAACGACGGGATCTCGTTGGAGAGGAGCTTCCACAGCGCCGTCTCCAGCGACACCCCGGACTCGACCACGCCCTCGAGCACGTCGGTCCAGTGGTCGATCGCCTCGGCGACGATGGTGTTCAGCACGGTGGCCGGCAGCGAGATGCTCGACGCGGAGCCCACCGCGCGGAATTCGAACTTGTTGCCGGTGAAGGCGAAGGGCGACGTGCGGTTGCGGTCGCCGGAGTGCCGCGGCAGGTCCGGCAGGGCGCTGACGCCGAGGCCCAGCAGCCCCTCGCGCTCCCGCTCCGCCGCCGAACCCGACTCCTCGAGCTGCTCGAAGATGTCCTGCAGCTGGTCGCCCAGGAACACCGAGATGATCGACGGCGGCGCTTCGTTGGCCCCCAGCCGGTGGTCGTTGCCGGCTGTGGACACGCAGGCCAGCAGCAGGTCCTGGTACTTCTCCACCGCGCTCATCACCGCCGTGCAGAAGAAGAGGAAGATGAGGTTGTCATGCGGCGTGTCGCCCGGGTCCATCAGGTTCCGGTCCGCGGTGCCGAAGGACCAGTTGACGTGCTTGCCGCTCCCGTTGATCCCTCGGAAGGGTTTCTCGTGCAGGAGGCAGACGAGCCCATAGCGGCGCGCGTTCCGCTCCAGGATCCGCATCATCAGCTGCTGATGGTCGGACGCGACGTTCGCGTTCTCGTAGACGGGCGCCATCTCGTACTGCCCCGGCGCCACCTCGTTGTGGCGCGTCTTCATCGGGACGCCCAGGCGGTAGAGGTCCATCTCCACGGACTGGATGTAGGCGAGCACCCGCTCGTGGATGGAACCGAAGTAGTGGTCGTCGAGCTCCTGCCCGCGCGGCGGCTTGGCGCCGAAGAGGGTGCGGCCGGAGGTCATCAGGTCCGGGCGGCGGTAGTAGAACTCGCGGTCGACGAGGAAGAACTCCTGCTCGGGGCCGAGGTTGGCGGTGACGCGCCCGGCATCCACGCCGAAGATTTTGAGCGCACGGCGCGTGACCCGGTCGAGGGCATCCATCGAGCGCAGCAGCGGGATCTTGGCATCGAGGCTCTCGCCGGCCCAGCTCGAGAACGCGGTGGGGATGCAGAGGAAGGTGGCCGTCTCGCCGCCGAGGATAAAGGCGGGGGACGTCGGATCCCAGGCCGTGTAGCCCCGGGCCTCGAAGGTGGCGCGCAGGCCGCCGGAGGGGAAGGAGGACGCGTCCGGCTCGCCCTGGACGAGTTCGTCGCCGCCGAAATCGGTGATCGCGCGGCCGTCGCGGCCGACCTTGAGGAAGGAGTCGTGCTTCTCCGCGGTGCTTCCCGTCAGCGGCTGGAACCAGTGCGTGTAGTGGGTGGCGCCGCGGGAGAGCGCCCAGTCCTTCATCGCCGCAGCGACCGTGTCCGCGATCCCGGGATCGAGCTCTTCCCCGTGTTCGATGGTTCTTGTCAGCTGCCTGAAGACGTTTTCCGGGAGGCGGGCCTGCATCTCCCTCAGTCCGAAGGTGTCCTCGCCGAAGATCCGCGGCAGGAGTTCGCGGTCGCCCGACCGGGATTCCGGTGCGCGGCTCCACGTCTTGGCGGCACTGACGGAGTCGAAGCGTCTCTGGGTCATCGTGGTGGTTTCCTTGCCTGGCTGGAGTGGTTCCTGGGAGTGTTCCATACCCAACTTGGTGGGCGGCCGGACAATGTCAAGAGGAAAAATAAGAAAAAATATTATATGTTAAGTAATGTTATTTTATGAGACGGTAGAGCGCTTGCGGTCGCTGGCAGCGGACCCGGAACCGCTCCTGGTGTCGGTCGAGGGAAGGCTCGGCCATTCGCCCCTTTCGGTGGTCCTGCAGGCGACCGAGGGCGGGCGCCGGGTGCTGTTCGTTCCGCCCGGGCTGACCGATCGGGACAACCGCAGGGCCCTCGCGGTCCGGCTCGCACCCCTCGCGCCCTGGAAGGTGCCGCCGGACGACTGGCGCGAGTTGTTCGCGGCGATGGCGGAGATGGCCCCCCTGACCCTCGTGATCGAAGAACCCGGGGCGCTTGCGGCCGCGAACCGCACCTTCTGGCATGAGCTGGGTCAGGCGTGGAGCGAGGTGCGCCGGAGCGGAGCCCGGGTACACCTGTTCCTGTCCAGCCAGGGACGCGGGCTGGGGGAGACGCTCAACACGCCCGATTCGCCGCTGTGGGAAGCGGCCATGCGGATTCAGCCGGGCGCCACCCCCGCACCGGTCAGGGTCGTCCATCTGGGGATCGGCACGCACTACGATCTTGCGGCGGCGGTCCCGCGCTGGCAGGGCGGCGAACTGCTGCTCGGCTGGTCGGTATTCGGCGGCTTGCCGGGATCGTGGGGGCTCGCGGGCAGCCGGGGAAGTCCTGCCGCGGCACTCCGGCGCGGCCTTCTGCGCGGCTCCCGGCCTCTGGTCGAAGGACCGATGGCGCTGCTGGAGCGGGCGGTCGGCAAGGCCAACCGGTACGCCGCAATCCTGCGGGCCATCGCGACCGGCGCGGAGAGCTGGCCGGAACTGTCGGCGCGAATCCCGGGGACGGCCGGCCCGTACCTCCTCCGGCTGCGGGAGCTGGGACTCGTGGACGCCCAGCGGCCGGTGGACGCCCCACCACGCAGCCGCCGCACCCGCTACCGCCTCTCCGACCCCCACGAGGCGTTCTGGTGGTCGGTGATCCACCGGCTGCGCCCAGGTCTGGTAGCCGCGGCGGCGGCAGGTCCCGAGAGCACCGCCGAGAGGATCTGGAAGGAGGCCATCCGCCCCTCATTCGCCCACGCCGTCCGTCACGCGCTACCGCTGATCTGCCGCAACTACCTGCGCTTCGGCTGCGAACCCGTCCTCGGCGCCCGCGCCCGCACCGCCGGCCCGCTGTGGGGCTCCGGCTTCGACTTCCCCGTCGCGGGCACCCTGGCCAGCGGCGCGGTCTGCTACGGCCACATCCACCCCGGGCCGGCCCCCGCCCCCGCCGCGATCCTGCAGGACCTCGACCGCCAGATCCGCGCGACCCGCTACGGCTACGGCCGCCAGGCCCGGCTGCGCCTGATCTTCTCCCTGACCGGTTTCGAACGGGAACTGCAGCGGATGGCGGTCCGCGACGCCCGGGTCTGGCTGATCGGCGAGGAGGAGCTGGCCGCGGAGGCCCGCCAGCCCTGGTGACCGTGGTCCTGACCCCTGGCCCAACCCGGTGCGGCAGGCCACCGGGTTGGCCGGATGGTTGTCCAGGGGTTCATTCTCGGTACCTTCAACGGGCCCGATGGGCTGGCTGGCCGATGGGCTGGCTGGCCGATGGGCTGGCTGCCCGATGGGCTGGCTGCCCGATGGGCTGGCTGCCCGACGGGCCTCTCGCCAATGGGCGGCGCAGCGAGGGAAACCGAGAACGGCCGGAGGGAGTCCCCAGCATGCAGACCGGGAAAGTCTATCGATTCGCGGTCGGAGCTGCGGTGGCGACGGCTCTCCTCCTGATGTGGGTGATCGGGGCCGTCGGGCTCATCGGGGTCGAGGGCGATCCCTTTGACCGGATCTACGCGGGGGTGCTGGGGGTGGGCGTCGTCGGGGCGGCAATCGCACGGCTGCGGCCCGCTGGAATGGCGCGGGCGATGTTCGCAACGGCCGGGGCGCAGGCGTTGGTCATCATGATCGCGCTGATCGTCGGAAAGCAGCACGTCGCGGTAAGTTCGGTGCCCGAGATCGTGCTGTCGAACGGGTTTTTCGTCGCGCTGTGGTGCGGGTCGGCGTTGCTGTTCCGGCGTGTGGCGGCGAAGTAGTCTCAGACAGGTGGAACTTGAGCCACCCGGGGTCACAAGGGAGTGCCCGATGAATTGCAGCAGGCTGCCTCGCCGGTATCGCTTTCGCGGGTGCGAGGCCCGCAGCCCGATCGCCCTCGCCCTTCTGGGGTGCGCCGGCCCGGACAGTGCGGATGGAGTGCCGGATCGGGCGGTGGACTGGTATGAGGTGGCGGGCGTGGGATGAGGGGCCGCCGACTGTGGTGACCGGGTTGGGGGCGCGCGTGCACCCCTCCGTCGCGCCCGCCCGCGCCGTCCTCTTCGACTTCGACTTCACGCTGGCGGATTCTTCCGAAGGCGTCGTGGTCTGCATGAATCACGCGCTCGGCCGCCTGGGCCTCCCTCCGGCCCCGGCGGAAGCCATCCGCAGGACCATCGGGCTCGATCTGCCAACGGCGCTGGGGATCCTGGCGGGAGAGGAGTGGAGGTCACGGGAGGACGAGTTCTTCGAGCACTTCGTCAGGAAGGCGGACGAGGTGATCGTGCCCAGCACCTTCTTCCTGCCGGGCGCGGCGAGGGTGCTGCGGGCGCTTCACGATATCGGCTACCCCGTCGGGGTGGTGACGACCAAGTACCGCCACCGTGTCGAGGACGCGCTTGAGCGGGACGGGCTCCGGGGGTTTGTGGAGGTGATTGTCGGAATCGATGACGTGGCGAGGCCGAAGCCTGCGCCGGATGGGCTGCTGCGGGCGGCCGGTGCGCTGGGGATTCCGGCTGGCGACTGTGTCTACGTGGGCGACTCGAAGGTGGATGCGATGGCGGCCGAGGCGGCGGGGTTGGCGTTCGTCGCGGTGCTGTCGGGGACTACGGAGGTGGAGGTGTTCAGCCGCTATCCCGTGAGGGCGGTGTTGGCGGGGGTGGGGGAGGTTGTCGGCCGTCCGGGTGTAACCTCCGCGTAGGCGCAATGCTCCTGCTGGAATTCCAGGGCCGGCCGGAGCGGCATATCACTTCCCTTCCCCGGCCCCATCCCCGGCAGGCGCCAACATGCTGGCCTCAAGCGCCGCCCACCGCTTCTCCTTCAGAAGCCCGTCCACCGTCGCGATCATGTCGGCGCCGCGCTTGTTCACAAACCGGATCACCCCTTCCTCATCCAGGATGTAGATCGTCGGCCATGCGGCCACATGCCAGGCGGTCGCGATCGGACCCTCGGTGGACACTTCGCCATGGCCGTCCCACCAGGTCCGGTAGTCCAGCGACTCGCGCACCTTCACAGCCTGGATCGTGTCCAGGACGGGGTCGGAGTTCACGCTCAAGAGCACCGCATCCTCGCTCATGTCTTCATATAGACTCACCATGGCGCGCTGAAAGGGGTATTCCACCCGGCAGGGACCGCACCAATGCCCTGAGAACACGAGGGCGACGACCTTCCCCCGGTAGTCCTCCAGCGAGAATAGCTCACCGTCGGTGTCCGTTCCGGTGATGTTCGGGGCGACCCTCCCCGGCGTCAGGTTCTCGATCACGTAGCGGGTGTTCGCGATCAGGTCCGCCGCACCGGGGTGCGCTGCCGCGACCTCATCGATGTAGGCGAGGACCCTCGCCAACTGTTCAGGCGACAGGCGGCCGAACTGGAGGAGCATGCCGGCGTGCCGCAGGTGGCTTTCGGCCTCCGCTGCGAAGCGGTCGGACACCTCCGGTGCGCCAAGGATCGCGCGTAGCGTGGCCAGGATTCGGTCCACCTGACCGTCTTCAAAGTCACCATCGGCATAAAGCTCCGAGTCGCTCAGCAGCAGGTCCACGCGCCGGGAGAACACGGGTATGTCATCGGTGGACTTCGGCGAGTACAACGGGGTCAGGACACTCTTCTGACGATCGATGAGCTGACGATGGTCGGGATGCCTCTCGCCCAGAACGGTCAGAAAGGCGGCGATCTCCTCCTGCTGAGGCTCCGTGATTCGGGGCACCGCGAGGCGCCGGCCGAAGTTGGCCAGATGGTAGCTCGCTTCACCTGCGAAGTCGGCTGCGGTTTCCTCGGCGCTCATCGCGGCATCGAGAGCTGCCATCAGCTCCGTGAACTGCTCGTCGTCCAGCGCCCCGCCCCCGTTTTCGTAATCGTCGATCGGGGGAAACCACGCCCGTGCCACTGCGGCGGGCAGGTCGATCGTAGCCTCGGATGCCGCCGCCGAACCCTCCGGACCGCCCCAGCCGAGCATGGGAGAGACGAGTGCTCCGACAAGGAACGCGACAACCCCGACTGCGATGATGACGTGGATGCGCTTCATGGACGGCTACCTCCCATGTCTGTTGGGGAGTTGGGCTCCTGGGTCGCGACGCTTCGATGGCAAGGACGATCGGTGGTTTCGGGGACGGCGTCAACGGTTCATTGCCAGGATGGTGAGTCGGTTCTACGATGTGGTCACCAAGTTCTACGAGTATGGCTGGGGCCAGGCATGAGGGTCGCCGACATCGGCTGCGGTGTCGGGGGACCCGCGATCAACATTGCGAGGCCGGCCGGCGCCAGCATCACGTCGCCGACGGCTGTTTCGATGCCGCCTACTCGTTCGAGGCCATCGCTCACACCCCCGACAGGGATGTCTGTTTCAACGAGCTTTGGCGTCTGCTCAGGCCGGGCGGCCAGATTGCCCTGGCGGAGTGGTGCCTTACCGGCCTCTTCGACGAGAGTGACCCCGTTCATCGCGATATCCGGGACCGTGTGGAATTCGCGAACGCCGCCCCCGACCTTCCGACGACCTCTCAGTCGCAAGGGCGTAAGTGGGGGAGGAGCTTGTCCGGCGGCTATCTCGCCACCGGCGTCAACCACCTCGTCCGCCGCGGCATCGACCGCGGGTACGTGGAACGGCGCGAGGATCTCGCGGGCATCCGCGGCAAGATGCTGGGGGTGGTTGGCGACCAGACCGACCTGCCGATGAAATGACAGGCGCAGATTACATTAGGTAAGCCCGAGGAGAGCGACCCGCCAGGACCCCGATACGGAAAGGAAGAGCACGTCTCGGTGAGCAACCTCCGAATCAACCTCGACGACTTGCTCCACGCCCGCACGGTCGAGTCCGAACGCATCGAGTTCAAGGCAACGTGGGACTCGAAGGTCACGGGCCATCAAGTGCTCAAGACGATTTGCGCGTTCGCGAACGACCTGAGGCGTCACGGCAGCGGATACGTCGTCCTGGGCGTCGCGGAGAAGGACGGCCACGCCGAGTTGCCGCCGAAGGGACTCACTCCCGAGCAGATGGACGAGGCCGATCGATGGATCACGGGAAAGTGCCGTACGATCGAGCCGCGCTACGTCCCCCGCGTCTCCCGGGAAGAGAAGGACGGCAGGAGGATTCTGGTTGTCTGGGTGCCCGCCAGCGAGACCCCGCCGCACCGGGCTCCCGACGGCGAACGGGGGGCCAGGAAGTACTGGGTTCGGGTGGACGACAGGACGGTGGACGCCGACGCCGCCGGTCTTCTGACGCAGTTGCACGAACGGTCCGCCGTCCTACCCTGGGATTCCCGGACGGCCACGGACGCCACGGTCGACGACATCAGCGAGACGAAGGTCCGGGAACATCTGCGGGATTGCGGAAGCGCTCTGTCGGACGAGTCCGACGCGCGACACATCTACAGGAAGATGGACCTGGTCAGGCGTGTCAACGACCATGAGCTTCCCCTCAACGTGGCTCTTCTCTTCTTCTCCCGTGACCCGTCGCGCTGGTTTTCGGGCGCGGCCATCGAGACGAGCATCCTGCAGTCCGGCGCGGCCGGAGACACATTTCGTGACAAAACGTTCAAGGGCGGCCTCGCGGAGCAGGTTAGAGGATGTCTGGACTATCTGCGCCGCGAGGTGATCGGGTCGAGGATCGACAAGGTGCCCGATCAGGTGAGTGCTCTGAATCGCCCCAGTTATCCAGAGAATGCACTTCGTGAAGTTCTGGTGAACGCCGTGTTCCATCGCGGTTATGGTGACGACGCACCGCACACGACCCTGGTTCGCGTCATGTCCGACCGCATCGACATCCGAAGCACTCCGGGTCCCGTCCCCGGAATCGACCTCGACCAGCTCCAGCGTGGAGCCACACCGCGGCTCGTACCTCCCCGCAACCCGCGGATCGGTGAGTTGTTCAAGGAGGTCGGACTGGCCGAGAAGCGTCTGACTGGCCTGGGCAAGGTCTATCAGGCGATGGAACGCAACGGTTCGCCGCCGCCGCGGTTCGATTTTGACGAGCAGCGCACATTCTTCCAGGCGACCCTGTTCGCCCACCCGTGGCAGAGCGCCGAGTCAGCCATCCGCAAGGCCGGTGAGCTACGTGCTGTGGGACGGCCGGACGAGGCGCGGGATGCACTCGAGTCCGCTTGGCGCGGAGATCCCACGTCCCATGTTATCGCGGAGGAACTGATCCGCGAGCTGGTGGCCGGAGGCGACCTGGACCGTGCGGAGCCGATGATCGAGACCGCACTTTCCATGGACCCCGAGTCACGGCGCCCAGTAGTCATCGTGCCCTGGCTGGAAGCCCTGGTCGCGGACAGCCAGGGTGATCGTGTGCGGCGTTTCCTGGTCCGTGCGGCGGGAAGGCTGTCTCCGCACGAGGCGATCGGGGCGGCGATTGTCGCCAGGAGGCTTCGGGAATCCGAAATGGCGGCGAGACTGTTCGATGTCGCGGGTTCCGCGATTCTGCAAGATCCCCGGGCGCTGCTGGAATGCGCCCAGAACAAGCTGTGGCAGGCCGGACAGGCCCACCGCGAAGGCGCGACTGATCGGAACCGGAGTCTGCTGGGCGATGCACGCCTTCTTCTGGAACGCCTTCTTCGCATGGATGCCCCGAGCCGCAGACACGCCTGGGCCTGGCGGGAGCTGGCGAGAATCCGGCGCTGGCTGGGCGAGCCGACTTCGGCGGTGGACGAGGCGTATGGCAACGCAACTGAACTGGCCCCGGACGAGACGAGGTTCCTTAGGGAGTGGGGGCGATTCAGCGAACGAGGCTCGCTGGCTTTGCTGGAGTGGCAAGGCCGGCAACTCGCCGAACTGCAAGTCCCGGAACACCTCTATGGGCCCGGGGTCCATGGCGAAGCCGGATTCGCGAAGCAGAGCGCCACGTTGGACGCCTTGCGGCAATCCGCTGACGAACTCAAGCATGCCCTTTCGGTAGCGATTGACAAACGCGATCCACATGTCCGGCACCTGATTGAGGACCTGCACACAGCAAGAAGGCGACTGGAGGGTCCCGGGGGCGAACGGGTCGACAAGGGCCTGGAAGTGGCCAGGGATCTCACTCAGGCATTCCTGGCGGGCGCCGGGCGGCAAACGGCGGCATCCGAGGACTCGGCACCTGCCGGCAAAGTCCCCGCCGTCGCACGGAGGCTGGCGGACCTGAATACTCAGTATCTGGCCTGGCTCCGCCCCACGCTCTGAGTGCCGCGCGGGTTCTCACGCTGATTGTCGTCCAAGCCGCCCCTCAGCCGATTCCGGGTAGCCCGCCGAGCACACCCGCCCTGCTTGCCGCCGAATCCATCGACGACCTCGATGTCCTCGATTCCAAGACCGCTCCGACGGACCTGGCCCCGCGCCCATGCCCGCGCCTCGCGGGTCGGAGCCCCGGTTGAACGTCACGGCCTCCCGATGGAGAGCTCCCACCCAATCCGTCAAGCTCGATAGCGATGGACGGCCGTCCGAATTCGCCAACGTGGCGGCGAGGTCGGCCCGAGCGACGAGGCCCTGGCGGACGCCGAGCAACTCCTGGAACGTCGTGCCGGCGGGAGTTCTTCCGGGACCTCCGCTTCAGGCGGCGAGCACAGGCATCCCGAAGGACTCGGTCGCGAACGCGCCTTGCCCACTCACCGCCGCAACTTCTCCGGCAGCCGGTACACCACAATGCTCGGAATGTCCATGTCGTCGGTTTCCCAGTAGGCAACCAGGCCGCCGGGGCCGAAGGCTCTGGGCATCCGCAGCCCTTCCTTGGGGAAGGTGCCGACGTAGCTGCCCTCGGGGTCGAACACGTCGATCACGCCGTCGTTGTCCTCGTTCACCGGGTCCTGGCGCTGAACCCACACGAACCCGTCCGGCGTGGCGCGGATCTCGGCGATGACGGGGACTTCAGGGTAGAACGTCATGTTCCCGAAGGCCTCGAGCATGGCTGCCTGCGCCTCCCTCCGCGCGGCTGTCATGTCGATTCCCGATATCTCCGAGACTTCGGTGGAGGACTCCGGGTCGGCCACCCGTTGCGCTTCCTCACGCGCCCGGGACTCGATCTCGGGCGTGACCGGCTGTGGCGCGATCGGGCGCGTCAGCGTGTTGAGCACGACGCCGTCGCGGACGATCCGGATGGTGTAGGTCGACGAATCCGCATAGGCGATGGCACCGCCGGGGAGCACGTCCCACAGGAGTTCGGGCTCGAAGACCGGTGCCTCGGCGATGACGCTCATCATGCTTGCCAGGTTGCCAAGCTCTATCTCTGGTTTGGCGCTCTCGGGTCGCGGTGGACGCCACGCCTCGAGCACGACTTCACCGGCCATCACTTCGCCGGCAAGGTCGAGCGCCTCGATCATTCGCTCGTCCGCCTCTTCCTCCTCGGGTTCGGTTCCTACCAACTCGGCCAGGGCGCCAAGCATTCGGCCCAGGCTGGCGTCCGTGCCCTGGGCGTAGAGGATCCCCGGACCCGGGCCGGCGCGCATGGTCCGTGACATGCTGGACGGCAGGTCCAGCTGGCCTGTCTGCGGACGCCATCGCAGGACGCGCTCGAACCTTCCGGCGGCACTGAAGAGCTGGAGACCGTTGCGGCTGAAGTCGCTCACGGCGAAGCTGCCATCGGGCCACACGATCACACCGAAAATCAGCCTGAACTCCCCTGGCCCGTCGCCCTCCTGGCCGACCGTCGTGATCAGCGAGCCGTCCGGCCCGACCTTTACGATGTGGTGGGCTTCCCCGTCCACCACATAGAGGTTGCCGCTGCCGTCGAAGGCCACTTGGCCCCTCCGGGTGAACTGCGCCCAATCCGGCGCATAGAGCCCGCCGGCTCGCCACACCTCGTCGAAGTCCCACGCCAGTGGTACGTCCTGCGCACCGAGCAACGGCGGGAACAGGACCGGGATCATGAGCGCAGTCGCTCGTGTGCAGTGTCTCATTCTCATTGTCCTCCTGACCGAGCAACGCGCCTGGCCCCTCACCTCCGCAACTTCTCCGGCAACCGGTACACCACGATGCTAGGGATGTCCATGTCGTCGGTCTCCCAGATGGCGACCAGGCCGCCGGAGCCAAATGCGCCGGGCATCCGCAATCCGCCCTTGGGGAAGGTGCCGACGTAGCTGCCCTCGGGGTCGAACACGTCGATCAGGCCGTCATTGTCGTCGAGCACCGGATCCTGGCGGTGCACCCACACGAACCCGTCCGGCGTCGTGCGGATCTCGGCGATGACGGGGATTTCGGGGTAGAACGTCAGGTTTTCGAAGACCTCGCGCATGGCCGCCCGCGTCTCCCTCTCCACGGTCTCGGAGACCTCGACGCCGAGCTCACCGGTGAGCGCACCGAGCATTTCTTCACGCGCCATGGACTCGATAGCGTCCGTGACCGGCTGCGGTGCGATCGGGCGCGTCAGCGTGTTGAGCACGACGCCGTCCCGGACGATGCGGACGGTGTAGGTCGACGAATCCGCATAGGCGATGGCACCGTCGGGCAGCACGTCCCACCGGAGCTCGGGCTCGAAGATCGGCGCCTCGGCGAAGGTGCCCATCAAGCTTGCCGGGTCCTCAAGGTCAATCTCTGCGTTCTCGCTCTCTGGGCGCGGGGGACGCCACGCCTCGAGCACGGTTTCACCGGTCGCCACATCGCCGGCGAGGTCGAGCGCCTCGATCATGCGCTCGTCGGCCGCCTGCTCCTGGGGTTCGGTGCCCATCAACTCGGCCAGGGCGTTGAACATCTGGCCGAAACGGGCGTCATCGCCCTGGGCGTAGAGGATCCCCGGACGCGGGCCGGGACGCATGGGCCGCGACAAAATGGACGGCATCTCCAGCTGGCCGGTCGCCGGCCGCCATCGCACCATCCGCTCGAACCTGCCGTTGGCCTGGAAGAGCTGGAGACCGTTGGCGCGGCCGTCGTTCACGGCGAAGCTGCCATCGGGCCACACGATCACATCGGTGATCCATTGGAACTCCCCGGGCCCGTCGCCCTCCCGGCCGACCGTGGTGATCAGCGAGCCGTCCGGTCCGACTTTCACGATGTGGTGCGCTTCCCCGTCCACCACATAGAGGTTGCTGCTGCCGTCGAAGGCCACCGGGCCGCTTCGGGTGAACTGCGCCCAATCCGCCGCATGGAGCCCGCCGGCCCGCCACACCTCGTCGAACTCCCAGGCCAGGGATACGTCCTGCGCGCCGAGCAGCGGCGGGAACAGGACCGGAATCATGAACGCAATCGCTCGTTTACAGGGTCTCATTCTCATTGTCCTCCTGACCTCAAAACCGGATCGTCGTCGATCGGAGGGCGCTTCCCCGCTAGATCGATCGCTTCCCGAGGCGGAATTGGAAACCCCCACTCGACTCCGGTTCTTCCACGTCCGCTTCCTCCGGGGCGTCATGCGGTTTGGCAGCGCCCACCTTGCTGGAGATCGCCGCGACAGCGTCGGAGATTGACTCATGTACCGGGATGATCTTGTCGAAGCCGCTGAGCCTTACGACACTATCGATGCTCTCCGGGAGTCCGCACAGGCCCATCGCCTTGCCAGGTCCCCGGAACCTGCGGGCCAGCTCCAGCAGGATGCGAAGACCCGCGCTGCTCATGTATGTCAACCGGCCGCAGTCCAGCGCGAGAGTGCGTTCGCCCTCCGGCATCCCTTCCTTCAGGGCCTCGTGGAAAGCCTCGCTGTTGCTGCTGTCGACACGGCCGGACAACGACGCTACCAGCACTCCGGTATCGCGGCTCCAACTCACTTGCAGATCCACAGTTCTCACGTCTCCTTGAAGTGTCCACGCCTGAGTCTACGCCTTGGCGGACCGGTGTCAAGCAGCGCGGTGTTGGCTATGCGCCGGGCTGACAACCCCAGCTTACATTCTGTAAACCCGACTTTACATCCGGTGATCCCTCGTTCAGGAGCTGAACATGTCTCGTGGCGCCTGATTGATGCCGATCTTGGCGTCGCCCCCGATCTGGCGGCCGTACTCCGGGGGTGCCGTGGCTACCCGGGCAGCTCCTCCAGGAAGTCCGCCAGCGGCAGCACCTCGACGCCGTCGAGCAGTTGCCGCCGCTCACCCTGGAAGATCACGATCCGCCGCCGGACACGGTCGCTGCGCGCCGTGAGGGACGCCAGGCCCCGGAGCATGCTCCGCGTTACGCGATGGCCCGCCTTGACCTCGATTCCCCAGAGGTCGCGTCCCACCTCGAGCACGCAGTCCACCTCGGCGCCGGACCGGGTGCGGTAGTGGAAGAGCGCAGCCTCCGGCCACAGCGTCCGCAGGCGGCGGTGCAGTTCGCAGGCGACAAAGTGCTCGAGCAGGATACCGCGCTCATCGGGGAGCGGTGCGTCGAGCGTAGGTCACGTCGAATGCGGGCGCGAGGCGCCAGCGGCCCGCCGGGTTCATCAGGAAGCCGAAGTTCTTGACGTGGTCGTCGAAGTTGACGGTGGCCACGTGGAAAACCATGCGCCGGAACGCCTCGTTCACCGAGCGCTGGCCGAGGCCGATGGCGCGGATGGTGTCGAAGAAGCCCTCGTAGCTGAACACGTACTGATCGTTGAAGTCGATGTGCTGGAGCCCTCCCAGGCTGTGGTAGTGAAGCCGGGCGAAGGTTCCCGTGGCGTCGTCGAACACCCGGTCGAACCGCCTGACCATGAAGTGCGCAAGCGCCCCATCACGAAGGAGGTGCGTCTCGGGCATGTCGATCCCGGCTTCCTTCGCCATCCGCGAATAGGCGTACTCGATCCTCCCCCACGGGCCCGGACTGCGGGCACGGCGCATCCCCTGCCCCGCTGCGTCCGCCGTCACCCCGTCGAACTTGATCAGCCAGGGCTCCTCACCGGGCTCGGGGCGCGCGAACCCGGAGCGCACCCTGTTCGTGCTCCGGTCCCAGAGGATCAGCGCCTTCGGCCGGGCCCCTCCCGCGCTGCCGCCGACCTGCATGATCTCCGGCACCGCCACCGACACGTCCCCTTCGATGACCCTGCGGGCCTGGTCGACGAGGTCCCGGACCGCAAGCGCCTCCTCGGTGTCCCCTCCCGGATCCAATGCGGGATGGAACTCCAGCGCCCCCATCGCCCGGCCGCCGATGTACAGGAGCCTCTGCAGTGGCGACATGGCGTCGGCCGGCCGACCCCGCTCCTCGAAATAGCGCCGGATGACGGAGTTGCCGAACTGGTCCGGCAGGGCATCCGCGAAGACGCCGGGCAGGCCGAGAAACGCCGGTTTGCGGGCAAGTTCCGGGAAGGTGACCGGCCCCCGCCGGCCGGCCGGAAGGCGGATCGGCGAGATCTCGAGCCCCGACGTGCGGAATCCCGGGTCGTACTCGAAGGTGACCTTCCCGTCCGCCTCCTCCCGCAGCATGCCGACCTCGTGTCCCCAAAGCCCGACCCGCGCTCTTACGTCATCGGCCACGGTCACTGCTGGCGGTCCGTCCGCGGGCTGCTGGCCCGCCGCCGAACCTTCCCCTTCAGCCTTTCGACATCGTAGGGCGACACCTCGGGCACCGGGATGAACGCCTCGAACGCCTGCAACCGGCCAAGCCCCCGCATCACCCGCACCAGGTTCTCGGTGCCGATATTCCGCCCGGCCTCCAGCCGGTCGATGGTACGAGGGCTCACTCCGGCGTCGGCGGCCAGGTCCTTCACCCGCAGGTTCTGCTGAAGACGAAGCGCCTTCAGCCGGGCACCCACTTCACGAAGGACATCCGGGGTTCGGCTCGTGGCGACGATCGCTCTCATGGCTCGTTGCCTACCTGCGGGGGGTGTGCCATCCCGAGGGAACGGGGGATTGGTCCAGAGGAAACCGGAATACGGATTGAATTTATGCGCCGATTATGACGTAATCAAGTCCAACGATCTATTTATCCGTCGGTTATGGCGCTTTCACTTCCGCCGCACACTCCTCCAACTCCTCCAGCCTCGCGATCAGCGGCGCCTTGTACGTTTCGCTCACCTCCTCCAGCGACGCGCGCAACGCCCGCACGATTCCCGGGCCCCTCAGGTCCCACCTGTACCATTGCCAGTTTCTCGCCTCCCGCGAGTCCGGCCCGGCCGCGCGCGCGGCGCTGCATTGCTCGAGGCCGTAGCCGATCACCGTCCGCCCCGATTCCACAGCCTCGGCGATGTGACGGCCGTTGGGATAGTCGGTCCAATACCTGGCCAGCCTCCTGTTGACGGCCTGCTCCATATCGCAATTGGGATCACCCTCGCAGGAGTACGCATCCGACTCGCTCGCGTACTTCCACAGGATCTCCTCGGCGAACGGGTCCTCCCGGTGCTTCGCGTAAAGGGCAAGATACGCCTCGTCGCTCACGGTCCAGGCGCTGCCCTCGCCGGTGTACGCGATCTCGTTCCCGAGCGCCCCGATCCACGCCAGCGTCACCGCATCGGCCTCCCGGGTCCAGTACTCGCCCAGCACCCGGCGGAGCAGTTCCAGCCGCCGGAGTCCCAGCGCCGCCGACCCTTCGACCGCGTCCCGGTGCCCGCGGCCGCTCACCGACAGCACCGTCAGCAGTTCGAGGTGATTCCCTGTGGACCACCCCTCGCCGGAGGTCAGGAAACGGTCGACGATCGTCAGGACATGTTCGTCGGTGTGGCCAGGAGCGGTGTGCGCGGCCGCGACCCAGCAATCCCCCGGCGGGTAGAAGACCCACGCCTCGCCGGCCGCGACGGTGTCCGCCCGGTCGGTCCGGAAGTGGAGGTCCAATCGAAGCACCGCTGGGCCGGAGGCTGCCCGCGACGGTCGGATGCGGCACGCCACGTCGGGGGCGATGACCGCCAGCTCCCTGCCCTCGGTAGGCGGCGCCGGCTCGACCTGCTCCCGCTCCCTTTCACCCGGCTCCACGTCCACCGCAGGCGCCTCCGCGCTCACCGTCCACGTCCCCCACCCGGACCTGCTTTCCGAATACCGCACCCCGTCTCCGAGCGACTCGATCCATATGATGATCCGCGGGTCGAGATCAACCGGGCGATAAAGGAACCGCACCGGCGCCTGAGCCGCCTCCACCGCCTTCGCCACGAGGGCCGTGCGCAGTTGCCGGAGGACAGCGGACTCCTCCACCTGCTCCCGGTACCGGTCATGTACGAACAGGTTGTGCACGGCCAGCAGGTGCTCGAACGGAGGCAGCGCGTCCGCGGAAACCAGGCGGTCGGCCAACTCCCGCAGGTGACCGGCCCCCTCGGTCGAAACGACCATCGATTGCGGCACCCAGCACCCCTCGCGCACCCACGGACGATCGGTGTACCCGGCTGCAACGTGGATCCAGGTCTCGCCCCGCCCGTCGGTCTCGGTCCGCTGGACCCGGATCTCCCCACCCCAGCCCCCACCCTTGACCTTGAGCACCTCCGCCGCACGCGCCGAATGCGCCGGCGCGACGTGGCAGACCACTTCCGGGTTGATCAGCGCCACGCTGTATGGCGGCTCCTGGGCTGCGGCGGGTGGCGCGGTCCCCACGATGGCGGCCGCGAGCAGTCCGGCGACGGGCGCGGCGGCATGCGCGGGGCGCGCGAGGACAGCCACAAGAAGTCCCGCGGCCTGTCCGGCGGTGTGCTGGTCCCTCGGCTTCGGCTTCACCATGAATCCGATCTTCGATGTTCCTTGAAATCTGAACGTCCATCGCACGTATTTCAACGATCCTGAGCTATCCGGACGAACCGGCCGATTCTCGGCCCGTCGACCCCTAATCACCCCCATGAATACGAACCACTTGAAGATTCTCCGCCGCTCATTCGTATTATGGAGATGGACCCGACCCAAACAGGCCGCCAACGCGCCGCAGGCCCGAAAGAGCAAGCCGGAGGACCCAATGCCCGACGCCAACAACTCCACTGACGCCGCTGACGCCGCTGACGCCGCTGACGCCGCCGACGCCCCTGATTCCACCGACGACGGTGATTTCGCTGCCGACGGTGATTCCGCCGACTGCACGGACGCCAACGGTTCCGCCAACTCCCGGGAAAGCCGCAAACGTCCGGCCCGCGACCCCATTGAACGCCATCTCAAGTCCTTGAGAATCGGCAAGTTCCCAGGCTTTACCTCGACGCTCGGCCTGATGTTCATCTGGCTGAAGCTGACCGGTCACATCGACTGGTCGTGGTGGTGGGTGCTTTCGCCCCTTCTGATCAAGGGCTCGTTCACGCTGCTGTTGATCGCGGTGATCGTCTACGCCCTCAAGAAGAAGGGCTGGGAGCCCTCCGGGGATACCTGAAGCGTTCCTGAATAGGGGTCCGTGAAGACCCCATGTGAGCGGCCTCGGCACGCGATCTCAGGACTTCTTCCTGGGCGTTGGAGGGGGTGGCGGGGGAGGTGTCTTTCTTGGTGGCCACCCCGGAGGCTGCATTCGACCGGGGGGTGGTGTCTGCTCAGGCGGGCGCGATGGTCCTGGTTGTGGGGGCGGCTTCGTCGGTCCAATACTCATCAGATTCCGTTTCTGTCAATACAAGCAATCTGTCGTCAATAGCTTCGGTAGCCTTGTGAGCGGTGGCCTCGTTCAGGCGTTGCGCCAGGGACCGCCAGCGTGACCTGAGCTCATCGGTCGGAAGCTCCTCCACTTCCTGCCAGAGCGCGGACCACTCGATCGACAGGTCGCCGAGCCTCTTCTGGCAGTAGGCGGCCGAAAGGACCCGTTCCCCCAGCCGGGACAGCAGAGGGACAAGGCTGACGAGAGCCGTGACCACGATCGCCACAGCCGCCAACCGGGTATTGCCCACGACCGTGAGGAGAATGGCGCTGACAACGGCGAAGGCGCAGGTGACTCCCGTTACCGCGGTCTCCCAACGTGCCAGTTTGGCAGCCCGTCGCCCGTAATACCGTTCGAGCCTGTCCGTATCCAGCATCGCCTCCCAGACATCCTTGCGGAGTTGCTCATTCATTGGTCACTCCTTTACTCAAGCGGGGTGCTACAATAACAACTTCTTGAAGTGCACCGCAACCATGTAGCCGGGTCCGTCTCCGGGACTCGGGGGGCGTGAGCGCCCGGTCCCCTAACCCTCCACCGAAAAGTGGAACATCATCCCCGCGCTGAGGTGCTCGGCGATATGACAGTGCAGCATCCAGTCGCCCGGATTCGACATCTCCACCAGGATGTCCATCGTTGAGCCGACCGGCACGATCGCCGTGTCCTTCCAGACCAGGTTGTCGTTGGGCGTGTCGTCGCGGGCGAGGACCACGAAGCGCTGGCCGTGGACGTGGATGGGGTGGTTCATGGGGTGGAACGAGTCGGGGGAGTTGAAGACGCGGATCTTCACGAGGTCGCCCTGCCGAAATGTCCAGTGGATGTCCTCGTTTTCGCGGCCGGTGTCGGCGTCGCGCAGGATCCAGGTGACCTGGGTGCCCGCCGACAGCCAGTTCATCATCGGCATCGCGTCGTTCCACTCGATTGGGGGGATGTACAGCGTGTCGATCTCCATGGAGCGGACGATCGGGAGCGGGAGGCCCTGGACGCGGACGGTGGCCTCGATGGTGTGATCGGCGGGGCGGCCCGCGTGGGCGCGCAACGCCGCGACTTCCGCCACGACCGCTTCGTTTGTGCGCAGGGTCGCGTGGGCGCGGGTGACTTCGTCGTCGAGGGGCGGGCCGGCGACGGTGACCAGCGCCAGCGTGTCCACATGCGGGTAGAACTCGCCGCGGAAATGGTTGATGGCCTGGATCGTGTTGGCGATCGCCACCTCCCCGGCCGCGGGGAAGACGACATCGACGACGTACCGCTCGGCCGGCGCGATCACCACGCTCTGCACCCACATCTCCCGCTCGAAGCGGCCCACGTCCGACGCGACCAGCTTCACCCGCGCGTTCCCGAAGGTGACGTTGTAGGTGCGGGTGTTGGCGACGTTGGTCACGAAGAAACGGATGACCTCGCCCGGGCGCGCGCCGAGCGCGTGTCCCGTCACGCCATTGACGAGCATGACGTTGCCGAAACGCCCCATCAGCGCGTGGGTCGGCGCCTCCTTCCCCCACGGGATGAAGCCGGCGTCGTCCATGAGGATGTCGTCCAGGACGAGCAGCTCGTCGCGGTGGGCAGGGCCGTAGTAGTCCGGGTCGGGGGAGGTGACGCGGAGGTTGCCGTAGAGGCCGAGGTCCTGCTGGACGTCCTCGCGGACGTGCGGGTGGTACCAGAACATGCCGGCGTCGGGGACGCGGAGCTCGTAGGTGAAGGATTCGCCGACTTGAATCGGGTCCTGGGTGAGCCCGGGGACGCCGTCGAAGCGGTTCTCGAGGCGGAGGCCGTGCCAGTGGATGGTGGTGGGACTCTCGATGCGGTTGGTGACGCGCACCACGACGGTCGAGCCCTGCGGCGCCTCGATCAGGGGGCCGGGATACTGGCCGTTGTAGCCGTACATCGCGGCAGTGTGGCCGTTGAGGGTACGCCGCACGATCGAGACTTCGACGTCGAAGGTGTCGCCCGGCTCCAGGTGGACGACTTCGCCGGGCCGCGCCTCCGGGAGCGTCATGACGTCGATGCCGGCCGCCGCGAGGAACGGCTCGACCGGCGGCAGCGCCATCTCCAGCCCCGGGATCATCGGCATGTTCGGGTCCATCGGCGGCATGCGCCACCCGCCGCCCATCATCATGTGGCCGGCGTGGTCCATCTCCTGGGGGGCCGCGGGTGTGGCGGGGACAACGAGCACAGCAGCGAGCAACTGCAGCGCCGAAGAAGCCGAGGTGGTCCGGGCCGGTCGCACGGTCACGCCGCTTCGATATCGGTTTGAGAGAAATCGCCGCCCTTGAACAGGAGCGGCTCGCCTGTCGTCCTGGCGAGCGCGTACGCGAAGCAGTCGCCGAAGGTCAGGGCGGCCGGGTGATTTCCCTTGCCAAAGCGGCGCCACGCACGGCGCGCCGCCTCCAGGTGTTCCACCGTGACGGGCACCAGCTCGATCTCCGCCCGCTCCAGCAGCGCATCGAGATCGTGGGCAGCCGTCGCACCGCCCCGACGCTCCAGGGCAATGGAGGCCTCGAGTACGTTGGCGACGGACATGCGGCATGGGTACGCAGCCATGATCGCGGAGGCATGACGCCGCGCGTCCGCCTCGCCAAACAGGATCGCGAGCACCGCCGAGCTGTCGACGATCACCTGGGAAGGCCCTGATCGTCATACAGCAGGTCGCCATGTTCGATCGCCGATGGCCCGGGTTCCAGCGACTCGGCGCAGCGTCGGCCGATGGCCAGCAATTCGTCGACACGGCCATCCATGTCTCGCCGGCGCCTCTCGCGCGCGAGCCGCTCGCGAAGCGCGACGGTGATCGCGCCAGTCATGGTCTCACCGGTCAGCCGGGCGAGGTCGCGGGCGAGCAGACAGGTCTCGTCATTCTTGATGTTGAGTCCCATGGTCGTCTTCCAGGGTAGAACGCGTAACGCCGTATCTACCCTACCTCCGTTGGGCAGCGCAATCAAGGGGTGGCGGAAGCGCGATGCCTGGCAGTTCGTCGATAATCCCCGATGGGCTACTCATACCCGTAGGCCGCGCAGTTTTCCTGTTCGAAGGGGCCGTGGCCGGCCATCGTGTGCATCATCCCGCTGCGCGACATGCCGCGGATCACGATGGGGCCCGTCCACGTGGCCGCGTCGGGGTCGAAGGCGGGTTCCAGGGTGACGACCACGAGGAACTTGTTCCACGCGACCTTGCCGGAGAAGGCGGCCGGATCGGTCATCTCGCCGGCGGGCACGATCTCGTCCAGCTCGGGGGTGGTGGTCCACACGACGTAGGTGCCGGTGCGCGCCGGGTTGAGGCGCTCGAAGCGGACCGTGAAGTCGTAGAGGTAGCTGCCGTCCTCGGTGAGGGAGATGCCGAAGGGCGACCTGGCGAAGACGATCTCGCCGACTCCGGTGGCGTTGCCGGTGCCGGGGACGCGCCGGGTCGACACCATGGGGAAGCGGTAGTAGTCGGGGCCGTTGGCGCGGGTCGCCGGGACGGGCACCGGGCGAAGGCCAGGCGCAGCAGCCGGGGCCGCGCCCGGGCCGCATCCGGCGAGCAATCCGGCCACCTCGGAAGGCGAGCCGGCCACCCGCCCGGCGTTCTCGGCGTCTGGAGCCGCGGCCATGACGGCCAGCGCCGCCACGAGCGCGAGCCAGCCTCCCGGTCGCCCGGATCCAGTCCCCCTGCTCATGCCCTTCCTCCCCGAGACCCATCTACCCATATTACCGACCCATATGGCCATACAGCGTACCCCTCCTCTGTCAGCTGATCGGGCGCTTGACCGGCCCGTTGTCCCAGTCCTGGGCCGACGAGATGTTGGGAACGCCCCAGTCTTCGCCGTTCCAGCCGCTGAATCCGTCCATGCGGAAGGTCCAGAAGCCGGTGGTCATGTCGCTGACGACGATCAGGCCGTCGGCGTTGCGGATGTCGACTCCGAAGGCGCCGTTGAAGACGGGGGTGCGGTCCCGATTCGGGGGGCCGGTGTAGGTGTCGTAGTAGCCGACGGTTACGGGGTTCTCGGGGTCCATCAGCGAGAAGATCTGGAGGCCGTCGAGGTAGCCGGACGCGAAGACGTAGGGCCAGCGGACCTCGTGGTTGTGGACGAGGTTCTGCCAGTCGGCGGTCCACGCGGAGATGGGGCGGCTGATGTTGGTGACCTGGCCGTCGAGGGCAGGCTGCAGGTCGAAGATGCGGATGGGCGCGTACTGGTACTCGGTCTCGGCGACGACGTAGCGGCCGTCGGGGCTCGGGGTGAAGGTGTGCCCGCCGCGGACGCCGCTGACGCCCACGAGGGTGACGCGCAGCTCGGGGTTCTCGAGGTCGCTGACGTCGTAGATGTAGTAGCCGCCGCTGCCGCCGCCGTAGAAGCGGTCCTCGCCGGTGTCGGGGTGATAGCCGACGTAGAAGTCGTGGTATCCGCGGCCGCCGCGGTTGAACTCGGTCTCGGGGACGGGGACGCGGCCGACCAGCGCGTTCTCCAGGTCGCCGGAGACGACCCGGGCCATGTCGTAGACGTGGGCGAAGGGGCCGCGCACGGTGCTGAAGAGGAGGACCCGCCCGTCCGAATGCTTGTAGACGAAGATGTTGTGGAAGCCGCCGGGGAGCTCGGGCTCGCGGATGCGGGCGACTTCGCGGACGGTGGAGGCGTCGGGCAGCCCGGTGACGTCGAGGACGACCGCGCCCAGGTCCGGGTTCGGCCCGCCCTGCCCGAACTGCAGCGACTGCACGACATAGTAGCGGCCGCCCAGCTTGAAGTGCTTGACGTCCATGCCGCCGGTGCGCATGTGCAGGTCCTGGTTCTCGATCCGCCACTCGTAGAGGACCTCGGGGTGCTCCGGATCGGCGATCGAGATGATGTCGAGGCCCTTCGGCCCGATGTCCCCGTAGACCATGCGCGCGACGTACGCGTAGGGGCGGTCCATCTCCTGCTCCATGTCGATGTCGGCCACGGAAAGGCGCGGGCCCAGCGGGATGTGCCCGAGGATGTCGATGTTGTCGCTCCCCGGCTTGACGGGGGTCCACTGGGCGTGGGCCGCGGGGGTTGCGATGAGGAGAACTGCCGCGGCGGCGAGGCATTTCGTGTGAACCGTCTGAAGACTCATTTGCCCGACTCCGTTGGTGGCTGGCGTTGGCGGGCGTGCCCCGGCGGGCCGCCCGGGATCAAACTAGCGAGTCGGGGCTTACCAGGGCCAGCGCTGGACGGCCATGGTGGCGGCGATGCCGCCGACGGCGAGGGAGACGGCGGCGTTCCAGGCGTTCTCGGGGAGACGCGCGTCCGGCGGGGTGGTGGCCCGGAGCGTACCCGTTTCGCCCGCGGAGGCAGCTTCGAGCGGGCCCGCGTCGGGCGTGGCGGCAACCCGGACCGCGCGCACGCCCCACACGAACGCGGCCCCGAGCGCAAGCACCGCGCCCGCTACCACGATCTGCGCCAGTTCCAGCCCGATGTTGAAGGACAGCAGGGGGACGAAGAGGTTCCTCTCGTCGCCGAGCGCGATGCGCAGGAAGTTGGAGAAGCCCAGGCCGTGGATGAGGCCGAAGCCGAGGGCGAGAGCGTAGCGAAGGGGGCGGGCGGCGACGCGGTGCCCGGGGGAACGTTCGCTCCGTTGCTCGGCGGGGTCTTCGCACGGTTGCCCGGAGCGGCCCTCTCGCCGCAGGCCAGCCAGTCCCTCTCGCTGCAGCCCGGCGAGGTTGGTGAGCGCGGTGGCGACGATGGTGACGGGGATGAGGAACTCGATCAGCGAGGAGTTGACCGAGACCAGCCGGAGGGTGGCGAGCGCGAGCGACACCGAGTGGCCGATTGTGAAAGCGGTCACAAGCACGAGGAGTTCGCGCCAGCGAGGGAGGGAGTAAGCCGCGCACAGCCCCGCGATGAAGAGGATGTGATCGTAGCCCCGCAGGTCGAGCAGGTGCTCGAAGCCGAGTTCCAGGTAGACGCCGAACATGGCTAGCGGCTGGCGGTGCCTCCGCCTTGGCGATGCCGCCGCCCTGGCGCCGCTCCCGTCCTGGCCCGCACCGCCATCCAGAGGGCGGCCCACACCAGCCACGACAGCCGCTCGGCGAGGGTGAGCGCGCGGAAGTGCTCCCAGGCAAGCACGGGGACGGTCGCGGCGAGCGCGGCCGCGCTGCCGTCATGGTACGGGACGCGGCGCTCGACGACCGTCACCGCGCGGCGGCGATCCCGGTGCAGCACCTCCTCGATCGCGCCGCCGAGTTCGCCCGGCGACATCTCGCGCCACCCCGGGATGCGCATCACGCTCCAGGCCGGGACGGTGCGTCCCCACCCATGCAGGTTGGTGCCGGCCACCACCGCCAAGTCCATGGCGTCGGCGAGCGCGAGGATCGCGCCGCGCTGCGACCGCACCTGCTCCAGCCCGCGCGGCGCCCCGTCGCTGAGCTCGACGCCGACGACGCCGGCGGGCGAGCCGGGCGCGGGGGCGCCACCCGCGGCCCCCTCCCCTCCCCCCGCAAACGGCACGATCTGGTCGAGCGGGCCCGGGATCGCGTAGAGCATCGTGGGGGGCGGCGCGCCGCGTGCAGTGGCGGCGGCGATGGAGTCGGGGTCGAGGTGGTGCCAGGTGCTGTCGAGGGCGAAGACATAGCGGGATCGGTCGCCGAGGATGTTGGTGTGGCGGCCGCGCAGCCGCACCTCCATGCCGCTCAGCAGGACGGTGCGGTCGCCGGCCCGGGCGGGATTGGCGGGAAGGGCCTCGTCCACGCCCGCCCAGGTGTAGTGGTCGGTGATGTAGGCCGCATCGAACCCCCCGGCTTCGTGCCACGCGCGGTTGCGCGCCGCAGTGAAGAGGGACCACCCGTCGTGGGAATGGTTGGTGTGCGAGTGGAAGTCTACCGCGAGGAGGTCGTCGGATGCGAGCCGGATCCCGGTCATGGGCCGCGGGATCAGGGCCGCCGCCGCGTAGAAGGCGAGCAGCGCGGCGAGGGCGCCGAGCGCGCGGAGGAGTTCCAGCGCGAGGCGGCGCGCCAGCGCGCGGAGACCGCCACCGGGCGCCCGGGCCACCACCGAGCGCCGGGCCCCGACCGGGCGCCGGGCCGCGACCAGCCGCCAGGCCGCGACCAGGCGCCAACCCGCGTACACCAGGATCAGGGTGCCGAGAACCGCGTAGTGCTGGCTAACCGTCACCAGCGTAAGCGTGTCCCAGACGCCGAACAGCGGTGTGCCGACGAGGTAGCCGAGCGGCTGGCCGAGCGCCGCGTCGGCGACGATCCCGTGCGTGGCCGCGTCACGCAGGGGAGGCACGGCCACCGGCGCTGACCCGACAGCCAGCGCGATGACAGCCAGCGATCCGCGCAGGCGCCGTCTGCGGTTCGTCCCACCCGCCATCTATCGCGCCGTCCCGGCCAGCCGCCGCGCCCGACGCCGCACCAACGCCGCAAGCCCCGCCAGAGCTTCTTCGCGCAGTCCCGGCACCGCCAGCTCGGCCGCCACTCCGTCGCTGCACTCCTCCGTGAGCGCACACAGTTCCCGCACCCGTCGCCGAACGAACGACGGACTCAGCCCGCACTCGGCGGCAAAGCGCTCCCAGTCACCCCGCCGCAACTCCTCCAGCGTCGACCGTCCAGCCACCTTCATGAGGAATTCCACCGGGAGGTACGGAACGGTGGCGGTGGTGACGAGGCCGCAAAGCGGGGCGAGAGCGATTTCGCCGGGCCGCCGCCAAAGCAGGCTGTAGCTCCTTGCGTGCGCCCGCGCGTTGCCGAGGAGGACCTGCAGAATGGCCGCGTCGACCAGGCGCAGTACAGCGGTCGCGGGGAAGGTGCAGGATCGCCGAACGAGGTCGAAGCACTCGGCGTACCCGGGCCCGCCGTTCCACGCGACCTTCGGCAGCGGCACCATCCCGAACGCCTGGCGGAAGTCCTCCTGGTGAAGTCTGCGAATGGGCCCATCGTCTCGGCGCAGCCGGTCAAACCGCTCAACCAGCAGATACGACCTGCCGTCCACACTTCCGACGCTGACAGGCGCGGGCCTCAGACCAAGACACGCTCCCAGGCGCATCGCAAAGGCTTCGTTTTCCGTAGACTCGTCGGATGCCGATCTCCCGGGCTTCAGAATGTGGGTGGTCGGCTGGCCGAAGGCGGGCAGCGCGACGCGACCATCCACCACCACCACCGGAATCTTCGGCTGCGCTCCGGACAGCGACAGGCGAGGCCCCTGCTCCGCTCCCACCAGGAACGGCCACTCACGTAACATGGCCAGAAGTTCCGCCAGCTCCTCGTCCGACAGCGGCGCGGAAGCTCCGTCCTGTACCGGGTCCGGCGGCACTTCGTCTTCACGCAGCACCGTGAGCGCCCCCGCCAACTCTGCCCCCATGTGCGCCAGCAGCGGCAGGGCCGTCGCCTCCCCAACTCCGAGCAATTCCCCGATCATCTCCTTCTGGGCCCCTTCGGGCAACAGGCCCTCGAAGAACGGGCGGCAGTACAGAGACCGGAAGCGCCGCTGCTCCTTGGGCAGGTAGTGAGACACGGCCGGCAACCCCGGATCGGCGATCCAGGCGTCGTCATAGACGAACTCGATCGGGTCCACTTCCTCATACCGGCCCGGGCGGAGCGTACCAACCCGGGCGTCGCCCCACCAGACGCCAAGGCTCCGGATCACAGCCGCGAACGCCCCCCGGAAAGCCCGTGCGACTGCCCCTGCAACCGACGGCGCCGCAGCCACGGCGGTTCCGTGGCCACCACCCGCGTGACCCCGTCCCGGCCGATCTGCGGCGCTTCAATGTGCAAGGTGCATCCCAGCGCCTCCAGGACGGCGAGCACCTTTCCGAACCGGACCGTCGTCTTCCCGCGTTCCAACTCCGAGAGGAACCGCACTCCGACGCCCGCCACACCCGCGAGCTGATCCTGCCGCAGGTGCTGGGCTCGCCTCACGGAGCGAACGATACTACCTATTTCTGCCAGCGTCATGAGAATTTTCCCGATCGGTAAGATTAGTGCCATGTTGCGACATTATCAGACAACAATATGCCCGATCGGGAAAAAAACTGCCAGAATTGTCCCGATCGGTAAAAAACCCGACACGGTGTGCCGAGACACCTTTGCGGCGTCCCCAGGGGCGGGGGGCCGGGCGCCAGGCGGGGGGCCGGCCGGCAGGCAGGGCCGGTCGGCAACCGCGGGCCAGCCGGCAACCGCGGCGCTGCCGGCCGCGGCGTTGGCGTCGGAGCTTGCTGGCGCGGGCGATCGCATCCCGTCAGCCCACAAACGTATGGGAGTACTTGACCATTACCCCGCGGCCCGACGAGAGCGGGCGCCGGGGGCCGGGACCGCTGTCGCGCTCGTTGTGGAGTCCTTCGTTGTAGACGATCCAGAGGTCCGTGCCTTCGCGGAAGTGGTAGCGGAAGCGGACGTTGAAGGTGGTCTGGCCGATCGCGCTATTGTACTGCCCGAAAGTGCTGAGTGAGATGCGTGGATTCAGCGCCGTGTTGACCTTGAGGCGTGCCAGCTGGGTGGTGGTAGAGGCGTCCCGGTCCGGGAAGTCGATGCGGTTGACTTCGTAGCCGGCCTCGAGCTCCAGGTACTTCGAGAGCACCCAGGCCGGGTTCAGAGCCAGGCTCAGGCGGTTGCCGTCGTAGAAGGTGCCGGCCGACCCGTTGTATTCGCCGCGGAACCGGCTGCTCCGGGGCATCCGGAACATGAAGTTGGCTTCGTGAAACCAGTACTCGCCGGCGGGGACCACCACATCCGAAATGGGGAACGGTTCGCGCACGCTCTCGAAGCTCGACAGCGCGCCGAAGGTGAGGTTCGAACCCTGGCGGAAGTCGAGTTCGATCTCGGGCCGGATCTCGCGGGACTCGGCGGACCCGTCTTCGTTGCGGAAGTAGTGCGTCGTGGCGACCTGGAGAGCGCGCGACACGAGGGGTGACGTCGGGTCTCTGAGCTGCCGGTAGCGGAGTTGGGCTCCGCCGTTGCTGAAGCCCCGACGCGATTGGAACCCCAGCCCTGGCAGATAGTCGGCGCCGACCCGGATCGCCTCGGCGTAGTACGAGAACCCGTCGTCCCGGCGACGCTCCAGCCGTCCCCTGAGAAGCCCGGATTCCAGGCCCCCCTCCTGCTCGGTCGCCTCGTCGAAGGTGTGCGCCCATTGCAGGATCATGTATTCGTCCCCCAGCCACCTGACGACGGCGTCGAGTCCCAGCGCGCTATTGTCCCGCCCGGCCGAGGCGAGGCGCGTCGTCAGCATCCCCCCGACCGCCGAATTGGCGTTGAGAATCTGCTGGCGCAGCCGCACGACCCCGACATTCTCGGTGGACCGGTCCCCGTGGGGCGCGGTCTGCATGTTGAGCAGGCCGAAGTCCGTCCCGCCGAGCCTTCCGACCGCCCGGGCGCCCCCGTAGATCCGCACGATCTCTCCCGCGTCCAGCCCGATCTGGCGGCTGTGGAAGAGCCGGTTGTTGAAGCCGCCGGTATTGAAGTCGAAGGTGGAGGCGCGCTCCTGGAAGAATTGTCGCTTCTCGGGGAAGAAGAGCGGGAAGCGGGTCAGGTTGATCTGCTGGTCGTCCGCCTCGACCTGCGCGAAGTCGGTGTTGACGGTGAGGTCCAGCGCGAGGTTGGAGGTCGGCGAGTACTTGACGTCGAGGCCGGCTTCCGACGTCGGGTCCCGCTCGGTGCGCCACTGCCCGTCGAGGACCGGTGCCTGCTGGAAGCCGCCCAGCGCGTACGGCGTCATGTAAAGCGGCGCGGACTGGCGCACGTCCCGCAGCACCACCCGCTGGGCCCGCGACGGCTTGACGAACCCCAGTCGGCCCCCGCTGGGGTCCAGGGCCGGGAAGGTCTGGCGCTCGTTCTTGCGCGGGATCATCCGGTAGACGATGAGGCCCATGGTCACCTCTCCCCCGGCCGCCTGGAAGCCGAGGGTGGAGAACGGGATCCGGAACTCCGCGAACCAGCCTTCACCGCTGCGCGAGGTGGCGACGTCCCAGTACGAGTTCCAGTCTTCGTTCATCGGCATGCCGTTGGTGAACTCGGCGTCGTTCGACACGGTGCGGTCCTGCCGCACGCCGGCCGGGTTGGCGACGAACCAGACGGCGGTCTCGTGGTCGTTGTAGCTGTCGATGATCACCGCGAGGATGTCGTCGCCGCTGTACTGGTCGCGGTAGAAGGTGCCGATCCGGATCTGGTCGGGGTCGGAGTCGTACATGCGCCCCGCCACGTACAGGAAACGGTCGTCGTGCGCGATCCGGACTTCGGTCCTCTCGGTGAGTGCGCCGCCGAAGTTGGGCGTGTACATGGTCATGCCGAGGGGGGCGACCGCGTCCCAGGCGGGCTCGTCCACAACGCCGTCGAGCTCGATCGGGCCGGAGAGGCGGGCGATCGCGATGGGGGCGCCGGGCGAGGGGGGGATGGGGGGAAGCTGGGCGGCGAGGGGGATAGGGGCGGCGAGGGCGGCGCAGGCCGTGAGGGCGGCGCGGGCCGTGAGGGCGGCGCGTTTGGCAAACCGGGCTGGGAGTTTCAACGGGATGCGATGCGTGTGAATGGTCCGGGGCGCTGTCAGCGGGCAACGGGAATGCGTCAGCCGATGATAAGATACTCCATGTCGATTCTCCACCATGAAATCGTCGCGGCGCCGGGGGCTTGGGCGCCGGAGGCCCGGGCGCCGGGGGCTGGGGCAGCGGGGGCTTGGGCGCCGGGGGCCGGGGCCGTGCTGCCGCGGCGGATGCTCCTCCTGCACGGGATCTACGGCGCGGGGCGCAATTGGGGGAGCGTCGCGCGTAGGCTGGTCCGGGTGCGGCCGGAGTGGAGCATCGTGCTGGTCGACCTGAGGTCGCATGGGCGGTCGCCGCGGCTGGATCCGCACACGGTCGGGGCCTGCGCCGACGACCTGGGGCGGCTCGAAGAGCACCTCGGGGGTGCCGCCGACGCGGTCCTGGGCCACTCCTTCGGGGGGAAGGTGGCGCTGGTCCACGCGCGCGGCCGCGCGGTGGGGCCGGGGCAGCTCTGGATCATCGACTCCGCGCCGGGTGCGGGCCGTGCGGGGGGAGGGGCGTGGCGCATGCTGGGCGTGTTGCGCCGCCATCCGGGTCCGTTCGGGAGCCGGGCCGAGGCGGTGGCGGCGGTGGAGGGGGAGGGGTACTCGCCACTCGTGGCCAACTGGATGGCGATCAATGCGGTCAGGGGCGAGGAAGGGTGGGGGTGGCGGCTCGACCCGGACGAGATGGAGGCCTATCTGCGCGACTACTTCCGCGTCGACGCCTGGGATGTGGTCGAATCACCGCCGCACGGCACGACGATCCACTTTGTGAAGGCCCTCGGTTCGAGTGTTCTGGCGGAGGCCGATGTCGTCCGGATTCGTGCCGCCGGCCGCCGGACCGGCCGGGTGGTCCTCCACGAGGCCGAGGGCGGGCACTGGCTCAACACCGAGAATCCGGACGCGATCCACGCGCTGCTGGCGGCGGGTTTGCGGTAGGAGGAGGGGCCCGGGGATGGGCGCGGGCCGCCGGGGCCATCGGAGCCCCCGCGGCCCGCCCGCGAGATCAGCGACGACCGGCGGATCGAGCCAGGCGTGAGCTCGAAGCCGAAGTTGAAGAAGCGGGGTTTGCCCAGGAAGACCTCTGCATCGTCTGCCTTGTGGCTCAGGATCCCGCGTTCGCGCTCGGCGTCGTCCCGGTATCCGTTGAAGAAGGAGTTGTCCCGCGCGTCCTGCACGTAGACCCTGTCGAAGACGTTGTAGGCGTTGAAGAAGAGCTTCACGGCGCCCCCGCCGAAGGCCGAGGACATGTCCTCGGGAAGGCGGTACGACATGTGCAGGTCGAAGACCGTGTACCCGGGCGGGCTCCACGACTGGACCCCCGCGTCGATGTTGGTCCGGCGGTCGAAGGGACTGTAGTCCGCGTAGTGCTTCCCGTAACTCTTTCCGACGCCCTGGATGAAGAAGCCGCCGGTCGGATACAGCGACACCGCGTACGCGACCTGAAACTGGGGCGCGTCGCCTACCAGGAGTCCGTCCAGGTAGAAGGTGTACTCCTCGGTCTCCGCCTGGCGGTCGTCCGGCTTGAAGGTGCCGCTCGGGTCATTGGAGTACTTCCAGTCCCCCAACGACAGCGCCCCGTCGAAGCGCAGGAAGTCGGTCGCCCGGAAGGCGCCCTCTACCTCGATCCCCATGTGGCGCGCGTTCACGCCCAGCAGGTTCACCAGCCCGTCCTGGTTGTCGCCCAGCAGGTTGCGGATGAACTGGTTGCGCGTGCGGTTGTTCCACTGCGTGAAGTACAGGTTCGCGTCCAGCGACACCTTGCGGTTCATCGAGCGCAAACGGGCTCCCGCCTCGAATGAGAGGAACGTCTCGTTCTTCGGGTCCGGGTTCTTGATCCCGCGGCCGTCGTCGATCACACCGTCGAAGATAGGCACCTTGGAGACGTATCCGGCGTTCCCGTAGACGGACCACTCGTTGCTCACGTTCCGCACGGTGCCGCCCTTGACCTGGTAGCCGGTGAGGCCACCGCTGCTGAGCTCCAGGAAGCCGCCGGCGGGGCCGCGCGTGAAGAAGTCGGTGAAGTCGTAGGAAATCTGCGACACGCCGACCATCCCGTAGTAGGATCCGGACGACGACGACTGCTCCGCCTGCAGGTGCGCGCCGAGCCAGTTGACGTCGTTCTCGTTGTGGTAGTGGATCTTGTCGCCCAACAGACGGTTGCCCTCGGCGTCGCTCCAGAAGTCGGAGCTGCACCCGCGGAAGCAGTCGTTGTAGTAACGGCCGCCGAGCAGGTCGCGGACCTCGCGGTAGTGCTCTATCGTCGCGGTCCGCCAGTCGAGCCCGGCTTCCGTCACCACGGATCCGAAGACCTTCTGCACCTTGGTGATCAGGCCGTAGGTGTCCTGGTTGTTCACCGAGTTGCGGAGGATTCCCCTGGACCCGGTGTCACTGCCCTCGTTGCGTGCTATCGTCGCGTCCCAGTCGGCGAAGCGCTGCGTGAAGGTGTAGTCCCATACGAGCGAGCCGTAGGTGCCCGTCCCGCCGCCCCGGCCGCCGGAGTAGTACAGCACGGTGTTGGCGGTCAGACCGTCGCCGAGGTAGGTGAACCAGTTCAGATTGACCTGGGGCTTGTGGAAGTAGTTCTCCCGCTCGTTGATGAAGCCGCGGTCACGCCGGCTGAACACCCCGGAACCCGGCCCGGTGCTCGTGAACTGCCTGCCGACGTAGCTCGGGGACACGCCCCCGATGTTGGGGCTCCAGTACCGCCCCGCCTCCAGCCCGAAGCGCGCCAGCGCCTCGCGGTCGTAGTCCTCCAGCGAGAACGCGAAGTCGCGGTCGATGGTGGCGATGTTCAGCCTGTACAGATTCTGCCCGTGCCGCTGCGGGGCGCCGACCGCGTACAGCTCCAGCCGGTTCCGGTCGTTGAACCTGTACTGCGACGCCAGGTAGTAGGCCCACGCGTCCGTCCAGGTTCCGTCGACGATGCCGTCACCCTCCTTGCGCACTCCGGACGCGGTCATGGAGAAGTTCCCGATCGGGCCGGTCGAGGCGGTCATCGTCGTCTTACGGAAGTTGCCGCTGCCGAACTCCTGCTTGAGGGTGTAGCCGGGGTCCTGGGCGCTCGGGTCCGTGATCACGTTGAGCGTGCCGCCGATCGACGGGGTCGCGAGGTTGATCGCGCTGAGGCCCCGCTGCAGCTGGATGCTCGTGGCGGCGTCGCCGAGACCGTCCCAGTTGGACCAGTACACCCAGCCGTTCTCCATGTCGTTGACCGGCACGCCGTTGATCATCACGGCGGTGTTCCGCTGGTTGAAGCCGCGCACGTTGATGCGCGCGTCGCCGGCGCCGCCCCCCTGCTGGGTCGCGTAGACGCTGGGGGTGACGTTCAGCACCAGCGGAAGATCCCTGGAGCCCAGCTGGTTCTGGATCTGCGCCTTGCTCACGTTGGTGAACGCCACCGGGGTCTGCCGGTCCTGCGCCCGAGTGGCGAAGACCTCGAGGGCATTCATGGCGATCGCCTCCCGGCTCAGGCTGAAGTCCAGCGCGATGGACTGGCCGTCCTCCAGCGAGACCTCGGTCTCGGACTCGCGTCCGTATCCGATAAGGACCACTGTGACGGTGTACGGCCCGCCGGGACGAACGCCCTCCACCCGATAGGCGCCATCGCTCCCCGACAGCGCTCCCACCTGGACCCCGGTCAGATCGTGCGAGACCACGACCTGCGCACCCGCGACGCCGGCGCCGAGGTCATCCGTCACCCGGCCCGTAACGGTCGCAGTCTCCTGCGCGGCCAGATCGGCGGTGGTGAAGATGAGGATGAAGAGCGCGGCGCAGAGCGCCTTCAGACGAATTGTGCGTGACATCGGTCATCCTCCGGTTATGGATGCTTAGCGTGACGCGCGGCCAACCCGCGGCGCGAGCGCCCGAAATATCGTTGCCAACCGAACCTCCTGCGGCACCCGAAAAGTCGCTGACAAATGTAACGGCGGACGGCGGTTTGCGTAACGGGCGCAGAACGCCGAAAAGCACGGCTATTCGTATCTCAGCGACTCCACCGGATCGAGACGGGCCGCCTTGCGGGCCGGGAGAATTCCGGCCACCAGGCCGATCGCCATGAGGATCCCCGCGCACACCGCGGCGATGGGGGCGGAGAGCTTCGGATTCACGATGTACTGCATCGCCGGGTCGTCGATCGGCAGGGCGTCGATGCCCGTCACGAGCAGCGAGGCGATGGCGAGCCCCGCGAGACCTCCGCCGACGGCGATGAGGGTCGCTTCGAAGAGGAACTGGCTCACGATGTGCCGCTTCCTCGCGCCCACGGCGAGCTTGACGCCGATCTCACGCGTCCGTTCCCGCACCACGACGTACATGATGTTCGCGACGCCGACCCCGGCCACGATCAGCGTGAACGCGCCCACGAGTCCGAGGAAAATCTGAATCCCGAATCCGATCTGGCCCACGATCTTCTCGTCCTCGATAAAGTCCCAGATCGCGAGCGCCCGCTCGTCCGCCGCGGCGAACCGGTACCGGCCGCCCAGGACCCGGAACAACTCCTCCTTGGCCACCGCCGCGTCCCTCACGTCGCGGGGCCGCAGGAGCAGGTGGTTCACAAACTCCTGGCCGTAGATGCTCCGGAACGTGGAGGCGGGGATCACGGCCCGGTCCTCGTCCGGCCCGTTGTTGCTCGAGTCCTGGAACTTCGACTCCATCACGCCGATCACGCGGAAGGGAAGCCCGTCCAGCGTGACCGCGCGCCCCACGGGCGGCGCGTCGCCGAACAGGCGCGCGGCGAGTTCGTCTCCGAGGAACAGCACGCGCCGCTTCTCGTCGATGTCGCGCTGGTTGATGAACCGGCCGCCCGGAGCGGGGAACATGCGCCGCAACTCGGAGAAGACCGGGTTCACGCCCTCCATGTAGGTCGTCGTCTGGTTCTCTCCGACCTTCAGATGCGTCCGGCCCCGGCCGTAGGAGGGACTGCCCATCTCGAACTCCGGCACCGCGCGCAGGAGCAGGTCGAGATCCTCCTCCCGCAGCCGGATCCGCCGTCCCTTCGACAGCCCCTCGTGTTCCAGGCTCGTCTGGCCGCCGTAGACCATGAAGATCCGTTCGCCGGCGTTGAGCAGCCCCGTCGAGAACTGGTTCCGGAGTCCCTGTCCGAAGGCGAGCAGGAGGACGATCGAGATCGTCCCCCACACGACGGCGAAGATCGTGAGGAAGGCGCGCGTCTTCTGGGCCCGCAGATCGCCGAGGAACTCTTCGAGGAGGATCTTCCACATGGGTCAGACCGTTGCCGGGGCGGGGGCCGCCGACGGCCCGGCCGCTAGTCGCGGAGACATTCGACGGGGTCGAGCGTTGCGGCGCGGCGGGCGGGGAAGAGCCCGGCCAGCACCGCGATGAACGCGAGGAGCGCCATGGTCACCGCGGCCACCTGCAGCGAGATCGTCGGCGTGCCGACGAACTCCTGCATCGGGACCAGCGACATGAGTTCAACGACTCCGAGGGAGACGAGGACGCCGAGCGCCGCGCCCGCGACGACGATGAGCATGCTCTCGGTGAGGAACTGCCACAGGATGGATCGCCGCGTGGCGCCGAGCGAGCGCTTGATCCCGATCTCGTTCGTCCGTTCCCGCACGACGATGTACATGATGTTCGCGACCCCGATCCCGCCCACGCTGAGCGTGAAGCTGCCGACGATCGCGAAGAAGATCTTGAATCCCAGGAAGAGGAACCCGAACATCCGCTCCCACTCCGCCGTGTCCCATACGGCCAGCGCGTCCTCGTCGCCCGCGTTGAAGCGGTACTTCGCCCCGAGCACCTCGTAGACCTGCGCCTCCACGGCCTCCGTCCGCGACGCGTCCGCGGTGCGGTAGACGAGGTTGGAGACGAAGCGCGAGCCGAACAGGGCCGCGTGCGTACCGGCCGGGATGAACACGCGGTCCTGGTCCCGCGAGTTGTACGACGAGTTCTGGACCTTGGGTTGGAGCACGCCGATCACGGTGAAGGGCGAGTCGCCGATCCGGACCTGGTCGCCGACGGGATCGGCGTCCCCGAACAGGACGCGGGCGACCTCGTCTCCGAGAAACACGACGCGTCGCCGCTCCCGCTGATCCCGTTCGTTGATGAAGCGGCCGCCCGGGAGCGGGATGATGTTCCGCATCTCGCCGTACACGGGATAGATGCCGGTGATGTTCGGATTCACGCCGTTGCGGCCGTAGCGGACCGGCGCCGCCCGCGTCGAGTACTCCGGGCTGATCATCGTGATGTCGGGGATGCGCCGGGCGAGAATCTCCGCGTCCGCCTCCCGCAGCTGGATCGAGCGCCCCTCCCTGAACCCCGCGTGCGGCATCGTCGTGCGTCCGCCGAAGAGGATGACGATCCGGTCGCCGAGCCCGTGGAACCGCTTGATCGTCTGCCGCTCGAGCCCCACGGAGAAGGCGAGCAGCACGACGACCGCCACGGTGCCCCAGGTGATGCCGAGCACGGTGAGCGTGGTCCTGACGCGCTGGGCCGAGAGGTCGGCCCACAGCTGCCGTGCGGCGTCGAGCAGCCTCACCGGGGGCCGGCCCCGCGCGCCGTCACCGGCGGCTGGTGTCGCGCACTAGGTGATCTCGCGCCGCGGGGGCTCGAGCACGCGCTCGCCCTCCGCGAGGCCGTCCAGCACCTCGACGGTGATGCCGTCGCTGAGTCCGGTGCGGATCTCGCGTTCCTCCGTCTCCTCGGGCCCCAGCCGGACCGTGACGAGCGTGCGCTCGTCCTCGAACCGGACCAGGCGCTCGGGGATGACCAGCACGTCCGAACGGCGCTCGATGATCACGTGCGCGTTGGCGGAATAGCCCGCACGCAGCGCCGCGCCGTCCAGCGGAACCACCGCGATCTCGACCGGGAAGAGGGTGGCGTTCTCCTCGTCGCGGCCCTTGAGCGAGATCTTCGTCAGCCGTCCCTCGATGCGCGCGTCCGGGAGCGCGCCGATGGTGATCTCCACCGGCATGCCCTCGGCCAGCCGTCCCACGTCGATCTCATCCACCGTGCCGCGGAAGAGCAGCTCGTCCATCTCCGCCATCGTCATGAGGGCGGTTCCTTCCTGGAACGTCGTCAGCGGGACGACGGGATCGCCGATCTCCACCATCTTCTCGAGGATGAAGCCCTGGATCGGGGAGGTGATGACCGTCTCGACGGCTTCGTCGCCGATCGTCACGCGGCCCTCGGAGAGGAGGGCCAGCCGTTCCGTCGCGATCTGGACCTGGAGCGCGGCCTCGTCGTGCTGTCGCGCCACGGTTTCGTACTCCTCCTCGGACACGAATCCGCGGCCGCGCAGTGCGGTGAGCCGGTCGCGCTGCCTCTCGAGCTGCTGAAGTTCGATCTCCCGCAGCTCCACGTTGCGCCGGGCCTCGACCAACTCGATCGGCGTGGGGTTGGGCTGGACCTCGACGAGGGGCTGGCCCCGCTGGACGTACTCGCCGGGCTCCTTGAACATCTGCCGGACGACGCCCGCGAGCTGTGACTTCACGCTCACCTCGACGAGCGGCTCGATGCGTCCCACCGCGAGCGCCCGGTCCACGATCTCGCCGCGCTCCACGGCGACGGTGCCGGTCTCGCCATCTTCGCCGTTCCCCGTGTTCGCGACCGCGAAACCGGTGCGCCGAGCCCGCCGATCAGGACCATGCCCCCGAGTATCTTCGTGC
>JAJDVT010000113.1 GCA_022826005.1 Gemmatimonadota bacterium | reverse complement strand
TGCCGCTCTGGCCCCGGCCAACCGGCGTATATCAGGAGGATTCACCGTCGAAGCGAACCTCGGGCGACCCCTCATCCCTCGGCTCACGCAGAACAACGAAAACCCTACCTTGACAGAGGGCCCTTCCATATCAGCAGGCCGCCGAGGTCCGTGTCTTCGACGCCGGGGGCCGGTACCTGCGGACGATCGTGCGGCGGGGAGAGGGACCCGGGGAGATTGCGGCTTCCAACGGGATCTTCCTCTCCGGAGACACCCTGTTGTGGGTCCACGACACCGGACAGTGGACGGTCATCGGGGTGGACCCGGCCGGGGTGGAGGTTCGCCGCTTCATCAAGCCGGTCATGAGCTATTCGTACATCTGGAACGGGACGTTCGACTGGCAAGGCCGCTATTGGAAGGAGACCTCCCAGGCGGTCGGAGAACGTAACTTCCCGCCCCCGATGGGCCTGAGTCACCTCACCGACCGGTACTACTACAAGTCCTACGATCTGCTCAGCGAGGCCGTCGACTCCGTCTACATCGGCGAGTTCAGCGGCCGGTCCTATGCATACTCCACGCCTGAAATAGTGTGGGGGTACATGAACATCCGCTTCGAGGCTTGGGACCGGACCATCGTGCACCTCGCCGGGGGATTCTGGCATACGAACACCGCGGAGTACCGCATCGCCCGGACCAACGAGGATGGCGACACGCTGGTCGTCATCGAGGCCGGGCTGCCCGTGCAACCGGTCACGGCCGCGGACCGTGCCGCCTACGTGGAGGAGTACCTCGAGTTCAGGCCCGAACTGCGCCGAGAGGCCGAAGAGGTTGCGGCTCTTCTGCCGGACGTCAAGCCCATACTGGAGGACATGTTCCTGGACGATGAAGGCCGCCTCTGGGTGCAAAGGGTCACTCCCGGCGACGCTCCCGCATTCTACGACCTGTTTTCCGAGGACGGCGACTACCAGGGCTCCGTTCGCCTCGGGTTCGAGGCAGCCGGACCGCTGTGGGTTCAGCACGGCGCCATCTACACCTGGGTCACCGACGAAATGGGGGTCGGGTATGTCGTCCGGGCGCCCCTGTCATGATCCCGGCCTCCTGACGAGCACGTAGCGGCCATATTCCCGATCGGGAAGAAACCCGGCAACGCTCGCACCGGCCCGCAGCAGCCGGGTGAAGGCTCGCCGGGTGGTGCCGCGCCACGCGAGCGCCTCGTCCACCGAACGCGCCTCGACGGCCTCGATATCGCCCGGAATCAGCACCTCCACGGTCGCGGCGTCCATGTAGCCGGTGCTGCCAGGCGCGTCCGCCGAGCCGCCCGGCCGGGGCGCCGCAGCCACCCCCTCAGGCGCCACCACCACCGCCCCGGCGCTACGCGGCGCAACGGGCCCGGCGCGACCCCCCTCCCCCTCCAGACACCACCTCACGATGAACCGGTCAGTTCCCAACCGGTGCAACTCGCTGTCCGACCGGCCGTACATGTCCGGGACGTATTCGTCTATCGTGACGCCGAGGAGATTGAGATTGAAGTGCGCGTTCCGCGCCACAAGCGGGTCATAGGTCCAGTAGACGTTCTTCACGCCCAGCGCCCGCAGCGCGTCGCCCTGGGCCAGCTTGAGCCGTTTGCCTATTCCCCGGTCGCGGACTTCAGGCCGCACGGCCAGCATATGGGACCAGTGCGCCAACTCGCCCTTGCGCACGCCGGTGATCCCGTACACGAAGCCGAGCATTTGCCCGCCGGGCCCGAAGGCACCCATGCAGACCCCGCCCATTTTGACCGAGATCTGCAGCATGCTGACCGGCACGACGTCCGAAAACGACCACCCCCACGTATCCCGCTGCAGGTCGACGCAGGCGGCGAATTCGTCCTCGGTTCGCACAGGTCGGACTTCGACTTCGTGCATTCTCCTCGTCCAGGCGGCTGGGGTGGGCCCGCACCGGTGGTCGCAAAGCGGCATCCTACCGCCCGCGAATCGAAGGCGGCAAGTTAACCGAACCCATGAGCGGACCAACCCCCCACACCCGCCCCTCGCCCGATGTCGTCGTCATCGGCGCCGGGATCGTCGGCGCCTCCACCGCCTGGCACCTCGCCTCGCGCGGACTGTCCGTCGTGGTCCTGGAACGCGAACCGGCTCCCGCACTCGGCTCGACCGGGCGGAGCGCGGCCGGGGTGCGCGTGCAGTTCACGACCCGCACGAACATCGAGTGGTCCCTCTATTCGCTGCCGCAATACCGCGAATTCCCGGATCGCCACGGCTTCGAGGTCGGCTACCGCAACATCGGCTACCTCCTCCTGGTCCCGCCCGACCGCTGGGAGTCGCACCTCGCGTCCGTCGCGCTTCAGCACAGCCTCGGCGCGCCGGTCGAGGTCCTGTCCCCGGAAGAGGCGCTGCGCTACGTCCCGCTCGCCACCTGCGGCCTCGCGGGAGCCACCTACGGCCCCTGGGACGGAATCATCGATCCCCACATGGCCACCCACGCCTGGGTCTCGATGAGCCGGGCGGCCGGGGTCGACTACCGTTTCGGCCGCACCGTCACCGCGCTCAACCCGGAAGGCCGCGGCTGGCGCGTCCGGTGCGGCGCCGAGATCCTGACGTGCCCCCATGTCGTCAACGCGGCCGGCGCCTGGTCGGGCGAGATCGCACGCCTCGCCGGCCTTCACGTCCCGGTCCGCCCCAAGCGCATCCAGATCTTCCTGAGCGCCCCGGTCGCAGACGACCGCGTCTACCCCCTCACCATCGATCTCGGCACCGGCGTCTACCTGCGCAGCGAAGGCGACCGCATCCTCTTCGGCCTCGACACCCACGCCGATGACGGCTTCACCGAGGGGGTCGACTGGGCCTGGCTGGAGGAGGTGCTTCTGACCGGTGTCGAACGCTATCCCTGGTGGGAGGATCTCGGGATCGACCGGCAGGGAAGCTGGTGGGGCTACTATGGCGTCACTCCCGACAACAGCCCGGTGATCGGCCCCAATCCGGGCGCCTGCGGGTGGGTGGACGCCTGCGGATTTTCCGGCCATGGCATCATGCACGCGCCCGCAACCGGGCTGGCGGTCTCCGAAATGATCGCCGACGGCCGCTCGCACACCCTTGACGCGGCGGCGTTCCGCCACGAAAGGTTCGATGGGGTGGAGGACGGGCTGGACGGGACGGGCGCCGGCTCCGACGGGACGGGCACCAGGGTGGAAGCCAACATCTTTTGAGGACTACATTCAGGGAACCGACATGCTGAGATTCGCCGAAGAGGTCATGCTCCTCCTCCTGGACGACGAGGGGGAAAGGTTCCTGCGAGTGCCCGACTGGTCGCTGCGCTACGCCCTGGGAGGTGCCGTGCTGATGGACCTGGCGATGGAGGACCGCATCGACTCGGACCTCGAAAAGCTGATGCTCGTCGATCCCACGCCCCTGGGCGACGACATCCTCGACCCCGTTCTGGCCGAGATCGCCGCGGAAACGGAGACCCACAACCCCCGCTTCTGGGTGGAACGCGCCGGAGCAAGCTCGGAGGCGATCCGCGAGGCGGCAATCGAGCGGTTGATCCAGCGCGGGATCCTGGAGCGCCGGGAGGACCGCTTCCTGTGGGTTTTCCGCTCGCGCCGCTACCCCGTGATCGACGGCACCGCCGAGCGCGAAGTCAAGCTCCGGATCATGGAGCTCCTCTTCAGCGACATGATTCCGACCCCGCGCGACGTGGTGATCATCTGCCTGGCTGACGCATGCGGCATCTTCGCCGAACTGCTCAGCCGCCGCGAGCTGCAGCACGTGACGCCGCGAATCCGGCACCTCCGCCAGCTGGACCTGATCGGCCAGGCCGTCACCGCCGCCGTGTGGGACATCGAGGTGTCGCTGGCCCAGGTGATCCGGCCGCACTTCGTGTAGGGGACAGCGCCCCAAGCGCGTCCGGCGACGCTCCATCCCGGTTTGCCGGTGCCCATCCAGACATTCGGGCGGCCGACCAAATGTCAAGCGGACTTTACATTTTATGATGTAAACGTTACACTTTTCCCTTGGAATTACCCGAAATCCGCCCCGCTGGCATCCCCTGCTGATGGAGAAGAAAGAGATCATGGACACCCGCCTCGAAAACCGCGTCAGACAGTACCGCAAGGACGGAGGGCTCTCCCAGAAGGCACTTGCCGAGTTGCTCGGTGTGTCCCGACAGGCCATCCACGCAATCGAATCCGGCGCCCAGATTCCGTCCACCAGCCTGGGTCTGCGGATGGCGCGTGTGTTCGGTTGCGCGGTGGAGGATGTCTTCAGGCTCGTGGCGGATCCGGGGATTCGAGCCCGCCTTGCGCCCTCGGCTCCGGGCTCCGGGACCGGGTCGCGCGTCGCCCTGGGACGGGTGGACGGCCGGTTGGTCGCACACCGCATTGCTCCGCACGGGTGGACTGCGGCGGACGGGATTCTGGGCGAGATCGACGGTGACGAAGCCGCGGTCCAGCCGCTTGCAGACATCGGCAACCTCGACCACAACGTGCTCGTGGCCGGCTGCGCCCCCATCCTCGGTGCGCTGGCCCACCGGGTCGGCCAGCGCTACAGCGACGCGCGGCTGACCTGGCTGCGGGCGGGCAATGGTCGTGCGCTGGATCTGTTGAAGCGGCGCATGGTGCACGTCGCCGGGCTTCACCTCTCCGTCGAGAACGGCGACGGCGACGCGGCAGCAGCCGGGCAGCGGGCGTTGCCGGGACGGCGCCTCGTGGTCGCCAACCTGACGCGCTGGAGACAGGGGCTGGTGTTGCCCGCCGGCAATCCGCTCGGGATAGAGTCCGGGGCCGATCTTCTGCGGGCCGGCCTGCGCGTCGTCCGGCGTGAAGCGGGATCCGGCGCACACGATCTCGCCGTCGGGCTCGCCGCGGCGCAAGGGAGCGACGTGCCCACCGGAGGGCCCCGCGCGGGCGGACACGGCGACGTGGCGCGCCTGGTGCGGATGGGACTCGCCGATGTCGGAATCGCCATCGAGGGTGCGGCGCTCGCCGAAGGGCTCGACTTCATTCCGCTCAGCGACGAGCGCTTCGACCTGATCATCCCCGCGGCGCTCTCGGAGGAGGCGCCGGTCTCGCGGCTCCTCGACGCTCTGGACGATCCCGGTTTCCGTACCGAAATCAGCCACCTGCCCGGCTACGACGGCTCGCAGAGCGGACATGTGACGACAGTGGAAGCCGCGTGAGGAGGGCGCTGGCGGCCTGGGCGGCCGTTCTGCTCGCGGCCTGCGCGACCGATGCGCCGCCGCGGGAATCCCTGCACATCTTCGCCGCGTCCTCGCTCACGGATGCCTTCCGGGAGATGGCCGCCGCCTTCGAGGACGAGTCGCCGGACACCGAGGTGACGCTGGTCTTCGCGGGGAGCCAGGTGCTCCGGCTCCAGATCGAGCAGGGCGCCCCCGCGGACATCTTCGCGTCTGCCGACCCGCGGCACATGGAGTCGCTGGCGGGCGACGGGCTGGTAACGGGCCCGCGCCTGTTCGCGGAGAATGAGCTGGTGGTGATCGTGCCGCCCGGGAACCCCGCCCGGATCGAGGCGTTCGCGGATCTCGCGGGGGCTCACCGGGTGGTGATCGGGACGGCGAACGTGCCGGTGGGCGCGTATGCGCGCGAGGCGCTTCGCCGCGCGGAGGCGGGAGGGGGACTTGCCGGGTTCGAGGAGGCGGTCATGGACCGGGTCGTCTCCGAGGAAAGCAGTGTGCGCCTGGTGCGGGCCAAGGTGGAGCTGGGCGAGGCGGATGCCGCGATCGTGTACAGGACCGACGCCGTGCCGGGGCGGGTGCGGACGGTGCAGGTGCCGGCCCCGGCCAACGTTCGGGCGCGCTATCTGATCGGGGTGGTGGCGGACGCCCGCAACCCCGCCGCCGCGGCGCGCTGGGTCGCGTTCGCATCCTCGGCGCAAGGTCGCCGCATCCTCACACGGCACGGCTTCCTCGCAGACGTCAGGGCGGCGCAGTAACGGCGTGACGGGCCGCCGGTCTCTCGCGGCGAGGGCGCCGTTCCTGGCCGCCGTCCCCATGCTGCTCATCCTTGCGGTGCCCCTCCTGGCGCTGGCCGGAGCCTCTTCGCCCGGCGACATCGCAGCCGGGGCGCGCCACCCGCTCTTCGGACCGGCCCTGTGGCTCAGCGCGCGCACAACCCTGGTCAGTCTGGCGGTCATGGTGCTGGCGGGCACGCCGCTGTCATGGTGGATGGCGTCGCGCCGGGGGCGCCGGTCGCGCATCGTGGAATCCCTGGTGGACCTTCCGATCGTGGTCCCTCCCGCGGTCATGGGGATCGCGCTCCTGGAGACCTTCGGCCGCAACGGGCTCTTCGGACCGGCCCTGTCGTCGCTGGGACTTCAGATCCCCTTCACCACCACCGCGGTCATCGCCGCCCAGGTCGTCGTCTCCGCCCCCTTCTACATCCAGGCGTCGGCCACCGCCTTCCGCCGCGTCGACGAAGACCTGCTGATCGTCGCCCGCACCCTCGGCCATTCGCCCGCCGGCGCCTTTTTCCGGGTCGCGGTCCCCCTCGCGCTGCCGGGGATGGTAGCGGGTGCCGCCCTGGCCTGGGCCCGTGCACTGGGCGAGTTCGGCGCGACGCTGCTCTTCGCCGGCAACCTCCCCGGGACCACCCAGACCATGCCGCTGGCGATCTACACCGCTCTCGAGTCGGACGCACGGGTCGCCGTCGCGCTATCGCTGGTGCTCGTCGGCGCCAGCGCGCTGCTGCTCTTCCCCCTGCGCACCCTGCCTGCGCTCATCGGGCGCCGATTCGGGACGGGGAACGGGGCTGGAGCGCCGCCGGGCCGTGGCCTTCCCGAAGGCTGACCCGTGCGCTGGAGCGTCTACACCCGGGCGTCCGCGGGAGCGTTCAGCCTGGACGTCCGCGTGGAAGGGAAGGCCGCGCCCGTCGTCATCATCGGTCCGAACGGGTCGGGGAAGACCACGCTCCTGCGCGTCATCGCCGGCGCCTACCGGCCCCGCTACGGGCGGATCCGCCTCGGCGAGCGCGTACTGTTCGATTCGGAAGCCGGTGTCAGTGTGGCTCCCGAGGACCGCCGAGTCGGCTATGTGCCGCAGGGCTATGGGCTATTCCCGCACCTGACCGTCCTTGACAACGTCGCCTTCGGGCTCGCCGGCGGGGCCCGTCGCAAGCCGGGACCGGAGCGGCGCCGGATCGCCGCCGAACTGCTGACCGACGTGGAGTGCGAACATCTGGCTCCGCGCTACCCGGCCACGTTGTCTGGCGGAGAAAAACAGCGCGTCGCCCTGGCGCGCGCCCTGCTCCCCGTCCCCGAACTGCTCCTCCTCGACGAGCCGCTGGCTGCGCTGGATGTGGCTGCCCGCCGCGGCCTGCGCGCCTACCTCGCCCGCCACCTCGCGCGGCGGACCCGGCCGGCGATCGTGGTCACGCACGATCCCAGCGATGTTCACGCCCTGGGTTCGCCGGTGGTCTACGCGCTGGAGGAGGGACGGGTGGTACAGAGCGGCCCGCCCGGGGATCTGGCCACCGACCCCGCCACGGCCTTTGTCGCGGAGTTCTTCGGGGCGGTCACTACCGAGACCAGACCAGATACCTGAACGTGACGGACAGCGCCCCGTTGTAGATCGCGTTCCCTTCAACGGTCGAGTCCACCGGGCGGAGCCCCACCTCGTAGCGCACCCCCAGGGCGCCGCCCCAACCCTCAATCTCCGACCCCATGACCAGCCCGAACTCGAACCGGCTCTGGTTGAAATCGGCGATGTCGCCGCAGGCCTGCTCGGCCAGCCTGCAGCGAAGCAGAAGTCCGAAGGACACGCCCCCGAACACCTGCGGCCGGAGCGATCCGCCAGAGGCCGCGTGAAGCTGCCCCAGAAGCGGGATCTGCAGGTACGAGAGTCGGAAGGCCGTCTGGCCGACTTCCCCCAGCTCGGTCTTGACCGCGGAACCCTTGCTCGAATAGTGGAGTTCCGGTCGGAAGGCAAACGTATCACCCAGGGAAAAATCGCCCGTGACGCCGAACATGTACGCCGTCCGCCAGGTGAAATCGCCCGAGCCCCCGCCGATGAAGTTGGTCCGCTGAAACCCGCCGATCACGCCCACGGGCAGCTGCGCCGTCACTGCGGAAAAGGGGGCCGCGTGGAGGACGACGCCCAGTAGCGTGACAGCGAATACGCGACCGACTTTCCTCGTCATCTCATCTCCCGGTTGCACGCGACCGTGTTTGATTCTGTTCACGGCCCGCCCGGCGGTCAATCCTCTCACGGGGCGCCGCTTCGGCTCCGCCGCCGCACAGGGGACTTGCCCCTTGACAGCTCCATCCCCCGTGGACATACCATTTCAAGTCCGATACACCCGCATGCGAAGGAGCACCAACGCCATGAAACGCCCGAAGACCACCCTGTTGTTCCTGACCGCCTTCGGGCTTGCGACCGGCCTGGCAGCCTGTGCGAGCGCGGGCGGTTCCAGCGATGGCAGCCCCCGCCGGAACCCCAACGTGATTACCGCCGAGGAGCTGGTCGACTTTCCGACCATGAGCGCACTCGACGCGGTCCGCCGTCTCCGTCCCCGCTGGCTCCAGGGCCGCGCCAATCTGCGTCCGCAGGTCGTCGTCGACGGCGCCAGGATGGACAATCTCGAGGACGCGCTCCAGTCGATCCAGGCCGCCAGCGTGCGGACGATGCGGTACATGAGCGCATCGGACGCCACCATGCGCTTCGGAACCAACTTCGTGGGCGGCGTGATCGAGGTGACCACGCGGGGCGGATAGTTCGGCGGGGGCGAGTATTCCCCGGCCGAGCGACGCTACCCCGTCAGGAACCGCCGCGAAAAATCCCTGAGCACGCGTGCGCAGACCTCGATCTCCTCAACACTGACCCACTCTTCCGCCGTGTGGGCCTGGGCGATCGACCCCGGCCCGAAACAAACAGCCGCAGTCCCGTGCTCGTTGAGAAAGCACGCATCCACCCACGCCGTCATCCCCCCCACCGCCCCCGGCAGCCCCGCGCGGCGGCACGCCCGGCGCAGTCCATCCACCAGGGCCGACCCGGCCGGCACCTCTGTCGCGGCCCGGTAGAGCCCCACTTCGACGGTCGCCTTGAGGCCCGGGCACCGCTCCCGGGCGCGCGCCAGCACCCCCTCGGCCTCGGCCATCACCCCCGCGACCGTCTCGCCCGGCAGCGTGCGCCGCTCGACGACGAGATGGCACCCATCCGGGTAGACCGAAGGCGCGCTTCCGCCCTCGATCGTGCCGGCGTGCAGGGACGCCGGGCCAAGGAGCGGGTGGCCGGTCTGCTGCGCGAGGCGCCGCGATTCCTCCTCGAATGCAACCAGCACATGGCCCATATGCGTGATCGCATCCACTCCGGCGCCGGGCCGTGACCCGTGGGCGGCGCGCCCCGTCGCCCGCACGTCCATCCACAGAAAGCCCTTGTGTGCGGGCATCACGTCGAGCCCGGTGGGTTCGCAAACCACCGCCGCGTCCGCGCGCAGGCCCGACGCGACCAGAGCCTCCATCCCCAGCGACGCATGTTCCTCGTCCGCCGTCAACGCCACGATGAGTTCCCCCTCGATCTCCTCGTACGCAAGTTCGGCAGCGACGGCAAGGATGCACGCCACCCCCGACTTCATGTCGGCCGCGCCCCGCCCGAAAAGACGGCCGTCGCGAACCGCGCCGGAGAACGGGTGCGCCATCCCTGCCACGCCCACGGTGTCGAGGTGCCCGTTCAGGAGGAGGGAAGGACCACGCCCGGCCCCCCGCCGTGCCACCACGTTGAAACGTCCCGGTGCCACTTCCGAGACGACCGGGCGGTAGCCCCAGCCGTGCAGCCATTCCGTCGCCAGATCCGCCACCCGGCGCTCCCCGGCGCCCCCCTCCTCCAGCACCGGATTCACCGACGGCGTGCGGACCAGCCGTCTCGTCAGCGTCACCGGATCCATGCTGTGGGGTGTCTCGGTCATGTGTCCAGATTTCGTGTTGGTGTTAAGAAAAATGTACACCGAGGGAAGTTCCGATTGGGTGTCTCAGGATCAGTGAAACACACATAGACCCTGAAAACATATGTTTTCACATGGAAAACCGCCCTTCCCGGCACATTCACCACCTCGCGAACGGTACGGCACGGTAATTGCTGGTTAAATGTGACCGCCGGCCGGGAGGCACCGGGCCAAAATCCGGGTCCTCCCGCGCGGATTCGGCGAGGGTAAACACTCAGACCACAGGAGGGTGCGATTCGCAAGTTCACTGTCAATCTGCTGAGCGCGGCGGCGCTCGTTGCAGCGGGCTATGCACTCCTCCGCCAGGGGAACAATCGTTCGGAGCCGGATGAAGCGCGGCTCGAGGACGTTCCCGCGGGAGAGAGGATTCCCGGCAGGATCCGGCTGGAGAAGCTGAGAGAGCTGGGAATCTGATCCCGGCCTGGGTCGACCAGGCTGTGGATCCGGCCCGCCGCCCGAGCGAGGCGGCGCAGACGGAAAGGGGGGCGACCCAACACGGGTCGCCCCCCTTTGTCGTTGGAACCGTACGAGCCGGTGACCCGCGGGCGGGTTTCCGTGATCCCCGCGCGGCCACCTCCGTGTCCGGAGCTACTCGAAGTGGTCCGCGTTCTTCTCGATGTAGTCGGACCACTCGGGCGGCACGTCCGTGTCCGGGAAGATCGCCTGGACGGGACACTCGGGCTCGCAGGCGCCGCAGTCGATGCACTCGTCGGGGTGAATGAGGTATTGCTCACCGGCGTCGTAGATGCAGTCGACCGGACAGACCTCGACGCAGCTCGCGTCCTTGGTGCCGATGCACGGCTCGGTAATGATGTATGTCAAAGGGTTACCTCTGGACGTGATCCAGCAGCCGGTGGAATAGGTACTCGCTGCATTCGGGCGGCGATCATCCCCGGACTGCCAAGGCCTTGCGGTCAATATGATCGCCGATCCCATCCCCCATTGCAACCCCGCCCAGGTGGCGCACCGTCGCCGCCAGCGCGGCTTCCAGCGCCGGCGGAGTCTCCTCCAGGGGATGGACCGCCTCGAAGGTGTGCCCGGATCCCTCCAGTATCAGCAGCTCGGCTGCCGGACCCGCTTCGGCGAGTCGCCGGGCCTCGTCCGCAGGGACGGTGGCGTCTTCCGCGCCGTGGACGACCAGCCACGGCACCCGCACTCGTCCCGCCGCGTCCAGCACATCGAACCGCTCGGAATTCGCACGCAGATCGTCCTGTACGCTTCGGTAGAGCGGCATCTCCTGCCCGGTGCGGGCGTTGAGGATATGGGTGACTCCGGCGGCGGCCCAGTCGCGGTCCTGCTCGGCCGTCCAGCGGTGAAAGGTCGAGACCGCGGCCCAGGTCACCAGCACGGAGACTTCCGCCCGCTCCGCCGCCACGATGACGGCGTTGCCGCCTCCCCGGCTATGCCCGACCAGCCCCAGCACGTCCGGGCGCCGGCCCCCGTTCCACACCCCTTCGAGGGTGCGGTCGACCATCCAGTGAAGGTCCTCCACCTCGCGGCTGATCGTATTGCGGCCGAAGGCGTCCAGATCCGTGAAGTCCAGGAGGCCGGGGCCGATGCCGTTCAGCGAGGTGTTGAAGGAGACGACGAGGTGGCCGTCCAGTGCGAGACGGCTGCAGAGCAGGGGGAAGAAGCCCCAGTCCTTGAAGCCCTTGAAGCCGTGCGCGACGATCACCGCCGTGCGGGGCACCGCCCCCGCCGGGCGCCTCAGGTCGGCGCGGATGACGTCGCCGTGCGGCGGGGTCGTCTCAATGCGCCTGCGGGTCACGCCTTCCATTCGACATCTCCTCGTCCGGTCCGCTGGTTTTCGAGGCGGGCGGCCGCAAACAGATAGTCCGACAGCCGGTTCAGGTAGCGGACGATCCCCGGATCCATCTTCGATCGGAGCGCCAGGGCCACGACCCGCCGTTCGGCCCGGCGGCACACCGCCCGCGCCACATGAAGATGGGACGCCCCCGCACTTCCTCCAGGCAGTACGAAGTTCCGCAGCGGCGGGGAAGCCGCGGCGGCGGCGTCGATCCAATCCTCCATCTTTCCGATCCGCTTCGTGGGCGGGTCGGGGAGTTCGGGGGATCGCCTGCCGGCCGGAGGCGGAGGAGTGGCCAGATGGGCGCCGATCGCAAACAGGTCCTGCTGGACGAGGCTCAGCCGGTCGCGAGTTCCGCCATCCGTCACGTGAACCCGCGCCACGCCAACCGCGGCACTCAGCTCGTCGACCGACCCGTAGGCCTCGACCCTGATGTCATTCTTGGCTACCCGGCGGCCGCCAAAGAGGCCCGTCTTGCCCGCGTCTCCCCGTCTCGTGTAGATCTTCACCCGTAAGTCACCCTCATCTGGGCCGCAGTTTGGCGAAGTCACGGATCGCCCGGGCCCTGTCGAGCAGGCTCGGCTCGTCCGGCGCCGCCTCCTCCTGCAGGACGGCAAGCGCGTCTCGCAGGTCGAGCATGACCTCCAGCATGACCTGGTCCCGCTGAAAGCCGAAGTCGAGCGCATCCATCCGGGTGCGGTCGTCCGCGGCAGCCGCATTCTCGTACGCCTCCGTGTAGATCTTCTCGAGGCTTCCGATGATTTGCGATTTCGCACGCATTCGCATTCGCCTGGCAGTGGTGTCCCGTGCCCCCATAATATCTATACTACCAAGGGGTTCCGGGAGGCAGCGGGCAGGTACAGGAGCAGATCAAGATGACGGACTACGGCAGAAGGACCGCGAGCGGCATCGCCTTGGCGGTCCTGGCGGTTGCGGCAATGGCATGCGGAGGCGGACGGAGCGGTGGCGAGCCCGGGACCGGCGAAGCAAACGACGGCGGCACGCCTACGCAATCGATACCCTCCTCGGTCCTGGCCGGAGGGGCGGCTGGCGGCGCACAGCTTCCCGCCCAGGAAATCCCCATCACCGAGATCGGCTTCAACGTCGGGTCCCCGGACGCTCCGATCAAGGTCCTCGAATTCAGCGACTTCGGCTGCGGGTATTGCAGGCGCTTCCACGCGCAGACCTACCCCACTCTCGTGGAGGACTACATCGAAACCGGAAGGGTGGAGTGGAAGTACGTGACCTTCGTGAGCGGAATGTTCTCCAACGGGCAGGCCGCCGCCCTTGCCGCCGAGTGCGCGGGCGAGCAGGAACGCTTCGCTCCAATGCGCGACCTTCTCTACGACCGCCAGTCCGCGTGGAAGAGCGAGTCGAATCCTGTCCAGGTGCTTGAAGCCCTGGCGGTTGAAGCGGGAGCCGACGCGGAGGAGTACCGGGCGTGCGTGGCCGAGGAGCGTCCCATGCCGCGGATCCGCAGCGGCTTCATCCTGGGCGCCCGCGCCGGGGTGCGCGGGACTCCCACCTTCCTGATCAATGGAATGCCCCTGGTGGGCGACCAGCCCGTCAGCCTGTGGGCCGACATCATCACCGTCGTCGAAGCGGAGGCCGCGGCCGCGAGGGGCGCCGCCCGACCCGACTCCTCGTCGCCCGACGCTCGTCCATGACGACCTCGAAGTCCTCTTCGTAGCCCACCCCGTCGGGCGAAGGCAGGTAACGGGACAGGTCCACCTCCGCCCTGGCCAGCTCCCGGTCGAACGCCTCGATATCTCTACTCGACGCCTCCGCCGCGGTGTCGGAAGTCGCGTAGACGATCGGCCCGAGCTTCTGGTCCTCCAGACGGAGGTTGCGGCGCACCAGCTCGGCCTCGACGAAGGTCTCCCGGATCGCGGGGAAACGGTACCGGAATCCGCTGTCACCGGCCTCCACGTCGGCGTCGAACTCGGCGGCCAGCCTGCCCAGCTCGGCCGTCACCAGCTTGCCGCTCACCTCCTGGTCCTTGAGCCGGCCCTGGACATGACGGATCGCATCGGCAACCGACAGCCACCCCACCGCACCAACGGAGCGGCCGTAGACCAGACCAAGCAGGAGGCGGCGGACATTGCGCCGCAGCCGGGCCCGGTTTTCGCGCCTCAGGCCGAGCGAACGCAGCATCGGGATCGCGAAGAAGAGGCCGCTGTAGGTGACCGGGACTATCCCCAGCCCATAGTAGATGAGCGGATCGGCGGCACCGGCGCCCAGTACGGCCGTCTCGACGCCCAACCCCAGCCCGATGACCGAACCCGCGATCAGGTTGAAGCCGTTCATGGCCCCGATCCCGAAGTTCGCCCCACCGCTGTTGCCGGTCAGCTTCTTCGGATACTCCAGGCGCATCCACGCGGGATTCGGCTCGGTCGCGCGCACTCTCCCGTGGGCGCTCTTCATCAACCCCGGGAAGGCGTAGACCACCTCGCCGCCATCGGAGACGCGCGGGTCGCCGCCGTAGGCGCCGGTGAGGCGGCCCATCTCCTCGCGCGCGTCGTCCAGCGTCAGGGAGGTGTGCTCGACCAGTTCCGAGGTGGCCAGGACGCCCTTGCGGGCCCTGATCAGCCTCAGGACGCTGCGATCCTTCTGGACCTGCGTGGGCCGCGGCTCCTCGGGACCGAAGATGAAGGCGAACACCTTCTTGTAGAAAGGCGGCTGGGCGTTCTTCGGCAGGCGCCTCGCGTGCCGGTGGCCGTAGTACAGGCTTCCCCGGCTCCAGCCCCGTCCGCCGAGGAGCCAGTGCAGGAGAAAGAAGTCGCCCAGGCCCAGCCCGCCTCTCCGTCCCCCGAATCCCCTGTCGTCCTTGTTGGCCGCCATGGCAGCGATGATCAGCACCACGAAGACGACGAAGTACACGACCAGCATCACGGCCGTCCAAACCTTGAAGGCGGTCTTGAAGGCCGACCACGCCGCCCTGCGGAAGCGAACCCCGAGGGGCTCGCGGTCCCGCGCGATCAGTTTTGGGTCGAACTGGTACAGAAGATCGCCCGAATCGGAAACCTCCAGGTGGCCGCGGAAGGTCTCCAGCAGACCCTTGAGGGCGGTCTCGGCTTCGTGTTCCGGCATACCCGTGGCCGAGACCACGTCTCCCAGCGTGGCGCGGCCACGCAGGCGCCGCAACGCGGCCGTCAGGGTGGGATCCGGCTCGAAGGTGCTGGCGTGGGATGGGCTTTTCAATTGGGTTGAAACGCTGCTCACTGGTCTCGATCGCGCTGGTTAAAGGGCTTTTCCTGGGTGGTACCGTTCAGGACCGGATTCAGTATCTTTGGTAAAGATCCCTTCTGTTGCGCATCAAACGCAACCTTGGGGTGTAGTAGATCGCGGGCGGGGCATACGGGGACTCCCGGGAGTTCCCCTGTTGCCTCCGCCCTTGATCAGTGTGGGGTGGGGTGGTGATGACCGACTGATGATGGCAGCTGTTTAGCCTGCGGGGATTACCTACCCGAGGCAAAGGAGCTGCCTTCAATGACCAAGCCAGAATCTTCCCCGGATGCGGCCCTGCTGCTGGGCCCTCCCTACGAGGAACTCACCGCGGTCGACCTGACAGGTCCCGTTCAGCCACTCGTGGGTGGCTGGGTGTTGGCCTGGAACCTGGCGAGCAGGAACTGGGCGCTCGCAGCCGACCTTGTCGTCAATCGGGCAGCCGGTGTATCTCTGGCCGTCATCCTTCCGCAGAATGACGACCAGCTGCCAGTCCTCCGTCTGCTGAGAGCGATCGAGCAGTCGCGCCCCCAGGCGGTCCTGCCATTCCACGAGACACCGCGTCCCCGCGAAATCGCAAGCGTCATCCGTCGCCCACCGGTAAATCTCGCGAGCAGTGTGGCCGAATACCTGGACTGGCGCGGTTTCGCCGTGGATCCGGTGACCCGGAGCATCATTCGCCGCACCGTCGAACTGAGCGCGAACGTTCGCACCATCTCGGGGCTCGCAAGGAACCTCTACCTGTCCCGCAGGGCCCTGGGACGCCGGTTTCTCAAGGCCCGGATCCCGGTTCCGTCGCATTGGCTGCAGATCTGCAGACTCCTTCGGGCAACCATCAAGCTCCAGAACTCCAACGACACTCTCTTCAGCGTCGCCTGTTCGCTGGGGTATCCCGATGGCTTCTCGCTCAGCAACCAGATGCAACGGCTTTGCGGCCTGCGGCCGCTCGAAGTCCGCGACCTGGCTGGCTGGGAGTGGGTGTTCGAAACCTGGATCCAGCGCGAAGCCGCAAAGGGGAATGTCGCCACCGCAGTGCTCAACGCTCGCACGTCCATCGCAGTCAGGCCTCCGGCGCGTGAAAGGGACAACAACCGGGCCGGACCGGCCCAAGCAGCTTCGGGCTAGCAGCCCGAGGATGAAAGTCAAGTAAACATGACATATTGTAAGGTTCTATTGACACTACGAGTGCGTGAGCACCGCAGTCCAGCCCGGATCCATCGCCTGCCGAATGCAGCGGGGACCTATTCCACGGTCTGCTAGATGGCGCACGAGCAGACCGGCCTTCCCGGCACCCGACCTGGCCCCCGCCTGGAGCTCTTTGGCGGCCCCGTACTCCGGCGCGGCGATCTCACGGTCAGGGTTTCCCCGCTACAGGACTGTCTCCTGTCCATCGCCTTCGCGTGGGGCGCAGACCGTTTTCCGCGCGCCATGGCCCAGAACCTGCTCTGGAATCCGGCTCCCCGACCGCTCATCAGGCACCGCCTGAGCCAGCTCGTCTACCAGACCAATCAGAGGTGCGGAGCCAGGATCATCGAGCTCGACAGAGAACACCTTCGCGTGAACCGGCACGAAGTTGAATGTGACCTTGATGATTTTCACAGCATGCTCGAGTCCAGCCAATTCGAGCAGGCGTGCGACATGATCGATCTCGGATTCCTCAGCGCTCTTTCCGCCAAGAGGACGGAAGCGCTCTCCGACTGGATATCGGAAAGGCGGTGGGAACAGCGTGAGCGGCTCAAGACGCTGATCCGCAAATACCTGGACGGACCGAAGTCGGCCCGCGACGGAGCCCTCGCCGTGAGTGCGGGTGAGGTATTGCTCCGCCTGAACCCGGAAGAGGAGGCCGATCTTCGCCGGTTGATGCGGGCATCCGCCGAAAGCGGACAGGTGCGCGAGGCGGAGGCAGCATACGGGAGTTTCGCGGAACGCGCTTCGCGGTCCGGGGACTGGAAGCCGGCACCGGTGACGGCGCGACTCCTGAGGTGCATGCAGTCGGAGACGACCACGACGCCCTGGTCCGAGGACGCGAACAGGGACTCCGAGGTGCCTGCCCCGGTTGTGGGGAGGTCCGACGAGGACGCCGCGCTCTCCCGGGCCATCCTGCGGAACAAATCCGAGCCGGGCTGGAAGACCATCGCAGTCGTCGGCGAGGAAGGCGTCGGCAAGACCAGGCTCGTTGAAGCCATCCTGCTGCGCGCGCGCATGAGGGAACACCCGGTGGCCCAGGCTTCCGCGACCGAACTGGAATCGCCGATCCCGCTGAATCCGTTGATCGAATCGCTGAACTGCGACTGGGCCGAGCGCCCGCTTCGAGAAATCCCGGACCCCTGGAAGGCGACTGTCCAATCCCTGCTTCCCAGGTATCAGAAGCAGGGCGCACACTTGCCAACCACGGACCATCCAACCGGGGGACACCTGCCCAGACACACCTGCGAGGCCCTCCTTGAGCTCTTCAGGAGCGCAGCGAAATCCCAATGCGCGGTCCTCTTCCTGGACAACTTCCAATGGACGGACGAATCTGGAGTTGCCCCGCTATGACGGACACTTTTCCATTGGTGCCAACCAAGGAGGTGAGCCATGGCGGGAAGCGGGAAGGGGCGGTATCCGCCCGAGTACAAGGATCGAATGGTCGAGCTGGTGAGGGCCGGGCGTAGTCCG
>JAJDVT010000053.1 GCA_022826005.1 Gemmatimonadota bacterium | reverse complement strand
CGGACTACGCCCGGCCCTCACCAGCTCGACCATTCGATCCTTGTACTCGGGCGGATACCGCCCCTTCCCGCTTCCCGCCATGGCTCACCTCCTTGGTTGGCACCAATGGAAAAGTGTCCGTCATAGCGGGGCAACTCCATCCTGGGCAACTACTCGACCCACAAGCACGCCAGGATCATGGACCGGATCGAGCGGCAGAAGCGGACCTTTCTGCGCTTCACGCCCACCGCCGCGTCGTGGCTGAACCTCGTCGAGCGCATCTTCTCCACCCTGACCCGCAAGCAACTCAACCGCGACGTCTTCCACTCCGTGGACCATCTCGAACGCTGCCCCAAGGACTACATCGAGACGTACAATGAAGATCCCAGGCCTCTGCTCTGGCCAAAGCCGGCAGGCGAGATTCTTAAGAAGGGTCGTCATTATGATCAAGGACACTACACCATTAATACCATCGGGCACGCGTCAGCCCCCGATAAGCAGCTTCCACAAATCAAGGTGGCCACCGTCAAGTTCATCGTACCCTGCATAGCGTCCATTTCCCAGCGATCGCTGAAGATTGACTTCGGTCTCGACCCGGCCGACAACGCATGCCATCGCTGGGTCGATGACCTCCACGACCGACGCCCAGTAGCCCGTATCGCTCGTCCAGTAGTGTTGCCCGTTTTCATCGGTGGCCACATGGTCACCAAACCGTTCTGAAGGACGGGTGACCAAGACCCACAGGAGTCCGTCCTCGTCTACGCTCACGTCACGCACGTATGGGTTCCGAGGAATCCCCGGCGTGGTCGCGACATCGCGCACCCAAGGCCTAAACCATTCGACATTCCGGACCAACACTTTGTGAAGAGTGTTGCCGGTATCCCACTGCTCAATCCTGTACTCCGCGTGACGCGCAGCCCAAACCCTGTCCTGGTCGGCAGTCGCAAGGACACGAAGAGTCAAAGTGGGCAGGTCCATTCGATACACCGGATCCACTGCCCCGAAAGACGATTCTACGTTTCCGGCATCCCCCAGCAGATGAAGTGGAAGACCCACGCGTTCCGGGGTCACGATATTCGCACCGATCACCCACGAGCCCTTCGGCATGCGAACAATGGCATTGTGAAACGGACGCACGGGTAGCGAGACCCTTTGCCGGAATTCTAGGGTCGGCGAAAACACCGTGCGCGTTCGATTCTCTACGTCGAAGACATGTACAGAATCCCCGTCCGCAACAGTGATTCCAATCACTGTTCCAAACTCTCCGACCTCGGATCCTTGACCGCCCAAGTCCGCCTCCAGAGCTCCATTGGGGCCAAAAACACTGATGACCGTATTCGTATTGGAGCCGTGGCGAGCCGCCCACAGTCTTCCGCGGGAATCCATTGCGTAGGACACAGCTGGGCCCAAGCGCCCGGGACCCACGTCCGGTATTCTGATCTCCCGGGTCATTTTGATCGGCGCAAGAGACGTACACTCCGTGACCTCTCGAGCTTCCTGTCCCGTCAGGCCCGCAGCAACGGCCAGCGCCACTGGAGCCGCCATCATTGCGGAGCAAGCGAGTCGCCGCACCGAAACCATGCTATCCCTCCTTCAAGCCTACAATTCGCAGGCGAGACACCTGATGGACTCCTAGCACGTCCTGCGTCCCCACGTATATGTGGTCGCCTAGTGCAAAATCAGTCAATCGCCAATTAATTGTCACAGGCGACTCCAACCGTCCGACGAAATGGCCATCGGTCGTGAACACATCAATCACCGACCCCGGTCGGTATCCCTCCAGCGTCGGTACTATGAACACATAGTGGCTACTCACGATAATACGATCAATCACCGGCTTGTACTCGGGCAAATCCTCACGTTCAACCCAGCCCATTGCCACCACCGAATCTCGTTCCGCCTCGCTCACCCTCGCGGCATGAGAGTCAAGTGTGAACACAAGCGTTGTGTCGCCACCCGGCAGCGACGTACGGTAGACAGCGTAATCCTTCGTGTTGGCGACCCACGCCGCTCCGGTTGGATCGATCGCGAACGCAAAACGAGGCGCGAAATCCATAATCACATTCAAGCCTTGACGGTCAAGTCGCACCGGCCAACGGATCAGCATCGCAGTGTCTAGCACCTCCCCGTCCGCCGACACATGCTCGAAGGCGAACACATTTGAGCCCTTCCTACTCGGATTCCGGGGCCGATGGCGCTCCACTGACACATCGTAGAAGTCGCCATTTGTCGTGAACCGCGCCGGCCACGGCCCGACTCCGATTCGCGCATACCGGTCGTGGGTCTCGACTCGACCGTCCGCGCCGAAGACCGTGTACCGCTGGTTAGCGGGGTCGGACACCCACAGCGAACCATATGGATCAAAGACCATTCCCAATGCTCGAAAAAACTCCCCAGGACCCTCGCCTCGCCCACCCAAGACGCTTAGGTGGGTGCCGTCTCGGTCAAAGACATGGATTTCCTGTGAACTCGCATCCATTACGTATATGTCACCGGCTGCGTTGGCTCGGATTGCCCGGATCACATCGAAGTACTCCGTGCGCGGGCCCGCATTATGCGCGAGCCCCAAGCGAAGCTCCTCTATCAGCTTCAACGACTCTGCGGCTGCCAGAGCGTCCGCCTCTCTGTTCGCCACATGCGGTATAGTACCGGAACGGGTGGCATCATCGACGATGAGGGCGGATCGCCCTGAGTCGTCCCCGGACGAACACGACAAGAGAATCGGATAACCACAGAACGCTGTGAACAATCTAAAGCCAGCGCGCGTCATCCTCTTCGGAAGATGCAAAGGGGACTCAGGCACAAGGCTACTCTTCGAGAAGCACAACCGGGATATGAGCGACCAACCTGTCGCCACACCCCCAGACTTGAATGGCGCTGCGTTCCAGACTCAACTGCACCCGCCCATTCGCTGGTTGGCTCGCCAACTCCATGACTCGCGCGGGATCGGATGACAACATTTCTTCAAGAACGGCAACGAGGTCAGCGTCCTGCCCAACTGCGCAGCCGCGGATATGGTTGTCGTTGTCGCCGCACCTCCCGTGGGCGTTCTTTCCGAAGCAATCATGGTCGTGCGGGGTGTGTGCGGCATCCCAAGGTACTAGGCCATTCGCCCCAAGGGTGGTGTTTAGCTTCGTGCCGAATGATATCCGGGCATTCATTACTGCAGTTCTGGCAACCGAGGAACGGAAACTCGTTTAGCTTCGTTGCCTGTGGCGTCAGGCTCAGGGAAACGTGACCTGCGCCGCCCAGGGCAACGACGCCGCCGGTATTCTCGGGCGTAGCGACCGCTAAAATGGCGAACGCAAGAGCGGTTTTGATGATTCCAGTCATTGCTGTCTTTGTCATTCGTTGACCTCCTGTCGAAACGAAGTAATGGTTTCGGCGGCTCCGAGATCTATAGAGAGGACCGCCAACATGATGGCAGTCCACTGTGGGGCTGCCCCGCTTTCACGGACGGTTGGTTTTTGCGGTTGATGGTGTCTGATGTTTCTTCTCTCTCCCCTCCCACGGTGGAGACGGGCTGCGAGCGAGCCGGACGAAGCGAGCGGGCCGGAGAAGCCCGGAGAGCTTCGGCCGCTCCGGAGCGGCAGGTTCGCTTCAGGCCGCATGGTTGAGTTTCTCGGATCCAGTAGATGGAATTTCAAGGTACCCACAGTCTACCTGACCCAGTTGCGTCGTGTCAACCCCCCTTATTCACGAATGGCCGGGAGCCGAGGCGACGTGAGGCGGCAAGTGCGTTAGATTCAGAGTGTTAGAAGAACCACGAGCACTCGCCAGCCATCACGCCGGAGGTGAAGATAGTGGATGCGCCGTTCAGCTTCAACAGGTCGGTCAGGATCAGTTCCCGCCGGGACCGGATCACGGGGGATTCGGGGGCTCTGACGGGGCGCGAGCTGCTGATGCGCAGCGGGGTGGTGCGGTTTCTGGCGAAGGGGCTGCCGGACAAGCGGGACGGGCGCCGGATCCGGCATTCTCAGAGGCGGCTGGCGCGGACGCTTCTTCTGCTGGCGGGGCAGGGCCGCCGGGAGCACAGCGACGCCACGGAGCTGCGCGACGATCCGGCGCTGCGGCTGGCCACCGGCGACCGGGCGGGCACGGCTCCGCTGGGCAAGGCCGGCACCTGCCCTCGCAGCCGACGCTGTCGCGGCGGGTGGCTGCATGGTCGGCGAAGGAGGGCGTCGAGGTGCTGCGCGAGGGGTTGCAGCGCCTCGCGGGGTGGCGGCTGAAGGCGATGGGCGGGTGGCGGCGCCCGAAGACGCTGGTCATCGACATCGACAGCCTGCCGGTCGAGGTTCACGGGGAACAGCCGGGCAGCGCCTGGAACGGCTACTATCACCGGCGCGTGTATCATCCGATCGTGGCGGCGGAGGGGGAGACGGGCGACATCCTGGACCTGCGGCTGCGCGAGGGGCAGGTCCACACGGCGGACGGCGGGCTGGAGTTCGTACTCGAGGTGCTGGAGCGGGCGGAGCGGCATCTGTGCGGCAACGCCGCCGTGCGCTTCGACGCCGGATATCCCGGCGAGCCGCTGATGGCGGCGCTGGAGGAGCGGAGCACGCACTATGTGGTCCGCGTGCGCAACAACGCCGTGCTGAAGCGCCTGGCGCTGCCGGCCATGGACGCCGTGGTCTGGGATGCGTTGAGGAACGGGGCGCCCGCCGGCGAGCCCCGCACCTGGGTCTGCGAGTCGTCCTACCGGGCCGGGTCGTGGTCCCGTTCCCGCCGGGTCGTGCAGGTGGTCGTCGAACGGCCGGGCGAACTCATCCCGCGCTGCTTCTGGCTGCTGACTTCGATACCGTCGGAGGAGATGTCCGGCGAGGATCTCCTGGCGCTGTACCGCAAGCGCGGCAAGGCGGAGGGCCATCTGGGGGAGCTAATGAGCGTCGTCTCCCCGGCCCTGTCGTCCACGTCGCGCCGCAAGAGCCACTACCCCCAAGGTCGTTGATCGGCTGCGGTCGGCGGAGTTCGACAGCCTTCCCGCAGGGATTGATGGAGGGTAGCGACCCCCGAGGGGGCGGGGCCGGGCGTGTGAAAACGCGCACAGCCCCGCGCCCGTACCAGGCCTTCGGACTGGGGGGGTCGCTACCCTCCGCGGCCCAAGCGGCTACTGTGCCACGGCGCTCTGCACGGCGAAGCCGCAAGACCTTGCCGCGCCAGCGGATAAGCTGACGAGCCGGTGTGCATCACCGGAGCGCCAAGATGTGCATCGACCCCCGTTGTCTCATGCACACCTCCAGCACGGCACAAGACATCAGGCCTCCCACCAGAATCGAGCCCCCGCGAGCCGAACCGTCCGCCATGTGGCGACGCGTTCCGTCAGTCCCCGGCCTGCACGCCTTCGCGCGCGCTTCTCAAGAGCGACGGCGCGCTTCAATGCCGCCTGCAATCCACCGTACTCGTCGAGAACCCGGACATCCCCCCCGATGATGGCCTGCTCGATCCGGGCGACCTCGCTACGGGTCTCCTCGTCGATTTCAGACGGACGGGGATACCGTGCCCAGCTGGCGAGCACCCGGCCCGCCCGGTGATCCTCCTTCCATCTCCGGGCGACCGCCACCACTTCGATCTTGTGGCCCAGGTCCCATAGCGCCTTCCAGAGGTCGCCGTGCGCCGCGCCCCAGGAACGAAGCGCCATCGTGGTCTCATGGCCCGGCTCGGCGTAGACGAATACGGCGCGCTCCGTGTCCAGCGCGATGGGCAGATCGAGCGGGAAGAAGCGCCGGAGGCCCCCGAGCGCGCCCCGGTAGACCCGTTGGGGAAGGATCCGACGTTCGATCCCAAGCGCCTCGAAGGCGGCGACCCGGTCGGCGTCGGTGGGCAGCCAAGGCAGGCGGGGATGTTCGAGCACGTAGTCGAGCGCGAGCAGGCGCCTCATCAGCACTGCCGGCGACGTGATCCGGCGCCGCCGGCGGTCGCCCGCGCCGAGCGCCCGGCAGACCTTGCGACCGTGGATCCGACAGATCCGACCGATGCCGTTGATGCCGTGCGGTTTCTCCTCGGAGGCCACACCTTGGGCGACCATCTTGCGGACGGCGCGGCCCACCGTCTCATGGTGGCAGCCGAGGAAGCTCGTCCATTGCTGGCGTGTGAACACGCCGCCGTGGAAGCAAGCAAGTGCGATCCACTCGGCGCGGCGGCCCGTCCAGCCCAAGGGCTCCAGCGCCTTCGCGCGTTCCGTCAGATGCGCGATCATCGGTTATCCACCGCTGTCCGGTGCGCCGAAGCGCGCTCACTCGCAAGACTCAACTGGTGCTTCGCCGTGTCCATGCTCGGAACGGTGAGGACCAGCTTGGGGGACGTCAACCGTAGGACATGCGCCAAGCGTCCGTCGTGGCCGGTGTTGTCTGATGTTGTCTGAGAACCGGCGGTACCCGCCGCCAATACGGTGGCGGAGCAACCCCCGCGAGCGAACAGGGGAACCCACTCAACGGGCCTCGTGAAGCGCGATCGGCGGTGGGGATGGGGTCGGCAAAGCCGGGCCCTCCCTATTCCCGGAACCCGGATGCGGCGACTGAGCCCTTCACCATCAGCTACGCCGCGGAGTGGATGAACATGAGAACCCCAAGGGGATCCCGATTTCTCTGGATCGTCGGAGTCCCACCCCTCAGGATCATGAAGAGTCACCGCACGGCGTTCATCGCCCTGCTCACCACTGCTTGCGGTGGGCAGGGCGATTTCGCTCCCAGGTACGTCGCCATCGAACCTGTCGCGTCCATCGAGGCACCGGCAAGTGCCACCTCCGCTCTTCTCACCTTGATTGTCGCTGGCTTCTCATCCTGATTGTCGCGCTACAGGGTGGCGAGTCGCTCGTGTTCGGCGCCAAGGGTGAGGGTCCGGGCGAGTTCCTGGCCCCCGACCGTGTTCTGCGGGCACCAGACGGGATGATCGGTGTCATGGACTACGACCTGCTCCGACTGTCTCTGTTCACCGAAATGGGCGAGTTTGTCAGCGGCTCATCAAGCTTCCCGTCCAACTTCCATATCGGCCAAAGAAAAGTGGTAGGGGAGACCCTGGCCGGCACCACACTCGATCTGTCCCTGATCCGCAGGAACCTGGAGATCGAATTGGCGACCGGTCATGTCCTGGATTCGAACAAGTAAGTACTCGGACCATGGCAGCCGAATTCCCCATTCTGCTACTTCTTCGAGAAAACGAGCGATTATCTGACCAATTCTTGCACGCGAAATGCCGAACTGGTTGGCAATGGATGCATAGGTTGGAATTGGTTGTCCCATGGCTCCGAGACGCCACAACACGATATTTCGATTGCGTTCTCCGAGATTGATTGCTACTGCGTTCACTTCGTCGGTCGGGCATTCTGAAAGCCAAAGTGCTCGCAGGACTCCTGCAGGAACAAGTGGCGGGCGATCGGTGGGTCCAAAATAGTGTGGCCAAGGGGATGATGCGGTGGGGCTCACTAGCTGCGTGCGACGATGGCGAGTGTCTTTTGGTCGGCCCATGGGCCCAGGAGGACCAACTGCCCGGCGCAGTACGCGGTGCCGGTTCTGGACCTTCGCTTGGAGTTCTCTTGGAATCTCCTGCCACGCGAAGACGGATACACCAAGCGGTGGCGAATGGTCGAAAATGGTGCGACGTAGGGTTGACACGCCTTGGTATTCCTCTGCGGATGTAAGCGCGACCAGCGTCACATGAGGTTCTGATTGCGTTTCTAGGAACAGTGCAGCTGGGTAGAGCCAGATCTCTGTGCCGGGAAGATGAGCATCTACCTGTTCCAGGATCACTGAGCGTTGTTCGTCAGTGATTGGAAGCGAAGCAAGGGAAGGTGACCCACCCACGGTGAGTGCGTTCGGAACCGATAGCGAACAAACGCCCCCTTCGGTCCGGGGAGAAGGCTGTGTACTAATTCCAATTCGCTTTCGTCTCTTGCTCCCAGTCCTAAACCCGGCAGCAAGGATCATTTGGTATTCAGACTCCTCCAAGAGCCTGACTGAGCGGCCAAACATGCCCTTGTTCGTCGAGCCATCGTCCTTCTGTAGCCTGCTCTCGTAGTAGTAGCCGCGTTCGCGGAAAGGGACAGGACGGTCGAATTGGTGATAGTCCGCTATGTCCGCGTAGTAGTGGCCGTTTTTGTGCGGATCAGGCCTGACGCTCGCGATCCGGGCCGTCGCGAAGTATGCTTGACGCCCTCCGTGGCCCGACAGGTCAGCACTGATACGGCGAGGCTCATAGTAGACGATCCAGTCGCCAAGTGCCTTCCGCACGGTGTTGAGGTACGTGCGCGGGAAGTGGTACCGATCCGCGGGCAGATCATCGTATGACGGATCGACCTTAGTGGTCAAGACGGCTTTCGCCATGGCCTGAAGCCATCCTTATCTCGGTTGGAAGTGCGTGTGGAGTCGATTGCCACGATGTCCCAAGTTGCAAACTATCGACTACTGCCGATCGCCTCAAGCACCGACGTCACTTGCGAATCCTGCGCACCAGAACAGAAGATGCACCGGGAGCATGAGAACTTGACACCCCGGACGCCACCCCTCCACACCGCGTCGGACTCCTGAACATGGGCCACCACGACCCCATGTACGACTGGGCCCGCCGCCAAGGCCACTACACTGACCTCGACGCGTATGGCGCGGTCTGGGCTCCCCCGGGGTCTACGGCCAAGGGCGACGCGGCCGTACCCCCGGGCGACTTCGAGGAGTGGACGCTGTACCTGCCGGCGCAGCAGCGGAGGCTCGTAAACCGCCACTACCACGCGGGGCTGGGCCGAATCAGAGGCGCGGCCGGTACCGGGAAGACCGTCGTCGCGCTCCATCGGGTCGCCGTGCTCGGGCTCCGTTATCCCGGCGAGAGAATCCTAGCAACGACCTTCAGCCGGTCTCTCTCCGGCCACATGGAGGCGCTGTTCCGGCGGTTCCCCGACGCGCCGGATAACGTCCACTTCGCGAACATCGACAGGCTCGCCTACAGGTTCGATTCACGCCCTCTCAAACTCGACGATGTCGACGCGGCGTTCGAAGCGGCCTACCTCAGCGCAGTGCCGGCGGAGGCAAGACAGAGGCTGGACCGCGACTACCTGAAGGAAGAGGTCAGGCGCATCATCAAGGGCCGGGATGCGCGGAAGGAGGAATACCTGGATACCGGCCGGTTCGAACGGCTCGGCCGGAGACGGGCGTTCAAGCGGCCGGACCGGGAGATCTGCTGGAATCTGCGCGAAGCCTGGGATCGCGAGATGGCACAACGGGACACCGTCGATTTCGCCGACCGCCTCGTGGAAGCCCGCAACCGGGCGCAGGCGGAGACCGTGCCCGGATACCGCGCGGCGGTCGTGGACGAGGCCCAGGATCTGACGCTGGTCGGAATCCAGCTCGTCCGCGCGCTCGTCGCGGGCGGGCCGCGAGCCAGACTGAGAAAGGACAGCATCCTGATGCTGGACGACGCGGCGCAGCGCATTTACCCCGGTGGTTTCCGTCCGGCATGGGCCAACCTCAACTTCACCGGCCATTCCGATACCCTCAACGTCAACTTCCGGAACACGCGAAGGATATTCCAGGCCGCTCGCGCCGTCCGCGGAGAAGTGGTCGTCAGCAGGGACGCCAACGATGACGGATCGGTGGATGCCGTCCCGTTTCGAGGGCGACGAAGGCGATCGACCCGTCATGATCGTTGCGCAGGGCAAGGAAACCGGAGCGATTCTGGACCGGATTCACGACCTCGTCGGGAACGAGGGCTTCACGCACAACGAAATCGGCGTGCTCGTCCTGCGGAACCGGGACGCCGAGCAACTGGTGGCGGCGTTGAAGGACAGGACCGTCCCGTGCGTCAACCTGAAGGACCTGCGCGACGGTCCGCTTGAAGACGGGGTCCGCATAGGCACCTTCGACCGAGCCAAGGGCTTGGAATTCCGAGCCGTCTTCATCCCGCGCCTGGGAGAATCCCGATTCCCCATCGACACGCACGACAGAAGATCGGGCCAGCTGGCGATGCCAATCCCCGGAAACCAGCCAGCGCCGCCCACCGAGGAAGACCAAGAGGAGCGCCTGCTGAACCTCGACCGCCTGTACGTGGCGATGACGCGAGCCAAGGAGTGGCTATATCTCATCGCCGACGAACAGCCGTGCGAGGAAATCCAGCGGGCCCGCGACCACCACTTTTCGTGACGGAGGAGAGATGGACGGCGGCGGCGCCTTACCCCTTATCCGGTCTTGTCGGAGCCGGGCAAGGGGCAAACCCTCAGCGTAACTGAGCGGGAATGAAGTTACCCAGCGCCTCGGCTTTGACGTCGTACACGACGCCCAGCAGTGCGACCCTCACCCGCTCCTTCTGCTCGTCCACCAATGCTGTCAATTCCCGTTCGAGTTCTTCCCGGTGGAACATCTCGTCCAACTCCCGAAGCGCGAAGTCGATACCCACCGCTGCACCGGCAGCCACGATTAGCCCCGCCGCACGACCCAGTGCGGAAACCCCGGACCGGACCGCTGCACCCCCCACCAGTCTCTCGGCAATCCCCGTTGCGACCGCCCTCACCCCGATCGACGCACCGACCCCGGCCACGGCGGCCCCAACGGCGGTCGGACCGACGGAGACTGTGAATCGCCTCCTGGCGTCCTCCAACACCGGTTCCAGCATGCGCTCGTACGTAGTTCTCACACCCGGTGGGAGCGATGCGATGTCACGATCAAACCACCGCTCAAGTTCGGCAAGCATTTCTTCCTGCATCACGCGCCCGACATCCTCACCGGTTGCGCTGATGCGCTCTTCCAGCCCACCGAGGAGTCGCGATTCGATCGCTCCCTCCAGTCGCCCCACCAGCATCAGGCCCAACTCGGTATACTGGCCGAAGAACGAGTAATGCCAATCCAGGAACTCCGGGATCCTGTCGTAGACCGGAGCGAAGGCATCTTCGACACCTCTGTCGATCAGACGCCGAGCTTCTTCCGGCAACGGGGCTCGGATACGCTCCTGCCCAAACCGCCTGAACTGCTCCTCCAACCGCTGGTGCAGCATGTGATGGCCGGTCGCGGCCAGGATGGCCAGCGGGACGAGTGCGAGAATCGTCCTCCCCGCCCATGCCTTCCGTCCGTTCCTGGGAGTTTCTCGGCCCGCTTCGCCGTTCTCCGTGTCCCTACTCGACATCTGTCGCCTCCTTGCGATTCCGATCGACGATTCGCTTCGCCACCAGGATGGAGCCTTCGAGCCCGCGAACGAACCCAGTGATCGCCAACGCTACGTTCAGGAAGAATCCGATCCACACGACCACCCTGATCCCGTCGGGCATCCACGGAGCCATCGCTGTGCCCGTCACAGCGTACCAGGCGATCCCTTCGATCCCGGCCGCCGCACGCAGACCGCCGTCCACCACCGGGCACGCCGAGTGGACGCCCGCCATAAAGGCCTCCACCGTCAGCTGGAGAGAATCCGGATAGATGTACGGGGGACCTCCGATTACCATGTAGTTGAAGTAGACGTACGCGACCGCAACCAGCGCCAGGAGGACCCAGCCCGCAAGCCGCGCACTGAGAATGTCCGCGACCGTAACGGCCCGGCCGCTGGCGTCGGCGTCACGCCTGAAGTGACGGCCGGGCCACCGGGAGCTGCCCTCGAACAGGAAAGGCGCTGCCACGGCCGCGGCCGCCAGAAACAGCCAGTCAGTGGGCCGCGAGAGGGCCACGAAGACGGCTAGAAAGACGGCCAGTGGCAGCGCCGCGGTCATGCTGACCAACACCGGCACCCAGGTCCCCCGCAACCGCCTCCGCCAAGCGGACTCACGATCCAGGTAGTAGTCGACGGCGAAGCGCTTGCGTTCCAGGCGGTATTCCAAGAGCCCGTACAGTATCGCGAAGTACACGAGCGCCGGAGACGCGAGGGCCACGCAGGACTGATCGTAGGTGCCGTCCCAGAGGATGAGAAGGCCCAGCAGGAGTGTGGTGGCGACGAGGGGCTGAAGGAACCGGTCAACCGTGGTGAGTGCGGGAAGGTTCACGGATAGTCTCCGGCAACTCTCAAGAGAACAGGGGCAGCGTGGCTGCGGGTGCCAAGACCATGGCAGTTCCGCAGACGCGCGGCAAGCATCCACCCTCACATCGTAAACTATACTTGACACTTCGTAAGCCAGAGCTTACATTTTGCCGGTATTCGCGAGATTAGGGGCGCACTCGCTTGACCCGATTCGCCACTTCGGTTCCCTTTCTCGCGTGGCTAGTCCCGATCCGCCCGCCCCGTTACCCGCCCATCCATGAACCCAGACCGCGATTCCGGAACGAACTACGCCACCGTCCCCTGCCGGACAGCGAAGGTGTTCGACTTCTTCTCCGGTTGCGGCGGGGCAAGCCGCGGCTTCCAGGAGGCCGGGATGGACGTGGTGTTCGCTCTCGACTGGGACGCCGACGCCGAGCAGAGCTTCAAGCGGAACTTCCCGTCGACATCCTTCGTGGCCAAGGACATTCGGCAGGTGGACGAAGATTCCGTGCGCACGCTCGTCGACGAGGAACGGCCCCACCCCATCCTGTTCTGTGGATGTGCGCCGTGCCAGCCATTCACCAAACAGAACACCATCCGCCCCAAGCCGGGCGAGGACGACCGGGTGCCGCTGCTCCTTGAGTTCCTCCGTCTCATACGGAGGTGTGAGCCGGACATCGTGTTTGTGGAGAACGTTCCGGGGATTCAGAATGTGTGCCCCGACTCCGAGCCGCTCAGCAGCTTCCTTCGGGGATTGGAGCAAGCCGGGTATGCGGACCCGGCACACGGCTCCGTGTCCCTCAAGCGGTACGGAGTTCCTCAGGGCCGCCGGAGGTTCCTTCTGCTCGCGAGTCGACATGGCCGACTGGATCTCCCTGACGAAACCCACGGCCCGGGAACCGACAACCCCGACTTCGCCACCGTTCGCGACTGGATCGGGGATCTCCCGGAGCTTGCCGCCGGTGAAGTGGATCCCGAAATACCCGACCACCGCGCCGCCCGCCTCTCCGCGCTCAACCTGAAGCGCATCCGCGCGACTCCCGAGGGCGGCGGCAACCGGGATTGGTCGGAGGACCTCCAGCTCACCTGCCACGCGGGGGCAACGGGGTACAGTGACGTCTACGGCCGCATGTCCTGGGACCGGCCAGCCTCCGGGCTGACCACCCGATGCATCAGCTATTCCAACGGCCGCTTCGGCCACCCCGAGCAGGATCGTGCGATCAGCGTCCGTGAAGCCGCCTGCCTTCAGACGTTCCCTATGGACTTCCGTTTTTCGGGCTGCACGACCTCCAGGGCTCGGCAAATCGGCAACGCCGTGCCGGTGCGATTGACGACTGTCGTTGGGCACCATGTTGCCAGACACCTGGCCGAGGCGGGTCTCGCTTGACGGCAATGGACGTAACCTTCAAGACTCGGGCCCGGACGCTGGACATGCTGGGGCGGCAGCAGATCGCCGGTATACCCACCGCCATCAGCGAGCTCTTCAAGAACGCGCACGACGCGTACGCCGAACGGGTGGAAGTGGACTATTACAGGCGAGACGGTCTGTTCGTTCTCCGGGATGACGGTTTTGGAATGGAAAGGGACGAATTCGTCGACCGGTGGCTGACGATCGCGACCGAGACCAGTGTGAAGCGAAAGCGCGCCGAGAGCCGGCTCCCAAAGTCCGAGAAGCGCGCCCGGCCTGTGCTGGGGGAGAAAGGCATCGGCCGCCTCGCCATCGCGACGATCGCTCCCCAATTGCTGGTGCTCACTCGCGCCTCGCGTGACGGCGTCCTTTCCGATGTGACGGCGGCCTTCCTGAACTGGCGGGTCTTCCGGTACCACGAGCTGAACCTTCAGGACATCCGGATTCCGCTTTGGACATTCCCGGGGGGCACACTGCCCGACGGCGAGAAAGTGGCAGACATGGTCCGCGACTTTCAGGGCCGGAACGAGCATCTTCGCGAGCGCGTGGATGGCAACGCGTGGAAGGAAATGGAGACCGAACTTGCCCAATTCAAGGTCGATCCGCTGGAACTGGCGGAGTACCTGGGCAAACCGACGCTCCTCGGCGATGGCCACGGTACCCACTTCTACCTTCTCCCCGCATCCCCGAATCTGGAACAGGACATCGCCGGGGATCCCGACTCGGATGTGGCGCCACCGCTGCAAAAGGCTCTCCTGGGGTTCACCGCTCCATCATTTGCGGAAGGCGGGACACCGGTCATCCGCACCGCCTTCAGGGACCACGGAACGGACGGTACCTGCGAAGACCTCATCGGAGACAGCAAGTTCTTCACCAGCTACGAGTACGAGAATGCCGATCACCGGATCTGGGGACGATTCGACGAGTACGGCCAATTCAAGGGGAACGTCTCCATCTACGGCGAGCTTGTGGATGACCACGTGATCCACTGGAGCGGCGGAAGGGGCAAGAAGACGGGTTGCGGTCCGTTCGACATCAGGTTCGCCGCGGTCGAGGGATTGGCAAGACATTCGACGCTGCCGCCAGAAGAGCATGGCCGCGTGCTTGCGAAGACGAGAAAGATCGGTGGGCTGTATCTCTATCGGGACGGAGTACGCATTCAACCGTACGGCAACACGGACTACGATTGGCTGGAAATCGAACTCCGCCGTACGAAAAGCGCTTCGTACTACTACTTCTCCTACCGGCAGATGTTCGGTGTCGTTGAAGTCGACTCCGTCAACAACGGGAAGCTTCGCGAGAAGGCTGGTCGCGAGGGTTTTCGCGAGAACAAAGCCTACCGTGATCTCCGGGGCATCCTGAAGAGCTTCCTTGTGCAGGTCGCCGCCGACTTCTTCCGGGAGGAGGGCGTTCACGGCGACCGATTCGCGAGCCGCAAGCGGGAGATGGAAGAGACCGAGCGACATCTGCGGGCCCGCGCCAAGCAGGTGACCGCTAAGCGCACCAAGTTCCGGAAGGACCTGGCCACGTTCTTCGAGCGGATGGAGACGGAGAAGCCGCTTGATGGAGTCGTGGTATTGGGTTTGGAGATCGAGGAGCGAGTAAGGGAAGCAGGCCGCGATACGGATCGAGCAAGGGCTGCTCGGCGGATCATCGATATTGAGCGAGAAGCGAGAAGAAGCCTCAGGGATGTCGAGTCCGACTATCAGGTTTCCAAGCCCCGCATCGGCATGAGCCGGGCCCTGCGGAAGGAGTGGGGCGACTATCAGGAGGCGTACGAGGACCTCGTCGCAAACGTCCGCGACATCAGTGACACGATCGAGAGCATTGTGACCGAGGAAGTGACCAAAGCGGGGGTTGACGTCAGCGCAAGAGACAGGATGGAATCGACTCTCAAGGAGCTCGGAACAACCGCGCGGCGGGAAACGAAGGCTGGTCGCCAGGACGTGGAGGAGGCGGCCGAAGAGATTCTGGCGAGCACCCGAGCGATCGCGGGCCGATGTGTGCGCGACGTGGAGTCGATGATTCGGGGCACGATGGCCGATTTCGCTCGGCGTGACCTTACGGGTATGGACGACCAGCAGCTGATCGAAGAGCGCGCGGCCCTGGAGGCGCCGATCCGAGAGTCCCTGGAGAATGCCAACCGCAGACTCGACGGCCTACGCTCCCAGCTGGCGGCCGTCGACCTGAAGAGCGATTCCTCCCTGGTCGATCAACTCGAAGCGGTCGAGCAGAGCAACGTCACATTACGGGAACAGGCGGCCGCCGACCTTCAGCTTGCTCAGCTCGGGATGGCGATCGAGATCATAAGCCACGAATTCGGAGCCGCCATCCGTTCCGTACGCTCGGGGCTTCGCAGTCTCAAAGCCTGGGCCGATGTGAACCAGGAACTGATGTCACTCTATCAAGGCATCCGCGGCAGTTTCGACCATCTCGACGGTTACCTCACCCTCTTCACCCCGCTGCAGAGGAGGCTCTACCGAAAGGCGGTGGTCATCCACGGCTGGGAGATCCACGAGTTCCTGACCAACCTGTTCGGCCAGCGCCTGGCCCGACACAACGTCGAACTGACCAAGACCGACCCATTCACCAACGCCACGGTCACGGGCTATCCGTCTTCCTTCTACCCCGTGTTCGTCAATCTCGTGGACAACGCGATCTATTGGCTCGCCGGCCAGAACGAGACCCTCAAACGCCGAATCCAGCTCGACGCCTTCGGAAATGGGTTCCGCATCTCGGACTCGGGGCCGGGGATCCACGACCGTGATCGGGACGACATCTTCGAAATCGGGTTCACCCGGAAGCCGGGGGGCCGCGGCATGGGCCTGCATATCTCCAGGGCAACACTACGCGAGGTGGGCTATGACCTGATCCTCGAAACGAGTGGCCCGGAGCAGGGCGCCACCTTCCTGATCACGCCGATCAAGCAGCAGAACGACGAAGCCGATGTCGACTGACGCCTTTGCGCAGCACTGTCGAGGCATCGCCCGGCGTTTCCTCCTGACGGCGGTGGTGGTCGACGACGAACTCTCCGTCAGCGGGTATCCTCCTGTCCACGGCGATCTGACGTCGGTGGGGCGAGGCGCGCAGACGCGGAGCTCACCAGCGGTGCCGGAGTCGCAAGCTCGTGCACCCCAGCCGCTCAACGTCGAGCCGATAACATGGTCGTTCGCCCGCCATGCCATGGTCTGTGGCGTGCTGTCCCCTCGGGAAGAGCAAGACGATCACGAGGCGCTCGCCAAAGCCGTGGCGCGGGCGGACATCGTGATTCTGGACTGGTGGCTGAACCGGGCGAACGACGTGAACGCGCTACCGTTGTTGAAGCGGATCCTCACGGAAGATGAGCCGCACCGACTTCGCTTGCTCGCGTTCTATACCGGCGATTCCGACCACGAGAGGATTCGGGAGGAGATCGTGGAGTGCCTGAACGGCCTCAACGGACGCGACCCGGCGGTAGCCTCCGGCGATGGCAGCGGCCAAGCCATCGACTTCCGCGCTTGCCGGATTGTCGTGTACGGTAAGCCCCGTTCTGGAGTTGTCGAGCCCAACATCGAAGTCGACGAGGACGCGTTGGCCGACCTGCTAATCGCCGATTTTGCCGACATGGTCGAGGGTCTCCTGCCAAGCGTGGTCCTAACTGCGCTGGGCGCCGCTCGGGATAATGTCCATCGGTTGCTGGAGTGCTTCGGACACGACCTCGACCCTGCTTTCCTTGTCCACCGCGCCTGCCTGCCTCAACCGCCCGACTCCGAGCGGCACATCGTGGAACAGATCGCGAGCGAGCTTCGCGGTATCATGGACGACGCAGTCGGCCAGCGGAGTCCGGCGGGAATCGAGGCGATCGAGCATTGGCTCAAAGGGCGATTCGGAGATGGTGGCATCGAGCTTGCTCCGCGCAAAGAGGGTGCGCCGGGCAAGCCCATGTCGCATGACGAGGTGCTCGCCATGCTCACGGGTGGAATCGATGCGGGACCCGGTCCTCTGAAAAAGGGCGGTAGCGAATACGATCTTCTATCCCATGGATTCTCGGGCGGCGCGGAAAACAGTCGCGAGCTTGATCGCCGCCTCGCCGCCGCCATGAGCCTTCGCCAGGTGCCTCCCGCCACGTGGCGCGAGCTGTCGATGGGCACAATCGTAGTCCCGACCGAAGGCAATAAAGCAGCCCCCCTCCTGTGCGTGACGCCGCGATGCGATAGCGTTCGATTGACCGACAAGACTAGGTTTCTGTTCGTCCCCCTCACGGACGCCAAGCCCAACAGACTCCAAATCGTGGTGCCGGTCGAACACAACCAAGACCGGCGTATGACCATATCCTTGAATCCGTCGCAGTGGCGTTCAGTGGACTTCGTACCCGACTCTGGCCGGCAGTGCGTTTTGGCACGCCGCAATGGTACCGATCAGCCCTTCACCTTCGAGGACGCCAGCGGCGGAGAATACCGCTGGGTAGGAGAGCTGAAGGCAGAATCCGCCCAGTGGATAACTCAGGCGATCGCGCTGAGAATGTCCCGGATCCCGCTCAACCAGTCGGAGTGGATCAGGCGGTCGCAGAGCGTCGCCAAGCGCGGGAATTAACCGACATCCGTACCCCGCAGGAACCCCACGATCCGCTCAGCTACCGCCTCGCGATCCCTCGTCTCACATTCCCAGATCACCATCACTCGCCATCCAAGGTCGTGCAGGGCCGCCTCATTCCGTCGATCACGGACCACATTGCCCTCGAACTTGTCCTGCCAGTATCGCACGCGCGTCTTGGGGCTTGAGGCGTACTTGCAGCCTGGGTGCCGATGCCAGAAACACCCGTGGACCATGATCACGGCCCGGTGCCTAGGAAACACGAGATCGGGGGAGCCGGGAAGGTCCCTGCGGTGGAGGCGAAAGCGGAACCCGAGCCCGTGGGCGATCCTGCGAACGATCATCTCCGGCTCGGTGTCACGGCCCCGGATCCGGGACATGATTTCGCTTCGCTTCCTGCGCTCGAAGATGTCGGTCATGGGGCCGCTTGTCCGATCCGTCGCGCCGCACAGTGATTCGTGAGACGGGGTTGGCTAATCTGTCGGGAGACACCGCTGAGGGCAAATGGTAAACTGGAGGTTACATTATGTCGTGTCTACATTACATCTTAACCAGGCAATCCGCAGTCACCCCGCGCGAGGGCGAATGTCGCGAACCGGTTGCGCTCCCCCCCGCAGGCACCAGGTTAATACAGACCGCAAACCGGAGCCACGCGATGCAAGCTGCAACCCAACAATACAGCCCCATCGAAACCGACCAGCTCAGAGATTGGATAGCGAAATGGATCGGGGCCAGCTGGGTCTGGCACGCCAAGTTCCTATCCGGCACCGAGACCTCGGCCACCGAGACCCGTCGATCTGGTCCCTGCGTTCCGAGAGACCTGCTCAAGCCCGCGTTCCCGTCGCTTGCGAAGGACATCGGGGCACCGAGCGTCGAATTCGACATCGAGATCGACTCGCACGGAGTGCGGGAAAACCGCGTCCGGGGCGTTCCGCATACCGGGGCGGGCCTATTCGGGGCGCCACGCCCTGAGGTCCGCATCACCGGCCTCGGCTCCTTGTCCCCGCTGCAGGATCCCGAAAACACCGGCGCGCTGGCGATCTTCGTGTTTCGGCCGGCTCCCGGCGCCGACTCGCCCAAGTGTCGGGTATGGATATGCCGGAACCCGGGCGAGACGGACGTTGCAGACGACCTGATCGGTCCAGTGGATCCGGGCTTCCCCGCTCCCTGGGGTTACTGAAGACCTGCCAGTTCGACCATCCGGTTTCCATCGCAAGGAACCGCGCCGTCCAGTCCGCCTCTGGAAACCGCACCTACGCTGCCACCGGGCCTGTCGACACGTCGTCCACTATCCCAGACGCTAACGGTCCTTGTGGTATTCCGTGGTGACAAACTACCCTCCCTCGCGGTAATCCGAGTCACCTTGCAGAGGAGCACCCCTTGGCCAGGTTCGTCCCCGGCAGGAAATACACGCGTCCGGAGATCCAGCAGATGGTCGTCCCGTCAGCCGCAGGCAAGGGCGGCAAGTGGGACACGGGCGTTCTCAAGCACGACGGGGTCTTCTTCATCTTCGCCACCGTCGGCACGGACGCTAGTACGGGTCACGTCTACGACAATCGTTGGGAAGGGAAGCGTCTGCGCTGGTACCACCAGACTCGCTCCCATATCGGCTGGACAAGCGTGAAGCAGCTGCTGGAGCCAGGACGGCGGATTCATGTCTTCTGGCGCGCGGCCAAGAGAGCTCCGTTCACCTACGCCGGCGAGGCCACGCCCGCGGAAACAAGGGACACGACCCCGGTCGAAATCCTCTGGTCGTTCAACAACTCCAAGCCGCCGGAACCGTCCTACACCATCAAGGACGCCCACCACGACCTCTTCCTCCCCCCCACCCACTTCAACCGCCTCCTCACCTCCCTCACAACCCGCAAGAACCTCATCCTCCAGGGCCCCCCCGGCACCGGCAAGACCTTCATCGCCCGCCGCCTCGCCTGGTGCCTCATCGGCCACGAGGACAACAACCCCATCGAGATGGTCCAGTTCCACCAGTCCTACGCCTACGAGGACTTCGTGCAGGGGTACCGCCCCACCGACGACGGCGGTTTCACCCTCAAGTCCGGCGTCTTCCACCGCTTCTGCGAACGCGCGCGCGCCAACCCGGACACCCCCCACGTCTTCATCATCGACGAGATCAACCGGGGCAACCTGTCGCGCATCTTCGGCGAGCTTCTCATGCTGATCGAGGCCGACAAGCGCAGCGAGGACTACGCCGTCGCGCTGACCTATGCGGACCCCGCGGACGACCGCTTCCACGTCCCCGGGAACGTCCACATCCTCGGCATGATGAACACCGCCGACCGGTCGCTGGCCCTGGTCGACTACGCGCTCCGCCGGCGATTCGCCTTCGAGTCGCTGCAGCCCGCCTTCGGAACGGACTTCGGCCGGGAGGCGTTCGAAAAGCACCTCACGGGCAAGGGCGCCGACCCCTCCCTCGCCCGCCGCATCTCCGACCGCATCGGCAAGCTCAACGAGACGATCAGCGGCGACAGGGAACTCGGCCCCGGTTTCCGGATCGGCCACAGCTACTTCGTGCCCCGCGACGACGACGACGAGGAGCCCTCCGACGCCTGGTACACCCACATCGTCGAGACCCAGATCGCGCCGCTGCTTCGCGAGTACTGGTTCGACTCGCCGGAGGATGTCGGCAACGAAGTGGCCAGGCTCACCGCCGACGCCTGACCCCGGGGACCCGTGAAGAACATCCCGATCCTCAACGTCTACTACCTCCTCTGCTACGCCTGGGGACGGGTCCAGGAACGCGACACCACGCGGCTGGCCACGCTCGGCGGCCTCTCGACGGTGCAGGACCTGCTGGGCAAGGTGCTCGCCGGCGGCGTCAACCACCTCTTCCGGCGCGGGATCGACCGCGGGTACGTCGAACGCCGCGAGGACCTCTCCGGCATCCGCGGCAAGCTGGCGGTCAGCGAGACGGCGAAGCGTGCGCTCCGTGCGCGGGCCCGGGCCGCGTGCGACTTCGAGGAGCTGAGCGTGGACATCCTCCCGAACCGCATCCTGCGCTCGTCGCTGCACGGGCTGCTCGGACGGCGCGTCACACTCGACCGCCGTGTCCGCGCCGACGTGCGCTCCGCCTACCGAAGGCTCGACGGCATCTCGCGCACCCGCCTGAAGCGGAACACCTTCGGCCAGCTCCAGCTCGGCGGCAACCGGCGGCTCTACCACTTCCTCCTCTCGGTGTGCAGGCTCCTCTACGAAAGCTCGCTGGTCGACGAGACGACCGGCCGCACCACCTTCCGCGACTTCCGGCGGGACGAGGCGACCATGTGGGCGCTCTTCGAGGAGTTCGTCACCGGATTCTACCAGCGCGAGCAGCGGGCGTACCGCGTGAATCCGGGCGGCCGCCGGGTCCAGTGGACCGACCCCGGCTGGAAGACCGACGCCGACCGCGACCGGATCCCCGTCATGGACGCCGACGTGATCCTCGAATCACCCCAGCGCCGGATCATCCTGGACACGAAGTACTACAAGGACGCGCTCGCGCGCGGGCGGAGGCGCGGCTCCGGCATCGGCCCCGCTTCGGGCACCGGCTCCGGCAAGCTGCACTCCGGCAACCTCTACCAGCTGCTCGCGTACTTGAGGAATCGTCAGGCCACCCGGCCCGACGGAGCGCCGCACGAGGGGATTCTGCTGTATCCGCAGGTGGGCGATGAGGCGCTACGGGCCGACGTTCGGCTCGAAGGGTTTCGGATTCAGGCGCGGACGGTGGATCTTGGGCGGGATTGGCGGCTGATTCATGAGGAGATGCTGGAGACGGTTGGGATCACGGCCCCCGCCGAGTCAGCCGAGGATTCCGTGACCGCACCTCCTACGACCGATTCGAGCAGCGGAATGACAAGTACGGATTACATTAAGTAAACTCGACATTACACTTCCTGCTGTAATGTGACAATGACCCTGTGAGCCTGCAGCGAGAGATGGTTCACCCCAGCGGCGACGCCGCAGTCCCCTTGTCCGGTCTTGTCGGAGCCGGGCAAGGGGCTCCAGCTCCAGAAGCGCAGTGCAGCCGGATCACCCTGGGTGTCTCCCGGTCGTCGAAGTGGCACAGTACGGCGTCCCTGACCATGTCCTTCAGGTCGTCCCAGTCATCGCCCTGCGTAAAGACGCTGTGGCCCAGCGCCCTGGCGTCGTAGCCGCCTTCCGGAGCTTCTGTCACTTCAAAGATGATCTCGCGCATCTGGCCGCTCCTGGTCTCTTCCGTCACGATGTGCTGACCGGGCGCAGGACCGGAATCCACCCCATTACCGCCGCCCGCTCGCATGATCGCCGTGGTCCCGCAGCTGCGCGTCGAACCAGTCATGGATCGCCGATACCAGCGCCGGCTCATCGGCCCTGTATACAATCCGTGCACCGAGTTCGATCTCTCCGTACTCGATCGCAAGTTTCTCATGCCCCATGACCAGTTCGTGGAGCCCGGCCATGTCCTCGCCGTGGATCATTGCGGGGTCGTGGAAGTCGCCCCTCGCAAAGCGCTCGGCCTCCTCCTCGAGGTGCTCCCGGATGAGCGCCACCTGATGCGGATCCGCGGAGTCCGCCACGACCTCCTGAATGCCGCCGTACTCCGTCTTCTCGAAGAAATGGGTGGTCGCGTCGAGATCGAAGGGCATCACCTGCGCACCCGCGGCCGCCACTTCGGCCTGGTGCTCCGCCACTTCGGACGATTGATCAGCCTCCGCGCATCCCACAACGGCCAGAGCGCCGAGGGCCAGGATTCTCCTTGTCGGAATCATCGATCGACTCGCTCCGGGCCGAGGCCCGGCTTGAATGGTCAATTGCAGCTTACGTATTCTACCGGGAGCCGCCCGCCGACGGCACTGAGAACCAGGACCCGACAGTCGGAGAGACCGGTCGGTGAAGGCGACTTGCTGCGTCCCCCTTGTCGATCATGCATGCGCATCAAATCGATTTGTCGATCACTCATGACTGGAAAGTGAGCGACAACCGGCGTAGCTGCTCACCGGTGAGCGGCAAGCGCGATCGGCTGGCGCCGCCATCCACCTCCTCACACCCAAGCCCGAAAACCCGGGGTTCAGAACACCTTCCGTCACCCGGCCAGATTGAGCAGATCGGGAAACACCCACAGGGCAGCTCTCCGTCCGGCCGCCGGGACGAGCTCCTTCACAACGCCGTTCGTCCGCAACACCGTGAGCAACCGACGCGCCGTGGGCCCCGGGATGTCCGCGCCCCTCACGAATCCGGTGCTCGAAAAGATTAGTCGCCTGAACAACCAGTCCAGCGCCGAAGTAGCGTACCGGGACCGCGTCATCCTGGGAATGCTGGTCTTCAAGTCGTCGTAGAGCCCGAGAATGCCCCGCGCCTTGGTCAGATTCTCCTCCGCCTGGGCGCGTACGGCCTTCATGAAGAAGAGGGTCCATGTCGTCCAGTCCCGGTCGCGCGACACCGAGAGGAGCGACTCGTAGTATTCGCTTCGGTGGGCCTCCAGGAATCCGCTGACATAGAAGTGCGGCCGCTCGACCATGCCCCACTGCCAGAGCAGAAGAGGGATCAGCATGCGGCCCACGCGGCCGTTGCCGTCCAGAAAGGGATGCAGCGCCTCGAACTCGGCGTGCAGCACTGCGAGTTGGACCAGCCTGTCCGGCACGTAGTCGGCGCTCGCGTTGGCGTACCGCTCCCAACGGCTCATGGCGTCCGGGATCTCGGGGGCGGCGGGCGGCACGAAGCGGGCCTCCTCGATTCCACGACCCGGGGGACCGATCCAGTTGGGGACGCGGCGATACTCCCCCGGCGACTTCCCGGCGCCGCGCACGCTGTCGAGGAGCACCTCGTGGGCCCTGCAAATCACGCGGCGGGAGACCGGGAGCGTCTCCAGCATCTGCTCCGCCTCGTGCATCGCCCGGCGGTAGTTCAGGATCTCGTGGATGTCCTCCCGGCGCTCAGGCGACTCGGCGTCGACCCCGGCCTCGAACTCGAGGACCTCGGTCATCGAGGCCTGCGTCCCCTCAATGCGCGACGAGAGAACGGCCTCCCGGGTGGACAGCGGCGACAGCAGGACGCCGGAGTTGGGCATGGCCTGGAGAATGCCGTCGTAGCGGGCCACCGCCGCCGTCGCGGGTCCGACATGGGGCAGGAGAACCTGCCAGTCGAAGCTGTCCGCGCCCGGCGGAAACGCGCCCGCGTGGTAGTGGACCGGGCCCCGTTGCGGGCTTTGCGTGTCGCTCATGAACAACAAGATAGCTTGTCGATCACTTTAGGGGCAATAGTGGACGACAAATGCAGCGGGATCACGCTGGGCATTTCCGGCCATCGACGTGGCACCGCACGGCGTCCCTGATCTACCCGCGTTCGCACCGATACTGCTCGACTGCGCGAGCTGTGGGGGCCGGAGCATCCGGACATAGAGGCGTATATGGACTCCTACCAGGACTACAACCATGGGGCCAACGGGCTGGTGATCCTCAACGAGGACGGTTTTGACCGGCTGATCCTCGGTGAAGAAGGCCCCGATCCGCATGTGGGCAAACGTATCGCGCCCTTCACGGGGCTGTTGATCCATGAACGCAGCGGTTTCGAGCGGGGTGGTTTTGGCGCGTTTCCCAGCGAGAACGGCGATCTCGTGGCTTTGGGCCTCGATACAAGTCGCGGCGAAGCTCTTTCCCTGATCGCGTACAACGAGGGCATGATCGGTGTCTATCTGAACGACGGGGGAGACTTCATTTCATGTCAAGCCCGCCTTGTCCGCAGTACCACCTTACCAACTCTAACAGGTATCGCGGCCCTGGCCGGAGTGCGTCCCGATGAGGTCGTCGCCTTGTCGAAGAAACCCCCTGGCCGAGCTGATTGGAAGCGACCCCGACGAGGAAGCGGCCGACGAGCGCATGATCGAGGTGCTTGACCTGAGCGGCGATGTGGTGGCCGGTGAAAGCGTGGTTGAGGCGTGGCGTCCGCCACGCCCCGAGAGCGCGGAGATCGAGCCGGGGGACCTGGAAAACATGTTGAGCGCCGTCACCGAGGCGCCGATCTTCGAGCCCGAGCTCGTGTGGGACGTGCTGCCCGGCGGTGCCATCGCCTATGCGGACTCGTCGACCTACACGATCCGGATCGTCCGGGACGGTGCCCTGCTCAACACGCTGTCACGTCCGATCACACCGCAGCCGGTCACGCCCGCGCTCGAGGCCGAGGCGCGTGAAGAAGTGCTCCGCCAAGCCGACAGCTACATCGCCGGCGAAGACCCCGGGATACCGGGACTCGACATGGCCGCCGCGCTGCAGGTGCGGGCGGCCATCCGCGAGGACTTCGAGCACACGACGTTTTACCCCGAACTCCCCGTCATCGCCGAGATCCGCACCACACCGGACGGGTTCGTGTGGGTACGGCGCCAGGATCCGGTGATTGTGGGCAACGATGGCCTGATTGACGTGTTCGATCCCGAGGGCAGCTACGTCGGCACATTCCCCAGGGACGGGCTGCGGATGCCTGGCGCCTTCGGCCCCGACGGCCTGGTCGCGTACTGGGAAACCGACGACATGGACATCCCGAGCATCGTCGTGTACCGCCTGCCGGCGAACCTGCGCAGGTGATCGGCCGCCGCCGAGGAATGGGAGACCCGGGATCCGGATGAAGGCCGGACGACAACCACGCAACCCGAGCCCGGACGGCTCCGAGAAGTTGATTCTGGGAGTCAAACGTGATCCCGCCACGGGACTGGAAGGCGTCGAGGGCTACCGTCTCAGAGTCGTTCTCCGCCATGGAAGAACGAATGACCTCTGGAGCACCTTGGACGCCGAAGACCACGCATACATGCGAAAGTGGCCTCGGATCATCTCATCATCAGAGGCGACGCGCGGGACCTCTCGGGCCTCGCCGACGAGTCCCTCCACCTGGTGACTGTCGTCTGGCCACGGCACGCGTCGAAGTGATCGATACACGGTCCCTCTCAGCGGACGAGCCGCCGGATCCTGTCGAGGGCATTCGCCGGGTCGGGAACGCGCTCCATGAGCCTGGCCTCCATGTCGGCGACCAGCACACCAAGGGTTTCGTTCGCGGCGTCGATGGCAGCGACTGTGGCGGCTTCGGCCGCTGTGCCGGCAAGCTCCTTCGCGATCTGCTCCCGGTCGAGGTACAGCCGGAACGCCAGCATACCGATGAACAGCACGACGACGGTCTGGCAGATGATGAGCGCGCCGGAGATCGTGGCCCAGCGCTTGGTGATGGTGATGTCCCGGTCGCGCCGGGTGGATGCTGGCGTGTGCATCATGTCTTCTCCCTGGGTGGGCTATCCGCGGGTAACGAGGATCACCACAACACGGCTGACCGGACCGGCCTGACCCATCATGGCAGGCCATGTGTCGCGATTATTTCATCACGGGGTCTATCTATTCGCGACTAATACACAACCTTGTCTCCAGTATGCATCGTACTCCCGGGATTGCCCCAGCCGCAAGGGAACCGTCGTGACGGGCGAGCGCTGGTCGCTCACCCCCCCTAAGGCTCGCGCTAACAAACGTCCACGCACTCGTCGGGGTGATGGCGGTACAGTGTCACCCACAGTGCCTCACCCTCGTAGTTGGCGGCGTCCTCGGCGATCGGCGCCTTCCAGACCTCGTGGCACCAGAACCACCCGCATTCGGGGTTGTCCGGATCGAACCCAGAGCCCGGAAAGCCCTCGCTTGGAGGGAAGCGTGCGCGGTCCACCATGAGGTCCCACTGGATCTTGGACCCCAGCCCCCACGATTCGGAGATGTCGGCGACGGTGCGACCGTCCTGGACGATGCGTGCCGTCACGGTCGCGAATCCCGCCCCCGGAACCCTGAACTTGACCTCCCCGATGCTTGCGAAGTACGAGGCGGTGTACGTGCGCCTCGACATGTTATCGCCATCGATGATGATTTCGAGGCCCGCAAAGCCCCTCGGGTCGTCGAATCCCTGTCTGGTAAGCACCCTTGTGGTGTCATTGGGCCGGTACCGTGTCAGGTAGTCGTGTGACGACACGAAGATCTCCAGCGTCGGGTCAGGACCGGTGGCAAACGGGTTGATGCATCCCGAACCGAGGATCGCCACCGCGCCGAGTGTGGTCATGGTCTTCATTCTTTCCGCCTGTCAGTTGCCTTTCGGCATCCCGCGCCGATGGGTGACCCCTGCAACCGGCTTCAACCTCGCCACTCCGCCCCTGGGATTCGGTGCCGGGGAAGCCGCAAGCCCCCCGGGGAAACTCGGCCCGGGGGGCTTGCAGAGGGAGGCCGCGATTCGACCGGGCCCTACCCCTTCACAGTCTCGTCCGGCGGGTCGCCCGGAGCCGTGGGAGTGGGAGTCTTGCTGCCGCTGGGATCGGTCGGCAGCGGGCCGATGCAGGCCGAAGCCAGGAGAACGAGCGCGATCACGCCCGCGGTGGTGAGTCGTGTGAGTGCCGTCTTCATCAGTAGTGCCTCCGTTCGGTTGGCTCTTTGCGGAATCTGCGTTGCCAGGCGGGCCAGCCGCATCTGCACCCGCTACCTAATAGGACGCGTGCCGCCGGATGGGATCTGAGGGGGAAGACCCTGGAATCCTGGGGGGGATTCCCTGCGGTCTTGCTGGGGGGATATTCCCGTCACCCCCCACGCGCACCCTTGCCCCCGCGCCACCCCCCACCCCACCCTTACCACCTCACGCCAGTCACACCCTCCACACCCTCGCGCCACCTGGACGACCCCATGAAGAACCCCCTCCTCCCCACCGCCCTCCCCCTCGCCCTCGCGGCCACCGCACTGGCCACCTCCACCCCCGTCACCGCCCAGACCTTCGGCGAGGGCGTCGTCATCAACGGCGACCGGATCCTCGTCGCGGCCACCCGCGGCGCAAGCGGGGGTGTCGTGTACATCTACAACCGCAGCGGCGACACCTGGGTCGCGACGGGCCGGCTCATGGGCCCCGAGCCTGCCGAGGGCGACGGCTTCGGCACCTCCATGGCCACGTCCGGCGACCGCCTGCTGGTCACCTCCTACCGGCCCTTTCCATCCCCGGCGAGCGGCGCCGTCCACACCTACGCGCGGGTTGGGTCGCAGTGGCGGCACGACGGGATGATCGTCGCCGAGGGCCTGCCCGAGGGCATGGTCGTGGGAGGTGCCGTTGTGATGAGCGGGGACCGGGCCGCCCTGAGTGCGGATTCGCCGGGGACGGGACTCAGCCGCGTTCTCGTCTTCCGGCACGCGGACGGCGACTGGGTTCAGGAGGCCGTGCTGGAGGCCCCCGGCGGGGAGGAAGGCACCGGGTTCGGCGCCGCGCTGGCCCTGTCGGACGACATGCTGGTGGTCGGCGCCACCGCGGTCGATTCGCTGAGAGGTGCCGCCTACGTCTTCGAGCGCGGATCCGTTGGCTGGGCCCTGACGGCCGAGTTGCGTCGCACCGGTGGTGGGCCCCAGTCGTTCTTCGGCACCGCGGCGCTGATCGCTGGCGACCGTATCCTCGTGACGGCCAGCAGCCCGTTCGGGGGGGCCGGCTCGGTGACCGTCTTTTCCCGGCAGGGCGGCGAATGGACGGAAACGGCGACGCTCCAGGCCTTTGACGGCGTCTCCGGGGACAGGTTCGGAGAGTCCATGGCCACCGACGGCAGCACGCTCTGGATAGGGGCGGACGGCGTGAACTCGCGCGAGGGCGCCATCTACCAGTTCACGCCGGATGCCGACGGCGCCTGGTCATCGGTTGCCAGGATCACCGCGCCCGAGCCGAAACCCGGCCAGGGCATGGGCAGGGTGGTGGCGCAGGCCGGCGATCTCCTTGTGTCCGGGATGCCCGGGGACGACTACGCCGCCGGCACGGCGATGATCTTCGAGCGCGACGGCGGCGGCTGGCGCAGCACCGCCTCGGTCTTCACCGAAATCGACGAATTCGACCCTGTCGTCGGAGGGCAGCTCGACTGTTCGCAGGGCGAGGCGTCCATCTTCGGGTGCAACGACGTGGACTTGCTCGCATTCCTGCCGGTCAGCGCGCTGGGCGGCGAGCGGGGCACCCGCCTCAACGACATCTGGGGGTGGACCGATCCGGAAACGGAGCGCGACTACGCCCTCGTGGGGCGCATGGACGGCACCTCGTTCGTGGACGTGACGGATCCGTCCAACCCGGTCGTGGTGGGGAACCTGCCCAGGACCGAGGGCATCCGGGGGACCTCCTGGCGGGACATGAAAGTGTACAGCGACCACGTGTTCGTGGTGTCGGACATCGCCGGCGCGCACGGCATGCAGGTCTTCGATCTCACGCGGCTGCGCGAGTTCTCCGGCGACATGATCACCTTCGACGTGGACGCCCACTACGACCGCGTCGCCAGCGTGCACAACATCGTCATCAACGAGGAGACCGGCTTCGCATACGCCGTGGGAAGCAGCGGCGGCGGCGACACCTGCGGCGGCGGCCTCCACATGATCGACATCCGCGATCCGAAGAACCCCACCTTCGCCGGCTGCTTCGCCCATGCGAACACCGGCCGCGCCGGAACAGGCTACACCCACGACGCGCAGTGCGTCATCTACCGCGGGCCCGACGAGGAGCACCACGGCAAGGAGATCTGCTTCGGCGCGAACGAGAACACGCTCAGCATCGCCGACGTGTCCGACAAGGAGAACCCGGTCGGGCTGTCGGTGGCCGACTACCCCAACATCGGCTACACCCACCAGGGGTGGCTGACAAAGGACCAGTCCTACTTCCTGATGGGCGACGAAACGGACGAGTTCCAGCTGGTCGACAACACCCGCACCCTGATCTACGACGTCAAGGACCTCGACGAGCCCATCCTCGTGAAGGAGTTCTTCAGCGAGAACACCTCGAGCGACCACAACCTGTATATCGTCGACGACCTCATGTTCCAGTCCAACTACAACAGCGGCCTGCGCGTCTTCGACGTTTCGGACCCGGAGAATCCCCGCCTGGTCGGGTTCTTCGACACGGTTCCGGGCCCGGACTCACCGGCCATGAGCGGTTCCTGGAGCAACTACCCGTTCTTCAGGTCCGGAATCGTGGTGGTGACGTCGATGGGGGAAGGGCTGTTCATCGTGAAGAAGAGGGGGACGCCGATTTCGTAGGGGGACGAGCGGCGAGGCCGCCTACCTGCCCAGCCCCTCGACTTCCACCAACTGCACCCCGGCGATGGCGTCCGGTTGCCACAATAGCATCCTGCCGGTCACCTGATCGTCGAAGACGCCATTCACCGCGAAATAGCCCGTCAGCAGCCAGGCCTGCGTGAGGTTGCCCGTGGCGTCATAGTGCTCGATCGACCGGCGAAGCCGGCCGTCGACTCTGACGACAAGCCCGCCGAGAGCGAGGAATCCGTCCGCGCCGAGAGGCAGGAAGTCCTTCATGGTGGTGAGATTGAACGGTAGCGGGCCGAAGGGAGTGTCGATCTGGACGGGAGCCTCAAGCATCTGCTTCAGATCATCATGGATGCATCGCTGAACGATCTGTTGTGGCTGGGCGCCCAGTGTCCAGATCTGCGACGGCCCGGTAAACGCGATGTGGTTGCCGCGCAGCCGGGGTACGGCGGATGCTCCCGAGCCGCGGCCCTGGGGAAGACCGAAATCGGTTCGGGTGTGGACAAGTCGCAACTCGCCGTCCAACGTGGCTTCGTGAACCGTGGCGTCACTCGTCGAGATCAGCAATCTGCCGTCCACAATCACGGCATGCTGGGGCCGCGCGTCCATGACGAGACGGTGCTCGTTTCTATCGTTTGCGCCGGGGCCGAACACGATCAGGGAGGGAGGGCTCGCGTCCACGATCACTACACGATCGGCGTCCAGTCGTCCCATCCCCACAGGATCCTCGTACTCCATGGGGCCGGGACCCTGCCTGCCCCAGCTGCCAACTCTCCGAAGATCCTGGTCCAGCTCCACGACCTGCTCCTCATACCTGTCGTAAACGAGCCAGCCGCCAGGCGTCCGGGCGGCCCGCAGAGGGTACACTTCCTCGTTTTGCGCAATGACCCGCACGGCCAGGCCCGACCGATCGAGCTCGCAAGCGTACGTGTACTCCTCCCCGATCGTCGTGGTGAAGTCCCGGAATCTCTGGGCTTCAGCCACCCCGGCACTCGCAGCGACCAGGGCAAGAACAGCGGCGAGTGAACCAAGGGATCGAAGACAAAGCGCGGGGGCTGTGCCGAGCGCGTGTCCGGCAAGTTGGTCGCGTCGGGTGTTCCAGGGGTCTCTCGCCATCGGTCTCCTTCAGCCACCTCTATCCATGAACAGATGATTATCCTGTAATGGATAATCGTGGCTAACGGGGTCTTCCGCAAAGCTCGAGTTCCTATCTCGCAACCTGTCCTTCCCTTGCGATCGACCATCTAGTGGTACTGATTGCCTGTACATAATCACACTCCTCAAGTGGTCAGTACCGGAATCCGACAATGATACGAGAGACATCCTACACCGGAGCGCGGAAGAACCTGGCCGCGCTGATGGACCAGGTGACCGACACGCACGAGCCGGTCGTCATCCGAAGGCGCGGAAAGGAACCCGTTGCTCTGATTGCCGCCGAGGATCTGAGTGCATGGATGGAGACGAGCTACCTGCTGCGCTCTCCGAAGAACGCCGAGAGGTTGCGAGAGGCGATGGGCCGGGCTGACTCCGGGGAAGGGGAGGCAGTTGACGTGGACGAACTGCGCCAGCGCCTCGGCCTGCCAGGCGAGTGACGGGATCGCGACGCAGAGCGGCAGTATTCGACCCCGCTTTCCTTGAAGACCTGACGTACCGGCCACGCGCCGATCGCAAGCGGGCCCTGCGCACGCTCAAGCTGGTGGACGCGGTGCTCCGAGATACCTTTGGAGGACTGGGCAAGCCTGAACCACTCCGCGGCGAACTCGCCGGACGGTGGTCGCGTCGCATCGACACTGAACACCGGCTGGTCTATCAGGTCACCGACGATCGAGTCCATTTTCTCGCGGCGCGGTATCACTACTGACAGGTTCGGCCCGACGCCAGGGTACGGCCGCACCGCCTTCACCCCACCCCCGGCCCACTGACCTGCCACTCCACCACCTCAAGCGGCTCCCCCAGCAGCGCCGCCCCCCGGACCGGCGAGATCAGTTCCTCCCCCACAGCCCGCCACACCAGCCGCCTGAACCGCTGCGGCTTCTCGAACGCCCCGAATCCCTCGCCCTCGCGGATCGGCTCCGGCTCCGACGTCAGCCAGGAACGCGCAAACGTCGCGAACGCGCGCCGAACCGCGGACGCACGCAGCACGCCCACCTGCCCGAGGCGCACCAGGATGGCCGCCGCCGACACCCCGTAGGTATGCTTGAGCCGTGCAATCTCGTAGTACGTGACGCGCCGGCGCCTCGCCCCCACCTTCTCCAGCAGATCCCTGCCCGGCACAAGGAACGCCCCCGCGAAGCGGTTCATCGCCGTTTCCAGCTTGATGGCTGGGTTCCCGGTGGCCCGGATGATCTTGTGGGCGAGTTCGTGGGCCAGGGTGAAGCGCTTGCGTTCCACGCTCGTCCGGCTGGACACCACGACCGCATCGGCGACGACCCTGCCGCGCCGCATGGCCCGGCACGCCAGGCCGCTGATGCGCTCGGGAAGATCCGCTTCGACCACCTTGATCCCCTTTTCCTCCAGGAGGGCGCACAGGCTGGGCACCGCATCCATGCCGAGGTCCCACGCCGCGCGGAGCTGATCGGCGCGCTCGTCGATCTCGGCTTCGGTGGCGATGCAGTCGCAGCGGCAGTGCTCGAAACGGTCGCCCGCCGGCGGAATGCCCAGGATGTCCTCGATGGTCAGATACCGTTCGAGGTTGTCGATCAGGAGCGCTTCGGCGCGGGCGCGCTCACGGCGGGAAGTGCCCGAATCCTTGCGGAACACGAGCCCGTCGAGAACGTCGATCCGATTGCTCATGAGGAAGTCCAGCGAGACATCGAGCGCCTCGCCGAGGCCGACCAGAACAGCCGAAGAGGGCATCATCCTGCCCGCCTCGTACTTGCTGATGGCCTGCGCGGTGACCTTCGGATCCATCCGCTCGGCAAGCGCCCGCAGGGAAAGGCCCGCTCGCTTGCGCGCGAGCCGAAGCCGCTGTCCGAACATGGTGCCTCCTCTTGCGCGGGTCGATGGTTGACAAGTTATTCTTTATTTGGTACGATTGTCAACTTAAAGTTGAAGAATTGCGGCAACCAAGACGGACAGGAGGAGCTGCTGGCCGCGTTCTGCGAGCGCATCGAGCGAGGATTCAGGTGGGGGATACGGGGAAGCGGGGGGACTATCCGGCGGGGCCGGCGCGGGCTGAGGCGCGTCCGGCGGCCTCCGGTTGACGATGCCGGGGGAGCGGGACTGCCAGATCGGGCTCACGGCCCCAACGCCCCCACCGGAATCACCCCCACCCCATCCTCCCGCGTGTACCCATACCCGCTACTGACGATCACACCCAGCGCCATCGGCTCGCCCATCCGCGCCGCATCCACCTTCTCCACCATCCGGAGCAGGTTGCGAGCCCCTTCGTCCACCCTTCCCTCACCCAGCTTCACTTCGAACGCGGCCCAACGGCCGTCGTTGGCCTGCACGATCGCGTCGACCTCCAGTCCGCCCTTCTCGCGGTAGTGAAACACCTCCGCGTCGGCTGCCTGGGCATAGACTCGCAGATCCCGCACGACCATCGACTCGAAGAGGAGGCCCAGGAAGTCGAGGTCGCGGAGCAGGCGGGCGGGCGTCGCACGAACGGCTGCCACGGCAAGCGACGGATCCGCCAGGTGCCGGACCGGTTTGCTCCGCAGCACCGACCTCGATCGAAGGTGCGTGGGCCAAGCTGGCTGGTTTTCCGCAATCATGATCCGTTCCAGCGCCCGCAGGTAGTCGGCAGCCGTATGTTCGGTGATGGCGGCGACGCCCTCGCCGGTGTCGGAGGCAAGGGTGGCGTTTGCGGCCGCGGTCGCGACGTTCCGCGCCAGCGACCGAATGAGCATGCCCACCCTTACCGGATCTCGCCTCTTGCCGTCCCCGTTGGCGATGTCCAGGCGACGGATCTCGTCGAGATGGTCCCTGTTGGCGCGGAGCGCCTGTTCGGTGGTGCGGTCGAGATTGACCGGCCATCCGCCGATGCAAATCAGTTCCGCCAGGTCGTCGAGGCGAATCACTGACCGGCCCGCTTTGGGACGCGCGCCGGCCAGGAGGTCCGCCAGCGACACTTCGCCGGATGAGCGACCCAGTTCGAACGTCGAGAGGGGGCGCATGCGAAGGCGGGTCAGTCGGCCAGCCCCCGTATGGCGGGTGGCGTCGTCGGCCGGCACCGCGGATCCGGTGAGGATGAATTGGCCCGGGAGGCGCCGATCGTCCACCGCCCGTCGCACATGATTCCAGATCGCCGGCTCCAGCTGCCATTCGTCGATCAGCCGCGGCACGTCACCGACCAGGACGCGGGCGGGCTCGAGGCCGGCCAGGCGGCGCGCAACCGCGTCGACGTCCAGGCGCGCTTCGCTGGCGGCAACCTGCCTTGCCGTGGTGGTCTTGCCGCAAGCCCGCGGGCCCTCGATCACTACCGCGCCCGTGGCCTGCAGTCGCTCGGACAGCTCACGGTCCACGATTCTCGGGTGATAGGTCATGTGGGTACCTTGCGGGCTCGCCGGATCGTCGGTTGTGGACGGATAATAGCGGATGAGAGGGATGTGCGGAAGGGGTTCAGCGACAGAAATGGCGCGAATACAGCTACAGCAACGGCGTTAGCACAGCGACAGAAATGGCGCGAGCACGGAGACAGAAACGGCGTGCGAACAGACACGGAAATGGCGCTGGTTCTGGCGTCCCCGCCCGCGCCCTGCGACGTTTCCTGCCCTCTCTACAGGCGCTTTCCACACGATCGGAGGCTTACCGGTGGCCAAACTCGGCGGAGGTGTCGCGCTCCTGGCCGTCGCGCTTTTCATGGTCGTGGGGTTTCTGCGTGCCGACGTGGACCCGTCCGCGCCCGCTACGCTGGTCGCGCTCCTGATCGCGGCCGGACTGCCCGCGGCGGGCGGCAGCTGGCTGCTGGCACAACACTTCGGGGCCGGGCGCCGCATCGCAAACAGGCGGGAGGAGCTGCGCCGGGACACGCTCGAGGCCGAGATCCTGAAGATGGCGGAGCGGCACGGCGGCCGGCTCACGGCCGTCGAAGTGGCAGGGGAGCTGGCCGTGCCGGCCACGGCGGCCGAGGAGCTTCTGAGCGAACTGATGCGGCGCGAAATGGCCGAGATCGAGATCACGGACTCGGGCGTGCTGGTGTATGCGTTCCATGATGTGCGACACCTCTCCGAGAAGGAGACGGCGCGGGGGCTGCTCGAACCATGAGCGAGCCGGCTCGCGGCAAGGAAGAGGCCGGACCCGTGACCGAGACGCGCTGGCCCTGCCCCGTCTGTCTCGGCGTGAAGATGGAGAAGACGACGGTCGGGGAGAGTGGTGGCGACGGCTCGGGCGCGCTGACGCTCGACCACTGCACCCGCTGCGGCGGCATGTGGTTCGAGTTGGGCGAGGTGCAGCGGCTGAGCTTCGAGCGGCCGGAGTCGCTGTGGTCCAGGATCCCTGCCCGCGATGAGCCGCACCGCGCGCAGTGTCACTCATGCCGGGCGTTCGTGGACCGCGACGCGCCCAAATGCGGCGCCTGCGGGGCGAAGACGCGGCTCAACTGCCCGGTCTGCGACCAGAAGATGCTGCAGGTGCGCCGGGACGCACTGTAGTCGCGGCTGTGCAAGCCGCCCCGGGCGCAGCGGAAGCCGTTGGGACGGCCGCCGAGAAGGTGTTCGAGGCGATCGTCGAGATCGTGGCAGGCGTCTTCGGATGAGCGGATTCATGGTCGCATCACGGCCCACCCAACAGATCGGGGGGTTCGTGACGACTATAGGGTAGAGAGCGGCGAGTGCCGATTCGGGCTCACCGCTACCCGCTGATCAACTCGTACATCACCACCCCCTCCACCCCCACCTCGTCCACCTCCACCCCCAGCACCACCCCGTCGCGCACATCGAGCACCCTGAACCCCGCCGGCGCCTCCACCGTCCCCACCCATCCCCCGTCAACCCCGATCACCGTATACGGCGGCACGCTCTTGCGCTCGCCGCCCGGCCTGTACGACGGCAGCCAGACCCTCCCCTCGCCATCGGCGAACGGCGAACCGAACAGCGGCATCGAGCGGCCGATGCTGGCATGATAGGCGGCCATGTTCTGCCGGGTGATTTCGGCGATCCGGGCATCGGAAAGGCCGCGGTTGTGCATTTCGATCTCCATCCGGTGCGCGGCCTCGATGGGCTCCAGCCAGTCCTCGGTGAGAAGTGTCGGCTCAGCCCGCCAGCGGACGATCTGCGTTGCGGTGCCATCGGCCAGACGCCATGTGACCTCCGCCCGGTCGGATCGGGTCTGCACAAAGCGCCCGCCGGCTACTGTCACCTCGCCGGAAGCCTCGATCGGGTCCCACTCCAGCTCCGGCGGGACCTGCGGCGTGAAATCGAAGGACGCGACCGTGTCGAGAGCGCCGGTCTCCATGTCGAACCGGGCCATGTGCCCGGGGAGCCAATCGTCCTCGAACCCGGACGGGCCCCAGGAAGTGGCCAGCAGCAACTCGCCGGATGAAGCGAATCCCTTCACACGGATATGGCGCATGGACGGGAGGGCCCAGGTGCGCGCGACCGAACCGCCGGCGAAGAGGGTGATCCGGCCAAGGTTGGGGTCGGCCACCAGGATGCTGTCCCGCCCCAGTGCGAACATGGCGCCGATGTGGCCCACGTCCCCCGGTCCCTCGCCCTCCACGGCGAGCACTTCGTACGTCCCGCCGTCCGGCCCGAGCACGACCAGCTCGACGTTCCACTCGTCGTACACGACCGCACCGCCGTCCGGCAGAAGGCGACCGCTGCCGATCCCCTGGAAGGTATAGTCACCCGCGTTGCCGCCGTGACGGTAGTGGGGCTCCGCGGCGAAGCGGAAGGCGGTTTCGCCGATTGGAGTACCCTCGTATGTGACGATCCGGACGCCCGCGCTGTCCTCGATCCGGATGGGGACATCGGCGGGGTTCGGGGGGTCTGGCGTGCACGCGGCGAGCGGTGCCAGGATCGTGAGAATAGTGAGGCTTCGGGGTGCCAATCCTACCGCACCAGCCGGTACATCCGAATGTGCGGTACGTCCAGCTCGTCGGTGAACACGCCGAACAGGCGGTCCTGCCTCACCGCAGGGACCACGAATCCGGCGGGAAGCAGGACCGAACCAACCTTCCTGCCCTCGTGTGTAAACGCGGTCCACTCCCATTCGTCGCTCCTGGATTCAGCTCGTCCGCCCACCCGGATGCGTTGCTCGACTACCGCTCTCAGTTCCGCAGCGCTGACCGGAACCGGCGTCGCCGGAACGTCGAACCAATACTGCACGCTGTCGGCAGGATCAAGCACGATCACGGATGGAACGTGAGACAAAGATACTGTCGCCCGCGAGGTACAAGGGATGTCCAACCCTCATGGCTTCGACATCATCACCCGGAAGGACATCCGGCGCTGGCCTCCGGCTTGAACTGGACCCCATCGGGCCGATCCGCTAGACTTGACCGGGCAACCAACCGTCCGCGAGAGCGGGACTGGTCCGCCGGTGGCGGATCACGAAAGCGCGAGGAAGCAGACAGTGAGAATGAGGCTGAAGCACGGCTTGGTCGGCGCTGGCATCATCATTCTCGGAGTCTCTCTCGTGGCACCGGCTTTCGGACACGGGCTCGCTTCGGCCCAACAGGTCAGGGCGCTCGGCAGTGGCGCGGCCGTCCGGCTTGACCCGTCCGATTCCAGCCCGATAATCGCCAACATGGCAGCCGGTGCGACGCTGGACTGGATCGGGGAATCGGGTCCGTACCATATCGTGTCGGTACCGGGCCAGCCCGGCCAGGACGACCTGATCGGGTATGTCCTCGCATCCGAGGTCGAGGTCGTGGGAGGCGCGTCCGCCGGAGCGCGGCCCGCAGCGACGGGCTCCGTGATCCCGGACATCTACACGCAGTACGATAGATCGATGGCGCGTCGGTCGTCGGGCCGGAAGAGGTCGATCTGGGGAGGGTCGCTGGCCATCGTCGCGATTGCCACAACCCAGGTCTTGTTCGCGGCGGCGGGCGAGGACGCCTATGCCGACTCGGCGTCCCATCAGGCCGCTGTCGACAGGCATTCCAGGGTGGGCACGGTCAGGAATGTCCTTACGCTGGCCGGCACCGGCCTCCTCACCTGGGGGACCGCCGACTACTTCCTGGCAAGGCGTGACATGGGGACGATGGAAGGGGAACTCCCCGCATTGGCCGATCTGCCTCTGGAGGAGCAGTACCGGGACGCCACCGCAAGGCGCGGGTCGGGCAAGAGAAAGTTCCTCTGGGGCACAATCATGGCGGGCGGCTCCTACGCGGCGGTGAAGTGGCTGCCCTGGCTGGGCGTTCCGGACCGGGCGGACTACGACACGGAATGGAAGTACCAGTCCGCGGTGCACCGGCGGAACCGGACCGAGACCGCGAACACGTGGCTCATCGGAGTCGGGAGCGTGCTCGGAGTCTGGGGTGCGGTCGATTGGGCGTTCGGGTCGAGGAAGATGTACGAGATCGAGGCGATTTCGCGCGTGACCGCGTTGCCGGCGCCGCGGAGGACCAACGTGGCCGGGGGCGGGCCGGATCTGTTCGTCAGGCGCGCCGCGGGCCGTACCGAGATCGGTCTCGTCTGGAGCCGGTGATGCGCCGCCGCGGGGCAGGCCGTCGTCGTTTCTTCTATGCGTTCGGCGTCATAGTGGTCGTGGCGGTAGCGGCGGCCATGGTTTCGATGGCGCGGAACCGGACCCTTACGCCCGAGCAGCTCGCCGCCGCCCAGGAGGCGCAACTCGGCCTCGGCACCGATGTCCTCGCGCTGGTGGAACTGGGACTGTCCGCCGAGGGTCGCTACTCCGGGGACGCCGATGGAGTGCTGGAACCCGAAGCCCGTGAAGGACTCCGCGAATGGCAGGCCGATCGGGGAATCGAGGCCACCGGGTATCTGGACCGCGCCAGCGTGGCGGAACTGCTGGCGGCGGGCCGGCAGGCGGAGGCGGAGGCGGAGGAGGAGCGGCGCATGGAGGAGGCGGAGGCCGAGGCGCAGCGGCTCGCCGAGGAACGCCGGATCGCAAGGGAGGAGCGGCTGGCGGAACAGGCCCGCCTCGATGCCGCACGGCGTGAGGAGCAGGAGCGGCAGGCGGAAGAGGCCCGCCGCGCCGAGGACGAGCGGCTCGCGGAAGAGGCCCGCCGGGAGATGGAGCGGATCGCGGAGGAAGCCCGTCTGGCGGAGCAGGAGCGCCAGGCGGAGGAGGAGCGGCAAGCGGAGGAAGCCCGCCGGGCGGAGCAGGAGCGGCAGGCGGAAGAAGCCCGCCGGGCGGAGCAGGAACGCTTGGCGGAGGAAGCCCGCCAGGTCGAGCAGGAGCGCCAGGCGGAGGAGGCCCGCCGAGCCGCGGCCGGGGCGGTGGCGGACAGGGAGCAGCGACAGGCGGACCTGCTGAAGGCAGCGCAGCGACGTGCCGAGGAGAGGCTCACCGACGACCAGCTGCTGCTCGCCGCGAGAACCGATCTGGCTGGTACCACCGGCGACCTGAACTGGCGCCTCGCCCTGAACCGGCGGTCGTGGACGGGTGTGCGGTCCCGGGGCGACAACGTCGTGGGGCTCGATCTCAACGGGCACAATCTGGGGGGCGCGATACCCGCGCGGCTCGCGCGCCTGACCGAGCTGGAGCTCCTCAACCTGGGTGGAAACCAGCTGTCCGGCGCGATCCCGGCCGAGTTGGGCTCGCTGCAAAAGCTCAAGGCGCTGTTCGTGGAAGACAACCAGCTGTCGGGCGCGATTCCGGCCGGGCTGGGTGAGATGTCGAGCCTCGAGGACCTGCACCTGTACAACAATCCGCTGACCGGGATAATCCCGCCCGAACTCGGGAACCTGGCGAATCTCAAGCGGCTGCGCCTGTCCGGAACGCAGATCGCGGGCCGGATACCGCCCGAGCTGGGCGGGCTGCAGCGCCTCGAGCTCCTCGCGCTCAGCGGCAACCAGCTTTCCGGGCAGATCCCTGCCGAACTGGCCAACCTGACCAACCTGAAGCGGCTGACACTCAGCAACAATCGCCTGTCGGGCTGCATACCGAGGGCGCTGATGCGCTTCGAGTCCGGCATCAATCCGCAGCGGGGCGGGGTTCGCCTTCCCGAGTGCGGGCGGTAATGAGCGATAGCGACAACGACAACGCGGGCGCGCCATCGGAGCCGTCATCGGAGCCGCCGTCGGAGCCCCCGTCGGAGCCGCCGTCGGAGTCACCTTCGGAATGGACGCACACCTCGCAGCGGCCCGCGGAGAGGGACGAGCAGGTACCGTTCAGGGCGGTGACCCTGTTCGCCTCCCTTCTGGTCGGAATCCTCCTTGTGGGGGCTCTGTCGTACCTGTTTCCGGCCGGCGACGACAGCATGGCCGCGGAACTGCTCGTCGACAGGAACACCCGGATCTTCCCCTACCCTTTCACCATACAGAACGTGATGTGGCTCGCCTTCTGCGCGGCCGCCGGAGAGCTGGTGGTGCGCCACTTCACCGGCCGCCGGGAAGGCGACCAGATCTACCTCGGGCTGCTTCCGGAGGACGACGAGACCATTCTCCGCAAACGCGACCTGGCCCCGATCTACAATCGCGTGGTCGAGTCCGACCCGGAGAGGCGGTTCCTGCTGCAGCGCCTGCTCACCGGCGCGCTTCTGCAGTTCCGCAACAGCGGGTCGGTGGACCAGGTCAACTCGATGACCAACGTGTCGCTCGAACTCTACCAGCATGAAATCGAGCTGCGGTACAACATGCTGCGCTACGTCATCTGGCTGATACCGACGCTCGGCTTCATCGGAACCGTACTGGGCATCGCGTTTGCTATGCGCTCCGCCGGGGTCATGTTCGCGGGCGCCAGCATCATGGATGGAACGATCGGACCCGAGATGATGGAGCAGTTGACGGGAGACCTCGGAGTCGCGTTCTACACGACCCTGCTCGCCCTCCTGCAATCGGCGGTGCTGATGTTTGCGATGCACGTCATGCGGGGGAAGGAGGAGGGTGCCCTGAACAGGATCGGCCAGTACTGCCTCGGCAATCTGTCCAACAGGCTGCACGAGGAACCGGGTCCGGGCCTGGGGTAGCGGCCGGTCAGAACAGGGACAGAAGCAGGTTGACCGTCAGCGAGCCACCCACGTCCCGCACGTACTGCCCGCCGCCGGCCTCTGCGACGCTTCGCAGAAACTCCTCCGTGGCGGGTTGGTTCCCGCTTCCGGTCTTGACGTAGACCGTGGATACGCGATGCCCTTCGGGTCGGCCGATTACGGTCGCCACCTGGATGGATTGATCAACCTCGTTGCTGTACGCCGGGTTGTCGGTCACCATCACGACGACCCTTCGCTCGGATCGTGGCCGCCAGGTCATGCGCGAGGCCGCCGAAAGCGCGTCGTAGAAGGCCTCGGGCGAGTCGGGGTTGGTGCCTCTTCCTGTTCCCATGCCGACCGAGAGGCCGTTCACGAAGGTGCGGAACGCATCGCGGTTCGCGGCCGCACCGGAGAGCTCCCGCAGCGGGAACAGTTGCAGCGGGCTCTCCCACCGGCGATCTCCGAACGCCACCATCCCGATGCCGAAGCTGGGCGAGATGCGGTTCAGAAGGACGGCGAGCTGCTCGACCTCCGCCTTCAGGTTGGCGACCTGCCCGCTCATGCTGTTGGTGATGTCCAGGGCGATGATGATGTCGAGGTGGGGGAACCGGAAGTGCGGGGCGTCCACCTGGATTGGGGCGGGGGCGGGCTCCGGGCAAATGACTGGCGCGGGCATCGGAGGGCAGACCGGGCATATGACGGGGGCGGGCACCGCAGGGCAGATCGGGCATATGACCGAGTCGGGTACGGCGACTTCGGGACAGATCGTCACCGGCACGGGTTCCGGAACCGGACACGCGGGGCACACCGGGCAATCGATCGGCTTCGTAACGGCGGCGACGACCGGGCATGTGGGACACACCGGACAAACGACCGAGTCGGGCGTGGGAACCGCCATGATGATCGGAGCGGGCGGGGCCGGGATGTCCGGCACCGCCTTCCCGATCATCGGGAAGATGACGACCGCGATCAGGATGAAAGCGCCGAGGGCCGACGCGAACAGGTCCAGCGCCGCCATTCCGAACGGGCTCGGGGCGCTGCTCCTCTTCTTCATGGCTTGCGGTCCGCTCCGGGTGTGGGGTCGCGGGTCCGGCGTCCGGCAGGCCGGCCAACCAGCGAAGCCGGAGCCTGTAAACAAATGTTGTCAAAGCGGGACTTGCCCGCAACGGGACACTGATCCGCCGGGAGGGCACGGACCGAATATCGTCGAGTTCGGCTGAGTCTCCCGTCACGACCCCGAGCGGTCCAGAGGCCACGCCTGGATATACTCGACGTCGAGTTCATCCCTCGTGCGCCCCAGGATGTAGTCCTCCCCGATCTCGTAGATCTCGAGTTCCTTCGGGGTCTCGACATAGCCCAGCGCCCGTCCCTCGGGATCGAACACGGTCCAGATTACACCGGGCAGTTCTTCACCCGGAGGCGCGAATTCCTCGACCCACAGGTGACCCAGCGCATCGCTCATCACGGAAACAAAGGCTGGGAACTGTTCGGCGACCGGCCTGCTCAAACGTCGTCTGAGCGCACTCTCCCGCTCTTCAGCCGACGGAATCCGGGCTACCGATGCCTCGGCGTACGCCTCTACATGTGCCCGGGTCGGCGCGCGCGTCACATGATCGCGACGGACGATCCGGGCCAGCGAGCCATCCTGCGCGTATGCCTTGATCTCGTAGCGAGTGTTCGGGCCGACGACGATCAGGTCGCCCCAGGGTTGATGGAGCAGCGACCGGCCGAAGATGACGTCGTAGGTGTTCGTGTTCTCTACATCGTGAATTCGTTCCTTGCCGGCGTGGGTGCCAAGAGAAGCCAGGAGTTGGCCGTCCGCGTTCCAGAGCTCGACCGTTGCTTCGTCGGCGACCGAGAGATTGCTAACCCGGTTGGGTCCGGCCAGAATGGCGCCGCCGGGCGTAACCTCCACGGAGATCAGGCCGCCCGCCACACCCGGTTCGCTTCTCTCCGGGCGAAAGCTGCGCTCGTAGTTCCCGGCCGGATCGAAGACCGTCATGAAGGGGTCATGCCAGATGCCCCATACGACCACGGAGTCGCCCGCCAGGGGAGCGATGTGATAGATGGTGAGGGCCGTGAACTCGCCCGGCCCTTCACCGGTTCCGCCCCAGGTTTCCAGGTGAATTCCTGCCTCGTCGAACACCCTCAGTTCCCGGGTTAGGCGGTTGACGACTACGATCCGTCCGTCCGACAGCCGTGTGGCATCCGATGCGCCGGTCAGAAGGTAGGGCTCTTCGCCGGTCACCTTCCGATCGAAACCGCCGGACGTGGCCCGATCCGCCAGCCCAGACGCGATCCGTCCTCCGGGCGTGCGTTCTCGACAATTCGGATTCCGGCGCTGTCGCGCTGCTGGTTGGCCAGCGCTTGTGCTGTCGCCGCGTACGGCTGCCAGGCGAGCGCGCCAACGCACGCGGCGGTGAGGGCCAGGAGCGCTGCTACGGCGGGCGTCCAAACCGCGTTGGCGGGCCAGAATTGGCATCGCGAGGGCTCGGTCCTGTACGGCATGAGGCGAAATCTCCGGTAGGATGAATGCGATTGATGAAGATACGCCAACCGTACCCTCCTCGCCGACGACAGCAAACCGCGGTAGTCTTCCAGGTCAGCATTCGCTACCCCCACAGCACGTACCCTTAGCGACTTCATCCGTCAAGTGAGGATTCCCATGTTGCGTCTATTGCCCGCACGAGAAGCTGGTCCGTTGCTTTCCGCGTTGGTCGTGGTACTGTGTGCTTCGGCCATTCCCGCTCGGGCGCAGACGATGCCGGACGAGTCCGGCGGCTTCTACCTGGGTCTCTCGTTCCCGGTGGGACGCTTCGGTGCGACCATGCAGAAAGCGGTTGACAATACCGCGCCCAACACGCTCGTCCCCGAGCCGAGGCGGGGAAGGGTTTTTCGCGACGAGGTCACCGGGAATTGGCTCTCTTACGGCCTCGGGTTGAACGCGGGGTATCGGCTGCCTGTCTCCGGCGATGGCTACTACCTGGATGGAGAAGTGGGCGTCGGGTGGAACGGCGGCACCCTGGAAGCGCAGTTCGCCGGAGTGGGGGTATCGGCGGAGCGGAAGCAGTTGGGGGAGAGCTGGCCGGATACCTGGACTGTCGAGAAGCCAATGAGATACATGGCGACGGTCAGGGTCGGCGGCGGTCCGGGTGTCCTGCGTGCCCGCAACCTGAGCGTGTATCTGATGGCGGGAGTCGGCTTCACGGATGTGCGGCTCAGGACGGACTACAACGGCTGTTTCTCCCCCGAGCCGTGTGCGCCCGGGGAGTTCGAATCGGGCACCGAGAATCTTGACTTCGACTTTTCAGGATGGATTTCCGGAATCGGGATGGAAAGGCGTGTGGGCGAGCGACTCGCGGTTCGCATCGAAGCTCGCTACTTGTCCTACGCCCGGGAAGACTGGGTCACGCCGTTCGCAGATGTGGGCGTTACCGTCGATTCGAACATCGACTCGCACGAAACGGGGCTGACGCTCAGCGTCATTCGGCGGTTCTGATTCCGACTGTCCGACCGGCGCGAGGCCCCCAAACGAAAGAGCGTCTCTTCATCCGCCCCGACCGCGCGAACCGGTAGCGAAGGTGGGGTCTTTCCCCCCTACCGCACCTCTTCCGGCAACCTCCTGACCACAATCGTGGGCACATCCAGCTCGTCTCGCTCCACGAATGCAACCAGACCATCCGGTCCGAATGCCATCGGCATCCCCGGAGCACCCGCAGCGAGCGTTCCGCGGTACCGGCCGTCCGGCCCCAGGACATCGATTGGCCCCTCGTCGTCCCACGGCTCATCGCCCCGCCGCTGAACCCAGAAGGAACCGTCCCAGGTAGCCCGCAGTCCCCGCAACACCGGGACCTCGGGGTAGAATTCCGTATTGCCGATTTCCTCCCGCGCCTCCTCGATGACACCTGCGGGCAAGGCGTCCGCGAGTTCCGCCGGCATTTCGGCGATCAGTTCCGCCGACTCCTCATCGAACCGCTCGATCAGGTGCTCGATCACGGCCGAGCGAATCCGTGGAGTGACGGCGTCGGGATGCAGCGGGCGTTCGAGCACACCCTTCGCACTGCCATCGGGATCGACAAGATTGATCTCATAGGCCGTGGAGTCGAAGTAGCCGATGGTGCCGTCGGGCAGCACGTCCCAGGTCACTTCGGGTGCGAAGTACGGACGGTCCTGCTCAAGGTCCGCAGGGGGGATCACCCTCGCCCGCGCGATAGCTTCCGCAACGGCGACCTCTCCGCTCAGGTCCAACCGTTCCAGCTTCCCGATCTCTCCAATGACATCGACCTGATCGCCGCCGAACTCCTCCGCAAACACCGAGAAGAGCATGGCTCCCAGCCCGGGTCCTTCGGCGATCAGCGACCCGCCCACTGGATCGGCCCTGAGCTTGTTCCGCGCTGCGGCCAGGCCGGCTTCACTTGCAGTGGCACTCATCCTGACGTACCGCTCCAGGGCGCCGCTCGGCCCGAAGAGCTGGTACGCGGCGTGCATTTGATCGACCACGACGAAGCGGCCGTCGCGCCAGACCACGAGGTCGGATGGGCCCTGGAATTCTCCCGGTCCCTCTCCCTCCCGGCCGACAGTCATCACCAGGTCCCCGTTGGAATCGATGACCACCACGTGCGAAGCCTCACGGTCCAGGACGTACAGGTTGCCCCGGGCATCGAAGCCCATGCGGGACGGGCTGGTGAATTGCGCCCAGTCGGGTGCGGTGAGTCCGCCCGCGCGATAGACCTCGGTCAGGTCCGGCGTCAGCGGCCGATCCTGGGCCTGGGCGACCGACGACAACGTGCCGGTCCAGGCAAGCGCCATGGTCCCCGCGGCCATCAGCGACATGGCGAGCGGCTGGCGTCCGTCTGCACGGGAGTGACCCGGGTTGCGAACAAGGGGTGCCGTAAGGCTTACGATCGGTTGGAACATCCTGCAAACCCTTCCTTGCGAAGTACGCTCCGGCTCCGAGCTTCCGCTCGGGCTGGGGCTGTGGAGCCCCTGCAACGCCTGCACTACGCGCGCGGCGCCTCAATCGTTCCATTCCGTCACGTCGGGACGACGCAACCGCGGCGTCGGGAACTGGCTCGACGCGGGTGTGGCCTACCGCGCCGCTACCGGAGTGCCCTTCACTCCCGTGCTTGATGCGGCTTTCGACCCGAATCGCGGGTTGTGGGAGCCCGTCTACGGCGCCCCCCTGTCCGAGCGGCTGCCCCGCTACGCCAGGATCGATCTGTCGGCGAGTGTGCTGCAGAGCTACTGGTCCGACAACACCACCGTCTTTTTCGTTTCCGTCATGAATTCGCTCGACCGGCCGAACGTCAGGGAGTATCGCTACAGCCGTGACTACTCCGAGCGAATCCCCCTCAAGACCCCGTTCCCTCGGAGCATCTACTTCGGAGTCACGACCACGCTGCCGTTCTGAACCTCAAACAAGGAGAGAATCGTGTCCGGTTCATGCAAGCCTTCACACGTCACGCCGCCGCCCATGCCGGCCCCTCCCGTCCCCCGGGCCTCCGTTGTGCTTCGCCACTCCGTCCTCCTGCCTGCCCTCGCTCTCCTGCTTGCCGGCACCTTCCAGCTCGGCGCGCCCCGCGGGCTGGCCGCCCAGACTCTGGATCCCGTCGAACTCGCCGAGCGCCTGCGCGCGGGACTCGACGAAGCGAGCATCGCGGGTGACGACGATGCGTTGGGGCACTCGGTGATCCTTGCCCGCCGGGCGGTGACCGCCTTCCCGGACGACGCTTTGCTCAACCATTACATGGGCTATGCGCTGTACCTACTCGCCGAGCGAACGATGGAGACCGACGTGCGCGCGGCCCACGGGTCGCTCGAAGAGGCCGAGTCGTTTCTCGAGAGATCGATCGAAATCCAACCGATCGCCGAATCGCACGCTCTGCTGTCGTCCGCGCTCGGCATGCGGATCGATGGCGCCGCTTCGGCGATGACCCTGGGAATGCGATCGGGTGCAGCGATGGGCCGCGCGAAGGCCCTGGGACCCGACAACCCTCGCGTCAGGCTGCTGGAAGGGATTTCGGCGTTCCACACACCAAGCATGTTCGGGGGTGGTCACGAAGCCGCGCTGGAGCACTTCCTCGCCGCAATCGAGTTGTTCGCGGAGGATGCGCCGGAATCGCCGCTGCCCGCCTGGGGTCACGCCGAGACCTACGCGTGGCTCGGGCAGACGCATGCTGCGTTGGGTCAGGCCGACGAGGCCCGCGCCGCGTATGAGCGGGCGCTGGAACTGGAGCCCGGTTATGTGTGGGTGCGCGAAGTGTTGTTGCCCCGGTTGGGGGAAGGACTCACTCCCCAAGGTGCAGATCGATGCGGTAGTCGCTTGAGACGCCCTTCACGGTCCCCCCGTGGGGGTGGCCCGCCCACAGGGCCGCCGGACTGAAGGGCACGTACTCCGTTCGGAATCCACCGGCCTGCGACCTGGCGCTAACCTCGGCGCGGGCCACCCAACGGATCGGGGGGTTCGTGCCACTATAGGGCAGAGAGCCGAGGTGGTGGCTCGAACCGACCGGAACTCGGCGGCCTCCCGTGGGCACGTCGCGACGCCACCGCGCCTTCAAGGTTTACCGTGCGTTCCCGTGCCTCGATCGTTACGTTGCGTACCGCATCGGTGTAGTTCGGCAAGGTCCCGTGCGAATCGGTTGCTGGAAAGGTGTGAGCTCCATGAAAGTCATGCGTGCAGCGACCGTCCTGCTTCTGGCCTGCCTGTCAGCCGCCTGCGATGGCCCAACCGCAGCCCCCGGCTTCGTTCAGACCGACAGCGCCGGGGTCGCGATCCTGGAGAGCTTTTTGCCGGAGTGGGATGCTGAGCGGGGCTGGACGGTCGTCGCCGAGCCGGAGTTGGCGATCGGCGCAGGAGCGACGGGGGGCGAAGATCCGAACCACCCGCCCTGGGGGCGGATCCGGCGGGTGCACGTCCTCTCCAACGGCAGCCTGGTGGTCGGCGATATCACCACATCGGAGGTGACGATCTTCGATTCCGTGGGGCAGTTCACCCATCGGTTCGGAGGGCAGGGTGAGGGTCCGGGCGAACTCAGGGACTTCTCGTCGGTGTACACCTGCGAGGGGGACACGATCATCGCGGCGGACCAGGCTGCGTACAATCTCTTCGATTCCGAAGGCCGCTTCATTCGCCGCCTGGCGATGGTCGACGGCCGGACCCGGATGCCCCTGAGTGTCTTTCTCAGATCCGGTGATTGCCGCCGCTTTGTTGTCATCGACGATCCGTACCGGGCACGGGATCCGGAGGGACCGGAGGGACTGACCCACTGGGATCTCGCGTGGACGGACGAGTCGTTCATCGGGCGGGACACGGTCGCGCGCGTACCCGACCGGCACGTGTATCGGTACGGCGGCTTTTTCACCCGGAGCGTCCCGTGGACCACCCGCGTCCTTCCCATCCTGTTGACGGGTGACGATCTGCTGTACGGGTACTCCCTGCGGGCAGAGCTTCGCATCGTCGCTCCCGGCGGGGAACTGAAACGCATCCTCCGCTGGCACGCGACACCCGATCCCATCACCGCCGAGGAGAGGCAGCGGTGGAATGAGGAACAGGAGGTCGGTCTTGAGAGCGGCGTCCGGATACAGCTCAGCGATCTTCCCTGGCTGCCGGAGCACAAGCCCTTCTTCGACCTGTTGCTTGCCGACGACGAGGGAAACATCTGGGTGCGCGCGTTCCCACCAACCGATCCCGCGCCCGAACGATGGACCGTCCTCAGCGCTGCGGGACGGTGGCTCGGGGTGGTCCGGATGCCCGACGGCTTCAGGCTCAGCCAGGTCGCGCGAGGCCGCGTCTACGGTATTCACCGGGACGCATTGGGTGTACCGACCGTACGGGTTCACCGCCTCGACCGGGGTGGGTGAGCGATCGGGGCCTCGAAGGGTCGCCATCTCCGGGGGGTGGTGGCCGCATTGTTTCGATGACTGGCAGGCCGCGGAATAAGCATCCGCTGCGTTCGTACGGCGATGCATCCGCGCTTGGCATTGTCACCACTGATCTGCCCGTGGATGCCCCCGGCGGGCGACGTCTCATCGGTGAAGGATCGGCTTGGCCGGGTTCATCGAAATCGACGAAATGGACGTGGCGTCGGCCATGGCTGTCCCTGCCAACTCGGCGAGCAGCTCCTCCATGGCCTCCCTGAACAGTCCTGCGTAACTCGGATCCCCTCGCGACGCACGGCGATTGAAGAGAGCCACGTAATTGATTCCGTTCCCGCGCTGAAGGGCCAGCGTGTTGGTGCCCGAGAGGCTGCCGGTGTGGTACCACCACCACTGCTCGCCTTCTCCACCCCGGCGACGGCGACCGATATCATCTCCAGCGACCTGGTAGGCATCGAGAAAGGCCAGTATCGCCCGTGTGGACGCGACCAGACCTCCTTGAGCGATCCTGGCTTCGTGGTCCCATCCTCCGTCTGGCCATCGTACGAGAGGCCCGGACGGGTCGTAAACGTTCCGGGCAAACCCCTCGCCGTCGTACCACGGCTCCCGGTCGCTACGGGCCTCGGGGAAAGTCCGGCCCTGAATGACGTCCCCGGCCGGAACATCGAGGGGTGTGAAGATGTTCTCGCGCACATAGGTGATGTAGTCCTGGCCGGATGCCTCCTCGACAATGAGGCCAAGCACGAGGTAACCGATATTGGAGTAGGCGCGCCGGGATCCAGGTGCGAACTGCAGGGGCTGGCCGAGGATGTAGCGCACCGTATTCTTTCGTCCGGGTGGGCTTGAGATGGACATCGCCTGCGCGATCTCGATTTCCCGATAGGTGAGATCCCCGGCGGTCTCCCGGTCCCAGCCACCCCGATGCTGAAGCAGGTGCAGCACCGTTACGTCCGCGAGACGGGAATCGCCCAGTTGCGGAAACGGGTCGAAATCCAGTAGCCCGCCTTCGCCTTGCCCCAGCTCGAAGACACGGTCGTCCAGGGCCAGCCTGCCGGCGTTCGCCAGGGTGCGGATCGCGGCAGCCGTGATGGGCTTGGAGACGCTCGCGAGCCTCATCATTACGTCCTGGCGGATGGACACCTGGCGCTCCGCATCCATGAAACCGACCGCGCCCCCGTTGACAATCTCCCCGTTTTTCATCACCGCGAGCGCTGCGGCACCAATGCCGTGCCGGTCCGCGAAAACGCGCAGCAGCGCGGTGAAGTCGACCACCGTCACCGTCGCCGTCCCGGAGGCGGAGCCTGTTCGGGCCGCGATCGAGACCTTTCCGTTGCCCACGGCCGTCACCAGCCCCGCTGAACTCACGGTTGCCACGGCAGTATCGGCGCTGGCCCAGGTCACGGTGGCTCCCGGCATCGCCTCCCCGTTTTGGTCGCGGACCTGTGCGGTGAGCTGCACGGTGGCGTCCAGGGTGACGAGCTGGGCGGTCGCGGGCGTGACCGTCACCGTGGTCGGTCGACGCAGATCGGGGGTTGAGGGGGGTTCGGTCGCGCCATCCCCGCAGCCCGAGACCCAGACCCCGCCACCCAGCAAGGCCACCGCCAGCAACCTCCACGTCGCACGGAGGGCGGGGAACGGTCGAGCCTGCCTCATCACTCCCGCACGATCCGGTACCGCACCACCCGCTCCACATCGAGCTCGCCCCGGGTCACGGCCCAGACGTAGTGGACGACGACATCCGGCCGGCTGCCCAGAGGGACGTCTGGCGCGCAAGCGGCCGCCGTCAGGGAGAGTGCGACGACGCCTGCGGCGGGGCTGAGACGGATCTCCATCTACCAGCCGAGGTGCCCCAGGTCGTACCAGTCCAGCGCCCGGTCCGGAACCCCGTCCGCATCGTCCGGGCCTACCTGCCGCTCAACCAGAACCACCAGCGTCGACCCGAAAACGTCGAAGCCCCGCAGCCGATCCGTGACCCTCACCGACCCGGCGTACTCCGCGTTCTCGTACACGTCCAGGTAGGACCATTCATGCGTGTCGCGCTGCGTGGCGATCCAGTAACGGTTGGCGGCGTCGACCAACCGGTGTCCCCCGCCCAGAGAGTAGGGCTTGGGCCGGCTTCGATAGCTTTCCAGAGTCTGGTCGACGAGCGATTGGTAGGTACCGTCCGAACTTATTTGGAGAGCCCTGGCCATCTCAGCCGGACCCAAGGTCGCCCGGCCAATCCACATCTCTTCTTCCCGCCTCGCCACGTCCCGTTCGTCCGGGAGTTCCGTCGGCACGCTCAGCACCGTGGCGTTGCCGGTGTTGTCGACGAAGATCAAGCGATCCCCGCAGGCCTCGAATACCCATCCCTCCGCTCGGTCCGGGATGCCATCGATGCCTTCCCCTTCCCCACACTCGACACCCCAGGGTCCGCTCGGCGACCCTTCCTGCCGCACGACCTCCCCGGATGCGACGTTCACGTCGAACCGGACCATCAGGGAGTCGGCGATCCAGCCCCTCCACACCGTTCCCGTGAGGACCGTGCCGAACGACCGGCGCGGCTGCAGGAATGGCATCCGCGCCTCCGCCACGTAGGAACCCGACGGCTCGAAGACCGTGAAGCGGAACAGCCGGCTGTCATAAACTCCAAGCGTGCCGTCCTCGCCCCGCATGAGGTGGAGGCTGTTGGGGGAGTCGGAGTTGCCGAACTCGCCGGGGCCCTCCCCCGTTCGGCCGAAGACTCCCACGGCGGCCCCCTCTGCGTCCATGCAGCGGACCCGGGTGTCGTAGAAATCGAATACGCATGCGACGCGTTCGTCCGCCAGCAGCGCGACCTGGCCGCTCTCGCTCGGCGGCACTGCGGCGGTGCCGATCACCGCGGGCGTGAAGACGCCCTCTGCGTCGGGCAAGAGGATGGCGTCGCCCTCGGCGTAATCCTGGCTGCAGGCGACGGCGAGGACCACGAGTGCTGTGACGGCGGGCGTCAGAACCGTCTTGACGGGACTGAAGTGTTGACGAGGTGGCTCGGTGTCATACGGCATGAGGCGGACTCTCCGGTTCGGCGTTCGCGATCGGTTCCCCGTCTTGTCGTCTTTACTTTACATTCTGTCATGTCAACATGGCAGAATGAGCGAGACCGGGCGGTAGCGGACTCGTCCTACGGACGCCGCCCGGGCTGATACCTCAGCAGCCGGGTCTCGGCGACCGTCTCCTCGCCCAGAAAGAAGAGCGTGTCCGCGTCCGCCCCAACCAGGCGACCCGGTGGCGACGTGTAGATGTTTTGCAGATTCAGGCGGTCATCATACTCGGCGAGCAGGGACACGCCGTCTTCCCCGGAGCTCCCGTACTGTCTGTACAGACTGCCGCCGGCATACGCAGCACCCCCGCTGAGGGTCGCTTGCTGGATCCATGCGCGCGTCGCCGCATCCATGGCTGCCGGCTCGTCGCGCGGCAGCAACTGCGCCCATTGAGGCGGTTCCGACGCCTGCGTGCAGATGTGAGCGCCGGATTCGGAGAACAGGTGAACCGCTGGCGTGATGGCAAGTCCGAGGGCTACCGAGCCGCCCGGCAATGCAACTCCCCATACGCGATCGACGATCGCGCCGGTGTCGAAGAGGAGTTGATCCGCGGGCAAGAACGATTCGGAAACGGATCCGTCAAGAGAATAGATCCTGGCCAGATGATTGCCGCCCTCCAACCCACCGACCAGACCTCCGATGAGAAAGGCGGAATCATCAATGGGCACCACGACCCGGGGGTCCAATTGCTCCCGAAGCTGGAAAGTCGTCAGGACCTCCCCCTCCGAGTCGAAGAGGGTGGCAAGCACTCTTCCGCCGTCGAGCGCCACGATCCGGTCGTCTGACAGAAAAGCGGCGTCGAAGAGAGCGGTGAACTCTCCAGGACCCTCTCCGGCGCGACCGATGGCCCGAATGATGCGCCCATCCCCGTCCACAAGCTTCAGGTCACCGCTCCGGCTGTCTGTCACGAGGAGGTGACCCGACGGCGAAACGCTCAATGCGCGGACCGACAGCACGGGATTGGGGTCCGTGGTTCGGAACACCAGCGGTTGAAGCGGGACGAAAGCGTCAGCGAAGTCCCGTGTGGCGACATCGGCCGGGTGCGGGTCGCACTGAAGGCCGGAAGCGGCCCGCTGTCCCTGGTCGCAACTGAACGCTAGAAAGACCACGACCGTCAGAGGAAGATACCTGGCGACGGTGCGGCGAGGTGATTGGATGTCGAGCATTGGGGCCTCAACGTGAGAGACGGACGTTCGGTCGTCAAGGGTGCGTCCCTACCGGGATCGGGTACGCACGATCCGGTACCGCACCACCCGCTCTACATCGAATTCGCCCCGGGTGACGGCCCAGACGTAGTCGCCATCGAACACCGGGTTGATCGACGCTCTGAAGTCTCCAGGCGCGTTGATGGCACCGAGATAGGTTCAGTCCGGCTCGAAAATGTCGAAGCGAACCCTCTCTCCCAGTGACGGGTTCGAGACGTCCTTGAGTTCGGACGAGAGCTCCACCCAGATCCGTCCGTCCCTGCCGCTGTGCAGCCTCTTGAACACCGGCTTGGTTTCCGGAATCGGGGGTCCGTCCCACTCCCAGTCGGGAACCGTGTGGCGGAGATCCTCGGTGATGGAGTTGCGGTAGTGGTCCCGTTCGGCGGGAGAGACCGGAATCGGATCGACGGTGCGCTCGACCCGGAGGACGCGGTCCCCGAGCTGCAGATCGATCCGGTAGTCGCTGGAGATGCCCTTAACGATTCCCCCGTGCGGGTGGCCCGCCCACAGGGCCTCCGGACTGAAGGGCACCTGCTCCGTACGGAGGCCCCTGCCGGAGGGGTAGTAGTCCTGCAGGGGCCACTGCTCCCGGTCGTTTGCTCCCGGACCGAAGAGATTCAACCGCCCGTTGCGCACGTCCGGAACGACGAGGCGGCCATCGGGCAGGTAGGCCATCCGGTCGGCGGTGGCCAGCTCGCCCGGTCCCTCACCGCGGCGCGCCAACCTCCTGACGTAGTCGCCGAGCGCATCGTATTGTCGGATCTCCTGAGCCTGCCAGTCGAGGACGTAGACGTTGTGGTCGTCGTCTACCGCGATCGATGCCACGGCACCGAAGAGGTATTCCTCCGGCCCGTCGACCTCGCCGATCGACACCTCGGGCACGAGGGTGGCTTCCGCCCCCCATACGCTCCCCGAGTTCGTGCGCACGACGATGGTATCGCCGATCGTGTCGACGACGACATCCGGCCGGCTGCCCGCAGGGGCGTCCGGCGCGCAGGCGGCCGCCGGCAGGGAGAGTGCGACGACGCATGGGAGCGCGAAGGGGTGGGCGGCGGGGGTGCGGATCCGCAGGATGCGCGTGTTGAGTTCCGTGGATTTCCTCATGTGGGTCTCCCGGTCTGCTGGGCACCCGAATTGCGCCCTGGGCAACCCTGCGACCATTCCGAGTGTCTCTCCAACGTCATCACAACGGTACAAAACGTCATGAGAACAGTACAAAACGTCATGTCCACTTTACACTCAGGTGTCCAGCGCACCACTTTGCGTTGCACGGACTGCTGATTCAGGAGCGCCCGCATGACCGCAACCCGCCTCGCCACCGCCACGTTCATTGCCATGGTCGCCCTGACCTGCGACATCACGGACGTTGCGGAGCCCCCACCGGAGAACCCGGACGCCGAACCGGAGTTGACGCCCCGGGATCTGGCCTATGATCTCATCGGACAACTGAGTTCCTTTGAGACGATTCGGATTACGCCCCGTGCTCTGAGGATCAGCTGGACGGAGAGTGAGTTGCTGGAAAGGCTGGCCGCCTCCCAGGATCGACCAGAGGCCGCATACGAGGACAGCGAACCCGAAACGACTCCGCCGATCTCCGGAACCATCGCCCAGACCATCATCGAGAGCGACTCCCCCCGGGATCCGGACCTGGTGCTCGCCGAAGAGCCGCTGGTGCGGGTGGGCCTGCTGGACGGCGCCGACGAGTACCTCTTCGGCAACATCACGGGCGCCGTCCGCCTCGGAGATGGAAGCGTCGTCGTCGCGGACGAGTCGATCTACGAGATTCGAATGTTCGACGCCGGCGGGCGGCACGCGTGGTCAAGCGGGCGGAAAGGCGAGGGGCCGGGCGAGTATGAAGGAATCCGGCTGATGCGGGGCTGCCCGGGAGCCACGGTCACGGTATTCGACTGGAGCCAGGACAGGATCACGCGACTCGGCCCGGACGGAACGGTGATCGACACGCGGGTGCTTGCCGGAGCCGGAGTGAACCCGTACAACAGTCCCACATGCGCGCCGAACGGCGATCTGGTGTTCGACGAATGGCCGGAAAGCGGGTGGGACCTTGAGGAGACCGTGCCGCTGGGCGAGTTCTACCGCTGGAAGATCGACTTGAGGCTGGAGCGGGACGATGGCGTGGTCACCCTGGCCAGCGGCATCCCCGGGGCCGAGCGCTTCAACTATGGCGGCGGTTCCGGCCCGAGAACCTGGGGGAAGGATCTGGCCTTCACGGTCACGGCCACCGGCGTCTGGTACGGCTCGGCCGACGACTACGAACTGGAGCAAGTCGACTGGAACGGCCGCGTGACGCGGATCGCGCAGTGGGCCGGACCGGACCTCGAAGTCACGCGCGAGCACCTTGACCGCTACCTCGACGCCTACCTCGCCCGGTACGAGAACCCCGCCGAGCGCCGCCAATTCGAGAGGGAGAGGTGGCCGGAGATTCGCGACGACCTGCCGGAGCGCTTTCCCGCCTTCGCGTCGGAAGGGCTCCTGCCGCTACCCGACGGCAGCGTGTGGGTGGTGCCTCACCCCTGGCGGGGCCTGGGAACCGCCGAGTTCCACCTGCTGGGTCCGGACGGCACATGGCTCCACCGCCTCACCATCCCGTCGGGCCGGACCCTCTTGGACGCGGGCCCGGACTGGGTGTTGCTCCTCGAGAAAGGCGAGTTCGACGAGCAGAGCGTGGCCGTCTACGAGCTGGTGGAGGGGTCCTGACCGTCAACTTGACTTCGGTAAACCGTTGCGTAACACTTTACGTCCAATGCGAATGCTGAACCCCCTGCACCCCGGAAGACTCGTCAGGACCGAGGTGATCGAACCGCACGGCCTGACGGTAGCCGCGGCGGCACGAGCACTCGGTGTATCGCGGCCCGCGCTCTCCATGTTCCTGAATGGACGGTCGGATCTGTCCGGCATGATGGCGCTGCGAATCGAGAAGGCCTTTGGGGTGAAGATGGACACCCTCATGCGGATGCAGTCGTCCTATGACATCGCCCGCACGCGCCAGCGGGAAGGGGAACTCGATGTCGAGCCGTATCGGCCGGTGGCCGTGTCGGGGGCGGGGGTCTAGAAAGGTTCGGCTCGGCCGACGACTTACGGAATCGAGCATCGGTTGCGGCCTCTCGTAATTGACTTCCGGTCCCATATACGTATATAATCACTACGTACACGTCTTTCTCTTCCCCTTCCATTGGCCCGGAGATGAAACAGAAGCTCACAGTCACGGTGGATCCCGAGGTTGTCGTTGCTGCCAAGCGATACGCGCGATCGCGGGGCGTGTCGCTGTCGGCGTTGATCGAGCGCGCTTTGCGGGATGAGGCTTCCGTCGGCGAACCGTCCTTCGCGTCGCGGTGGAGAGGACAGTTCCGCCCCGCGAGCCATGACGATCCCCGGTATGACGCCCTGGCGCGGAAGTACCTATGATCCTGATCGATACGGACGTGCTCGTTGACGTGGCGCTCGACCGCCAGCCGTTCTCCGACCCGGCTTCCGAACTGATCGATCGTCTGCAGACGGGGCCGAAGCGCGTGTTCGTGGCGTGGCACACGCTGTCGAACTTCTGCTCCCTCGTCACGCCCGCGCGAAGCGGTGCGGATGCGCGCGCCTTCATCGCTGAGCTGATTCGTTTCGTGGCTGTAGCGGAGTGCGGCACGGACGCGATCGCCTATGCCGCCCGGCTGGGGATGACCGACTTCGAGGACGCGATGCAGGTTGCCGCGGCGCGGGCCTGCGGAGCCCGCTACGTCGTCACGAGGAACGCTCGGGACTTCAAACACTCCCCCATCCCGGCGATCACACCGGCCGAGGCGTTGGAAGCGTTGCTTTGAGCGGTGGCAATCCAGGGCGGCTCCAACTCACCGCCCCAACCGGCCCATCCCGTTGAGCACGGTCCAGTGGACGGGTTCGCCTCCCGCTCCTCGCTTCGGACTCCCCAATTCCTGGTTTATAGCGAGTTTAGCGATATTATCGTTTTTCGATAAACCGCCTAACCTTCGTATAGGCGAAACCGCAATGGACCCCATTCCTCCGGGCGATGGCCGAGTTGGGTGCGGGGCCGCATCGCTCCGGCGAGATCGCGAGTGAACTGGGACGCACGGTCACCTCGATTGCCCCGGTTCGCAGCAAGCTGATCTCGAAGGGAATGGTCTGGAGCCCGGCCCACGGAGATACCGGGTTCACGGTGCCACGCTTTGACGGATTCATGCGGCGAATCATGCCAGGCCGCTGGCGGACGTGAGTCGAGGGCCCCATCCTCCCCTCACCCGCCCGGGAAGTAGTACATCCGTCTATCGAAATCGATCGTCCACGACCCCAGCGGCCACAGGTACTGGTGCGAGATCAGCGCGTCCATCATGAAGCCGCTCCTCCAGAAGAAGTCGTCTTCGACAAACACGTTCCCCATCGCCTGGGTAGCCCCCTTCACCAGGCCGTTCAGTCCGTGCGATTCGATGGGCGTCCAGAAGTACTCGGTGCCGTCGATGGCGTTGGTCTGGAGCCCCAGCAGCTCGACGGTTTCGTTGGAGTTGCCCCGCTATGACGGACACTTTTCCATTGGTGCCAACCAAGGAGGTGAGCCATGGCGGGAAGCGGGAAGGGGCGGTATCCGCCCGAGTACAAGGATCGAATGGTCGAGCTGGTGAGGGCCGGGCGTAGTC
>JAJDVT010000030.1 GCA_022826005.1 Gemmatimonadota bacterium | reverse complement strand
CTCGACGCCCAGCTCATCCCGGTATACCCCCGCCACGAGACCGTCACGGATGGCGGTCACCGTCATTCCGCCCGGCGTCGCAACCACGCCAAGCCAGGTTCCGGCCGGGTCGAATACGTCCCACGACGGGGGCTCGCGGGCGAGCGGGTCGGCCGTGAATCGCCGCGCCCACAGGTTGCCGGCCCCGTCCGCAAGCAGCCGGTCAAACGCAGGCTCGTGCGCCGGAACCTCCATCTCGTCCCGCCATTGCCGCCACACCGCCTCGGGCCCCTGGCCGATCTCGACGAGACTCTCGATCACCCGCCCGACATCCGATTCCGACACCGGTTCCCGTGCGCGTGCGAGCCGGTACCGGGCCACCAGCGAACCATTGGCATCGTGGACCGAAACCTGCGGATCCGGCCCGCTGGCCACGGCGAGGCGATCGCCCACGGCCACCCGCAACGGCCTTGGACTGAACGGCACCGGCAGCATGGATTGGCCGGTCCACATCCATCGTTGGCCGGTGACCGTCGCCAGCTGAACACCCTCTTCCAGCACCGGATCGTAGCGTCCCAGCCGGACGCTGTCGGTCCATGTAGTGCCGGGCTCAGGCGCCTGCCTCACGACCGGGAAGGCGACCAGCCAGGCGCCGTCGTCGAAGACGTCGAAAGCCACCAGTGGGGATCCGTCCGGACCGGACCGGCGCTCTGTACCGAGCCGGTCTCCGTTCTGTCCGATCGTGGACACGCGAGAGAGCGCCCGGTCCCAGATCAGGAACGCACCGTCGTCCCGCCGCCCCAGGTAGCCTGGGATGCGGAATTCTCCCGGTCCTTCGCCCCGTCCGCCGGTGCTCCACAGGTGACGGCCCGCCGCGTCGTAGCGACGCACTTCGGCGGACCCGCCATCCACCACGATGACCTCGCCGCCCGCGAGCAGCGCGACATCCATGATCTGGAAGAAGCTTGAGGCGGGATCGTCCCCGGCGTCGCCCAGCCGGAAGACGGGCTCCGGATTCGCTCTCCACTCCGTCCCGGGCGGCCATGCCGGGGCCCGGCTCTCCACGATCCGGACGCCGGCGCTGTCGACCTCGATGGCGGCTTCCGGTTCCCGGTCCGCGCATGCAGCCACGGCGCCGAGCGCGAGCGCGGGCACGAGCGCGAGGCGGGAGCGAACGACCCGGGACCTCACGGCCTACATCCGGCGGTAGGCCGGCCCGCTGCCCCCTTCTCTCGGCGTCCAGCGCGGCCCAAGCACGTCGGTCGCCTTGCAGTCCACGCAGTTGGGGGCGTTGATCACCAGCTCGCCGTCTTCGCCCTCCTCGTACACCCCGGCCGGGCACATGCTGGCGTAGAACGCGGCTCCCTCCGGAGGGACCTCGTCGCCCGCGAGCACATGGCTCGGGATGTCGTCGCGGGTCTGGTTCCCCGACTTGTACACCGCGTCGACCTTGGAGAAGGTGAGCTCTCCATCGGCTCTGAATGCCGGGGGTGCGCCGGGACGTCGCGCCTCCTCGACATCTTCCGTTACCGGGATGCGGGCCCCGGGAAAGGCGCCGCCCGTCACCGTCATGAGCCCCGCCTGAATCCCGCCCGCCCAGAAGCCCTTCTTGAAGGCCAGGCGCAGGTTGCGGGTGCGGCGCAGGTCCTTCATCACGTAGGAGTCGTCCAGGGCGCGGCTGAATCCCGCCAGGCCGTCTCCCTCGCCCTTGAGTGCGGCGAAGATGGCGTGGGCCGCGTAGATGCCCGACTGCATCGCGTAGTGGATGCCCTTGAGGGAGGGCACGTCCACGAGGCCGGCCGCGTCTCCGCAGACCAGCAACCCGTCCCCGTGGCGGCGCTCCGGAACCGAATGGTAGCCCCCTTCGGGGATGGTCTTCGCGCCCCATTCCAGCATCTCGCCGCCCTCGAGCGTCGGGCGAAATAGCGGATGCAGCTTCATCTGCTGGAGAAGCTCGTGGACATCGAGCGAGGCGTCGCGGTAGTCCAGCCCCACGACCAGCCCCAGCGCGACCAGGTCGTCGGCGAGCGGATACATGAAGCTGCCGCCGAAGGCATCGCGCGGGAGCGGCCAACCGAGGGTGTGCACGACGCGGTCCAGGGATCGGCGGGTGCGCCAGAGCTCCTTCACGCCGAGGGCGTAGATCTGGGGGTTGGCCGAACCGATGCCCTCCCGCTCCAGCCACGCCTGCGTAAGCGGGCCGCGGGTGCCTTCGGCGAGCACCGTGACCGTGGCCGAGATATCCATGGGCGGCTGGTATCCCGCGCCGGGCGCCCCCTTCCGGTCGAGGCCGCCCGGCGTCGTGCGCACACCCGCGACGCGCGTTCCGTCAACGAGGAGCGAATCGACCGGGAACCCCGGAAAGACGTTCACGCCAAGCTCCTCCGCGCGCTCGCCCAGCCACCGCACCATCTCGCAGATCGACCCCACGAAGTTGCCGTGATTCCTCATCGTGGGCGGCGTCGGCAGCCGGAGCGCGCGCGAGCCGGTCAGCAGGTACACCGCTTCGCGGGAAACCGGGCGCGCGAAGGGGAAGTCGCCGTCCGGGAGCTCGGGGAAGAGTTCCCGGAAGGCGCGGGGGTTGACCACGGCGCCGGACAGGCTGTGCTCGCCCAGCTCCCCGGCCTTCTCGAGCACGCCGATCTCGAGTTCGCCCAAATCTCCTCCCGCCTCGCCGTCCGCCCGCGCCAGCTTGGCGAGCTGTATCGCGCCGGCGAGCCCGGCCGGGCCTCCGCCGACGAAGACCACGTCGAGGGGGATTGCCTCGGCGTCCGGAGGTTCCTCCACGATGAAGCGATCGACGGGGAGCGCGGGCTGCCAGACAGCCGGTCGAACGGACACCGGAGGTTGCGGCATGCGAACTCCTGAGCGGGCTTCCGGCCGCCGCGCGGGCGGCGGGCGCCATGGATCGCGGCCGGCGCCCGGCCCGCAGGATCCGGGCCCGGAGAGCGGGGTAGTCTGTCGAGGCCGCAGCGCCGCCCGACCCCGGGCGGCCGGCCTCCCGAAGTGCTACATCCTAGCCAATCCTGCGCCGGTCGTCACGGCGTCGACCCGACCCCTTCCTCCCCACGACAGACATGACCCATCGCCGACCCGCCACGGTTCGGGAGTTGCGCGAATCGGGCTATCGCCCCCGCAGCGTGAAGGACGAGATGAGGGCCAACCTGGTCCGGAAGCTCCGCGACAGGGAGGAGCTGTTCCCTGGCGTCCTCGGCTACGACGACAGCGTCGTCCCGCAGCTCGTGAACGGGATACTCGCTCGGCACGACTTCATCCTGCTCGGGCTTCGGGGCCAGGCCAAGAGCCGAATCCTGCGTCAGTTGATGGCGTTTCTGGACGAGGAAATCCCGATTCTCGCGGGCAGCGAGATCAACGACGAGCCCTTCCACCCGGTGTCGCGCTACGGCCGGCTGCTGATCGAGGAGCACGGGGAAGACGCGCCGGTGGCGTGGGTGCCGCGCGAGAGCCGGTATGTGGAGAAGCTCGCGACCCCGGACGTGAGCATCGCGGACATGATCGGGGATGTGGATCCCATCAAGGCGGCCCGCGGGGGACACATCCTGGCCGACGAACTGACGGTCCACTACGGGCTTCTGCCCCGGGCCAACCGCGGCATCTTCGCCATCAACGAGCTTCCGGATCTGGCCGGGAAGATCCAGGTGGGGCTCTTCAACATCCTCCAGGAGGGGGATGTGCAGATAAAGGGATATCCTGTCCGCCTGCAACTCGATGTCATGCTGGCTTTTACCGCCAACCCGGAGGACTACACCGCGCGGGGCAAGATCATCACGCCGCTGAAGGACCGCATCGGAACCGAGGTGCGCACCCACTACCCGGAAACGCTCGGCGTGGGACGGGCGATCACGGCACAGGAGGCGTGGGTCGAGCGGGGGGATCCGGTGGAGATTCCCGACTTCATCTCCGAGATCGTGGAGTCGGTCGCCTTTCTGGCCCGCGTCGACAAGCGCGTGGACCAGCGCTCGGGCGTGAGTCAGCGCATGCCCATCTCGGTGCTGGAGATCGCCGTGGCCAGCGCGGAACGGCGCGCGCTGCGCCTGCAGGAGAAGACCGTCGTTCCGCGCGTGAGCGACATCTACGCGGCCCGGCCCGCGATCACCGGCAAGATGGAACTGGAGTACGAGGGCGAACTGCACGGACCCGACCGCATCGCCCGCGAGTTGATCGCCCGGGCGGCGGGACAGGTCTTCGAGACATACGCGGGCGGCGCCGACGTGGAGCCGATCGTCGAGTACTTCGAGGAGGGGGGCGCGCTGCAGGTCTCCAACGACGCCGGGGCGAAGGCGTGCGTCAAGGGATTCGAGAACGTGCCCGGGCTGCTGGAGCTGCTCTCCCATGTAGGCCTCGCGACCAGGGATTCCGGCGACGGTCACAGGGCGTCCGCCTGCGAACTGGTGCTCGAGGCGCTGGTCGACGCCAAGCGCATCAGTCGCACCGATGGGGGAGGGTACGGGCGCGCGCGCCACGACGCTCCCGCGCCGGGGCAGGGATTCAAGGGATCAGGGCCGTTTCCGGCCGATAGTTGAGCCACTCAGGAGAAGAACCATGCGTCGTTCCACTCGTGTGTCCGTTTCCGCGCAGCCCATCGCCGCAACGAGTCGCCGGGGGCGGAAGCTCCTCGCCCACGCCATGTTGACCCTCGCGGCCATGGCGGTCCTGGCCGCTCCCGCACACGCTCAAGGCATCTCCGGCTTCGGCGGAGAGCTGCGCGGCCAGTTCGAGGGGTCGGCCGAGAAGCTGGTGGCGCTGGCCGAGGCGATGCCGGCGGAGTCGTACTCCTGGCAGCCCATGGAGGGGGTGTACACCGTGGCCGCCGCGTACATGCACGTCGCCCGCTACAACTACATGTATCCGGACCTGTACCTCGGGGTCGACGCGCCGTCGGGCGTGGACTACGGCTCCCTCGAGGAGCGGGTGACCACGAAGGACGAAGCCGTGCGCATCCTTGCCGCCTCGCTAAGTCATGTGCGCGGCATCCTGGAATCGATGTCCGATGCGGATCTGGCGAAGAAGACCGAACTGTACGGGCGCGAAGTGGAGAGCTGGGCGGTGCTGCTGCAGCTGATGACCCACATGAACGAGCACCTGGGCCAGGCGATCGCCTACGCCCGCATGAACCGGGTCGTGCCCCCCTGGTCGCGGTGACCGCCGCGTCTCCGTGACCGGGCCGCCCGTGCGCCAGCCAGGGGCGCGTCACAGGCCGGCCAGGCGGGCGATGCGCTGCTGAGCGACCGGAAGGGCCAGATCGGCCAGTTCGGACGGGGTGACCCAGCGGCCCGCCGCCTCCCCCCACTCCTCGGCCACCTCGACTCGTCGCGGCCGGTACACCGCCGTGAAATGCGAGAACCGGTGGGTGACCGCGGGCAGTTCCACGACCGTCCCCGCCGCGGGCTCGGCGACCTTCATTGGTCGCGCACCCAGGTCGGCGCCGTCCGCCACCTCCGCCGCCGGGAACCCCCACATCCCCCCCAGCAGCCCCTTCCGCGGGCGCTGCACCACCAGCGTCCTGCCCCGCGTCGACACCGCGACCTGCACGTCCCAGATGCGGACAGGCACCGGGCGCCGCCGTCGCCGCCGCGGC
>JAJDVT010000092.1 GCA_022826005.1 Gemmatimonadota bacterium | reverse complement strand
CGGACTACGCCCGGCCCTCACCAGCTCGACCATTCGATCCTTGTACTCGGGCGGATACCGCCCCTTCCCGCTTCCCGCCATGGCTCACCTCCTTGGTTGGCACCAATGGAAAAGTGTCCGTCATAGCGGGGCAACTCCATCGTCCTCACGACGCCACGACACGCCCACCACGGTGTTGGGGTCGACCGGGTCCGGGCGCAGGCTGGGGCCCACCCCGCCCCTCACCATCCGTTCGAAGTCGCCTTCCGGCCCGAACACGTGGGATCCCATGTGCAGTACGTCCTCGATGAGCGTGCTCCCGTCCGCCCAAACCACCATGCGCCGCGGCCACTGGAACTCCCCCGGCCCCTCGCCCTGGCGGCCGAAGTCCTTCACATGCCGGCCGGCAGGGTCCACGATGACCACGCGCGTCCCGGCCTCGGGCCCCGGGGCATCCAGAATGTAGAGGTTGCCCGTGCGGTCGAAGCCGATGTGCTGGACCGCGGTGAACTGTTCCCACTCGGACCGGGCCACGGCGGACCCGATGCGGTACACCGGTTCGAGGTCCGCGGCAAGCGGCAGATCTTCAGCCGGCAGATCGACCACCTCCTGGGCCTGGACACCGGCGGCTCCGATCGCCGCCAGGAGGCCCACGGCGGGCCACGTTCCGTAGGCGGCATGGGATCGGGATTGCTGGCGCATCCTGGTATCTCCTCTGTCGACGATGACTCCGCGGCGCCGACAGTCCGGTCATGCCGGCCTGGGCACCCTTCTCTCCATGGATGCCTCGAATCGGCAGATGGTTCGCATGCCCGGCCCTCCACCCGCTATTCTCCGACAGGTACTCCGCAGGCGCGGGTGGTCGCCAACGCCCCACCAGCCCACGAGGTCGACATGCCTTCCCCACGACTTTTTCTTATCGCCATGCTGCCGGTGACCGCAGCGATCGGGGCGATCCCGTCCGCCGCACCGGCGCAGCAGAACTGGGCCCTGACCGGCGACAGTCGCGGCCGCCACCTGGTGCGGGACGCCGAGGATCTCTGCACCACGTGCGCGCGGCTCGAGGAGTTGGCCGAACTGCATCATGAGGCGCGCCTCAACGAGGTCGAGGTCAGGCAGGTTCCGTACAATCTGACGGATCACCATCGAGGCCTTCATGGGCGACGGACTGATGCTTGAGTACCGCGAACTGCCCGACTCGGAGCAGCTGGCCGTCCGGCGCGTTACGATCGACGGCCGCTAGACGGGCGCGCACCGGGCGCGGGGTCCGCCGAGTCCCTTGGCCTTAACGGGAACGCCTGCGGCCGGCGGCACCGAGCAGCGCCACGGCACCGACGCCGGCCAGGAACACGAGCGCCACCGCCACCACCTCCGGATCCCCGAGGGAGGGCAGCACCGGCACTTCCCTGCCCTCCTCCGAGTAGCGTGTGAAGGGCCAGAGCTTTCGCAGCGATCCCAGCATGAGACCCACCAGCACGGCCAGCGTGCCGTCGTGCCACCTGGCGAACATCCTCTTGAGGACTCGCACGAAGGTCAGCAGCCCGGCCGCCATGGCCGCGATCAGCGCTCCAACAGTAAGGATGGCGCCCGGGTTCTGGTGGTAGATCGCGACCGAAAGGGTGTAGAGGACGTAGTGGTAGAGACCCAGCAGCAGCAGCACGAACGCCCCCGAAATCCCGGGCAGGGCCATGGCGGAGATGGCCAGTACCCCTCCCAGCAGCAGGTACGGCAGCAATGGGTCCGCCCCGCCGGCGAGCGCGCCCGGCTGCGACACGCGCAGTCCGGCCACCGGCCCCCCCACGTCGCGGATCGATCCGGCCGGCACGTTTCCCGCATCCCCGGCCATGCTCGCAATAACGGCGACTTCAATGCCGGCACTGCCGGTCGGCACGGTGGTTGGTGCGATCGGGCCGAAGATCAGCTCCGGGCGCGAAGCGTCCCCGGGTGCCCGCAGGGTGAGGTTCTGCGGCGTGAGGCGCACTTCGGCCGCGGTGGGCTCCGCGAATTCCAGGAGCACGGAGCCGGTGGCGCGCCTTGAGGCCGGTTCCGGGAGGCCGACGAACCAGGCCGTCGCCAGCGCGGCACCCAGGCCGAGCAGCCAGCGGGAGGGTCCCCCGCTCCGCATCGCCCGCAAGGGAACCGTGACCGAGGCCAGAACCAGACCCAGAAAGAGCCCGCGCATCTGCGCCGGGTACAGGCTCAGCAGGGGCGGAAGGATGCGCGCCCAGGCCACGATCGCAGGCAGGATGCCCGCAGCGAGGAAGGCGAGGAAGAGCACGCGGCCCGCGTCCTCGCCGGCACCATCGTCCCGCAGCCGCTCCGGATCCCTCGCCCCGGCGGCGAGCAGACGCCAGAACGGACGGGAGCGGAACCGCCGTAGCAACCCCATCCCCAGCCCCCCCACCGCATCGATCAGACGCGGATAGATCCCCAGGATCAGCGCGATCGTCCCGCCGGAAACCCCCGGGATGACATCGGCCGCGCCCATGCACACCCCGCGCAGCGTGTTTGCGAGCCAGCGCCTCACGAAATACCCGCCGTCCCGGGCAATCCGCCGCACGGCCCGGGCTCATCCCCCCCATGCGGCCCCACCCGCGCCCGTCCGCCCGCGGCAGCCCTCAGAGGTGGAGATCCCATTCCCGCAGTTCGTCCAGCCGGCGGTAGCTGGTCAGGTCCAGATGCAGTGGCGTAACGGACACGTACCCGTCGCGAACGGCGCGGAAGTCCGAGTCGGGGCCGCCGTTCCAGTGCGTGACGCCGCCGCCGATCCAGTAGTACTCGCGCCCGGAGGGGTCGGGGGCCCGGGTGATGGATTCGCTGTACCGCCGCCGCCCCAGGTTCGTCACCCGCACGCCGGCCACTTCCGAAGGCGGCAGCGGCGGAAGGTTCACGTTCAGCAGCTCGTTGGGCGGGATTCCCCTCGCGAGGAACTGCTTCAGGAGGCCTCTCACCACCGGCTGCCACCCCTCGAGCTCCTCCACCTCCCTGCCGATGTAGGAGAACGCCACCGCCGGGATGCCGAGGAGAGTCGCCTCCATGGCCGCCGCCACCGTTCCCGAATAGAGGACGTCTTCGCCCATGTTGGGGCCGTTGTTGATTCCGGAAACGCACAGGTCGGGGCGGGTGTCCAGAAGCTCGGTCACGGCCAGTATCACGCAGTCGGTGGGGGTTCCGTCGATGATCGTCGTGCCGTCGTGCGTCTTGCGCGTGCGGAGGGGACGGTGCAGGGTCAGGGCGCTGCTCGACGCGCTCTGCTCGCGGTCGGGCGCAACCATGTCCACCGACCCGATCTCGTGCGCCGCCTCGGCCAGCACCCGGATCCCCGGCGACAGATAGCCGTCGTCGTTGGTGCAGAGGATTCGCACTAGCACCCCGCGGACGAGACCTGCACGGCATTCGAACGGCGGGGCATCTAACCCTCTTCCTCCGGCAGGGTCAGCGTGTCGCGAAGCGTGTCCAGCCCTTCCCTGATGAGGCCCATCACGGCGGGTTCCGCGTTCAGCTTGCGGACCTCCGTGATCTTGCCGCCGGCCCGCATCTTGTGCAGCTCCCTTCGGGCCCCCTCGATCGTAAAGCACTTCTCGTAGAGCAGATGCTTCACCAGCAGGATCGTCTCGATCTCCCGCATCCGGTACACCCGTGTCCCCCCCCGGTTCTTGCTGGGCGACAGGACGTCGAACTGGGTCTCCCAGTAGCGGAGCACGTGCGGCTTGAGCCCCGTCAGCGTGCTCACCTCTCCGATCGAGTAGTAGGTCTTGCGGGCGATCGGGTCCAACAGTCTCAACTCCTCGCGTGCGGGTGCTCGGGCTTCGGCTCCCGGGTCATCAGGCGGTGCAGCGCCTCCATGGGGTCGGCCCCTTCCGCGACTATACGATAAACCTCTTCGGACACCGGCATCTCGACTCCGAGCCTCCCGGCAAGTTCGTGTACGGCCTCCACCGTCGCCACCCCTTCCGCAACCGTCCGCGTGCTCCCCGTGATCTCCTCCATCGATTCCCCGCGCCCGAGGCGCTCTCCGACCGTCCGGTTGCGGCTCAGCCCCCCCGTGCAGGTGAGGACCAGATCCCCCATCCCGGCGAGCCCCGCAAAGGTGGCCGGGTGGGCGCCCATCGCCACCCCAAGGCGGCTGATCTCGGCCAGCCCGCGGGTCATGAGCGCCGCCACCGCGTTGTGGCCCAGCTTCAGGCCCGCGGCCACGCCCGCCGCCACCGCGACCACATTCTTCAGCGCGCCCCCGAGCTCCACGCCGATCACATCGGGGGTGGTGTAGACCCGAAAGCGATCCGTCTGGAAGAGCGACTGGATGCGCATGCAGGCGTCCCGGTCCCGGCTCGCCACCACCACCGCGGTAGGAACCCCTGCGCATACCTCCCGGGCGAAACTCGGACCGGAGAGGACGCAGATCCGCCCGGCCTGCCCGGGGGGCAACGCGTCGGCGAAGACCTCGTCCATGCGCCTGAGCGTCGCGATCTCGATCCCCTTCGACGCGCTCACGATCAACGCGTCCCCCCGGATGAAGGGGGCGGCGCCGGCCAGGAGCCCCGCCGAGTGCTGCACCGGACAGACCCAGACCACCACCTCCGCGCCCGCAAGTGCCTTGGAGAGCGAGTTCGTGACGGTGAGCCGCTTCCGGTTGAGGGCGATGCCCTGAAGGAAGAGCTCGTTCTCTCCGTATTCATTAAAGGACCGTGCCACATCGGGTTCGCGCGCCCACAGGCGCACCAGGGCACCCGAGTTCGCGAGCAGGTTCGCCAGCGTCGTCCCCCAGGCTCCCGCCCCGATCACCGTAATGCCTCCGGCGGTCACCCTCCCCCGCCGCCTTCCCTCCGGCGATCGATGCGCGGCTCTTCCCCCGCCAGCAGCCGCCTGACGTTCGAGCGGTGCGCCCACACGACGAAGACGGCCATCAGCGCGAGGAAGATCATCACCGGCGGCTCGGGATCCAGGAAGAACCCCGCCACGGGCACCGCCACCGCCGCCGCCATCGAGGCGACCGACACCATCCGCGAGACCAGCAGCGTGAGGAGCCAGGTCCCGAGCCCCACGGCGGCAGCCACGGGTGCCACCGCAACCAGGACGCCCGCGCTGGTCGCCACGCCCTTGCCGCCCCGGAAACGCACCCAGAAGGAGAAGACGTGACCCACGATCGCCGCTCCGCCGTAGGCCACGGTCCACCAGGGTGCGGTCTGGTCGTCCAGCTGCGGGAACCACCAGACCGGCGCAAACCCCTTGAAGATGTCGAAGAGGCCGACCGGGATGGCCGCGCCCCACCCGAGAACGCGCTGCACGTTGGTGGCGCCCAGGTTGCAGCTGCCCAGCGTTCGCAGATCCTTGCCGTGGAGCTTGCCGGTCCAGAAGGCGGTGGGGATGGCGCCCGCCGCGTACGCCGCGAGGACCAGGAGGGGTGCGGAGATCATGGGGTTCAAGTATGCCTACCCCGCGCTCTTGCGCAACCTGAGCCTCAGCGGCACGCCCGGGAAGTCCCAGCGGTCCCGCATTCCGTTGACGATGAAGCGCCGGTAGTGGACGGGGATCTCGTCCGGGAGGTTGGAAAAGAGGATGAAGGTGGGGGGCTCCGTCTCGGCCTGCGTAGCGTACTTGATCCGGACCGGACGGCCGCGCGAATGCGGTGGCGGCTGGCGCCGGACCAGCTCCTGAACAAGCTCGTTGACTTCGTGGGTGGGGATGCGATGCTGCCGCCGGCCGGCCACCGCGAGCACCAGTTCCAGTGTCTTGCGGACCCGCAGTCCGGTGAGTGCCGATGCGAAGAGGAAGGGGACGTGGCGAAGGAAGGGTGCGCGGCGGCCCGCGTCGCGCTGGAAGTCGGGGGCGGTCCAGGTGTCCTTGGCGACCAGATCCCACTTGTTGCACACGGCAATCACCCCGCACCCGGCCTCCCAGGCCGTCTCCGCCACCTTGATGTCCTGCACGTGCAGCCCTTCGGCCGCATCGATGACCACGAGGCAGACCTCGGCGTCGCGCACGACCCGCGCGGTGCGCAGCGTGCTGTAGTACTCGACCGAGTCCTTGATGCGGGCGTGGCGCCGCAGCCCCGCCGTGTCGACGAAGGTGACCTCCCTGCCGTGGTAGGTCAGCGTGAGGTCGACGGGGTCGCGCGTGGTTCCTGGAACGTCCGACACCATCACCCGGTCCTGGCCGAAGAGCCGGTTGACGAGAGACGACTTGCCCGCATTCGGCTTCCCGATCACCGCGACCCGCACCTCCCCGGGCTTCGGCTCCCCGGTCTCCTCGGGGAGCAGAGGCAGCACCGCGTCAAGAAGGTCGCCGAACCCCCTGCCCGACACCGAGCTGACCGGGTGGGGCTCCCCCATCCCGAGTTCCCAGAAGTCGAGGTGGGATCGCTCGAGGGGCAGGTTGTCCACCTTGTTGACTGTGAGCAGCACTGGCTTCGACACCTTGCGCAGCACCTCCGAGAGCTTCTGGTCGAGCGGTTGGACCCCTTCCTTCGAGTCGACCATGAACAGGACGACGTCCGCCTCCTCGACCGCGGTCATGGCCTGCTCCCGGATCAGGCGGTCGATCGTGCGGTCCGATCCCTCCACCACCCCGCCCGTGTCGACCACGAAGAAGTGGCGCCCGGTCCACTCGGCCCGCCCGAAGTTCCGGTCCCGGGTCACCCCCGGCTCATCGTCGACAATGGCCACGCGCCGCCCGATCGCCCGGTTGAAGAAGGTCGACTTGCCCACGTTCGGCCGCCCGACCACGGCGACGACGGGAAGGCTCACGGGGCCGCCTTGGCGGCGCAGGTGTCGCCCAGCAGGGTTTCAACCACCTGGTACCCGGAGCGCACCCTGGCCGGCGAGAGTCGCCCGGCCAGTTCAGCGAAGGGCGTCCCGTCGATGAACACACGATCATCGTTGAGCGCCGTGCCGGGCAGAAGCACGAGGTCCCCTGCCCTGGTGCCCTCCCGCACACTCTCCAGGATGTCCACGCCGGCGAGCAGCCCGGCCACGGTGACGGTCGGCCCGAAGTATCGGTTCTCGACCGCGACCACCTCCACCGTGCACTCCATCGCAGCCGAGATCGCCGGCGCGAAACCCTCGAGCCGGGGACGCATCGAGGTTCCCGTGACAAGCCGGACCCGCTCAACCCCCTCGGCCGGCGCGAGCCGGTCCTTCCCGCCCGCGAACCCGTCCATCAGGCTCCTCAGTGCTCCCACCCCGTTCTCCAGGAGCGGCCAGTCGTCGTAGTACGCGCGCTCCGGCACCTCCCGCCCCGCAATCAGGAAGAGCTCGTCGGCGGCGTAGCACCAGCGCTTCCCCCGCTCGGCCAGGGCCCGCCCCTGAACCGACTCGGTCTGTCTCACCGCCGTCTCCGCCTCTTCCGCGCGCAGCAGGCGCACCGGGCGGTTCAGGTTGTAGCGCGTCAGCCCCACCGGCACCACGGAGAGAGAGAGAACCCCATCACCCAGCATGTACAACTCCCGGATCGTGCGGTCCAGCTCGTCCCCGTCGTTCCACCCCGGACAGAGCACCGCCTGGGCATGCACCTCCAGACCGCCATCCAGCAGGAATCGCAACTGATCCATGATCATTCCCGCACGATCGTTCCTGAGGAGGCGAATGCGCGTTGCGGGGTTGGTTGCGTGCACGCTGACGTAGAGAGGGGACAGGCGCTGGTCGACCAGGCGCTGGAGTCCGCGCGGCCCCAGGTTCGTGAGCGTCACGTAGCTGCCGTAGGTGAACGAAAGGCGGAAATCGTCGTCGCGCAGCCAGAGTGGGTCGCGGGCTCCCGGTGGATTCCCGTCGATGAAGCAGAAGACGCATTCGTTCGCGCACTCGCGGATCTTGTCGGGCGCCGGAACGATGCCGAGGCTTTCGGAAGCGTCCCGCGAGATCTCGCAGACGAACGCGGTCCCGCCGGGGTCGACGACCTCGAGTTCGAGTTCCTCCTCGGCGGTCAGGAAGGCGAAGTCGATCCCGTCGCGCACCCGGGCGCCATTGACGGTCAGGATCCGGCTGCCGATGCGGAGCTCCAGCGCCTCCGCGATAGAGCCTTCACCGACTTCTGCGATTCGCACCACGATCCGGCGCCTCCCCCGTCGCCTGCCACCGGTTGGGAAGTCGCTGCCCCGGCGCCAGGCGGGCGGACGGCCTAAAGCGGGAGACGGGACTCGAACCCGCGACCCTCAGCTTGGGAAGCTGATGCTCTACCACCTGAGCTACTCCCGCGACCGTGCTCCCTCCCCGGTCCCTACCGGGGACCGAGCACTTCGACGTAGTACCCCACGACCACATCTCCGCTGACGAGGTCGGCATCGAAGGGCACCGTCACGCCCTGATCGGGGGCCGGCACCTGCACGTCGACCGTACCGACCTCGCTGCCGTCTTCCCCGCTGAAATGCACCCGGACCCGCACCGTCGTGCCCGGTTCCAGCGAATTGTTGGTGAGCAGCACGGCCGCGACGGCGCCGCCTCCCGTGCGCGGCGTGAGCGAGGGCTGGGGATACCCGATCGTGAAGTCCAGGCTGTCGCCCTGCGTGTACACCGTGATCGCCTCCTCCTGGGCGCCGGTACCGTTGAGGGCGAGTGCGCGCAGCAGGTAGGTCTGCGGGTTGTAGGGATCCAGCTCCAGCAGACGGTCGGTGACCGGCATCAGTTGTTCCCAGTCCTCGGCTTCGGCAAGCGATTGGCCCATGTTGTAGACCGCGTCGCGGCTCTCCGGAGCGATGTCCGCCGCCATCTGGAATGCCCTGGCCGCCTGTGCGAAGATCGGCCTGGGATCGACGACTGCGGTGTCGACACTCTGGGCCGACCTGTAGAGGCCCACGCCGATGTCCAGGTATTGCCTGACACCGAGGCCCGTCGCGTCCAGAAGACTGTTGTAGATCACTTGCGCAGAGTCCGCCTGGCCGCCGCTGGCCAACGCCCCAGCGAGACCCGAAAGAGCCTGCACGTCCCCCGGGACCGACTCCAGGTACTCGGCGTAGGTCGCGGCGGCCTCCGGGTAACGCTCGGCGAGGGTCAGGATGTTGGCCCGGTTGAAGGTGGCGTTCTGTTCACGGTCCCTCCAGCTGGCGGCGGTTGCACTGTCTACGTCCAAGATGCGGCTGCGGATGACGTCCAGCACGCCCTGGTAGGCATCGATGGCCTCGTCGAAGCGTCCCGCGTTCCCGTAGGTAACACCCAGATTGTGCAGCGCTTCGGGCCGCATCCCCCTGAAGACGGACTCGGCGGTCTCCAGCATCCGGATTCCCAGCTCCGTATCGCCTGCGTCCAGGGGATCCAGCGCGGCGTTGAAGAGGTTGATCCACGCATTCTCGCGGTCGATCACAGTCTCCTCGAGGTACGTCGGCCACAGCTCCTCCGCCCGGGTGAGCGCCTCGTCGAAGGCCAGGTAGGAGGTGACCATCGAGTCGGGAGGCTGCTCCTGGCCAAGCCCGAGGTAGGCGCGGGCCACAAGCAGGTGGGCGAGCGGATTGGAGGAATTCTCGTCGACGGCCCGGAGTGCGGCCTCCAGTGCGCTCCGGTACCTTTCGGCGGCGTCTTCCGCACCCGGGGCCTGCGCGAGCAGGAACGTCGCGGTGTTGGTGTTACCGGTGTCCCTAGGTCGCGAGGTCGACCCTCCCCCTCCGCCCCCCCCTCCCCCGGCAACGGCACCGCCACCCATCCCCCCACCACCCCCACCACCACCGGCGCCGGCGGCGCAGCCGACCAGCAGAACCGTGCCCGCCGCCAACATCACAAGTCCGAACCGAGATCTGACCACGACATTCCTCCTGAAGTGGAACCCTTGAGCGCCGCACCCTGCCCGGGCACGGCAGAACGTTCCTGCCCAACAGAAGTATACGGACCACCGGGAGGCGGGTCAAAGTCAGGCTACCAACGGCCCCCTTTCCCGAGCCAGGTCAGGATCTTCGCGCCCATCGCCTCGCTGAACCCCGGTATCCGGCCGATCTCGGCCGCCGAGGCCTCGCTGACCCCCCGAAGCGAGCCGAAGCGGGACAGCAGCGCCTGTTCCCGCCTGGGCCCCAGTCCCGGAATGTCGCGCAGTCCGGAGCGGACCGTACGCCGGGTGCGCAGCTTGCGGTTGTAGCTGACCGCAATCCGGTGCGCCTCGTCGCGGATCCGCTGGAGGAGGTGGAGCGAGCGGGCGGTTCTGGGGATCGAGACACCCTCCCGCCTCCCCGGGAGGAACACCAACTCCTCGCGCTTCGCCAGCGCGGCGAGAGGGATATCGCCCAGTCCGACCTCCCCGAGCGCTCGGCCGGCGGCGCCGAGCTGCCCCTTTCCTCCGTCGATGACGACGAGGTCGGGGAGCGGACCCTCCCCGTCCTGCTCCCGCTTGAAGTACCTGGACACGGCCTCGGCCATCGAACGGTAGTCGTCGTTGGCCCACTCGCCCCGGATTCTCATGTGGCGATACCCCGGGCGCTTCGGCTCGGCGTTCAGGAAAACGGCGACACCCGCGACCGTATCGGCCCCCTGGGTGTGGGAGATGTCGAAGCAGGCGATCAGGCGCGGCACAACCTTCAGGCCCAGGAAGTCCTGAAGCTCGAAGAGGATGTCGTCCGGTCGCGGCTGCGCCGCCCGGCCCTTGCGCACCTGGTCGGCGAGGGCGTGGCGCGCGTTGGCGACGGCCAGCTCGACCAGCCGGACTTTCGCGCCGCGCCGGGGCACGTGCAGCGACACGCCGTGGGGGACCCGCTGGGCGAGCACCTCCGCGACGAGGGGAAGATCGGGAAAGGCGGACGGAAGCAGAATCTCGCGCGGGAGCTGTTCCAGAGGCGCCGTGCCGCTCGACAGATACGAGTAGGTGACCGAGCGGGACAGCAATTCGTCGTCCGATGCCTCCTCGATTCCGGTCATGGTGTGGGTATCGCGGCCGATCAGCACGCCGCCCCGGATCCGTAGCGCCACCGCGACCGCCACCGGCCCGTCACGGGCCACGCCCACCGCGTCCTGGTCGCCTCCCCCGACGGTCTGAACCCGCTGCTGCCGGGCGATCGCGGTTAGCCCGGCAAGGATGTCACGCAGTCTGGCGGCACGTTCGAAGTCCATGGTAGCGGAAGCCTTATGCATGTCCTCTTCAACCTCTGCCTGAAGCATGGCCACTTCGCCCGCGAGGATCCGCATGACCGTGTCCACCATCTCGCGGTAGTCCTCCCGGGACTGAAGTCCCACGCAAGGGGCCGCGCACCGGCCGATGTGGTGATCCAGGCACGGGCGCACGGGCGCCTCGCGCGGCAGGGCGTAGCGGCAGGAACGGATCCCGTGCAGGCGCTTGACGACTTCCAACGCCCGGCGCACGCGTCCGACCGACACGAAGGGGCCGAAGTACCTCGACCCGTCCCTGCGCACCCGGCGAGTCACGAACACCCTGGGGAAGGGCTCCTTCACGGTCACCTTGATGTACGGGTACTTCTTGTCGTCGCGCAGCTGGATGTTGAAACGCGGCTGGTGCTCCTTGATGAGGTTGGCCTCGAGGATGAGCGCCTCCGCCTCCGATCCCATCACCAGCGTTTCCACCAGCCGGGTCTGCCGCGCCAGTTCGCGGATGCGGACGGTGGTGCCGGTGCCGCGCGCGAGGTAGGAACGCACGCGGTGACGCAGCGATTTGGCCTTCCCCACGTAGAGCACCTCGCTCCGGGCACCGTGGAAGAGGTAGACCCCGGGCTCGGCGGGCAGCCCCGCAGTATGCGCCGGATCGAAGGGGATTCCGCGCTTCATGGCTATTCGGAGCCTCCCCTCCCCCCTCCGTCGCGGCCGCGGCCCCACAGCCGCCGCAGCGGTGCCGCCACCGTGGCCGGGGCCGCGCCGAGCCGGCTGGCGACAAGGAGGTACACGATACCGAACGCGAGCAGCGTCGCACTGCCGGCGAGGACGGGGTGCAGCGGCGGCAGCAGCGTCGCGGGCACCAGCCCTGCTGCGATGGCCACCATCGCAGCCAGGACACAGCCCCGCACCCTCCGGTCGCCAAGCGCGAGCCCCGGCAACCGCCCCGCCAGGCTCCTTCGCAGCAGGAGCAGCTCCAGCCACGCCCCCACCGACGCGCCGGCGGCGAGTCCCGCCGCTCCCATCCCGAGACCACCGGCCGCAAGCCGGTCCAGGGGAAACATGACCGACGCCCCGATGGCCGCCGAGACCGCTATGCGCGCGTACGCGATCCTTGCCGGAGTCCGGGTGTCGCCCAGGGCGTAGAATGTGGACGAGAGGACCCGGGAGGTGCCGGTGGCCGGCAGGCCCGCGGCGTACACGGCGAGGATGAGCCCGGTCGCCAGCGCGTCACCCTCGGTGAATTCGCCGGTCTGATATGCGATCCCCATGACTTCCGGACCGAAGACCAGGTACCCGGCCGCCGACGGGATCAGCCAGAAGAGGACCGTGCCCACCCCCTGCCCGGTGCGTGCCCGCACCTTGTCGATGGCGGCCGCGGCACGGTCCCGCGACAGCTCCGGAAGCTGCGCGGCGGCGACCGACATGCCGAAGAGAGAGATGGGAAGCAGATAGAAGGTCTGGGCGTACATCATGGCGCTCACCGCGCCCGCGGCAAGCAGCGAGGCCAGCCACAGATCGAGCAGCCCACCCAGGTTCGCGGCGCCCCGTGCGAACATCACCGGAACGAAGTTGCGAACGACCACTCCTGCGCCCGCGACCCGCCGTCCCAGCGACGGAACCATGCCCTTGAGGTACCCGGCCATGAAGGGGAGCTGGAAGAGCAGCTGCAGCGCTCCTCCGCACAGCGCGCCCCAGGCCAGGGCGACCAGCAGGTCCAGCTCCATCAGCCCCCGCCCGCCTGCAACGAGAAGCGTGACGATCATCGAGAGGTTCCAGAGTGCCGGCGCCACGTACGAGACGAAGAAACGGCGGTGACTGTTGAGGATCCCGAGCGCCCACGCGGAGATGACCAGCACCCCGGTCATGGGAAAGAGCAGGCGCAGCAGCGGGACCACCAGATCGGCCCTTCCGTCGCTGGCGTAGCCAGGTGCGACGACGGACACGATCAGCGGTGCCGCCAGGACCCCCACGACGGCAAGCGCGCCGGCGGCCAGCGCGAGAAGGCCCAGCACCGCTCCGGCCAACCGACCGGCTTCCTCTTCCCGGCCCTCCTCCAGGAGCCGGACGTACACGGGGATGAATGAAGCGCTCAGACTTCCTTCGCCCAGGAGGTTCTGGAGGACGTTGGGGATCCTCAGCGCGGCCTTCCAGACATCGGCCAGGTCCCCGGCGCCGAAGTAGTGGGCAACGGCACGATCTCGCACCAGCCCGAACAGGCGGCTGACGAGGATCCCGGCGGCAACCCTGCGCGCCGCCATCCTACGGGGCCGGACGCGGACGGAAACGCGGCCCGGCGCCCCTGGAGCGCGCCTTGCCGGCCCGGCGCCTCACCGCCCTCGGTGCTACGCGGGGACTGTCCATGGACTGCTAGCCGGAGGAGGATCCGCGATCGGCCGCCCGGCTGGCGGCAGACGGGCCCGGTCGTCCCTGATCGCCGCCGGGCTGATCGCCGGTGGCCGCGTCGGCGCGGGGAAGCCGGCCGGACTCGGGCCCCTCGGCGAGCAGGTTCTGGAGGAACCGGCTCTCCTCTTCGAGGCGCTCCACATCCTTCCCCAGGCGGTCGAGTTCGCTCTCGAGGTAGACCAGCCGGTCGTGCACGTGCTCGCCCCCCTCACTGAGCCTGCCCCGTTCCAGTCGCCTGGCGATCGCCTTGCCGAGGTCGGAGTCGAGCACGATCGCCAGGATCGGGATCATGAGCACGATGAAGGCGATGAGAATTACTGCGGAAGGCATGCGGGAAAGCTACGCAGTTCCCCTGTCCAGTTCCACCCGGAGTCTTGTCCAACGGCAAATGAGCCTGAACGGGGGGCCGGTTTCCAGCGGGGAGTGAGCCTGAAGGCCGGGGCGAAGAGATCATTGGAGGATGATCGTGACACTTCGCACCGAACGGA
>JAJDVT010000012.1 GCA_022826005.1 Gemmatimonadota bacterium | reverse complement strand
GGTGGGTGACCAGTGGGGTTGTGCCGGTCTTTTCGCCCGCCTTGATGGTGATGCTGTCCGGGGCGTCGAAGTCGCTGGCCTCGGCGGTGTCGTTGGCGCCGTCGATGCTCGCGGCGATGGGGATGACCACGTCCGCCGATTCGCGAGGCCGTCGATGGTGGCGGTGACGGTCGCTTCCCCGCCCTCGGTGACGCTGGCGGTGGCGGTGAGCGTCACTTCGGTGTCTTCGTCGTCGGCGATGTTGACCGTGGCGGCATCGTTCGGCGATTTGGCGAGCGCGTAGCCCGTGCCCGCCACCAGCGTGGCCTTGAGGCTGCCGTCGTTCTCGTCGGTGGCGTCATTGACGGTGGCGACGGTGATGCTGGCCTTTCCGGTGTCGCCGATGCTGACGGTCTTGCCGTCGCCCACATCCGTCGCGGCGACGAAATCGCCTGTTTGCGCGAGGTTGTAGGTGACCGAAATCGTCTCGCCCGTGTTGGGCGCAGGGTCGGCCGTGAGATGGAAGACCGCGTTCGCGCCCTCGGTGACGTCGCCGACGGCTTCGATGCTGACCGTGGGATTCTCGACGATGGTGACGGGGATGTCGTTCTCCGAGCCCGCCCCTTCCCTCGTGCCGCCGTTTTCGAAGACCGTGGGAGCGGAGGTGTCGAGATTGGTGGAGGGCGTGCCGTAGCCGACCGTCATGGTCTCCATGCCGCCCTCGCCCACGCCGTCGGCGAGCGCGGCCACTTCAAAGATGGCCGTGCGTTCACGAGCCGCCTGGTGGGTCGTGCCGGTTCCTCTGATGATGAGCGCAGGCTCGGCGGCGCTGTAGGGCGCGGCGGTGCTCAAGGACACGCCTGCGTTGACCGGCGGGTCGCCACCGGCGACGAGGCTGATCTCGTAGTCATCGGCGGTGATGCCGGCGCCGCCGATCTTGAGAGGCACGCGAATTTCCTCCCCCGCAAACAGCCGCCGATTCTGTTCGGAAATGTCGAAGGTAAACCGCGCCTTCTTCGCGCCGCCTTCCTGAATCGAACCGCTGTCGTCACGCGAGAACGTCACGGCGGTGGCGTTGGCGTCCTCGATGACGAAGGCGGCGCTTGCCTCGGCGCCGGAGACGCTCACACTGGCGGGCAAGGCGTTGTCCGGGTCTGCGGCGAGAGTGACGGTGGCGGTCTCGCGCCGCTCGTCGAGGGTGTCGGTCAAAATCGTGAAAACATCGAAGTCGCCACTCGCCGACGGCTTTGAGGCCGATCCCCGCTGTAGCTGGTGGTCGATGCAATTGGTATTGGGATTGCCGCCCGCGAGCCGTTCGATGTCGGCTCCCCCCGCCTGAATGGCGCTGGGCGTTTTCAGCGTCGCCGTGCCCGGGATAAAACAGAGACGGAAAGCTACGGCCGGCAGGTACCCCTTGTAGCTGCTGCCGCTGGTGGGCGCATGGAGTTCGACTCGGACTCTGCCGGGAAGGCCCTCTTCGCCGCTGAAGGTCGTCTCGGTGAGGCGCAGTTCGAGATTCTCGCTGAGGTCGGTGTTCCAGACCTGGACCCGCACGTCCGGGGCGGAAGTGACGGAGCCGTAGCCGCTGACGGCGTGAGTGATATTCACGAAATCGATTCGCTCCGTCACGCCGCCGCGCGGGGCGGTGACGGTCACGGGTTTGGGCGTGGCGTAGTCGCTGGGGGTGAAGGTGAGCGTACCCGGCGACACGCTGAGCTTGCTGGTGTCCTTGGGGGTGATGGTGACGGTAACGTCCGTGGTCGGCATCACGCTCAGGCTGACGTTGTAGGTGGCGGACGTCTCGCCTTCGTAAACGGTGAGGCTGGTCGAGTCGAGCACCACCTTGCCAGCCGCATCCTGCACGTTGACGGTGAAGGTCGGGTCGGAGCCGCCGGCCCAGGTGAGGCCACTGCTGCTGTGGGTGAGCTTGACGGTCTCGTTGTCGAAGTCGTTGTCGCCGAGCGGTGCGACGGTGATGGTCTGGTCGGTGCCCCAGTTCGCCGGGTTCTGCGCCGTGGCCGCGCCGCTGCCGACAAAGCGCACGGTGGCGCTCGACCCGGCCGTGCCGCCGGGGGCCTGCACGGTGATCGCGTCCCGATGCGCCGCGGGGACGTTGACGGTGACATCGACGGCCTTGACCGGGTCTTCCCCGAGCCGCAGCTTGTAGGAACCGGCGCCGCCGCCTTCGGTGACGGTGATCGACGCGGGCGCGTTGGGATCGAACCGAAGCGAGGCGCCCGCGTCTTTCAGGGTGACCGCGAGGTCGGCGGGCACTACGTCCTTTGAGGACGACGGTGAGGCCGCACGGTGGCCGAGCGTAACGCGCTTGTCCACGCTGTCACCGTCCGTCACCGCCCGAACTTCGACCGTCTGGGCCGTGTTCCAATCGCCAGCGTCGCCGCCGGTGAAAGTCAGGGTAGTCTGGGGCCCGAAGAACGGAGCGCCTGGCACTTTGACCTCAATGCCCTGCACCGCCTCGTTGCCCAACGCAACCGTTTTGCCCGGGTCCTTGTCAAGCTTCACGGAATAGGACCCGGCCGCCCCATTTTCGGTGAGCGTCAGGCTTGCCGGGTCAAGGACTGGCGTGACGGTGGTGTCGATGACCCGGGTCGGCACATTGGGTTGGTTGGGATTCAGATACCAGTAGCCATCCACCCGGACGGTAATCCTGCCCCTTTGGTCATCGGTGTCCGAATCCGTATTGAATACATGGACTTTGACCGTCTTGGGCGTTTGCCAGTCGGCTGCGGAAAAATTTACTGCCGTGCTGCGTTTATCGTCGTCAAAGGTGACTACCTGGTTCCCGTCGATGGCAGGCGCGTCGAGGCCGACTCTCACGGTCTGGCCGGATGCGGGCGCTCCGGAGAGCCGGATGGTCAGATCTTCGCCGTCCGTATCGCTTTCGAGAATTTCGAAGGGATTCGGCGTGACGGTGACGCCGACGTTGGGCCGCGGGCCATCGGTGATGGGGACGGAGAACTTGCCGATGGGGTGCTCGGTCGGGTCCGGCGCATCCAGGGGACCATCCTCTCCATCAGGGTCCGGATAGGTCTCCACATAGTAGACTTCGAGTTCGAGATTCTCGTTGGCGGTGTCACTGTTGTTGTGGAAGTTCAGGTGAACTGTCCCCGTGGTCGCGGCCCGCGACACCCAACCATGACTTGTATTGACGCCGTAGTCACTGCCGTCCGCCACGCTGGCCGCGGTGGGCCGCAAACGCCAGCTTTTCCCCACCGCCGCCGGTACGTTGAAGCCCGTTATCGTGATGGGGACGTTGTGGTCGCCTTCGTGGATCGCGCCGCCGAGGCGGTGGGTGGCGGAGAGGTCTGTCAGGGTTTGGGCCTCGGCGAATGTGGGAGCCACAACTCCCGGAGCCAGGGAAATTCCCAGGGCGGCGAGCCATGCCCGGGCGCTCCCGCCCCCACGTCGGCGCGCTATCGCTCCACCCCGCGCGGCTTCACGCGGTTCGGGGACGGGCCTTCCGTCCGTCCGACGAGCTGAATTTCTCTCCTCTCCCGCGGGGAGAAAGGAGTGACCGCACGCCAGCCCGAAATGCTCCCGCCGCGCCATCAGGGTCTCAACCAGGACCGCGACGGCGCGACGCAGACCCCGGGCGGCGGCCCCGACATGTCCCCGCAGGGCCCGGATGCGCGCAAGGGCCATCGTCATGCCCCGTGCCATAATGCGGCCGGATCGTCGCGCCGGCCGCGGGGGGACCCATGAGCCTCGACAACCCGATCGCGCGCTACGTCGAGGGCGCGCGCCTGGCGCCGCTGACGCCGGCCGCGCTGCGAAGGGCGCTGTCCCGCCTTGCCCATGCCGGGGAGGCCGACGACCCGCTGGTGTTCGTCGGACGAGAGCGCGCGCGGACTCGGCGGAGCCCCGGCGGCGTGCGGGGGGGGGGGGTGGAAAGCTTCGCCATCAACGAACCGCCTGACTCTTCGCAGCTCCGCAGTGACGGCTCGATATTCCGAGTCCGTCGCATCGTCAGAATCCAATCCATGGTGCAACCTTGAGTCCGTCTCGCCGAAGATGATCTCGCGGTCACTCCCTTCAGCGGCAAGTCGTCTGCCCGTGGACCCTGTGGGCCTGAACATCCTGCCAGCCGCCGGCGCGCATCTTACACTGCCCGGGACATGAACGCAGTGTCGGCAAGGCTCGATCCAGGGCGATTTCACGCTGGCCGAGCACCATTCCAAGGTCGGCCAAAGCACCCTGATCGGCACCCTGACAGCATCCCGTGCACTCCGGGAACGGTACCAATCGGCCTGGTCCAGTCCGATGCTCGCCGCCCCGGCTGTCGATCCCGGCCCGGCACGGTAGCGTGAAATGACTCCGGGCTCGGTCCCAGGGCGATTTCACGTTGTCCGGGGGCGAGCCTTCTCCCCGTCCCAAGGAGCGGCTTTTCTCACCTCTCCCCCGGGAAAGGGGCCGGGGATGAGGGTCGGGACGCCCTCGATCCCGGGAACACCACCGCTCCACCAACCAGGGCCGCAACGGTGTAGGGCAGCCCCCGGGCGGCGGCCCCGAAATGCCCCGGCAAGGCGCGGATGCGCGCAAGGGCCATCGTCATGCCCCGTGCCATAATGGGGCCGGTGCCGGCGCATTCGTGTTCGGAGAACGCCGTATGGGATTCCGCTCCCCGCCTTCGCGAGGGCAGGCTTCTTCACCCCGAACCCCTCTCCCGCGCGGAGAGGGGCTTGACCGACCGCCGGCGCGCAATGCCCTCGAGGCGAGAATCCATGCATCTCGCAAGGATCCGGTGGCGGATGCACGCCCACCACCGGACACCAGCGAATCGTCGCGCCGGCCGCGGGAGCATCCATGAGCCTCGACAATCCGATTGCACAGTACGTCGAAGGCGCCCGCCTGGCGCCGCTGCCGCCGGCCGCGCTGCGCAGGGCGCTGTCCCGTCTCGCCCATGCCGGGGAGGCCGCCGACCCCTTGGTGTTCGTCGGACGAGAGCGCGAGCTCGCGCAAATCACCGGACGCGCCGAGCCACTGCTCGACGGGTTTCTCGGGCCGCGACGCACCCTGCTCTTCGAGGGCGCGCCCGGTTCCGGCAAGAGCGTACTGATGCGCGAGGCGGCCCGGCGGCTGGAGGGATTGGGGTTCGCCACACTCGTCAAGCCGAGAGTTCCGGACGGCGCCGGGGTCGAGGCGCTCTACCGCGACCTCGCCGACCGTATCGCCGGCACCGCCCCCGACGACCACCGCGTGACGAGAACGACCACCGGGTCGGTGCGCGGCGGTGTGCCGGGGGTGATTGCCGGGGAATTGGTGGAGGAGCGCACCCTGCCGCCCCGACCGGCGCACTCCGCCGAGGCCATCCGCACCCTCGCCGGCGGGCGCGCCTGGGGCCCGGCCCCGGCCGCGGCGGTGTTCATCGACGAGATCCAGAACATCGCCGAGAAGGGGACGGACCCGCTGGCGTTGAATCTGGTCGAAGATCTCCACACCCAGAGTGACCTCCCGGTGCTGATGGTCCTTT
>JAJDVT010000014.1 GCA_022826005.1 Gemmatimonadota bacterium | reverse complement strand
TTCGCCCGTTAAAGCGGTACATGAGCTGGGTTTAGAACGTCGTGAGACAGTTCGGTCTGTATCCGTCGTGGGCGTTGGAGTATTGAGGGGAGCTGCTCCTAGTACGAGAGGACCGGAGTGGACTGACCACTCGTGTACCGGCTGTTCCGCCAGGGGCATCGCCGGGTAGCGACGTCGGGAAGGGATAACCGCTGAAAGCATCTAAGTGGGAAGCCCCCCCCAAGATGAGTACTCCCAGGACCCCTCGGGGTCCGCGAAGGGCCGTGCGAGACTAGCACGTTGATAGGCGGCAAGTGGAAGCGTGGCAACACGTGCAGCTGAGCCGTACTAATGGCCCGAGAGGCTTGACCAGCCATCCTCTTCCACGACTCCGGCACGTAAATGAGGCTCGGTTCCTTCCTTCCACCCTACGGAACGTGGCTGGTGGCCACAGCGCAGGGGATACACCCGATCCCATCCCGAACTCGGAAGTTAAGCCTTGCCGCGCGGATGGTACTGCTGGGGCGACCCGGTGGGAGAGTACGTCGCTGCCAGCCCGACATGCAAACGCCCTGGCGGGGAAGAAGGATGTCCCCGGCAGGGCGTTCATGCGTTCAGGGGGTGTGCGGCGGCTCTCTCTCGCGATCCGTCCACGGTCCGGGCGGCTACCCGGGCGCCTCTGTCCCGGCCCGCAGGAGATCCCGCACGGCACGCTCCGGATTCCTGGCCCCCATCACCGCACTGACGACGGCGCACCCGGCGGCCCCCGCCGCGAAGACCTGCAGCGAATTCCGCACGGTGACCCCGCCGATCCCGACCACGGGAACATCCACGCTCCGCGCCACCTCCCCAAGACGGCCGAGACCGATCGCCGCTCCCGCGTCCGCCTTCGTGCCCGTCGTGAAGACGGGCCCGCACCCGATGTAGTCGGCGCCAGCGGCCACCGCCCCCCGCGCCGCGGCGGCATCGTCCGCCGAGTAGCCGACAAGGAAGCCGGGCGGCGCGATCCGGCGTGCGGCCGCGACCGGGAGATCTTCCGGGCCGAGGTGGACACCGTCGGCGCCGGCGGCAAGAGCCAGGTCGAGCCGGTCGTTCACGAAGAAGAGCGCGCCCGCGCCGCGTGTGTCGTCTCGCAGGCGCCTCGCGAGCGGCAGCAGTTGGCGCGGAGGCAGCCCCTTGTCCCGGAGTTGCACCGCCGGGGCCCCCGCGCGCAGGACCTGGCCGACCACAGCCACTACCCCCCGCGGCGCGGCCAGATCCGAGTCGGTGATGACGATCAGGCGGAGGCGGCGAAATCGCCCCTGCGGCTCCGGGGCGCCGGTACTCATGGCTCGCGTCACCGCCGCCGGATCCGGTTGATCGCGTTGTTGTGTTCCCGGAGCGTCCGGCTGAAGATGTGGCTGCCGCCGGGGCCGGCCACGAAGTACAGGTATTCCGTGTTGGCGGGGGCCAGCGCGGCGTCCAGCGCGGCGGCCCCGGGTGCTCCGATCGGACCCGGTGGGAGCCCGGAGTGGTGGTAGGTGCTGTACGGATGGTTGGCCACCGAGTCGATGGCCGCATAGAGGAGCCGCGAGCGGCGCCCGCCGAACGAATCGGTGAGCGCATACTGCACGGTGGGATCCGCTTGCAGCAGCATCCCGATGCGGAGGCGGTTGTGGTACACGCTCGAGATGGTGGGCATCTCCTCGGTGTTGCCGGCTTCCGCCTGGATGATCGACGCGAGGGTGACCAGTTCCCGTTCCGTCATGCCGGTGGCCGCGAGGAGTTCGCGCCGCTCGGGGGTCCAGTAGCCGCGGTAGGCGTGAATCATCGCGGCCACAACGCGCTCGACCCCGACGCCCTCGGCGAACCGGTAGGTCTCGGGGAAGAGGTACCCCTCCAGCCCGGGTCCGGGCACGTCCCACCGAGAGTGGGACTCACCGTCCAGGATCTCGGCCACGCGCGTCGAGTCGGAGCCGGTGGCAGCGGCGATTCGCCCGGCCATCGCGTCCAGCGTCCATCCCTCGGGAACCATCATCGGATGGGTGACCACGCGCCCGACCGTCAGGATCCCCAAGACCTCGCCGTACGGCGCACCCCGCCACAGCCGATACGTCCCCGCCTTGACCGAGCGGTCCAGGCCACGCACTCGCGCATAGATCCTGAAGACCAGGGGTCGCCCGATCACCTGCTCCGCTTCGAGGATTCCGACCACATCCTGGAATGTGGCCCCCTGCGGGACTTCAACGACCGCTTCACCGCCGGGCAGTTCTGGTGCCGTCAGCGCGAAAACCACAACCGCGACCGCGACGACGAGTGTCGCGAGTCCCCCCGAAGCCACGACAGGGCGGCGAGCGACGACCTCCCGGAGCCGTCCGGCAATCCCGGGTCGGCTCTTCACCCCGGGACTTGAAGTCGTCCCGGTGTCCGCCAGCGCGGCATCGTCGGGCGCCGCGCCGGCCTCGGCAATCGGGGCATCATCGGGCACCGCCACGCTGGCCACCTCCGCCCGGGCGTCTCCGGGTGCCGCGCTGGCCGCCGCCGGCGTGTCTCCGGGTGCCACGCCGCCCTCAGCCGTCGTCCCGGCCTCCGGGGTGGCGCTGCCCTCCGGTGTCGATCCGCGCTCCGGCGTCGAGCCAGTCCTGGAGGAAGATCGCCGCTGCTCCGGCATCGATTCTCGCCTTGTCCTCTTTTGCTTTGCGCCGCAGTCCGATCGAGCGAATCCTGACCTCCGCCTCCAGCGACGAGTAGCGTTCGTCCACAAAATGGACGGGGAGTCCACTGCGTTGCCCCAGTCGTCGTCCGAAGGCCCTCACCTCTGCCGTCCATTCATTCTCGCCCCCGGGCTCCTCCAACGGAAGCCCGACCACAAAGCCATGCACGCCAAGCTCGCTGCCCAGGTCCAGGATTCTGGAGATGGGGGGACGCTTTCCTGAGCGCCGCCTGAGCGTTGTGACCGGAGAAGCGAGTGTGCCGGTCGGGTCGCTCACGGCAACTCCGATCCGGCGAAGCCCGTAGTCCAGGGCGAGTACGCGGCGATGTGGCGGAGGCATGCCGGAATAACGGTCCTCAGGGAAATGTTCGCAAACGCAAACCGACCGGCCATCATGAAGACCACACACTCTGCTCGGCGTCTCCGAGGTCGCGGAGGGACAGTTCACCGCGGTCTAGATCTAGATCGCGCTGACGGTCGTGATCGGGGCGTGCTGCGCGGTCGGGATGGTAAGTAGGGGTGCGGGACGGGCGATCGTTGAGCTGGTGGAAAACGGTGCTGACACTCGCTGGGGGCTGGGCGGGTCAGGTGGCCGTGATGGCCGTCAGCCTCAGCGGGCGGATCGCCGGCGGTTAGTTGGGTGGCTCCTCGGGCGTGCCACCGTCCTTGCCGTCTCCATCCGACTGTTTGGTGAAGATCAGGATGGCGCCGTTCCTGCCGTCCTCGCCGTAGTCCTCGACTGCGTGGGAACCCTTGACGATCTCGAAGCTTTCAAGTTCAAGCGCTGCGATGTCGTCAAAGCTGGCTTTGGAACGCACACCATCTATGATTATCAGGGGCAAGGCTGTGGGGCCCACGCAGGCCGTCCCCGACACAAATACCTCCGAAGAGCCCTCGGGGGCTCCATTTCCGGCCGCCTGCGGGGCCTCAGCCGACTCCTGGCCGGGCTCTGCCGCGTCCTTTGAGGACGCCGTTTCCACATTGCGGGCGTCAGTCGCCATCGGAGCGGAATGCATCGCCTCCTCCGGAGCGACGATGGTTTCAAGGCCGCACGCACCAAGGGCCAGCGTGGCCACCAGTCCGGGAACGCCCCCTGCAACCTTCCGGGGGATGTCCCCTGGTTCTGTTCTGCGCTGTCTCATGCTCGTTGGCTCGCTCGGAGGAGCGTCGGTGGGCTCGGAGAGCCGCCTCCCGTCCCTTGACAATAGCCGCGGCGCCCGCTGCCTTGCAAGGACAACCTCCATCCACCCTGAAGCCCTCGACTGACACCATGAATCTCGGCGCCTTCTCCATCAGCCTCGCCGTCAAGGACCTCGCCACCTCGCGGTCGTTCTACGAGAAGCTCGGCTTCGCGGTCACCGGCGGGGACGACGACAAGTACCTCATCATGATCAACGGGACGACCATCATCGGGCTATTCCAGGGGCTCTTCGACAAGAACATCCTGACCTTCAACCCCGGTCTGGCCCAGGACGCGTCAACCGTCGCGGACTTCACCGACGTGCGCGACATCCGCGCGTCGCTGCTCACGGACGGGATCGAGATTGCCAACGACACGGATCCGGACGGTACCGGACCCGCGAGCATCGTGGTGATGGATCCGGACGGGAATCCGATCCTGGTGGATCAGTTCTTCCCGAGGCCGGCGAACTGACAGAGAAATGCCGCGAGCCCGCGCGGCGGGGCGCTGCCTCAGGGAGGGCCGCCGCCCTTCCTCTTCTTGCCCGGCTTCCTCTTCTTGATGATGATGACGCCGTGCTCGCCTTCCTTGCCATACTGCTCGATGGCGGCGTCCCCCTTGATCACATCGATGCTCTCGATGTCCACCGGGCTCAGGTCCTCCATTGGACCATCGAACCGAACGCCATCAACGTAGATGACGGGTGCGGCGCCGGGGTCACCGGCAGAAAGGATCCGGACCCCCGAGATGGTCCCTTCGAGTTCACGAGTCGATGTCTGTAACCCTTCCAGTCGGGCCTGAAGTGCCGCCAGTGCGCCCTGAAGTTCTTCTTGAAGTTCGGCTTCCAGGGCGGTAGACCGGTCGCCTTCCTCATTGGTCGCCCTCGCCTGGGCCACCACAATCTCGCGGCGCGCCATCGCTTCCACCATCGCGCGGTGGTTGACCTCGAGAAGCTCGAAGTGCTTCAACCTCGCCTCCGGCATCTGCCGGTACAGCACCAATGGGCGCTCGGTCCTGCTGATCGAGATCTCCGCTCGGAACCGGGAGGGATTCGCCTCCGTCACCTCCGGCGCCGGGGCGGGCCGATCCTGCACCTCCGCCGACGATCCCAGCAGTGACACCCCCACCAGGGCGGCGACCGCTCCCAGAGCGCCGCTTCCCACGATCACGGCGAAGTTCCTGACGTCTTCTCTGCGTTGTCTCATGCCTGTTCTCCCTGTTTCCCGGGACTTCACCGACGCTGCCGGCGGCTCGGTCCAGATGTGATCAGCGGTCGTTCCCGTCTTTTCCGCCCTGCGTCCCTTCCTTGGTCCTGATCCTGATCTCGCCATCCCGGCCGACGCGTTGCCTGATCACATCCACGAAATCGATGTTTGCCGGGTCGATACCCTCGAGGGCCTCCCTCGTGGTTCCTTCCATCCGAACCCCGTTGATGTACAGCACCGGTCGCTCGCCGCTGGCGCCCCTGACCCTGATCGTACGTAACTCGCCCGCCTCCGGCCTGGCGGGCTCCACCCTCCCGACGATGAAGCCGGAAGCGTCGGCCGGCTTCAAGACCACGGTCTTCACTTCAGTGGTCGCGGAGGGCTGCTCGGCCGGCTTCTCCGTCTCCATCATCGCAAATGCCGTAACGGCGACGGCGGCGAAAGCACTTCCGACGATCAGGCTGATGCTACGAACGGTGTCGGTTCGTTGGCTCATCTCGGGTCTCCAGGGGGGTGATTGGTTGTGCCGGTTGCGGGCCGGGTCAGGTGGCGTCCCGTCCCGGCGTCCTCTTCCATGGTTCTTGGAGACTCTAAAGGGCTTCAGGGTTGCTTCGCAAGTGGGCGCAGCGCCCCGGCATTCGCCGAGAAGGCGCCTTCTCCCTCCGTGAGCAGTCCGGTCCGGACCAGAAAAGCCAGATCCCGGCGCAGCGTGCGCTCCGAGAGTCCTCCGTAGCGCCGCGCGACTTCGGTGTCGAGCACGGCGACTTCGTCGATCTCGAACCTCCCCTCCAGCGGGAAGGCGAGCATGAGTTCCCGCCGCCGCAGGAAGACGGTGCGCTTGCGGTGCCGCTGCCGGTCGAAGGTGTCGAATACGAAGCCGCGCCACACGCTCCGGAATTGCGTGCCTTGCACCTCCTCCAGTGTCTCGCGCAGGCCGTCGCGGAGCCCCTCGACCGCGTAGGCGATGAACGAGGTCGGCGAGCGGTCGCGGGCCGCGATTTCAAGTTGGCGCCGGTATTCGGCGTGGGTCTCGTGGTAGAAGCCGGTGAGAATCTGCGAGGTGATCGCGGGCGCCCCCGCGGCCAGGAGGACACAGGACTCGAGCATCCTCGCCGTGCGGCCGTTGCTGTCGCCGAAGGGGTGGATCCACAGGAGGTGGACGTGGGTGAGCAGCGCCCGGATGATGGCGTTGCCGAAGTTGCCGCCGGGTTCGGTATCGGGGAACTCCTGGTCGAGCCAGGCGAAGAGGCCATCGATGAGTTCCGGGATCCGGTCGGCGGGCGGGGCTGGCTGGCCGGCCGGGGCCGGGCCGGTGCGGAAGTGGCCGGGGATGGCGTCGATGTGCTCTTCGAGGTCGTCGCCGATTCGCTGGTGCACCTTGAGCAGGAACGCCGCGTCCATGGCTGACGGGTGTCCGCCGGCGGCCTCGTTCATGAGCCGGCAGGCGATGGACGCGGCGTTGCGCACCTCGGCGGCGAGGGGGTGTTCACCCGGGGGCGGACGGTTGGAGGCGAGGACCTCGGAGACTTCGCCGGGGAGGAGGGGGTTGCCCCCGACGGCGGTCGTGGCGTGCGCTCCCCGCGCGAGTGCAGCGTTGAGGAGCCGCTGCTGTTCTTCGGGAAGGATGGGGGTCGAGCGAATCGCAGCAACCAGTGCGTCGCACTCGCCCAGTTGGTAGCGCGTCTTCGGCGAGACGCCCCACTGGCGCCGGTATCCGGACAGCGACGTATGTGCTTCCAATCCTCTCGACCCTCCTTTCCTTCGCCTTCTGCCTGGGCCGCCCGCGGGTTGCGTCCCGGAGTGCGAGGTGCAGTCTGTGACGGATTGCTTGACAGATTCATGGTAGTATCTGTCAAAGAATCTGTCACGGTGGGCGGCGTGCTCGCCTCACGACGGGTTTCCCCTTCTGATGTGCCTGGCCCCGGAACCGATTACTGTTCACTGTCGGGCTTCGGCCCGGTCCGGGCGGTGCGGTCCCTCCCGGAGCGCCACCCGCCGCCCTCCCACCTTCAAAGCAGGAGTCAGCCACGTGCCCGCGTACCGCTACGCCGAAGTCCCCGCCGATGGTGAGAAGATCACCGGCACCACAGCCGGTCCGACCGTGCCCGGCCGACCGGTCATCCCCTTCATCGAGGGGGACGGGATCGGGCCGGACATCTGGGCGGCGACCCGGCACGTGGTCGATGCGGCGGTGGCCAAGGCGTTCGGAGGGGCGCGCCGGATCGCGTGGATGGAGGTCTACGCGGGGGAGAAGGCCAACGAGGTCGCGGGCGAGTGGCTGCCGCAGGAGACCCTGGAGGCGCTGACCGAGTTCCGGGTGGCGATCAAGGGGCCGCTGACCACGCCGGTGGGCGGGGGCATCCGCTCGCTCAACGTGACGCTGCGCCAGGTGCTCGACCTGTACTCCTGCATCCGGCCGGTGCGCTGGATCCCGGGGGTGCCGTCGCCGGTGCGGGAGCCGGACAAGGTGGACATGGTCATCTTCCGCGAAAACACGGAGGACGTGTACGCGGGGATCGAGTGGGCGTCGGGAACCGCGGAGGCGGGCCGCGTGCGCGATTTCCTGAATGACCGGATGGGGGCCTCCATCCGCGAGGCGAGCGGGATCGGGATCAAGCCGGTCAGTCCCTTCGGCACGAAGCGGCACGTCGCCGCCGCAATCCGCTATGCGATCGCCCGGGGCCGGGATTCGGTGACGCTGATGCACAAGGGCAACATCATGAAGTACACGGAGGGGGCGTTCCGGGACTGGGGCTACGAGGTTGCCGCCGGGCAGTTTTCCGATTCCACGCTTCCCGAGTCGCGGCTGTGGGAGGGTGAGGAGGCGAACGGGCGGGTGGTGATCAAGGACCGGATCGCCGACTCGATGTTCCAGCAGGTGCTGCTGCGGCCGGCCGAGTATTCGGTGGTGGCGACGCCGAACCTGAACGGGGACTACCTGTCCGATGCGTGCGCGGCGCAGGTGGGCGGGCTGGGGATGGCGCCGGGGGCGAATGTGGGCGATTCCGTCGCGCTCTTCGAGGCCACGCACGGCACCGCGCCCAAGTACGCGGGGCTGAACCGGGTCAACCCGGGGTCGCTGATCCTGTCGGCGGCGATGATGCTCGAGCACCTGGGCTGGGAGGAGGCCGCGCGTGCCATCGACCGTGGCCTGGAGGGGGCGGTGGGCGCCCGCATGGTGACCTACGACCTGGAGCGCCAGATGGAGGGGGCCACCAGGGTCTCGACCTCGCGTTTCGCCGAGACGATCGTCGCGCACATGTGAACTGAGCGAAACCGAATGCGACTGGAGACCAATACGGGAGCACCGGAGCGGATCGACACGCCGCTCATGGTGGTTCTGGCCGCGTCGGACCGGACTGCGGGTGAGGCGGTGCCGGGACCGGAGTTGGCGGCTCTCGACACGCTGGCCGGCGGGACGCTGAGCCGGGCCGCGGCGGCGGGTGACTTCCGGGGACGCGAGCGCGACCGGGTGCTGGGCCACCGCGCCGGGGCGAGTGGACCGGAGCGCTTGCTCTTCCTGGGTGTGGGGGACTCCGAGACGCTCACTCCGGAGAAGTTGCGCGTGGCGGCGGGCAAGGCGGTGCGGACGGCGGAAGAACTCCGCGTCCGGTCGCTCGCGCTCTGCCTGCGGTTTCTGGATGCCGATGCAGTGGGTGCCACAGGGCTCCAGGCGGCCGCCGAGGGACTGGTGCTGGCGTCGTGGCGGTTCGACGAGCTGCGGTCGGGCGCGGGAGCCGGGGACGGAATGACGGGGGACGGAGCCGGTGTGGACGATGACGCCGGGGCGGAGCCGGACCCGGGTCCCGAGGAGGCCGAAGAGGACCCGCCCCCGCTGGTGGAGTCGGCTGCGGTGGTCGCGGCGGCGTCGGGCGAACTCGAGGAGGCGGTGCGGGCCGGTCAGGTCTTCGCGGCGGGCGAGAACCTGGCGCGCACCCTCCAGGCCCGGCCCGGGAACGTTGCCACCCCTGCCCACCTGGCGGACGAGGCGCGCCGGATCGGCGGCGAGGCCGGGCTCGAGATAGAGGTGCTCGGACCCGCCGAAATGGAGGCGGAAGGAATGGAGGCGCTGCTCGCAGTGTCCAGGGGCTCGGATGAAGAGCCGCGGATGATCGTGCTGAGGCACCGGGGCGGCACTCCCGGCGAGGCGCCGCTGGTGCTGGTGGGCAAGGGGCTGACCTTCGACGCGGGCGGCATCTCGATCAAGCCGGCGAAGGGCATGGAGAAGATGAAGTACGACATGTCCGGCGGGGCCGCGGTCATGGGCGCGATGTGGGCCGTGGGGCGCCTGGGGATTGCCGCGAACGTCATCGGAGTGGTGCCCAGCTCGGAGAACCTGCCGGGCGGGTCGGCGGTGAAGCCGGGCGATGTGATCGGGAGCCGCGCGGGCAAGTCGATCGAGGTGGTCAACACCGACGCCGAGGGGCGCCTGATCCTGGCCGACGCGCTGGACTACGCCGCCGGGTGGAATCCGGCTGCGATCGTCGACTGCGCGACGTTGACCGGCGCGGTCGTGATCGCCCTCGGGCGGCACCGCTCGGCCGTGCTGGGCAGCAGCGAGGAGCTGATCGAGGAGGTGCGAGCGGCAGGGGATGCGGCCGCGCAGCCCTGCTGGCCGCTCCCGTTGGGCCCGGAGTACCGCAAGCAACTGAAGAGTGACGTGTCCGATCTCAGCAACGTCGGCGGCCGCCCGGCAGGCACCATCACCGCGGCCTGCTTCCTCTCGGAATTCACGCACGGGACCCCTTGGGCACACCTCGACATCGCCGGCACGGCCTACGGCAGCACGAAGAAGCCCTACCTGCGGAATGGTCCGTTCGGCCTCCCCTGCCGGCTGCTGCTGGAATGGGTGCGGACGAGGGCGTCGTCGTGACCCGCCGCGCTGCTGCTACCGGGGTGGCTCGCCGCTTCCGGTGCTCACGCGCGTTTTTCCGAGGGCTGCTCTTCGTGGCCGTTGCCGTCCTTCTTCCGGGCGCCCTGGCTGCGCAGGATCCGCCGGATTCGCTCCGGGCGGGTCCCGACTCCCTGCAGGATTCAACCCTGGTCACGGACTCCCTCGCCGTCGATTCCCTTGGCCAGGACTCGCCGGGCGCCGACTCCGCGGACGTAGACAGCATTCCACGTCCGCCGGTCATGCCGACGCTCCCCGATCCCGTGCCGGCGGGGAGCCTGACCGGGGCATGGGAGTGGGACCGCGCGGCGCTCATGAGTACGCGGGCGCAGACGCTGTGGGAGCTCCTGGCCGACATCCCCGGGCTGGTCTCGGTGCGCAGCGGGGACTACGGCGCGGCGGCCACGGTGTTCCCCGCCGGGCATGCCGGGGGTGGCCTGCACCTGTACTACGACGGCGTCGAACACCTTCCGCTCGAAGGAGCGGTGCCGGATCTTGCGCGCATCCCCGTCTCCGGGCTGGGAGGCGTCCGGGTCATTCGGCGGCCCGGCGGCGTGGACGTCCACCTGTCGCGCTACGTCCACTCCGACCCTCGGCCCATGTCGCTCATCGAGGCCGGCACCGGGGACCTCGACACCAACATGCTGCGGGCGACGTTCTCCTATCCGCGTGCCCTGTGGGGGAAGGCGACGATCGGGCTGGAGCGGCTCGATACCCGCGGGCGAGACACGCCGAGCGCCTCGACGGGCGGGTGGCTCCGCTACAGTCTGCACCGGGGCGACCGGGCGGGACTGGGCTTCGAGTACCGCCGCATGGGCACCCAGAGGGACGTTTTCACGAACGAGCCCGGATCGGTCAGCCGCTCCGACTGGACTCTGCAGGGCCGCTGGGTCCCGATGGATGGGCTGCTGACCGAGGCCTGGAGCACCGGGGCTTCGGTCATCGCCGGGGACAGCCTGGAGGCCTTCCCCTTCACCGCGGAGTCGCGGGGACAGTCCGGCGTGCGCTTCTCGGCCGGCCGGGGAGGGCTTTGGGGCCGCGTGACGGCCCGTTTCAATGAGGGCGAGGGAGTCGTGGACCGCGAGGTCGCGGCCGAAGTCTCCGCGGTCTGGCCGCGCTGGGGCGGCGCGACGGCCCGGACCAGGTGGGAGTCGTGGGACGAGGCGGCCGGCGAGTCCTACGACCTGAGCGTCTGGGTTACGCCGGTATCGTATGTGGCGCTCTTTGCGGAGCTGGGGGGAGGAGCGCGTTCGGTTCCCTACCTGAAACCGCTGCCGCCGCCGCAGCCCGACAGCCTGGTAGAGGAACCGGGCACCGCGGACCCCGACACCGCCGCGGTCGACCCCGACTCGGTGGACACCGGCCCGGCGAGCCGCTTCACGGACCGCAGCGGGAGTCGTCTGGGGGTCCGGCTCGCGTGGCGCGACATCGAGGTCACCGGTGCCATGGTTTTGGCCGAGGCCGATTCGATCTGGCCCACGCAGCTTCTCTTCGACCGCGGCGGGCTCGTGCTGCCGCAGCCAAGGAGGCGAGGGCTGGAGATGACGGGGCGCGTCCCGCTCTGGCCGGGCGGCCTCCAGTTCCTGGGTGAGGTGCAGTTGTGGGAGGCGGAGGATTCGACGGCGGCCGGGCTGCTCTACTTCCCCCAACACCAGTACCGGGGGAGCTTCACCTTCCACAGGCGGTACTTCCCGACCGGGAGCTTCGAGGTGTGGGTCGACGTGGGCGCCAGGGGCCGAGCGGAGATGAAGGTTCCCCAGCCGGATCCGGAGGCGCCCGCTGGGCTCTTGGGCACGGCCGCTCCGTCGCGCGCGGGACCGGTTCGCGCGGGAACGGTTCCCGCCATGCGCGCGGGGCCGGCGACCGACGAACCGGTGGGAGTCCCATCGGTGGTGCCGTTCTTCCAGGACTGGTACTTCCGGCTGCAGCTGCGAGTGCTGGATCTCATCATTTTCGTGACCGTCGAGAATGTCACCTTCCGCCGCAACAACCAGGATGTCCCCGGGAGGTTGCTCCCGATCACCCGCGGGCTCTACGGGGTGCGCTGGACATTCTGGAACTGACGCGGGGAGACCGGCCGATGATCCGCAGCATGACGGGGTACGGAACGGCGCAGATGGCGTTGCCGGACGGGAGCGTGCTGCGCGCCGAGGTTCGCACGGTGAACCACCGCCACCTGACTGTCTCGGCCAATCTGCCGCGCGGGTGGGAAGGGTTGCGCCCCGGTGTGATGGAGAAGGTGCGCGCGGTGCTCGGGCGCGGCTCGGTGTCGCTGTCGGTGACGTGCGAGAGCCCCGGCCGGAGCGACGCCGGAACGCCTGTGCTGGATCTGGAGAGGGCGCGGCGCTACGTGGAGCTGCTGCGGCGGGCCGGGTCGGAACTCGGAGTGGACGACCGCCTCGGCCTGGGGACGCTGGCCGAGCTCCCAGGGGTGCTCGGGTCGGAGGTCGCGCCGGACGAGGCGGAGGACCGCGCCGCGCCGCACGTGGAGGGGGTGATGGCCTGCGTGGAGGCGGCGCTGCGGGGAGTGGTGGGGATGCGGGAGGCCGAAGGGGGGCGGCTGGAGGAGGAGCTGCGCCGGGCGGTGAGCCGCATCGAGGCCGGGACGGAAGCGATCGAGGCGCTGGCGCCGGGGCGTCTGCTGCGGGAGCGGGACAGGCTGCGGGAGCGGGTGCAGGCGCTGGCCGAAGAGGTCGAGACCGACGAGGAACGGCTCGCCCGCGAAATCGCCTACCTGGCGGAGAGGTGGGACATTGCCGAGGAGGTGGCGCGTCTGCGCTCGCACGTTGAGCTCTTCATCGAGACGCTGGATGCCGCGGGGAGTTCCGGGCGGTCCAGGACGGGCAAGCGGCTGGGGTTCGTTGTGCAGGAGATGCACCGGGAGGCGAACACCGTGGGCGCGAAGGCCAACGATGCCGCGATCTCGGCCGAAGCGGTGGCGATCAAGGAGGAGCTGGAGCGGCTTCGGGAGCAGTTGGAGAACGTGGAGTGAGCGCCGCGCCGCTCGAAGGCCGGGGGGTTGCCTTCCGCGGACCGCTCGTGCTGGTGGGACCGTCGGGGGCCGGGAAGACCACCATCGCCGCGCGGCTCGTGGAGCGGCACCCGGGGCGTTTCGCGCTGTCGGTGTCCGCCACTACGCGGGAGCCGCGCGCGGGTGAGGAGGACGGCCGCGACTACCGTTTTGTGTCGCGCCGCGACTTCGACGAGATGGCTCGGGCGGGCGGTCTCGCCGAGTGGGCGGAGGTCCACGGGGAGCGGTACGGGACCCCCGCCGCCAATCTCGTTCCGGCTCTGGAGGGCGGTCCCGTCCCCGTTCTGGACATCGATGTGCAGGGTGCCCGGCAGGTCATGAAGCGCGCCGCGGCCGCCTTGGTTATCTTCATTCTTCCCCCCGGACCGGACGAGTGGATCGCCCGGCTGGCGGGGCGGGGGACGGAGTCACCCCGTGAGATCGCGCGGCGTCTTCGCACGGCGTTGCGGGAGCTCGCAGAGGCGCGGTCCTTCCACCGATTCGTCGTCAACGCCGATCTGGAACGCGCGGTCGACGAGGTGCTGACCCTCGTGGAGGGAGCAGGCGGGGAACGGGGCGGCGGCCCGGGTTTCGCGTCACTGCGTCGCGCGCTGGAGAGGGGCGCACGATTCGAGATCGAACGGCTGGAGTTGGCCGACGAGGCCGCTTCCGCCGGCCAAGGAGCATAGCAAGTGAGACAAATGAGAGTTTTCACCCCTGAAGAGATCGCCAAACACAACGAGAGCAAGTACCAGGGAGTGCTGGTGGCGGCGAAGTACGCCCGCGAACTCAACCGCCTGCCCGAGGGGGCCATCCAGCTCTCCGACCAGAAGAAGCTCTCCACGCGCGCCCTCGAAGCGATCACCTCGGGCCAGGTGGAATACCGGCTGCTGAGGCGCCGCCGTCCCGAAGCCGAATAGCAGGCCGTGGCGCCCGGCGGCCCCCGCGAGTCCGGTCCGCCCTGGGAGGGGCGCACCGTCGTCCTGGGGGTTTGCGGGGGCATCGCCGCGTACAAGGCCGTCCAGGTCGCACGTGACCTTTCCCTTCTTGGCGCCGCCGTCGATGTCGTTCTGACCGGATCGGCGCGCAGATTCGTGGCGCCGCTGTCGTTCGAGGGGGTGACGGGGCGCGGACCGCTGGTCGACCTCTTTGCGGCCAGGGAGGCAGCGCTGCACATCTCCTTGGGCCGGGACGCCGACTGCGTTTGCGTGGCCCCGGCGACCGCGGATTTCATCGCGCGGGCGGCGAGCGGGCGCGCCAGCGATCTGCTCACCACCGTCCTCGCGGCGACGAGCGCCCCGGTCGTCGTGGCTCCCGCAATGAACGACCGCATGTTCGCCCACCCCCGCACGCGCCGAAACCTCGCGCAGCTCGAGGAGGTGCAGGGCTGCCACCGGGTCGGGCCCGCCGACGGGCGCCTTGCCGCGGGGGAGGGTAGCGGGCCGGGGCGCATGGCCGAGCCGGACGCGATCACGGACGCGGTGGGCCGTGCGCTGGCCGGGGGCGGTGCGCTGGCGGGGAAGCACGTGCTGGTAACCGCTGGGGGGACGCGGGAGCCGGTGGACGCCGTCAGGTACCTGGGCAACCGGTCTTCGGGGAGGATGGGGGCCGAGTTGGCGCGCGCGGCCTGGCTCCGGGGGGCGGAGGTGACGCTGGTGGCGGGGTCCATGGCGGTGGCCGTGCCGCACGGGGTCGCCGTGGTAGAGGTCGGGACCGCCGGCGAGATGCGGGAAGCCGTGCTGGGGCGGGTGGGGGGGGTGGACGTCGCCGTGCACGCGGCCGCGGTGGCTGACTACCGGCCGCGGTCGCCGCACCCGGGGAAGCTGAAGCGGGCCGAGGCCGGGGACGCGCTCACGGTGGACCTGGTGAGGAATCCGGACATCGCGGCCGAGTGCGCCGCGCGGATGAGGGTGGGGAGCGTCGCGGTGGGGTTCGCGCTGGAGACGTCCGACCTGGTTGCCCGCGCAGAGGGAAAGCTTGCCGCGAAGGGGTTCGACCTGATCGTGGCCAACCCGGCAGGCGAAAGGGATGCCGGATTCGGGACGGATACGAACCGGGTGACGATCGTGGGCCGGGACGCCCCGCCGCGCGAGCTCCCGCTGATGACGAAATTCGCTGCGGCGTGGGAGATCATGGAGGCCGTGGAGGACCGGCTGCGGTGGAAGGGGGAGGGGGGACGATGAGCGACCCGCGCGGCCGGCTTGCGACCTACCTCGATCAGCGGCGGAGGATGGGGGAGCCGGGGGTCATGCCCGCCGAGCTCGCTCCTGGCGAGCTGCTGGCGCTTCTGCGGACCACCGCGGCTCCCGCTTCCGGTCGTCGGCGGGAGGCGGGGGGGCAGGGGGTGGTCCCCGCCTCCAGGGAGGCCGAGTCCGCGAAGGGGAACGCCGCCGGGGGTTCGGCCTCCCCATTCCCACTCCCCGAGGCTGCCTCCGCCGACTACCGGGCCCTTCGTGAAATGGCCCTTGCCTGCACCCGGTGCCGGCTGGCCGAGGGTCGCCGGCATGTGGTCTTCTCCGACGGGAATCCCGCCGGGCGCCTCATGGTGGTCGGGGAGGCGCCAGGGGCGCGGGAGGACGCGACCGGCCTGCCGTTCGTCGGCCAGGCCGGCAAGCTCCTCGACCTGATGCTTGCGTCCGTCGGTCTGTCGCGCAGCGACTCGGTGTACATCTGCAACGTGCTCAAGTGCCGGCCTCCGGGGAACCGCAATCCGCTCCCGGACGAGATCGACGCGTGCGCCCCGCTGCTGAAGCGCCAGATCGATCTGGTATCCCCCGAGGTGCTCCTGGCGGCGGGCACCTTCGCCGCCCGGTGGCTGACCGAAACGAACAAACCATTGGGCAAGCTTCGCGGCGAAGTGTACAGTTATCAGGGAGTACCGCTGGTCGTGACCTACCATCCCGCGGCCCTGCTGCGCAATCCCGGGTGGAACCGCCTCTGCTGGGATGACCTGCAGCTGCTTCGCCAGGTGATGGACGGGCCGTCCTGACGCCCGCGGGACGTAGTGGCGTACCCGGCAGGAGGCAAGGAAGAGACAGGTGAGCGAGCCCATTCCAATCCCGCAGCCCCAGGAGAGCCCCGGCTACGACCGCCAGCCCCCGTTCTCCCCGGAGGCGGAGGCGTCGGTCCTGGGGGGGATACTCGGCGAAGGGGAAGCGGCCGCGCGGGTGGTCGACTTCCTCGACGATTCCATGTTCTACCGGGAGGCGCATCGGCGGCTCTTCCGTTCCATGGCGCGGCTCTTCGAACGGGGCAGGGTCATCGACCCCATCACGGTGTCGGACGAACTGAAGAAAGCCGGAGAGCTGGAAGGTGCGGGGGGGATGGACTACCTGGCCTCGCTCCTCGACGCGGTTCCCACGGCGGCCAACATCGAGTACCATGCGCGGATCGTCCGTGAGAAGGCGGTCCTGAGGAGGCTCATCGACGCGGCCCAGACGATCGTGCGAGATGTCTACGACCCGGGGGAACGTGAGGTCGGGGAGATCCTTGACCAGGCCGAACAAAGGGTCTTCAACGTTTCCCAGTCGCGGGGACACGAGGGATTCGTCTGGATCAAGGAAGTGCTGTGGCCGACGTTCGAGCAGATCGAGCGGCTGCAGGAGATTCCCGACGGGATCTCCGGGCTGGCGACCGGCTTCCAGGAGCTGGACAGGATGACCACCGGTCTACAGCCCGGCGATCTGACGGTCGTCGCGGGACGTCCTTCGATGGGGAAGACGTCGTGGGCCCTCAACGTGGCGCAGTTCGTCGCGATCGAGCGCGAAGTTCCGGTCGCCATCTTCAGCCTGGAGATGTCGAAGGAGCAGCTCGTTCAGCGCTTCCTGTGCGCAGAGGCGCGCGTGGACGCGCTGCGGCTGCGGCGGGGCAGACTCGAAGGGGACGAGTATCCCCGGCTTGCACGGGCGGCCGGCCACCTCAACACGGCTCCGATCTGGATCGACGACTCGGCGACCGGAAACGTTCTCGAGATGAAGGCGAAGGCGCGCCGGCTCAAGGCCGAGTCCAGGCTCGGACTGGTGGTGGTGGACTACATGCAGCTTATGACGGGCTCCACCCGCAAGGAGAGCCGCGTGCAGGAGGTTTCGGAGATCTCGCGCGGCCTCAAGGCGCTGGCTCGCGAGCTGGAGGTTCCGCTGATAGCCCTGAGCCAGCTCAGCCGCGCTCCCGAACAGCGGACGGACCGGCGCCCGCAGCTGTCGGATCTGCGCGAGAGCGGTTCCATCGAGCAGGACGCCGATATAGTGATCTTCCTGTACCGGCCCGAGTACTACCACGGACCCACCGACAAGGACGGCAACTCGCTGGAGGGAAAGGCGGAGCTGATCGTCTCCAAGCAGCGCAACGGCCCCACCGGAACGGTCGATCTGTTCTTCCACAAGATGTACACCCGTTTCGACTCGGTTTCCCGGACACCGGAGCCGCCGGAAGGCGTGGCTTGATCCGGGCCTCCGTCGCGCTGCTCGTGCCGGCGGCCGGCTCCGGTGTGCGAATGGGCGGGGTGCGCAAGCCGTTCCTGGAGCTGGCGGGGCGCTCCGTCCTCGACCGCTCGCTCGCTCCGTTTCTGGCGCGCCGCGATGTCGTCGAGGTGATCGTGGCCCTCGGAACCAGGCCCGATCCGCACGATCCCGTATTCATGGATCCGCGCGTTCGCGTGACCCAGGGGGGGACGAACCGCTTCGAGTCGGTTGCGAACGCCTTCGAGCGCCTGGAGTCGGAGGCCGGGCTGATCGCGGTCCACGACGCGGCCCGTCCCTTTCCGCCCGCTGCCGCCATCGATGCCTGCGTCCGCCTGGCGGCCCGGGGAGTCGGGGCGGTCGCGGGGATTCCGGCCGTCGACACCGTTAAGCGGACGTCGGGCTCCGGCGTGATCGCGGACACGCCTGCCCGCGACACCCTGTGGTATGCGCAGACTCCACAGATCTTCCCGCGCGACATGTTCGCGCGAGCGGTCGCGCACTGCCGCGCGGGTGGCCCAACGCCCACCGACGACGCTTCCATGGTCGAGCGGCTGGGGATGGAAGTGCGGATGGTGCAGGCATCCGTGAGCAATATCAAGATCACTTCTCCGGAAGATCTGGCGGTCGCGGAGGCGCTTATCACGGGTGGATTTATATGATGGTATATATTCGCGTCAGGAATATACAGAAGAGTATATGAGACAGGCGGGACGAACGGCGCGGAGGGCGCGGGCGGCACAGTCGTCGCAGGCGGCGCAGTCGTCGCAGTCGTCGCAGGCGGCACAGTCGTCGCAGGCGGCACAGGCTTCGCAGGCGGCGCAGGCGGCGCAGTCGTCGCAGGCGGCGCAGGTGGCGCAGGTGAGCGGGTGGCGCAGGTGAGCGGGCGGGCGATTCGCAAAGCGGTTCGGCACCTGGAGCGCGGCCATGTAATCATCCATCCCACGGAAGCGGTCTACGGTGTCGGCGGTTTTCTGGACGACGGCCCCTTGGGCGAGCTGGAGGAGATCAAGGGACGGACGGGTCGCGGCTTCGTGGTGCTGATCCCTTCGGCGGATGCCGTGGCCGGGATGCTCGGTGAGACCGGGCGCGCCCTCGCGGAAGCGTTCTGGCCGGGTCCGCTCACACTCGTGCTGGACGACCCGGGCGGGCGGTTCCACCCCCGTGCCCGGGCCGGGGACGGCTCGATCGCGGTTCGCGTGCCGGGCCACCCGCTGGCGCTGCAGCTCCTCGGCGCGTGCGGACGACCCATTACGTCCAGCTCCGCCAACCCGCCCGGGGAGCTCCCCGCGCGCACGGCGGCCGGAGCGGCGCGAGCCGCCCGCGCCCGGGGCCGCACCCTCTTCGCCCTCGACGCGGGCCCGCTCCCGGGCGGCGCCGTATCGACGCTGGTGCGTCCCGGTCCGGAGGGCCCCATCCTGCTGCGGGAAGGCACGGTCGGCATGCCGCAACTGGAGGAGGCGATGGGCGGAATGGAGGTGAATCGGGGCGGCGCAAGGCTCGGGCCCGACGGGGCGCGGACCGAATCGGGCGGAGAGGCGGCGCTCCACATCACCTTCGTTTGCACCGGGAACACCTGCCGGTCACCCATGGCCGAGGCCATCGCCCGCGGGATCATCGCAGATGAGGAGATTGGCGGGGTGACGGTGGGTTCCGCCGGAACTGCCGCGTGGCCGGGGGCTCCGGCGAGTGGAGGAGCGCTCCGCGCGGCGGCGCGAGCAGGGCTCGACCTGGGGTCCCATGAAAGTGTCCTGCTGACGGAAGAGGTCGTGAAGTCGTCCGGACTGGTTCTCTGCATGAGCAGCGCCCACTTGTGGCGCGCCCTGGAGCTGGGAGGAGAGGGTCACACGTACCTGCTCTCGGAAATGGCCGGATCGGCCGGTGACGTCGAGGATCCCTTCGGGGGGACGGACGACGTGTACGCTTCCACCTGCCGGCAGCTGCGCGAGTTGGTCGGGGCGGTGCTCACAGGCGCGGGAAGGGAGGAGGACGCGGGATGACGGGCGGGTCCGGAGGAGTGCCGTGTGAGCCCCTGGTCTACGCGGTGCTTGGCGATCCGGTAAGCCACAGCCTGTCGCCCACGATCCACAATGCGGCCTTCCGGGCGATGGGGCGAAGCGCGGTCTATCTGGCGCGAAGGGTAACCGCCGAGGAGTGCGGTCCCGTGCTGCGGTCCCTGGCGCTGGCTGGCGGCGGGGGAAACGTCACGGTGCCGCACAAGGAGGAGGTGCTGCCCTTCCTGGACCGCCGGACCGAGGCGGTGGAGGTGACCGGAGCCTGCAACACCTTCTGGGCGGAGGAGGGAGCCGTCTGGGGGGACAACACCGACGTGGAGGGGTTCCGCGGCACCTGGGAACGGGCGACCGCAGGACTGCGGGGAGGCGTCGAGGTCCTGGTGCTCGGCGCCGGCGGTGCCGCGCGCGCTGTCCTATTCGCGCTGCTGGAGACCCCGGCGCCGCGGCGGATCACGTTGTGGAACCGGACGGAAGCTCGGGCCCGAGCGCTCGTCGACCACTTCGGGGGAGGGGGGATCGAGCTGCTCCACCACTACGCCGGCACGGCGCCGGAGGTGGTCGTGAACGCGACCTCGGCCGGGCTGGACGGGCGAACCGTCCCCATCGACCTTTCCCGCCTCGGTGCTCCCCCCCGGCAGGTCATCGACCTCGTGTACGGCAGCGAGCCGACTCCGCTGTGCGGGCATGCGCTGGCGCTGGGTGCAGTTGCGGTGGACGGACTGGAGATGCTCGTGCGACAGGCGGAGGCGTCGCAGGTGCGGTGGTTCGGCGAGCCGCCTCCGAGGGGGGTGATGGCGCGGGCAATCGGATAGATTCCTGAATGCGTCCTCTGTCGAGCCTCCAGTCGGGCCTCCGGTCGGTCGGTCATCGTGCCGCGGGCAATCGCACCTCAGGCTTGCTTGCCGGCCTGGCCGACTTCCTGCTGCCGCCCGCCTGCGCCGCCTGCGGAAGTCCGGCGACGGAAGAAGTGCGTGCCGGAGCCGGACCGGTATGTCAGAACTGCCGCCTGGGCCTGCCCCCGCTCCCCCATCCGGCCTGCGACCGCTGCGGCGCTCCCCTCGGAACAGGAGAGGCACCGTCCTGTCTGGAGTGCGCGGACTGGCCTGACGAGGTCGCCGGCGCGCACGCGCTGTGCCTCCTCGAGTCCCCGGCCCGCGAGCTGGTCCACGCGCTCAAGTACCAGGGATGGCGCGGGGTCGGCGGCTTCATGGGGGCTGAGATGGCCCGCCGCGCGCCGAAGAGCGTGGTGAGTGCCGACTGCGTGGTGCCCGTCCCTACCTCCCGCCGGAACCTTCGTCGCCGCGGCTACAACCAGGCTGCCGTGATCGCCGACGCGCTGGCAGCGGGATTGAACCTGCCTCTCGTTCCCTGTCTGGAGCGGCGGCGCCAGGAGGGTACGCAGACCGCCTTGAATCCGGTGCAGCGACGGGCTAACGTCAGTGGTGCCTTCCTGCTGACGGGGCGGTTCAGGGATGTCGTGGCGGGCAGCCGGGTTGTGCTGGTCGACGATGTCATCACCACGGGCGCCACCGTTCTGGCTGCGGTGGAGGCGCTGGGTGCCGGCGCCCCTGGCGCAGTCGTTGCCTATGCGTTTGCGCGCACGGTTCCGCTTTCCACAGACATCAACTGATTCGACGGTGCCGCCGTCGGGGAGCCTTCCCGGATCCATGTCCATTCGAGTCGCCGTCAACGGCTTCGGCCGCATTGGCAGGAACGTCCTGAGGGCCGCCAAGAAGTCCGGGCGGGACAACCTCGACTTCGTGGCGGTCAACGACCTGACCGGCAGCGAGACCCTGGCCCACCTGCTCAGGTACGATTCCGTACACGGCCGCTACCCCGGAACGGTTGAGGTGTCCGGCGACGGGATTGTCGTGGACGGCGACGAGATTCTCGTCCTGTCGGAGCAGGATCCGGCCGATCTGCCCTGGGGGGAGCTGGGGGTCGACATCGTGGTGGAGTCGACCGGGCGGTTCCGTACCAGGGAGCTCGCTGCGAAGCATCTGGAGGCGGGTGCGCGCAAGGTAATCATCTCGGCACCCGCCAGCGGCGAGGACATCACCATCGTGCTCGGAGTCAATCACCAGGCCTACGATCCCGGGAAGCACCACATCATATCGAACGCCAGCTGCACCACCAACTGCCTCGCGCCGGTGGCCAGGGTGCTCACCGAGCGCTTCGGCTTCGCACGCGGGCTCATGACCACCATCCACGCCTACACCAGCGGCCAGGCGGTTCTGGATGGTCCCCACTCGGACCTTCGGCGCGCGCGCGCGGCAGGCGTCAGCATGATCCCCACCACGACCGGGGCTGCCAGGGCGATCTCCCTGGTCCTGCCGGAGCTGGAGGGAAAGCTCGACGGGATGGCCATCCGCGTCCCCACGCCCGATGTCTCGCTGGTCGACCTGGTTGCCGAGCTGGGCACGGACGTCTCGGCAGGCGAAATCAACGACGCACTGCGGGCCGCGGCCGAGACCGATCTCGCGGGGATACTGCGGGTCGAGGAGCAGCCGCTGGTTTCGGTGGACTTCACCGGCGAGTCGGCGAGTTCGGTCGTAGACGCGCTGAGCACGTCGGTCATGGATGGCCGCATGGTCAAGGTTCTGGCATGGTACGACAACGAGTGGGGGTACTCGTCGCGCGTGGTCGACCTGGCCGAGTTCGTCGGCGGATGCCTTCCGCCGCGCCCGTAGACATGAAGACCGACTCCTCCAGGAAGCCGCACGCCGCGCAGCCGTCCGCGCGGCGGGATGACCGGGGTTCGTCGTCTGATCTACCGCAGGACTTCGAGTCGTGGTTCCGGGAACATCGCGAGCCGGTGTACCGCTATGTGCGGTTCCGGGTCGCAACGCGGGAGCTGGCGGAGGATATCACCTCCGATGTGTTCGTGAAGGCGCTGCGGTCGCTGGACCACTATGACCGCCGTCGCGCCGCCCCCAGAACGTGGTTGCTGCGCATAGCCCGCAATGCGGTGACCGACCACCTTCGGGCGTTGCGGCGGCGCGGGTACCTTCAGGTGTCCCTGGACCGGGCGCCGGATCTGGTATCGCAGGCGCCGTCGCAGGAGGAGCGGATCCTGCGGGAGGAGCAGGTGCGCCGCCTCCTGAACGCGGCCGCGACGCTGAGGGAAGCCGATCAGGAGATTCTGTCGCTCAGGTACGGAGCCGGACTGAAGAACGCGGAGATCGCGGAAACATTGGGCACGAGCAGGAATGTGGCAGCCGTGCGGGTGCATCGCGCCCTGGTTCGGCTGAAAGCGGCGGTCGAGGCCGGCAATCGGCGGGAGGAACAATGACGCCGTTGCAGCGAAGCCCGGGACGGAGGAGTCCGGATTCGGCCGGAGTCGATGCGTTCGACAGGGCCTTGCGGGGGATCACCATCAACGAGAGGTGTTCGTTCGGGGCCGAGTTGCGCTCCGAACTGGTGGAGGAGTACGACCGGTTGCGTGGTGACGGGGACGAACCGCTTCCTGCGGCGCGTGGCTTCCGGTGGACATGGGCCGCCGCGGTCGTGTTGGTGGCAGGCGGTGTTCTGTCCATTCCCCGGACCAGGGCTGCTCTTCTGGGGCCGTTCCGGCCCGGCACCCCGGAGGTCCCGGCATCGCCGGATTCGGTGGGGTGGATGGTACCACTGGCTTCCACTCCCGCCATCAAGATGCTGCCCGCTCTTGATCGCTCCGAGGAGTTGTCCGACGGCGATCCGGCGCGCGCCACAATCCCGGTAATCGCGGACCTGAGCGAGGCCCGGCGAGTCGTGGCCGAGGAGTATCCGCCCCAGTTGCAGGAAAGAGGCATTGGAGGCACCGTGGAAATAGTCGCATGGGTGAATACCGAGGGTGGCACCGAGCTTGTGCAGATAGACAGTTCGTCGGGGGTGGCCGAACTGGACCGTGCCGCGGTGAGAGTTGCCCTTGCCATGCGGTTCCGGCCCGCGAGGCGGCTGGGTGAGGCTGTGGGGACCTGGGTCACCCTGCCGATCCGGTTCATGCCGAACGCCACTGAGACAGAGCCGGAGCCCGAAGCCGGGTCGCTGCGGATCCCGCTTGGCAATTGAAGAGGTCTCCACTCTCCCCCTGGAAGACCCTCCAGGATCTCGAGCCGGCCCTGCTTTCAGGCACGGTTGTCGCGTTGAGAGCCGACTTCAACGTCCCGCTTGGCCGCGGGCGCGTCTCCGACTCGGCGCGCATCGAGTCCACCATTCCCACGATAGATCACCTTGTCGCGGCCGGAGCCAGGGTCGTGATCCTGTCACACCTGGGTCGCCCGGAGGGACGGGTGCGGCCCGAGTTCACGCTGCGGCCGGTGGCGGATTGCCTGGACGGACTGGTCGAGGCGCCGGTTGCCTTTCTGCCACACATTGGCGGTGACGCGGTTCGCGACGCTGTGGCGGGTTTGGCGCAGGGGTCGGTGCTTCTGCTCGAGAACACCCGGTACCTGGCTGGTGAGACGGCGGGCGATCCCGGGTTGGCCGCCGACTGGGCGAGGTGGGCGGACCACTTCGTGCTGGACGCCTTCGGGACGGCGCACCGCGCTCACGCCTCCACCGCGGGCTTGCCCCATGCCGTGCGGCTGAAGGGCGGCGAGGCGGTGGCCGGGTTCCTCGTCGCACAGGAACTGGATGTGCTTGGCGGCGTGCTGGACGATCCCGGACGGCCGTTCGTGGGGGTCATCGGCGGAGCGAAGATCTCGGGCAAGATCGATGTCATCGCGGCGTTGCTCGCGCGCGTGGATGTGCTCCTGATTGGCGGCGCCATGGCCAACACCTTCCTCCTGGCCATGGGATTGCAGACGGGTGCCTCGCTGGTGGAGGCGGAGCGGGCGGAGGTGGCCAGGCGAATCCTGGAGGCCGCGGGGTCCCGGCTTGTGCTGCCGGTGGACTGCGTAGTGGCCGCGTCGTTGACCGCGGGGGTCGAGACGCGCAGCGTGGACCGTTCGGCAGTGACGGCAGAGGATGTGATCGGAGACGTGGGCCCGGTTACGGCCGCTCTCTTCGGCAGCTACCTCGCCGGCGCGGGTACCGTAGTCTGGAACGGACCGGTGGGTGCCTTCGAGATCGACGCCTTCGCCAGCGGGACGCGGGCGGTGGCGCTCAGCGCTGCCGCGGCGGCCGAAGCGGGTGCGAAGGTGATCGTCGGGGGTGGGGACTCCGTGGCGGCCGTCCGCTCGGCCGGGGTCGCAGCCCGGATCACCCACGTTTCAACGGGAGGGGGAGCGTCTCTCGATCTTCTGGCGGGGAAGGCCCTGCCGGGACTGGAGGCCCTTTCCGAACGGAGCCCGGCCGGGAATCCCCGGCGGTAGGAGGCCTGATAATGCGCAAGATCGTCGCGGGCAACTGGAAGATGAATCACGGTCCCGTCGCGGCGGCGGGGTTCTTTGACCGCTTCCGACCCGAGACGGATCCGGAGTCGGTGGAGTTGATCTTCTTCGTCGCGGGACTATCGCTGCACGCGGTCGAGGCGAGCGCGAGGGTGCCCGTGGGCCTGGGAGTCCAGAACATCCACTGGGAGCCTTCCGGAGCCCTGACCGGGGAGATGTCGGCCGAGATGGCGGCTGAGGCGGGGGCGTCGTACATCCTGGCCGGGCACTCCGAGCGGCGTCATGTCTTCGGCGAGACCGACGCCGAGGTGAGTCGCAAGGTAGCGGCCGCCGTGCGGGCCGGGCTCGTGCCGGTCGTGTGCGTGGGGGAGCTTCTGGAGGAGCGCCGGGCGGGCCGCCTGGCCGAGGTTCTTCGCAGGCAGGTCTCGGCTTTCGTACCGGCCCTGCGGGGGTCTGGCGAGTTCATGGTTGCCTACGAGCCGGTTTGGGCGATCGGAACCGGGGAGACGGCCACACCGTACGATGCATCCGAGGCCCACGGGATCGTGCGCGAGGCGCTGGGGGCACTCGGGAAGGCGCCCATCCTGTACGGGGGAAGCGTCAAGCCCGGCAACGCGGCTGCCCTGATGTCCGCGCCCGATGTGGACGGGGTGCTGGTGGGCGGAGCGAGTCTGGAGCCGGAGGTGTTCGCGCGGATCGCGGCAGCGGGCGAGCAGTCCGTGGAATAAGTCCCCGCTGCATTCGGGAGATTATCCACTGACTGCGCGACCCCGGGTTGACACCGAGGCCATTCCCGGACACGTTCCTGAACGCCCGAAGGCTGGGCAATCGACCATGCAGACGAGTGTAAAATGTACGGATTTCTGTTGGCTCTTCTGGTGCTGGACGGGGTTCTGCTGGGTGTGGTCATCCTGCTTCAGGCGGGCAAGGGCGGGGGCTTGGCGGCGATGGGTGGCGGGGCCGCGGCGACCGACGTGTTGGGAGGCCGTCAGGCTACGACCCTGCTGACTCGGGCAACCTGGATCCTGGGGAGCGCCTTCATGGTGCTCTCACTGGTGCTGGCCATCCTGTCTTCGCGTTCACAAGGGCCGACGACGGTCCTGGAGGGGATCAGGCCGGAAGTGGCGCCCCAGCCCCTGCTGACGGAAGGGTCTCCGATAACCGACCTGCTTCCAGGCGACGACGAACAGGACCCTCCGGGAGAGGATCCGCCCGGCGAGGAGGAACCGCCCGGCGCGGAGGATCCCGCCGGGAGTAATCCTCCGGACGGGGGGAACCATCCGGGGGAAGCGGGCACGCCTCCGGGCTCCTGAGCGGACCGAGGCCGAAGTCCCCTGCCGCATTCGACCGGCGATGCACGGTGACGCGAGCCCCCTGAGCCGGGAAGTCGTTCGGGATCTCCTCTACCAGGGGTTTCAGGCCCGCTTGCTTGCTGGCGGCGCGGGCATGCCGGGGGACACTCCGGTCAGCGTGGACATCCGGACCGTGGTCATGGCGCGGGCGATGCGGCATTCCTCGGACGGCAAGGGCGACCTCTGCTGCCCGGGCCACCTTTCGCCCGGCCCGATGCTTGCCTTCGGTGCCACGCCCCTGGAGTTCCTGCGGCAGCTCGGCCGGAAGGGGACCGCCCCGGCCGCGGCCCGTAGCGGCGGCCGGAGCTGGACGGACCAGAGGCGGGGACTGATCGGCTGGGATGGCCCGCCGGGCACGATGACCCAGGTGCTGGCCGGTGCGGCATTGGCCTTCGCCCAGCGCGGCCAGGATCGGGCAGCGCTGGTGTTCGAGGAGTTCGTGGCCACGGAGACCGGTGGTTGGCATGAAGGGATGAACTTCGCGGCGGCCCAGTCGGCTCCGCTGATCGTCGTGCTGGACATGACGCAGCCCGCGGACCGGGCGGGGACCGGAGCAGTCGATGCGATCGCTCGCGGCTACGGCGTGTCGGCGGCCGCGGTCGCCGAGGAGCCCTATCCGCGGCTCTTCCGGACGGTGGCCTCCGCTCGCCGGCGGGCCGTGCGGGGGAGGGGTCCGACGCTGATCGCCATGCTTCCACGTGGCGAGGGCGATCCCTGGGCGCTCCACGACGCCTTCGTGGCCCGGGCGCTCGACGAGGCCGGTGTCTCCGATGTCGAGGTCAGGGCAATCGAACGCGCGGCGTCCGCCGGGGTCGACCACGCTCTCAACCGTCTCGCCAGGGAACCGGAAGCGGAACCCCATGACGCTCTGGTTCCGGCCTGCGCGCACGAAGTCCCGCAGCCCCCATGGACCCGCCGGGTGCCGCCGGAACCCGGGTGGCGCGCGACCGGTGATCCGCGGGAGCTTCACGATGCCCGGTGAACTTCCCCGGCATGTGACGCGGACCCGGGAGGGCCGCCCCGCGACCTTCCTCGAGGCGATCGCCGAGGCCCTCTGGGAGGAGATGGAACGCGACTCCAGGGTTTTCCTCATGGGGGAGGACATCGGGGCCTACGGGGGAGCCTTCAAGGTTACGCGCGGCTTCCTCGAGCACTTTGGCCAGTCCCGGGTCATCGACACGCCCATTGCCGAGGGTGGGTTTACGGGAGCCGCCGCCGGGGCGGCGCACATGGGACTCCGGCCGGTGGTGGAGATGCAGTTCATGGACTTCATTTCACCCGCCTACGATGTGCTCACGAACTACATCGCCACATCGCTCTACCGGGGAGCGGGCCCGCTGCCCATGGTGGTGCGGGGCCCCGTCGGCGGAGGGAACCGGGGGGGACCCTTCCATTCGCAGAACGTCGAGATGGCATTCTTCCACACGCCCGGCCTCAGGATCGTCTATCCGTCGACTGCAGCGGACGCGAAGGGGTTGCTGAAGAGCGCAATTCGCGACGACAATCCCGTCATCTTCGAGGAGCACAAGGGACTGTACCGCGCACCCCATTGCCGCGAGATGCTCCCCGCTGACGACCATGTGGTTCCGCTGGGCAAGGCGCGCGTCGCCATGGAGGGAGAGGACCTGACGATCGTCACCTACGGGCTCATGGTCCACCACGCTCTGGAGGCCGCAGCCGAGCTCGGCCGCGACGGGGTCCGGGTGGAGGTGATCGATCTCCGCACCCTGCTGCCGCTCGATGAGGATGCGATCGTCGCTTCGGTGCAGAAGACCGGCAAGCTGCTCATCGTGCATGAGGACACGCGCACGGGGGGAATCGCGGGCGAGATTGCGATTCGGATCAACGAGCGGGCCTTCGAATGGCTGGACGGACCGATTCTGAGAGTGACGGCAATCGATTCGCCGGTTCCCTTCAGCGGTGAACTGGAGGACTATTTTCTCCCCTCGGTTGCGGATGTCGTTACCGCGGGGCGTTATCTTGTGGACTACTGATGCGGCGGCGGATACAACGACCCTGAGGGGAACCGCCGCCGACGACCAACGCGCAGGGAGAAGCACAGGTGTCCCGAATCGAAGTCCCGATGCCCCAGATGGGCGAGTCGATCGCCGAGGGCACGGTTTCAAAGTGGCTGAAGGCACAGGGGGACGCCGTCAAGCGCGACGAGCCCATCCTGGAGATATCGACGGACAAGGTGGACGCGGAGATTCCGGCCCCGGCGGCCGGGACGCTGGCGGAGATCCTTGTTGGCGAGGGGGAAACCGTCGAGGTGGGAACGGTGGTGGCGTACATCAGCGAAGGCGTTGCCGAGCCGGTGGCCGCACCGGAGCCGGCGCCCGAACCTGCGCAGGCCGCATCGGCGGGCGCGCCTCGCGACCCCGGCGGGGACGCGAGGCCTTCCGATTCGGCGATCCCGCTTCCCCCGATTCCCTCGCATGAACCGGGCGCGTCCGCGTCCAGCGACGGCGACAGTCAGGAGGTCGTCTGCACGACCACCAGCGAGGAGCGCCTGCGGACACGTTCGACGCCCGTCGTGCGCAGGATTGCGCAGGAGGCGGGGATCGACATCGCTTCGGTTCCCGGCACCGGCCACCAAGGCCGGGTGACGAAACAGGACATCCTCTCCTTCATCGAGCGGGGCGGACCCTATGCATCGCCGCCGGCAGCCACGAGGGAAGCCCCCGAGCCCGTTCCGGAAGCTCCGCGGATCCCCGCAGTTGCGGCCACCCGTCCCACCCAACCGGCCCGCACCCCGGCCGCGGCCCCGTCACCCTCCGACCTCTGGAAGCGCTTCCACAAGGAGGTCGAGCACCCCGTCTTCCCGGTTCGCGAGGGCGACCGGGTCGAGACCATGAACAAGGTGCGCCGCCTCACCGCGGAGCACATGGTGCTGGCCAAGCGGATCTCGTCGCATGTGCACTCCATCATCGAGATCGATTTCTCGACCGTGGACCGGATCCGCCGGGAGAACAGGGCGAAGTGGGCCGAGCGCGGCGCGCGGGTCTCGTATACCGTGTTCGTGGCGTGGGCCTGCTCGCGGATCCTGCGGGACTTCCCGACCGTCAACGGCACGATCTCGGGGAACAACATCGTGTACCGGGGCGCCGTGAACATCGGGATGGCGGTGGACCTGAACCCGGGACTGATCGTCCCCGTGATCCACGACGCGGACGACCTCAGCCTCGTGGGGACCGCGCGGAAGATAGTCGATCTGGCGACCCGGGCGAAGTCACGCCAGCTCTCGCCCGGGGAGATCCAGGGCGCCACCTTCACGATCACCAACCCGGGGGTGCTCGGCACCATGGTGGGCATGCCCATCATCCCGAAGGGCACTTCGGCGATCCTCGGCACGGGATCGATCGACAAGCGGGTCGTCGTGGTCACCGACCCGGCTACCGGCGAGGACTCGATGGCGATCCGCAAACGCTGCTTCTTCTCGCTCGGCTACGACCACCGGCTGGTGGACGGCGCAGACTCCGCGCGCTTCCTGTCGCGGCTGAAGGAGTTCCTGGAGGACTTCCCCGAGGACGCCTGAGGAAGGCGGCGGGAAGGAGGCCTGGCAGGATGAGATCTGTCGCGACGCCGGAGCGGGCGGGCAACCGCGCGGAGGACGGCGGCCGCGAGGCCGGATGGGACACCCGAACCCTGGCGGTGCGCTATCCGGGCAGGATCGGCTACGAGCCCGCGCTGGAGCTCCAGGCCACCCTGGTGGAGCGGCGCCGGCGGGGAGAAATCCCCGACACCCTTCTCCTGCTGGAGCACCCGCACGTCATCACCCTGGGGTCCTCCGGATGCGCCGGCCACGTCCTCATCCCGGCAGACGAACTCGCGCGGCGCGGCATCGCGCTGTACGAGACCGGCCGCGGTGGCGACGTCACCTACCACGGCCCCGGCCAGCTGGTCGGCTATCCCATCCTGGACCTCAAGCCGAACCGCCGGGACCTCCACCGCTACCTGCGCAGCCTGGAGGCCGTGCTGATCCGCGCGCTCGGCGCATTCGGCCTGGCCGGTGAGCGCGACGAAAGTGCCACGGGAGTGTGGGTCGGCGGAGCCAAGGTCGCCGCCATCGGGATCCGGGTCTCGTCGGGCTGGATCACCTCGCACGGCTTCGCCCTCAACGCCGAAACCGAGCTTTCCTACTTCGACGCGATCGTGCCGTGCGGTCTGCACGGGCGACAGGTCACCAGCATCAGCCGGCTCCTCGCCCGGCGGGTCACTCCCGGCGCGGCCGCCCCGGCCGTCGTGTCTGCCATGGCGGCGGAATTCGGCTACGGCTCGGTGGACGACCCCGGAGGCGCGAACTCGAAGTAGTCGAAGTATCGGTCATTCCGCTCCCGCTGCTCCTCGAGCCATGCCTCGAAACCTGAGGGCCCCGGGTCCGGCCGCGCCGACTGCTCCTGCGCGGCCCGCTGCGCGAGCTCGTTGACGTACTCGTTGCGGGGATCGCCGGCGTGTCCGCGTACCCAGCGCCACCTCACCTCGTGCCGAGCCGCTATCCCGTCCAGCCGCCGCCACAGCTCCAGGTTCTCGATTGGCCCGCCCTTGCGCTTCCAGCCGCGTCGCTTCCAGCCGGGCATCCACTGCGATGCCCCCTTCACCAGGTACTGGGAGTCGGATGCGAACACCACTCGGCGCCGGCCCTTCAGAACTCGCAGCGACACGATCGCACTCATCAGCGCCATCCGGTTGTTGGTCGTCGAAGGTTCGGAGATCCAGAGGTCGCGGCGCTCCCAGCGGTCCCGCGCCCAGTATTCGAGGAGCGCGGCGGCCCCGCCGGGACGGTCCCGCCCCACGAACTGATTGCCCAGACATGATTCGTCGGCGTGTATGTGAACCTCGTTTGCGCTCGTCATCCGACCGCTCCCTGGCAGTCCGTGGAATAAGTCCCCGCTGCATTCGCGAGGCGATGCATCCGGGCCGGACCGCGGAGCTCACGCACTCGGAATGTCAAGAGGACCGTACGAATTGTCACGTCTACTTTACTTTCCGGGTTCCCGAAGCACCGCTCTGCGTTGCTCCTCGGGCGAATAGCTCCGCTATGCGCCCTTCGTCCCGCCTTGCCAGCCCGGCGCCTCGCCGCCTTCGGTGCTACGCGGAGATTATCCACGGACTGCTGGGGGCGCTCGTCCGGGTTGCCCGTGTCCCCGGAAAGATAGCGTCCCCCGCGCCTTCGGTGGATTCACTTCGGTGATCCGGCGGCTGCCGGTGGGGTTGATAGCCTGGCGGGCGGGGCTACATTGACCGGATGCATTCCAGTCCAACCCCCGGCGAACGCCCTAGCTCGGCCTGCCTCCTGCTCGAGGACGGGCGATGCTTCGACGGACTCTCTCTCGGTCACGCTGGCGTCGCCATCGGCGAAGTCGTCTTCAACACCTCCATGACCGGCTACCAGGAGGTGCTCACCGATCCTTCCTACGCCGGGCAGCTCGTGGCGATGACCTATCCGCTGATCGGCAACTACGGTACCAACCATGAGGATGTGGAGTCGGCGCGGCCTCGGGTGTCCGGCTTCATCGTACGCGAGGCGGCCCGCTCCCCCAGTTCGTGGCGGAGCCGCTCCGGCCTGCATGACTACCTGGCGGCTCATCTCGTCGTGGGAATCCAGGACGTGGACACGCGGGCGCTCACCCGCCATATCCGCAGCAGGGGCGCGATGCGGGGCGGGATCGCCGGTGGGGACGTGCCCGCCGGCGAACTGCTCCGGCGCGTCCTTGAGCACCCCAGGATGGAGGGGCAGGAGCTGGCCTGCGGGGTGTCGACCGAGCGGCCCTACACCGTGGCAGCGATGGGTGAGGAGCGGTACCACGTCGCCGCCTTCGACTTCGGCGTAAAGGCAAGTTCACCCCGACTGCTCTCCGAACGGGGATGCCGGGTGACGGTCCTGCCAGCGCAGGCGGACACGGCGGATGTGCTGCGGATGGAACCCGACGGCCTCTTCCTCTCCAACGGACCGGGGGATCCCGCGGCTGTGGAGCGGACGGGCGAGACCATCCGGGAGGTGGCCTCCCGGGGGATCCCGGTGTTCGGCATCTGCCTCGGCCACCAGCTGATCGCGAGGGCCTTCGGCGGAGAAACCTTCAAGCTCCCGTTCGGGCACCACGGTGGCAACCACCCGGTCATGAACCACGACCGGAGGACGGTCGAGATCACATCGCAGAACCACGGGTTCGCGGTCCGGGCCGGGGAGGACCTCGAGGTGGCGGGGGCGCCGGAGTTGAGGATCACCCACAGCAACCTGTATGACGGCACCGTCGCGGGTGTCGCTCACGCGCGGCTGCCGGTAATCGCGGTGCAGTACCATCCCGAGGCGGCGCCGGGCCCCCACGACAGCAGCTACCTCTTCGACGACTTCGTCTCCATGATGGCGGCCGCCCGCCTCGCGGGGGCCGGAAACAGTCGCGGTTCGTATATTGGTTCATGAGATACCGAATAACCGGCGCCCAGGGGTCGCCGCCGGTTTCGCGGCCGGATCCCCCAAGGAGGTTGAATGACTAAAGCCGACCTGGTTGAACAAGTTGCGGAAGCGATCGGACCAGGCGTCACCAAGAGGGACTGTGCCCTGGTCGTTGACGGCTTTCTCAACGCGGTCAAGCACGCGCTCGCCGGGGGTCGCCACATCGAGATTCGGGGGTTCGGCACTTTCAAGGTGCGCGAGCGGAAAGAGCGCATGGCACGCAACCCGAGGACCGGTGAGCCCGTGAGGGTGCCTGCCCGCTCGACTCCGGTCTTCAAACCTTCCAAGTTCCTGCGTGCCCAGGTCGCCGAGGGTAATGCCAGGATCTCGCGGCCGGGTCCGGATGGCGGTTCGCGCTGACCGGGACCGGCCCGTGGACATCACCGTGCTTCTCTTTGCCGCGCACCGCGAACTTGCGGGGGGACGGGCCGACACCGTCGTGACGCTGCCCGAAAGGGCCACGGTGGACGTGCTCCTGGCCGAGTTGCGGGCGCGCGGAGGGGAATGGGCGAGTCTGCCCAGCCGCGCGGCGGTCGCAGTGAACCGCAGGTATGCCAGCGGGGACACCGTGCTCTATGAAGGCGACGAGGTGGCGCTCATTCCCCCGGTGGCCGGGGGGTGACAATGGTCTGGACCGACATGACCAGGGAGAGCATCGATCCGGGTGCCGTGCTTGCCCGCGTGGGCCGGCCCGGGGACGGGGCGGTCGCTTTCTTCGCAGGGGTGGTACGCAACGAGAACGAGGGGCGTGCGGTGTCCGGGATGGAGTACGAGGGGTATGATGAGATGGCCCGCGAGGAGCTCGCCGCCATCGTGGCGGAGGCGGCCGAACGGGCCGGCGGCGGCCGCATCGCGGCGGTTCACCGCCTTGGGTCTCTGGCGGTCGGCGAAGTGAGCGTGGCGATCGCGGTTTCGGCGCCTCACCGGGCGGAGGCGTTCGACGCGGCGAGGTACATTATCGAGCAGATCAAGAAACGTCTCCCGGTGTGGAAGCGGGAGCACTACCTGGACCGGGATGCGGAGTGGCTGGAGGGCCACCTCCCGGTCGTGGAGGCGGAGCGGGGATAGTGAGTGTTCTTCACGAAAATGGGCAGTCAGTGAACGGTTTTCGCAGCAACGGCGCAACCGCCGGCATGGTCGACGGCTTCGGCCGCCGGATCGAGTACCTGCGCATCTCGGTGACGGACAAGTGCAACCTCCGGTGCGTGTACTGCATGCCGGAGGAGGGGATGCCCTGGCTGCGCCGCGACGAGATCCTCACCTACGAGGAGATCGCCGAGGTGGTGAGGGTGATGGCCGGGATGGGGCTCAGGCGGGTGCGCCTGACCGGGGGGGAGCCGCTGGTGCGCAAGGACATCCCGCGTCTGGTGGCCATGCTCGCCGCGGTGCCGGGGATAGGGGACATCGCGCTCTCCACCAACGCCGTCCTCCTGGCGCAGATGGCGGATAGCCTCAGGGACGCCGGCGTCTCCCGGGTCAACATCTCGCTGGACTCGCTGCGTCCGGAGCGGGCCGACGCCATCGCGCGCCGGCCGGGCACGCTGGCGAAGGTGCTCAGGGGGTTGGACGCCGCCGAACGAGTCGGCTTCGAACCCATCAAGATCAACGTGGTGCTGATGCGGGGCGAGAACGACGACGAGGTGGCCGACTTCGCCGCGTTGTCGCGTCACCGCCCCCTTCATGTGCGCTTCATCGAGGTCATGCCCACCGAGTCGAACCTGGAGTTGAGCGCCTCCAACTTCCTCTCCTGCGACGAGGCGCTCGCCGCGGTCGCCGAGGTGGACGCCCTCGAGCCCGTCGCCGGTCCTCCCGGCAACGGTCCCGCCACCTACTTCAGCTTCCCCGGAGCACTCGGCACGATCGGCGTCATCACGCCGATGAGCCACAACTTCTGCAGCCGCTGCAACCGCATGCGCCTCACGGCGGACGGCCAGCTCAGGCCGTGTCTTTTCGGCACGATCCAGACGCCTCTGCGCGGCGCGCTCAGGCGCGGCGAGGACCTGCGTCCGCTGGTGCGCGAGACGCTCCGCATCAAGCCCGAGAAGCACCTACTGGTGCAGGGCTCGTCGGAGGGATCGGGGGGCCTGATCGCCCTCTCCCAGACGGGCGGATAATACCAACCCACGGAGAACAAATACCCAGATGTCAGCCAGAAAGATCACCGTAGTCGGTGCCGGGCACGTCGGCGAAGTGTGCGCCCAGCGGCTCGCCGAGAAGGAGCTGTGCCGGGAAGTCGTGCTCATCGACATCGTCGAGGGCATTCCACAGGGGAAGGGCCTCGACCAGTGGCAGAGCGCGCCGGTCGAAGGCTTCGACACCATGGTCACGGGCTCGAACGCCTACGGCCCGGCAGAGGGGTCCGATCTCTTCATCGTGACGGCGGGGATCGCCCGCAAGCCGGGAATGAGCCGCGACGACCTGCTGCGCACCAACGCCGGGATCGTGCGTTCGGTCAGCACCGAAATCGCCCGGGTGGCGCCCGATGCGGTCGTAATCGTGGTCTCCAACCCCCTGGACGTAATGGCCTACGTTGCCAAGGAGGCGACCGGCTTCCCGCGCGAGCGGGTGATCGGCATGGCGGGCGTCCTCGACACGGCCCGCTTCCGCGCCTTCATCGCGATGGAGCTGGATGTGAGCGTCGAGGACATCCAGGCGATGGTCCTCGGCGGGCACGGCGACACAATGGTGCCTCTGGTGTCCTACACCTCGGTCAGCGGCATCCCGGTCTCGCGCCTCATCCCGCAGAACCGCCTCGACGCGATCATCGAGCGCACCCGCAACGGGGGCGCCGAGATCGTCAAGCACCTGAAGACGGGCAGCGCCTACTACGCGCCATCGGCCGCAGCCGTGCAGATGGCCGAGTCGATCGTGCGCAACAAGCGGCGCATCCTCCCGGCGGCGGCCTACCTGGAGGGCGAGTACGGCCAGGAGGGCATCTATCTGGGCGTGCCGTGCAAGCTGGGCGAGGGCGGTCTGCACGAGGTGATCGAGGTCGAGCTCACCGACAGCGAGAGCGCCGCGCTGGCGAAGAGCGCCGACCATGTGCGCGGGGTGATGGCGAGCCTGTAGCCGGCGGTGGCCGGGGATTCCCCCGGGGGGCATCACCGCTCCCGGTGTTCACGCGGAATCATCCGCGGACGGCTGAGTAGCCAGGTCCGGGCGAGCAGGCCGTGGATAATCCCCGCGTCGCACCCGAGGGCGGCGAGGCGCCGGGCTGGCAGGTTGCAGGTGGCGCAAATCACGTAGGTGGACTCCCCCGGGTGTGCAAGCGCGACTTGGGAACCGAGTGGGTGGCAGTCTGGTCAGGTACTGTCGTATGTCCGGCCTCTTGATGCAGCTCTCTGTGGCTGCGGGCCCGCATGGTGTTCTTGAGATCGGATCCAATTCCCGCCTCGGCGTGGCAGATCGTGCCGGTACCATCATCGGCCCTGACGGTCGTCAACTCGAGCATCCCGACGCGCGAACGGGTCGGCTGGCCGTTGCACACCATCGGTCCGGACGGTGGCGTTCTACACTCGTTCGGGGCCGACCCTCCGCTGTCTCGACCGGATGGAGCCTTGCTCGAACATCGCGGCATAGCGATCGACACCGAGGGCGTGTTATGGGTCGCGCCGAGGAATGCGTACGAATTGTCTACCTATTCGGCGGTTGGTGCGAGTTTTGAACCGACGAATCGGGGGCTGTACCGAAGGATAGAGGCTATTGACGTGACAAGCGGCTCGGTTCTGGCATCTCGACGCTTTGAACCGAACTTGTCGCGGTTGACGTTTCAGGGACTGATACCCGCACTCAGGATTGATGACTCGGATCGAGTCTGGATGGACATCTTCACACCCACACTCCACAGGAGATAGCTGCAATACCAAACGAGTTAGCGACCGTATGAAACACTGGGAAACACGGCGGAACTGAACACCGCCGGATCCACCTCCGGGTTCAACACGAAGTCCGTCGTCACCAGCACCTTCCAGATCCTGCCGTCCGCGTTCACATGCACGCGCCGGCCCGTGAAGATGTAGCCGTCGACCTCCTGGACGTCCTCCCAGTAGGTGCGGCTGACGTTCGGGCGCCCCTCCTCGCGGTAACCGATGGAGACCGGCATCGCGCGCCCCTCCTCGAAGACGTAGTACCATGTGTCGTTGTGGTCGCCGACGCCTTCGCCGAAGGTGACGCGCACCTGGTGGCGCCCCTCCTCGTCGGTGCCGTCGTAATGGAGGAAGACGCCGGGGTCCTTCAGCTTGAAGGGGAGCGAAATCCAGTAGAAGACGTCTCCGGAGACGTAGCGTGCCTCGTCGTAGTCCTTGTCGCCGGGCGACAGCGTCTCCCCGTTCATGACTGCCCACTCCTGGACGCCGTCGAAGCCGTGCTGGATGAAGTCGTTGCCCTCCCAGCGCTCGATCCGGGCTGCCTCGCCGGTCTCCAGGCGCGCGAGAGTGACGTAGCGCGGCCGCGTCCGCCGGAGGCGTCCGGACTCGGGGTCCCACATCTCGGTCGTCAGGGTGTAGGTCGCGCTGCGCAGCTTCCAGTAGGTCTCCATGCCGCCGAGCGACTCGATCCACCCGTCGACCAGCGCCTCGGCCATCCCGTCGGCGGGCAGCCGCGAGTCGGCCGAGGTTCCCGGCGGCGCCGGTTCGCCGCTGCAAGCGACGGCGCCAACCAGCAGCAGGGAAGCAAGTCCGGCCGCGGGCCTCCTCCACCGGCGGTCCTCCGCGGACTCCCCTGCCGCACTCGAGCCGCCGCTCCGAAGGACTGCGGATCCGTCTCTCCACCGGTTCTTCATCGTGTTTCTCCCTCTGGTGCCGAGTCCCCTGAACGGCCTTGCCCGGCCGCCGGGGTTCCGTCAGTGTACCCGTGCGTCCCCGCGCCCGCCCTGAAACCCGACCTGCCATGCCCCATGACATGATACGCATTCGCTTGCGCCTTCGCCCGCTCGCCCTGTCCGCCGCCGTCCTCGCCATCGCCGGGTGCACCGGGGCCGCGGCGCCCGGAGTCGACATGATCCTCACGGGTGGCGTGGTCTGGACGGGCGTGGAGGATCAGCCGTTCGCCGAAGCCGTCGCTGTCGAAGGCGGCATGATCGCCGCGGTGGGCACGAGCGGGGAGATTGCCGGCATGGCCGGTGCCGCCACCACGGTCATCGACCTGGGGGGGCGTTTCCTGTCGCCGGGATTCATCGACAACCACACCCACTTCAACCGGGCGGGCGAGCTGCTGCTGGGCGTCAACCTGCTGGATGTGTCCGACGCCGAAGGCATGACGCTGCGGGTGGGCGAGGCGGCCGACCGGCTGCCGGACGGGGCGTGGATGGTGGGCGGCAGCTGGGGCGCCTACGAGCAGTGGGAGATGAGTTCGACAGGCAGGGAAGGGGAGGCGCAGGGCGAGGACGCCGGCCAGGGTGGGACGGGCCCCTTCGACCCGGACCGGTCCCTGATCGACGCCGTCTCCCCCGACAACCCGGCGATTCTCTGGAACTGGGACCGGTCGCTCCACCTGGCCAACGGGGCCGCGCTGGAAGCCGCCGGCGCGGAGTGCGACTGGCCGGGCGTCGAGTGCGGCGAGAACGGAGAGATGACCGGCCGGGTCGGCCGAACCGCAGCCAACCGGATCCGTGCCGCGATCCCGCCCAAGACCGACAGCCAGCGCCTCGCCGAGGCCCGCATCGCGCTTCAGCGTCTCGCCGAGAACGGAGTCACGTCGATCTTCGACATCACGCCGCCGGAACAGCTTCCGGTCTACCAGGAGCTGAGGCGTCTGGGCGAGCTGACCACCCGCGTCAACGTGCGGCCCGTGCTGGACAGCTGGGACGAACTGGGCCACCTCGGGATCGGCCAGGGCTACGGCGACGGCTGGCTCCGCTTCAACGGCCTGAAGGGCTTCGTTGACGGGATCATGGGCAACTCGTCGGCCCGCTTCCATGAGCCCTACCTCACTACCGGGGTCCGCGGCGAGTGGCGCAATCCCGCCAACACCGGGCACGTCAGCGACGGCGGCTCGGGCATGGACCCGCCCGGCAACATGGAGCGGCTCGTCTTCGGCGCCGACTCGATCGGCCTCTCGCCCAAGGTCCACGCCATCGGCGACCACGCGATCGACTCCCTCCTCGACATCTTCGAAAAGGTGATCACCACCAACGGACCCGACCCGGCGCGGCGCTTCGCGGTCATCCACGTCCAGGTGCTGAGCGGACCCGAGCCGGCCCGGCGCATGGCGGAACTGGGAATCATCGCGGAGATGCAGCCCTACCACACCATCGACGACATGCGCTGGATGGAGGAGCGGATCGGGGAGCGGTCCCGCTGGGCCTACGCCTTCAAGACCCTCCAGGACGCGGGCGTCCTCCTGTCCTTCGGCAGCGACTGGCCGGGGACGAACGCGGCCTGGTACACCTCCAATCCCCTGGTGGGCATGTATTCGGCCGTCACCCGGCAGACCCTCGACGGGCAGCCGCAGCAGGGGTGGTTCCCCGAAGAGAGGATCAGCATCGAGAGCGCGCTCCGCGCCTACACGGTCAACAACGCCTTCGCGTCCGGAGAGGAGGACGTGAAGGGGCGGATCGCGCCCGGGTTCCTGGCGGACCTGGTGGTGGTGGACCGCAATCCGCTCGAGGTGCCGGGAGCCGAGCTGAAGGACCTGCGCGTGGAGCTGACGGTGGTCGGCGGCCGGATCGTGCACGACCTGCTCGGCGTGTCGTGACGGGAACCGGGCCATGAGGCCGGCCCGGTGCCTTCGTCAGTCCTTTCGATAGCGAAGTCTGCTACCTCGTGGGCAGCGGCCAGACCATCGCCGCCTGGGACCTCGGACTTTCGCCGGCATGCGCGTCGGCGGCAGGCGCCAGCCGGTGGTGCCGCCCGGGCTCGCCTTCGGTGGAGCCGGTTCCCCGGACGGACGGGTGCCCGGCAACGCCGTCATGGTCTACCTGCTGGAGCTGGTCAGGGTGGAGCCCTGAGGATCCGCACTCCGACCTGCCTGCGGCCCGCTACAGCTTCGGCAGCGTCACCCCCACCTGGCCCTGGTACTTCCCCTTCCGGTCCGCGTACGCCACCTCCGGCACCTCGTCCCCCTGGAAGAAGACGAGCTGCGCGATCCCCTCACCCCCGTAGATCTTCGCCGGCAGCGGGGTCGTGTTCGAAATCTCCAGCGTCAGGAAACCCTCCCAGGTCGGCTCCAGCGGGGTCACGTTCACGATGATCCCGCAGCGCGCGTAGGTGCTCTTCCCCACGCACAGGACGAGAACGTCGCGCGGTATTCGAAAGTGCTCCACCGTGCGCGCCAGCGCGAAGGAGTTGGGCGGGATGATGCAGTCGCGGCCCCTCACGTCGACGAAGGAGCGCTCGTCGAACGCCTTCGGGTCCACGACCAGGTTGTGGACGTTGGTGAAGACCTTGAACTCCGGCGCCACCCGGATGTCGTAGCCGAAGGAGGAGAGTCCATAGGAGATGCTACCGTTCCTGACCTGTCCGGTCTCGAAGGGCTCGATCATCCGGTGTTCGAGGGCCATCCTGCGGATCCAGCGGTCGGACTTTACTGGCATGGGTGCCTGACTAGGGTGGGGTTGGACGGACGCGGGGGATGGAAGCCGGGGATGGAAGGGGGAGCGCGGGTGGGCGGTGGTGACGGTTGCCGGGAAGATAGGTCAGCGGCGGACGGGACGCCAAGCGGGAACGCCGCCGCCGACAGCCGCACGCGGTTCGGTGAACGTGCCCGGGACGGGGTGGCGGAACGTGCTGACCGGTGGTCATCGAGGTGCTGCTCTCCGGTGGTCATCGGGCTCCCGGCCGCACACAAACAGCCGCACAGTTGAATCCGCCCGGTTTCGCCCGTATCTTACAGCCTTGATTCGAGAGTTCGTGAAAAATTTCACAAGCTCGTGGGGGTCGGCAAACCCCGCGTCGGCGGATGCTCCGCGACGAGCGAAGCCCGCCAGGGCGGGGAGCCCAGCACGGAGGACCTTCAGTCAGCATGGCGAAGTCCTACATACCGCTCCTGATCATCCTGGCGGTGACGGTTCTCAACGCCGTGGGGATGGCCGTCGCTTCCCACATCCTGAATCCCCGCCGTCCCACTCCGCAGAAGTCGATGCCCTACGAGTCGGGGATGATCCCTCTTGGCGATACGCGGGCGCGGTTCTCGATCAAGTTCTACATGGTGGCGATCAGCTTCATCGTCTTCGACCTGGAGGCGATCTTCCTCGTGCCCTGGGCGGTGCGGGTGCGCGAGCTGGGCTGGGGCCCGTTCGTGGCAGTGTTCCTCTTCGTGGTCGTCCTGGCGGTGGGGCTGATCTACGAGTGGAAGAAAGGCGGGTTGGAATGGGAGTAGACAAACCGGGCGTCCTCGGGGCCGGCACGCCGGCGTTCCTCACCACCCGGCTCGATTTCGTGGTCAACTGGGCGCGGCGCAACTCGCTGTGGCCGATGCCCTTCGGAACCGCCTGCTGCGCCATCGAGATGATGGCTTCGGCGGCAAGCAACTTCGACCTGGCCCGCTTCGGGATGGAGCGGATGTCCTTCAGCCCGAGGCAGGCGGACGTGCTCATCTGCGCCGGGCGCGTCCCGTACAAGCTGGCGCCGGTGCTGCGCCGGATCTGGGACCAGATGATGCAGCCCAAGTGGTGCATCTCCATGGGGGCGTGCGCGTCGTCCGGCGGCGTCTTCGACGTGTACTCGATGGTGCAGGGGATCGACACGATCGTGCCGGTCGATGTCTACATCCCCGGGTGCCCGCCCCGGCCGGAGGGGCTCATCTACGGACTCATGATGGTCCAGGAGAAGATCCGGGGCGAGAGTCTGACCCGTCACGGCGAACTGCGCGCCGAGGATCCGCTGGCGGTCGGCCGGCCGCGGGCGGACGATCAGGAGGTTTCCGACCTGACCGGGCCCTTCGGCAACTCGACACAACAGAACCAGGTCAGCGGCCTGGTCGATACCGGCGCCGTCGGGCGTCCGGAGGACCGGCTGCCGTGAGGCGCACCCGCCGGGAGTCACGGACCTGATGCCGGACAAGGGATCCGTCGCGTCTGCGCCAGACTTTTCGACTGTCGCCTCCGGTCCGGTTCGTTCGCGGGCGGAGGTCCCGGAGCGGGAGGGGCCGGCGAGTGTCCCGCCCGGCAATCCCACCGTCACGGCGCTGTGGGAGCAGTTCCCGGATGGGGTCCTGCGCAACCGGGTCTGCGCCGGCGACGAAGATGTGGTCTACATCGACCCGGAGCGGGTGACGGAGATCCTGGGCTGGCTCCACGAGACGGCCGGGCAGCAGTACGACCACCTGGCCGACGTGACGGCGGTGGACTACGGGGGCGGCAGGCCGATCGAGGTGGTCTACCAGCTCTGGTCGATCCCTCACCGGGCAGCGCTTCGCGTCAAGTGCGAGCTTCCGCTTGACGCGCTGGAGATCGACAGCGTGACGGGCATCTGGGTGGGGGCCGACTGGCTGGAGCGCGAGGTCTACGATCTGTTCGGCGTCACCTTCCAGGGACACCCCGACCTGCGCCGGATCCTGATGCCGGAGAACTACGCCGAGGGCCATCCGCTCAGGAAGGACTTCCCGCTGCGGGGCCGCTTCTCGCGCGCCGAGCAGACGCGCCGGGCGCTGACCCAGGACCCGGAGGACTACTACATGCCGGGCGAGATCGGCGAGCGGACGCCGCAGGTGGTGGGGAGCGGTGCGGACGGGGGGGACGACGCGGCGGGGAGCGGGGCGGGCGTTGGCACCGAAGGGGGCGACGATGGCCTCTAGCACGGTCGAATACGCGGTCGGGCGCAACCCCGAGATGGGCCCGGCCGGCACTCCGGTGCCCAGCCCGCTGGAGCCCTTCGACGCCCCCGAACCGGAGCTCGGCTCCCAGACCATGCTGGTGAACGTGGGGCCGCAGCACCCCGCGACCCACGGTGTGCTGCGGCTGGTGGTGGAGCTCGACGGCGAGACGGTCGTGAGCGTGGTGCCGCGGCTGGGCTACCTCCATTCGTCCTTCGAGAAGCTCGGCGAGTACCGCACGTGGAACCAGGTCGTGACGCTTACGGACCGGATGGATTACCTCGCGCCCCTTATCTATAACTGCGCCTATGTGATGGCTGTAGAAAAGCTTATGGGCATCGAGGTAACGGAACGCTGTAAGGTCGCGCGGGTGATCTGCATGGAGATGGACCGGATCTTCTCCCACCTGCTATGGCTCGGGACCTGGTCGATCGACGTGGGCGCCTTCACCCCCTTCCTGTACGCTTTCCAGCAGCGCGAGAAGGTCTACAAGCTGCACGAGGCGCTGACGGGGGCGCGCATCACCACGTCGGCGACCCGGATCGGCGGGATGATGGCCGACTTCCCGGAGGGGTGGACCAGGGGCGTGCGCGAATTCGCAGACAACCTGCCGGCCACCCTCGACGAGATCGACACGCTCCTGACCTGCAACGCCATCCACATCGGGCGCACCCAGGGGATCGGGGCGATTTCGGCGGAAGAGGCGGTGAACCACGGGCTTACGGGAGCCAACCTGCGGGCGAGCGGCGTCCCGTACGACGTGCGCAAGGACCGCCCGTACTACGACTACGAGAGCTACGACTTCGAGGTCCCGATCGGGTGCCACGGGGACTGCTACGACCGCTACCTCGTGCGCATGGAGGAGATGCGGCAGAGCGTACGACTCCTGCACCAGGCGCTCGACCGGTTGCCCGGCGGTCCCATGGACGTGGAGGACCCGCGGATCAGCCTGCCGTCGAAAACCGACTGCATGTCGGACATGGAGTCCATGATCCACCACTTCAAGCTGATCACCGAGGGGATCCCGGCGCCCGCCGAGGACTGCTGGTTCTCGGTGGAGGGGTCGAAGGGCGAGCTGGGGATGTACGTGGTGGGGGACGGAGGACCGAAGCCGGTGCGCTGGCGGATCCGGCCGCCCTCGTTCGTGAACCTGTCGGCGATCCCGAAGCTCGCCGAGGGGCACCTGATGGCGGACCTCATCATGATCAACGCGAGCCTGGACATCGTGCTGGGAGAGATCGACCGGTGAGCAAGGCGCGCTTCCACAATCCCGGCTGGGCGGGGAACACGGGGGAATTCGACCTCACCGAGGACGACGTGCGGGGCGCCGGCTATGCGGGCGAGCTGCCCCCGCAGGGCAGGCACCCCAGTACCGCTGCCAGTCACCCCTTCCAGCTGGTGGCACGGGACCCCGGCGCACCCCTCTTCGAGGGACCCTACCAGGAGCGTTTCGAGAAGATCCGCGGCCGCTACCCGACCGCGATGGCAGCCCTGCTCCCGGCGCTGAACCTGGCGCAGGAGCTGCGCGGGCACGTCTCCCCGGAGACGATGGACGAGGTGGCGGAGCTGCTCGGGCTCAGCAGCGCCTATGTGCGGGGCGTGGCCACCTTCTACACGATGTACAACAAGCGTCCCGTGGGGCGCTTCCTCATACAGGTCTGCACCAACATCTCCTGCAATCTGTGCGGCGCCGACGAGGTGCTCGCGGCCTTCCTGAAGCACACGGACACGGAGCTGGGGGACACGTCGGCGGAAGGGAACTTCACCGTGGCCGAGGCGGAGTGCCTCGCGGCGTGCGGCTTCCCGACCTGCGTGCAGATCAACGAACGCTACTTCGAGGACGTTTCCGTGGCGGACGTGCCCGGGATTCTGGCGCGCCTGAAGTCGGAACTGAACGGCGGCGGCGATGCCCCCGCGACTCCGGAGTAGCCACCGTGGCATACCCCTACCGGCACGAAAAGGAGACGCGAGTCCTGAGCGAGGGCTTCGGCGATCCCGCCGCGCGCACCGTCGCCGGGTGGAAGAAGTACGGCGGCTACCAAGGGATCGCGCGGGCGCTGGAGATCGGCCGCGAGGCCACGATCGAGGAGGTCAAGCGGTCGGGGCTGCGCGGGCGGGGCGGCGCGGGCTTCCCGACCGGCCTCAAGTGGTCGTTCATGCCGAAGGACACCCGCCGTCCGCACTACCTGCTCTGCAACGCCGACGAATCGGAGCCCGGCACCTTCAAGGACCGCGAGATCATCCGCTGGACCCCGCACCAGCTGATCGAGGGGTGCCTTGTGGGGTCGTACGCGATCGGCGCGTCGCACTGCTACATCTACCTGCGCGGCGAGTTCTTCGAGTCGACCCGGGTGATGGCGCGGGCCCTCGAGGAGGCGTACGAAGAGGGGCTGGTCGGCAAGGACATCATGGGGTCGGGCGTCGACATCGACATGACGCTGCACGTCGGCGCGGGCGCCTACATCTGCGGCGAAGAGACCGGCATGATGAATTCGCTGGAGGGGCGCCGCGGCGAGCCGCGCATCAAGCCGCCCTTCCCGGCGGCGGTGGGCGCCTTCGGGATGCCGACCACGATCAACAACGTCGAGACGCTGGCGGCCACCCCCCACATCGCGCGCCACGGCGGCGAGTGGTACCGCCAATGGGGCACCGACAAGAGCCCCGGCACGAAGCTCTTCTGCGTCTCCGGCCACGTGAACAAGCCCGGCAACTACGAATTCCCGCTCGGCTTCCCCCTCATGGAACTCATCGAGGACGTCTGCGGCGGCATGCGCGACGGCAACGCCCCCAAGGCGGTCATCCCCGGTGGCAGCTCGGTCCCGATCATGAGTGCCGACGACTGCCGCGACTGCACGCTCTGCTACGAGGGCGTCGAGGCCGCCGGCTCCATGCTCGGCTGCGCCTCGGTGATCGTGATGGACGAGACCGCGGACATCGTCAAGCAGGTGCGGCGGATGGCTTACTTCTATTCGCACGAGTCCTGCGGCCAGTGCACCCCCTGCCGGGAGGGCACCACCTGGGCCACCCGGATCCTGCGCCGCATCGAGGACGGCCGCGGCACCGAGGACGACCTCGACACCCTCATCGAGATCTCCGAGCAGATGACCGGGACCACGATCTGCGTGCTCTCGGATTCGCTGGCGATGCCGATCATCTCGTCGATCGAGAAGTTCCGCGACGACTACCTGGCGCTGATCCGCCGGGGCGAGCGGGTGGGAGCGGCCTGATGCGGCGCGCGCGAGCATCCCGCCCGGTGGAGCCCCCGGACCCGAGGAGGGCCAATGCCGGATAACGGTCGCAAGGCGGACACGGTCACCCTGACGATCGACGGCCGGGAGGTCACGGTCCCGAAGGGGACTTCGCTGCTGCACGCCGCCGAGGGGCTCGGGGTAGAGGTGCCGCACTACTGCTACCACCCCGGACTGAGCGCGCCGGCCCAGTGCCGGATCTGCCTGGTCGAGGTGGAGGGCGCGCCCAAGCTGCAACCGTCGTGCGTGACGATGGCCGAGGACGGTCAGGTCGTGCATACCGAGAGCCCGTCCGCGGTCAGGATGCGCAAGGGGGTGCTCGAGTTCTACCTGGTCAATCACCCGCTGGACTGCCCCATCTGCGACATGTCGGGCGAGTGCATGCTGCAGGACTACGTCTTCGAAGAGGGTCGCGAAAAGGGGCGCAGCCGCGAGCCCAAGCGCGTCTTCGGCCGCGACGATTTCGGTGGGGACGTGCTCTTCTACGGCGACCGCTGCGTGATGTGCACCCGCTGCGTGCGCTTCATGGATGAGGTCGCGCGCGATCCGCGCCTGACGGTGGTGGAGCGGGGGAGCCGGGCCGTGATCGACACCTTCTTCGAACATGGGCTGGAGGGGGCGTCGTACGCGGGCAACATCGTGGACATCTGTCCGGTCGGCGCGCTCGTGTCGAAGGACTTCCTGCACAAGGCGCGCGCCTGGGATCTGGACCACACGGAGTCGATCTGCCCGGGGTGCTCGCAGGGCTGCAACATCGAGCTGCACACCCGCGACAACCTGGTACAGCGGCTCAAGCCCCGCGAGAACCAGGAGGTCAACGGCCACTGGATGTGCGACTACGGGCGCGCGAACTACGAGTGGATGAACCATCCCGGCCGGCTCGAGGAGCCGGAGGTGGGGCGGGGGAATGACCGTCGGCCGGCGGACTGGCAGGAGGCGCTGGCATCGCTCTTCCAGCGGCTCTCGGATGCGGGTGGGGCCGGGGTCCGGATCGTCGGATCGCCCTTGGCATCGAATGAGGCGCTGGCGGGGCTGGCGGCGCTGGGCGGCGAGGTGGGCAGCATTGAGGCGTGTGTCTTCCGCTCACCGCGGGCCCCCGACGAAGATCCCCTGCCTGGCTTCCCCACCTTGGTGCGCCGCCGCGACCTGGCGCCCAACGTCGATGGCGCCGGGATCCTGGGGTTCGAGCGGGTTGGCGGGGATGACGCGGCGGGCGGGCTGCGGGAAGTCGCTGGCCACGACGGGATCATCCTGGTGCTGGGAGACGAGCTTCGCGACCAGAGCGAGGACTTCGGCGCCGCCGCGAGCCTATTTGTCTATCTCGGCACGGCGGACTCGCCGGCGGCACGGAACGCGGACTTTGTCCTCCCCGTGACGACCTTCGCCGAAGAGGAGGGGTCGTTCGTGAACGTCCTGGGGCGCGTCCAGCGCTTCCGGCAGGGGTTGCAGGCACCGGGGTACGCGCGGCCCGCCTGGCTGGTTCTGGGGGCGCTTGTGGGCGCTCTGCGGGGCGACGGGACGCCGGCGAGCGCCGCGGATGCCTTCGAACGGATGGCGGAGGCGCACGCCGCCTTCGCCGGCCTGACCTGGGAGGCGATCGGCACCTCGGGCACCCGCCTGGAGGCCGCCCATGCATGAGATGAACCAGCTCTCGACCTTCTGGTTCTGGGTGGCGGGCGCCGCGAAGGTGATCGGCGTGTTCACCGTGGTCATGCTGGCGGTCGCGTACATGACGCTCGCCGAGCGGCGGGTGTCGGGCTTCATCCAGGACCGGCTGGGGCCGAACCGGGTGGGGCCCTTCGGGCTGCTGCAGCCCATCGCCGACGCGGTGAAGAACCTCATCAAGGAGGAGACGATGCCGGGGACGAGCGCGAAGTTCTACTTCGTGCTGGGCCCGATGCTCGCGATCATGCCGGCGGTGGTGACCTTCGCGGTCATCCCCATCGCCGCGCCGCTTCCCACCCCGGTGGGGACGGTGGACATGATCGTGGCCGACGTGCCGATCGGCATCCTCTACATCCTGGCGCTGTCCTCGCTGGCGGTCTACGGGATCGTGCTCTCCGGCTGGGCGTCGAACAACAAGTACGCCTTCCTCGGCGGGCTGCGGGCATCCGCCCAGATGATCTCCTACGAGGTCGCGCTGGGGCTGAGCGTGATCGCGGTGCTCCTCCTGGCCGGCAACCTGACGCTGACCGAGATGGTGTGGCAGCAGCAGCAGATGAAGCTGTGGTTCGTCTTCCCGCTGTCGCTGGCGTTCATCTTCTTCGTCATCTCGGCGCTGGCCGAGACCAACCGGCTCCCCTTCGACATGCCGGAGGCCGAATCGGAGCTCATCACCGGCTATCACACCGAATACTCGGCCATGAAGTTCTCGATGTTCTTCATCGCGGAGTACTCGCACGTGCTGACGGCGTCGGCGCTGATGGCCACGCTCTTCTTCGGCGGCTGGGACATCCCCGTCTGGACCGGCGACGACATGTTCTGGCACGAGGGCGCGCTGATCCGCGGGTTCGACGAAGCCGGCGCCCCGATCGCCGCGACGCCGAGCGTGCTGATCACCCTGCTGACGCTGGGCGCGTTCTCGGCCAAGACCGCCTTCTTCGTGCTGCTCTACATCTGGATCCGCTGGACGCTGCCGCGCTTCCGCTACGACCAGGTGATGCACCTGGGGTGGAAGGTGCTCCTGCCCGCGGCGCTCGGGTACATCGTGCTGATCGCCGGGACGATGCTCGTCCTCGACCAGCTAGGCGTCCCCTTCGGCTTCAGATACGGACTGATCCTGACCGGGGTGAGCGGCGTGACCACGGTCGCCTTCCTCTTCTTCGTCGACCGCGACCGGGTGATCGGCGGTGCCCACGGGCAGGGCAGCGTGGCGCGGATCCGGGCGCGGGCTTCGGCCTCCAGCTGAACGGGAGCAATCTGCAATGGCGATATCGGTCAAGGTGATGCGGCGCCCCGAGCCGGGGCGCACCTCGTACATGCGGGCCACTCTCAAGGGGATGAGCCTGACCTTCAAGCACCTCGTGCGGCTCAAGAAGGTCACTCTGGAGTACCCCGAGGACCAGCCGGATCTCCACCCCCGCTGGCGCGGCACCCACCGCATGGAGGTGCACGCGGACGGGCGCCCCAAGTGCGTGGCCTGCGGGCTATGTCCCACGGTCTGCCCCGCGAACTGCATCCGGCTGGTGGGCGGTGAGGACGACCAGGGCAACCGCTACCCGATCGTCTACGAAATCGACGAATTCCGCTGCATCTTCTGCGGGATGTGCCAGGAGGTCTGCCCGGTGGAGGCGATCCACGTCGGCCAGCACTTCGAGAACGCCGAGTACACCCGCGACCGCTTCGTCTACGACCTCGACCGCCTGATGGAGCAGGACCACCCGACCACGCTCCTCTGGGACCCCTCCGACCCGCGCTCCGAATGACCGAAGTCCTCTTCGTCCTCTTCGCCGTCGTCGCCCTCGGTGGCGCGTTCGGCGTCGTGATCAGCCGGAGCCCCGTGGCCAGCCTGCTCTTCATGGTGGCCACCCTGGCGAGCGTGGCCGGGATCTACGTGCTCTTCGAGGCGCACTTCCTGGCCGCCATCCAGGTGCTGGTGTACGCCGGCGCGATCATGGTGCTCTTCCTCTTCGTGATCATGCTGCTGAACCTCGGCCACGACTACCGCGCGGACCTGAAGTTCGGCCTCTGGTCGCTGCTTGCGTTTGTGGTCGTGGGACTGACGGCGGGGGTGCTCGCGCAGGGGTTCATGGACGTGGGAGACACCGGCTTCCGGGAGGACGGGGCCGCCGTGGCCGCCGCTCTGGACGAGGCCGCGCGCGAGCAGGGGGTGGCCGGCGTGATCGCCGAGCCGCTCTTCACCGACTACGTCGTCGCCTTCGAGCTGATGGGCCTGCTGCTGCTGGTGGCGATCGTCGCCGCCGTCGTGCTGGCCAAACCGCGCAACTGAGCCCCCGGGAGACCGATGCTGACCCATGCCCTCATCCTGAGCGCCGCGCTCTTCGTGATCGGCACGCTGGGCGTGATCGTGCGCAGGAACGCGATCGTGATCTTCCTCTGCATCGAACTGCAGCTCAACGCGGTCAACCTGGCCTTCGTGGCGCTGTCGCGCTACACGGGCATCGAGGGGCAGCTGTACGTCTTCTTCGTGATGACGGTGGCCGCGGCGGAGGCGGCCGTGGGGCTGGCGATCATCATCTCGATCTTTCGGCACTACGAGACGGTCAACGTGGACAAGTTCAACCTGCTGAAGTGGTGACCTGATGGTCTTCGCCGCCACCGCCGCAGCCGTGCCGGGCTCGGCCCCGCTGGCCCCGCAGGCCGCCGAATGGGAGCCGCTGCTTCCCGGGTGGATCATCCTGCTGCCGCTGCTGGGGTTCATCGCGAACAGCATTCTCGCGCTGTGGGCGGCCCGGCAGTCCTCCGCAGCCGTGCGGGCCGGGGGCGAATGGGACCCCTTCGCAGGCGACAGGCGTCCCCTCACGCACACCCTTCCCACCTGGATCGGCCCGGGGGTGATGGCCCTCGCCTTCCTGCTGACGCTGTGGAACTTCGAGGGAATGTGGGCGGCGCACCTCGACGAACCGGTCGTGGAGACGTTCTGGACCTGGATCGCCACCAGCACGCTGACCGTCGACGCCGCCATCCAGCTCGACCAGCTCTCGATGATCATGATGCTGGTGGTCACGGGGGTCGGCTTCCTCATCCACGTCTTCAGCGTGGGCTACATGCGGGACGACGTCGGCTACCCGCGCTACTTCGCGTACCTGAACCTCTTCGTCTTTTTCATGCTCGTGCTGGTGATGGGCGCAGGCTACGGGATGATGTTCATCGGCTGGGAGGGCGTGGGTCTCTGCAGCTACCTGCTGATCGGGTACTGGTTCACCGACCGGGAGAAGTCGGACGCCGGCAAGAAGGCGTTCATCGTCAACCGGATCGGGGACTTCGGGTTCCTCGTGGCGATGTTCCTGCTCTACCAGGCCTTCGGAACGCTCGAATTCGGCACGATCTTCGGCGATGCGGAGGGGCAGCTGGTCGCGGGCGGCGCCGTCGTCACGTCCATCACGCTGCTGCTCATGCTGGGCGCCGCCGGGAAGAGCGCCCAGGTGCCGCTGCACGTCTGGCTGCCGGACGCGATGGCCGGGCCGACGCCCGTCTCCGCGCTCATCCACGCGGCCACGATGGTCACGGCCGGGGTGTACATGGTGGCGCGTTCGTCGGTGCTGTACGCGCTGGCGCCCACCAGCCAGGCGGTGGTGGCGGGGATCGGGGTGCTCACCGCGCTCGTCGCGGCGACGATCGCGCTCAAGCAGTACGACATCAAGAAGGTGCTGGCCTACTCGACCGTCTCCCAGCTCGGCTTCATGTTCCTCGGCGCGGGCGTGGGCGCATTCACGGCCGCCATCTTCCACCTCATGACCCACGCCTTCTTCAAGGCGCTGCTCTTCCTGGGCGCGGGCGCGGTCATCCACTCCATGCACCACGCGCTGCACAAGGCCGGCAGCCACGAGGACGCGCAGGACATGCGGAACATGGGAGGGCTCCGCACCCGCATGCGCATCACCTGGGTGGTGATGTGGATCGCCACCCTCGCCATCGCGGGGATCTGGCCCTTCGCCGGGTTCTTCTCGAAGGACGAGATCATCTGGTACACGGCGGCGTGGGCCGGGGCGGAGTCGAACCCCTACGGATGGCTCTACACGGTGTACTGGCTGGTCGCGCTCGCCACGGCGCTCCTCACGGCCTTCTACATGACGCGGCTGATGATCATGACCTTCCACGGGGCGAGCCGGGTGGAGCAGGGGGCCCGCGGCCACCTTCACGAAGCGCCGCCCGTGATGACGGTGCCGCTGATCGTGCTGGCGGTGCTGTCGGTGTTCGGGGGATGGGTGAACGTGCCCGAGGCGCTCCAGGCGTCCGTGGTGGGGTTCTTCGGCGCGCTGCCGATGAGCGAGTGGCTGCACCACTGGCTCGAGCCGGTTACGGCCGGCGCGGCCGGGGTCCAGGTCGCTGCGATGGGGGATCCGTCCTACAGCGCGCCCCTGGTCGGGGGTGGCGAGGTGATGTGGGCGCTGATTTCGACAGCGGCGGCGGCCGTGGTGGTCGCCGGGGCTTGCCGGTACCTGCTCGCCCGCAAGTACGTCCCGGCTGCCGAAGCGGCCGCGCCGTCGAGCGGGCTCGGCCGCATCCTCTATAACAAGTGGTACTTCGACGAGGTCTTCGACCGCACCATCGTACAGCCCATCCTCGCCGCCTCGCGGTGGTGCTGGAAGGTGGTCGACACGGTCCTGATCGACGGCTTCGTCAACTTCGTCGGCAACTTCACCCGCCTCGCCGGCTGGCTCGCCAGCCTCTTCCAGACCGGCCAGGCGACCACCTACGCCTTCGTGCTGACCCTCGGCGTCCTTGCGATCCTGGGGGCGGCAGTCTTCCTGCAATGACGCCATGACCAGCTTCGTCGCTTCGATTCCGGGACTGTACGAGGACTGGATCCTCCATGCGCTGGTGTGGCTGCCGGTGGTGGGGCTGGTTCACGTGCTGGCAACTCCCGGAGAACGAAGCAAGGTGATTGCGTTCCGGTGGTCCGGGCTGGTGTTCATCCTCAGCGTGGGACTGTGGTGGGCGTTCGATCCCGGAAACGGCGGTTTCGCCTTCGAGTCCTCCGTGCCGTGGATCGAGGCCTGGGGGGTGAACTATTCGCTGGGAATCGACGGCATCTCCGTCTTCATGGTCATTCTCACGACCCTGACGACCCCGATCGCCATCCTCGGATCCTTCAACTACATCAGGAAGCGGCGGAAGGCCTTCTACGCGCTGATGCTCCTGCTGCAGACGGGCGTGACGGGGGTGTTCCTGGCGACCGACATCTTCCTCTTCTACGTCTTCTTCGAACTCACGCTCGTCCCGATGTACTTCATCGTGGGCATCTGGGGGGGAGAGCGAAGGATCTACGCCGCCGTGAAGTTCTTCCTCTACACGGCGGTCGGGTCGCTGCTGATGCTGGTCGCGATCCTGTACATGTACTTCAGCAGCGGGGTGGATTCCTTCAGCTACGAGGCGTTCCTGAACGCGGATCTCTCGCTGCGGGAGCAGCTGTGGCTCTTCGCGGCCTTCGCGCTGGCCTTCGGGATCAAGGTGCCGATCTTCCCGCTCCACACCTGGCTCCCCGACGCGCACGTGGAGGCGCCCACGCCGGGCTCGGTGATCCTGGCCTCGCTGCTGCTCAAGATGGGCACCTACGGCTTCCTCAGGTTCCTGCTGCCCTTCTTCCCCGGGGCCGCGCAGCACTCCACCGTGGTCACGGTGATGCTCGTCGTCGGTGTGGCGGGGATCATCTACGCGGCCTGGGTGGCTGCGGTGCAGCCCGACGCGAAGAAGCTGGTCGCCTACACCTCGGTCGCGCACATGGGGTTCGTTGTGATCGGCGTCTTCGCCCTGACCGTCAACGGGCTGCAGGGCGGGCTCGTCGTGATGATCAGCCACGGCGTCTCCACCGGCGCGCTCTTCCTCCTGCTGGGGATGATGTACGAACGCCGCCACACCCGCCTCATCGACGACTTCGGCGGCATCGGGCGGGTCGCGCCCCTCTTCGCCACCGCCTTCGTGATCACGGCGCTGGCCTCGATCGGCCTCCCCGGCACCAGTGGCTTCATCGGCGAATTCCTCGCGCTGATCGGCACCTTCGAGACGCACGCCGTCGTCGCGATCATCGCGGCCACCGGCGTGATCTTCGCGGCCTACTACATGCTGCCGATGGTGCAGCGCGTCCTCTTCAACGAGCTGGACAAGGAGGAGAACCGCAACTTCAGCGACCTGTCGCGGCGCGAGATGTGGGTCCTCGGCCCCCTCGTCGCGCTGATGATCTGGATCGGCGTGCAGCCCGGGCCGTTCCTGGAGCGCATGGAGCCCAGCGTGCAGGCGGTACTGGAGCGGGTGGAGGAGGGGGCGATGGCCGCGGCGGAGCCCGGCGCGATCGATGGCTCCGAGCTGGCCAACGCGCCCGAGCGGGCGCTTCCGCTTGTCGACACCGGCCCGTCGAGCGACCCGCACGCCACCTCCGCCCCCGCCACCACGCCGGCTCCCGCCGCCCAGAGTCCGGCCGCTACACCGTCCCCCGCTCCCACCCCCCCCACCACGCCCGGCGGGGAGAGCTGACGCCATGCTGCTCGACTACTCGTCCAGCTTCCACTACGTCCTGGCGCTCCTCCCGGAGGTGGTTATCTCGGTCGGGGGGATGCTGGTGCTGATCATGGGGGTGGTGCGCGGCCGCGAGGGCGGTCACAGCGCCGAACTGGGGTGGATCTCGCTGGCCGTGCTGGCGGTCGCGGCGGTGGCCAACGGGTGGCTCTATTCGGGGGTGAGCGAATCCGGCGCCACCGCAATGTTCGCGCTCGACGGCTTCCGCCTCTTCGCCAACTGGGTCTTCCTGATCGGCGCGGCCTTCTCGATCGTCATCTCACTCGCCTACGTGGACCGGCAGCGCCTCCAGGCCGGGGAGTACTACTCGCTGATCCTCTTCGCGACGATCGGGATGATGGTCATGGCCGCCGCCCGCGACCTGATGGTGATCTTCCTGGGCCTCGAGCTCATGTCGATCGCCGTCTACGCGCTGGTCGGCTTCAACCGCCGCGACCGCCGCAGCGCCGAAGCCGGCCTCAAGTACTTCCTGCTCGGCGCCTTCGCCAGCGGCTTCCTCCTCTTCGGCATCGCGCTGGTCTACGGCGCGACCGGCAGCGCCAACATCCACGCGGTCGCGGTGGCGGTTCAGGACGGGGCCGCGCCCGCTGCCCTTATGGTCCCGGGAGTCGCGCTCCTCGCCATCGGGCTGGCCTTCAAGGTCGCGGTCGTGCCCTTCCACATGTGGACCCCGGACGTCTACGAGGGCGCCCCCACCCCCGTCACCGCGTTCATGGCGGCCGCGGTCAAGGCGGCGGCCTTCGCGGCCTTCCTGCGCGTCTTCGTGGTCGGGCTGGACGGCGTCTACAACCAGTGGTGGAGCATCCTGTGGTGGCTCGCGGCGATCACGATGGTCGCGGGCAACGTGATCGCGCTCGTCCAGTCCAGCGTCAAGCGCATGCTGGCCTACTCGTCGATCGCACACGGGGGCTATCTGCTGGTCGCCCTGGTGGCCGCCAACGACACCGCCGCCGCGGCGCTCCTGTTCTACCTGCTGATCTACACCGTGATGAACATCGGCGCGTTCGCGATCGTGATCTCGGTGGGGAACCAGTCCGAAGAGAACATGAGCATCGAGAGCTACGCCGGGTTCGGGTGGCGCAAGCCGGTGATGGGCGTCTTCATGACGATATTCCTGCTCTCGCTGGCCGGGTTCCCGGGGACGGCGGGCTTCATCGCCAAGTACAACCTGCTGCTGGGGGCGGCCGAGTCGCGGCTGTGGGTGCTGTCCGTGATCCTCGTGCTCACCACGGTCGTGTCGTACTGGTACTACCTGCGCGTGGCCTGGTACATGTGGATGAAGGAGGCGCCAGAGGAGGCGGCCGCGGGCGGTCCGGCCCACGCCCTCACCCCCTTCGCCACCCATGTGGTCCTCTTCGTGAGCGTCGGACTGATTCTGCTGGGCGGCATCTTCCCCGGCGCGTTGCTGGAGATGGCGGCGGACTCGGTGGTGGGGCTGAGGGACTTCATGGCCGGGCCCGTGGCGGGGAACTGACGGCGGCCGTCCACGGCAGGCGGTCTATGGATGCATCGTCGCTCGAATGCCGCACGGACCCTGACAGCGGGCCGCCAGCCCGATGCCGCCCGTGAATCCGCCCCCGGCAAACCCGCTTCCCCTGAAGGACCACATCTTCCGCCAGTACGACATCCGCGGGATCGTCGGTGAGGATCTGGACGCGGGGGTGGCGGAGGCCGTGGGCAGGGCGTACGGCTCCGAGCTTCGGGCGCGCACCGGGAAGGCGTCGCCGCGGGTGGTGGTGGGCGAGGACAACCGCCCGTCGTCGCCGGTTCTGCGGGCGGGGCTGGCCGCCGGACTGAGGTCCTCCGGGTGCGACGCGATTCAGCTGAACACCGTGCCCACCCCGGTCGCCTACTTCGCCGAGCACGAGTATGCAGCCGACGGGGCGGTGCAGATCACCGGTTCCCACAATCCGTCCGAGTACAACGGCATCAAGATGACGATGGGCGGCGCTTCGCTGCACGGCGGCGCGATCCGCGGGCTCCTGAGACGCATCCGCGAGGGCGACCTGGCGAGCGGAGACGGCGCGCTGGACGAACGCGATGTGCTCCCGGCCTACGTCGCCGATATCGCCGGCCGCTTCCGCCTCGCCCGCCCCGTCAAGGCGGTGGTCGACTGCGGCAACGGCACCGGCTCGGTGGTCGCGGTCGAGCTGCTCGAAGCGGTCGGCGCCGACCTGGTGCCGCTCTACTGCGAGTCCGACGGCACCTTCCCCAACCATCACCCCGACCCGACGGTGGACGAAAACGTGCAGGACATGATCGCCGCCGTGCGCGCCCACGACGCCGACCTCGGCATCGGCTTCGACGGCGACGCGGACCGGATCGGCGTCGTGGACAACCGGGGCGCGATCATCCGGGGCGACGTTCTCCTGCTCCTCTTCGGCCTCGACCTGCTACGGCGCCGGGGCCCCGGCGAAACCCTCGTCTTCGACGTGAAGTGCTCGCAGATCCTGCCGGAGGAGTTCGCGCGCGCGGGCGGCGTGCCCGTCATGTGGAAGACCGGCCACTCCCTCATCAAGGAAAAGATGCGCGAGACGGGGGCGCTCATCGCCGGCGAGCTCTCGGGCCACATCTGCTTCGCCGACGAGTATCTCGGCTTCGACGACGCCCTCTATGCCGCCTGCCGCCTCCTGGAGATGGTGGCGGCCTCCCCGGAACCGCTCTCCGCCACAACCGCGTCGCTCCCGGCCTACGTGTCGACCCCCGAACTGCGCATCGAAGTCCCGGAAGCGGAGAAGTTCGACCTGGTCGAGCGCGCCGTCGCGCACTTCAGCGCCCGCCACGAGGTGGTCGCGGTGGACGGCGTGCGCGTCCTCTTCGGCGACGGGTGGGGGCTGGTGCGCGCGTCGAACACGCAGCCGGTGATCGTGGCCCGGTACGAGGCGAAGACGGCGGAGCGCCTGGCCGGGATCCGGGACGCGATGGAGGGGTGGCTGCGGGGGGAGGGGGTGGGGGTGTGAGGTGGGAGGACCCGGCTCCGGCAACGGCCGCTTCCGGGTCGCCTGGGACGGGTCCACTTGACGAAAACCGGTGGGGCGGGGATACCGTTAGCGCCGGACTGCTCTACCGGGACGCGCCCGGGACTGGAGGCGTTCGGTGACCTCAGGTGGCTGGAGGCAACTTTGACTGTTGCAAGGAGGATGTACCCGTTCGCGGCCGCGGTGCTGTCTCTCTCATCGACCGCATGCGGCACGCCCGCGTCCGAAGCGGCCGCCGCCGGGCAGGACCCCGGTGCCACCATCCGGGACTCGGCCGGCATCGAGATCGTTGAGAACCACGCCCCCGTGTGGGACAGCGGCGAGTTCTGGACGGTGGACCCCGAGCCGGAGTTCGTGCTGGGCGGTCTGGAGGCGTCGGGCGACTCGGCCCACTTCATCTGGGACATCAGGGCAGTCAAGCCTCTCTCGGACGGCCGGATCGCCATGCTGGCGCCCCGCGGCGACCACAAGGTGCTGGTCTACGAGACCGCGGGGCGGTTGTCGGCGGCCTTCGCACGGTCGGGACGGGGACCGGGAGAGTTCGTCCGTCCTGTCGGTATGCAGGTGCTTCCGGGGGACACCATCGCGGTCTGGGACGTCATGTTCGGGCCTGTCTACTACTTCGACCCTTCGGGCGGGATCGTCAGGGAGCGGCGCATCGACCTGGGGGCCCTTGTGGAGGCGACGCGGACGGGGAACCAGCAACCGGGCGAGATCCCGTGGCCGTTCCCGGACGGATCGTTCGGGATGTCGGTGCACCAGGTCGAATGGGCCCGGCCGGATCGGTCCGGGGTGGTCTACAGGGCGCCGATAGGCTTCGTCAGGATCGACTCCGCGTACTCGGTCCACCGGTTCGGCGGCTGGTGGG
>JAJDVT010000123.1 GCA_022826005.1 Gemmatimonadota bacterium | reverse complement strand
GCCCAATTTCGGGCGATTTGGGCCTGTGGTTAAGATTCACATATGGTGAACCTGAGCTACACGCCAAATGGGACCGGAAATCCCATGACTGTCGGGCTGAACCAACTATTCGAACGATTTTTTCTGCAACTGGCGGGTTCATCTGCGATTCGTCCCGTCGACGGCGTCATCGACGCCACGGTGACCGGTCATCCCCGGCGTGCTCACACCGGACGCGCTTTCCGTTTGTCACGCAATCATGAAATCCGCCCGGGCCAATCGATTGTCGTCGCGCGAACGCGGGGGAATGTTTCGACGGAACGGTTATATCGCGTGCCAACCGGCATTTCCAATACAAAATTTCTTTCGGTGTCATTGGAAATACTCATCCCGCGAGACACGCCGTGCTCGCGCCCCGTTCCGAGAATCGGTGACACACGCGGGCTGGCGCAAGGACGGCGAAGCCTCTCGGCGTTCAGCGGAGCAGGCGTTGGGGGCGGGCGGAAACAACGCGCAATCGAGCGTGTGTCGCGTACCGCTGGGGGTGAGAGTGAAGTGGGCCCGAACGCGCAGCCGGGCCCGATCATCCCGGCATCGGAAATCTGCAATTCCCGGGGTAGCCCGACGAACACCGCATCCGTGCGGAGCGGCATGGGGACTGTGGTACTGCTTTTGACGCAAGCGCCGGCCGTCCAGCCCGCTCCGCATGCCGCAGGCTTCAGGCCATCGCGAATCCGGAAGCAATCACCCCTTCTTGACGATGTCCTCCAGAGTCGCCTGGGCCGAACTGAACATGTCCTCCAGAACCCGCTGACGCCGCAGCTTCAGTGCTTCGACCTTCTGCCACAGTACGTCCCTGATCCTTTCGATCGCCTCCTCCCGTACTTCGGGAGCGAGCATACTGTCATGTCTGAATTCGTGCTTTTCGATCGTGAATTCGGCGATATCCGATATGTTGTCTCCCACGATACCGAAATCGACCGCGTTCTTGATCGTGACCAGCCTCTCTTCCTTGCCGCCATCGCTCATTTCGTGACTCCTGTGCTGCACCGCGCCGTTCGTGAATGGCCAACCGACCCGGCCGAGGAGGTCATCTACCCGGACGAGACCTGGTTGAGTGCCCGGTTGCGCGACTCGAAGACCGGGATGACCTGGTCGAATCCGCTGATGGCGACGATGTCGCGGGTCGCATCGGTGAGATTGCAGATTCCGAACTTCCTGCCCGTCTTCCGGCAGTGCTTCGCGATTCGCAGGCCTACTCGGAGCCCCGAGCTGTTGATGTAGGACACCTGCTCGAAGTCCAGAATGAGTGCCCTGTCCTCGGGTGCCATTCCGGACTCGAGCGAGTCCTGCAATCGCTCGGTGGTGCTGCCGTCAATGCGGCCGCGGAGAATCGCGATCGCGATTTCGTCCTGTCGTTCCCACGCTATCCCCAGTGCCATCTCAGCCAGCCTCCCCTGTTTGCGCCCGTCGTCGCCCGCCCGCGGTGCCCGACGAGCCGGAATTCGCTCCGAAAGTATGCCTCATGACGCGCCCGCATGGCATCCTCGACCAGGTCGCTGCGTGGATTCGCGGCCCTGTCCGGGCACCCGTCCTCTCCGAGCGACTGCGGCGGCGCCCCTGCCCGGTGCGGATATCGGTTCGGCGGCTTGGCGCTGGAATGTTGCAGAGCAACATGATTGCTCGTGCAAAAATGGGATCAATTGAGATCACAACGCGGGTTGTTCCCTCGGCAGGCTGCCCTTCGATAGGGAAATAAGAGGGTTACGCAGGATTCCTTATGCAGCCATCAGGAATCGTGATTGGATCCGGTTGCAACGAACCCCTTGACGCAGTGCATCAATTCCGACTACACTGCGCCCCGACATCATCGTGATGTCTCTCCTCCTCAATCCTCCTTTGGTGATTCGGCCGGGGTCCTCACCCCGGCCTTTTTTTCGTGTCTCCGAACACCCGCGCCGGCTACGTCCTAGAAGCGTCGAAGATGCTGGCGACGGACGAGTCGAGCATCGCGTTGAACTCGTCATCGGTCTGCTGCGCGGTGAGGCCTTCGGTCAGCGCGCGGGAGAAGCTCGCGATGACGCCGTGGTTGCGGGTCATCCTCGCGTTGGCCTCCTCGCGGGTGTAGCCCCCCGACAGGGCGGCGACCCGGAGCACGTTGGGGTGGCCGACGCATTCCGCGTAGAAGTTCTCCCGCTCCGGCAGGGTCAGCTTGAGCATCACCTTCTGGTCGGGCCCCAACGCGTCGAGGTGCGCGAGCATGGCCTCCTTCAGCAGCACCTCCGCCTGCTCCTTCTCCGGGCTGTGGATGTCGACCTCCGGCTCGATGATCGGCACGAGGCCCGCCTCGACGATGCGCCGGCCGATCTCGAACTGCTGGTCGACCACCGCTTGCACGCCGTCCGGATTCGCGAGCTTGATGACCGAGCGCATCTTCGTCCCGAAGACCCCGTTCTCCTTCGCCCGGGCCAGCAGCGAGTCGAGCTCCGGCATGGGCTTCATCACCTGGGCCCCGTTCTCTTCCGGCGCGAGCCCCTTGTCGACCTTCAGGAACGGCACGACGTTCTTCTCTTCCCACAGGTAGCGCGCGGAGGGCATGCCCCCGATCTCGCGGTCCATGGTGTTCTCGAACAGGATCGCGCCGAGAATGCGGTCTCCGCCGAAGCTCGGGCTGGTGACGATCCGGGTCCGCATCCCGTGGACGATGGAGAACATCTCGTCGTCGCCGGACCAGGCGTCCTCGCCGATGCCGTACAGGCGAAGCGCCTTCGGGGTGCTGCCTCCGCTCTGGTCGAGGGCGGCGATGAAGCCGTCCCGATTGCGAATCTTCTCGAGTTGCTGCTGGTTCATGGTTCCGTATCCGCCTTCGTGGTCTGGTCGATCCGAACTGGTCCCGCGAGTATCGCACCGTCCTCCGGCTCGTGCAGGCGCCGGCGTCACCGGCCCCCTCCCCCTCACAGGATCCGGTCGAGGCACTTCCGGGTACGCGGGTCGTTCGTCTGGTCGAAGCCTGCACCCCGCTCGGGCAGCAAGCGTCTCAGCGCTGCCAGGCGCACTCCGCGCGCGAGACAAACCGGTTGTCCGCCAGATAGTCGACCTCGTAGGTGCACGATCCGGTGACCCCGGAGTTGTTCCCGGTCCCACCCATGAGCACGAGCTTTCCTGCACCTCCTCCGCCTTCGGCGACGTCGCCCGCACTTCGCTTCGAAACCGCGTACAGCTCATCTCCTGTGGGCGTTGTCAATGTGCAGCCCCCCTCGAGCTCCGTGCCCGCGGCCGAGCGTTTCCCATACACCACGCACGTCGTGTGGCTGTGCCCCCCTTCGACAAAGGGACCTCCGCTGCTCCTGATCGTCGTGCTCGTGCCTTCCGAGGCCCCGCCGATGATTGTCCCGCCCGCGTGCGCGATCGTCGTGTAGTCGGTCGTCATGCTCGAGATCATGGTGAAGGTGCCGCTTTCGTCGGCTGCGGCAGTGTGGGCCGTACATCCGATTCCGACGGCGACCACCGCCGTGGCGATTCCGCTCCTGAAGGACATGTCGTTCTCCCTGGTTCCTCGCATTCCGGTGGCGGAAATGGTGGAAGCACTCCTGCCGGCAGTCAACTCGCACCGTCAGGCGTGTCCTGGCCAAATGGTCTGTCCAGAGTCGCAACGCTACATGTACCCGGTCTCGCGCGCGCTGCGGACGTTGCCCATGATCCGGACCGGTGTGCTTGGGCCACTGCCACCTCTCGCACTTGTCTGCGTCGCCGCGGGTGAACCTCTACGAGAAGATTCGCGGCCTGGGGGCGAGGAGCAAGATCGATGATCCCGAAACAGAATCTGTCCCGACGCCGTTTCATCGCCGGTGGAGCCGCTCTCGC
>JAJDVT010000009.1 GCA_022826005.1 Gemmatimonadota bacterium | reverse complement strand
GGAAGGCTGCGGGCAGCTGCAGCGAGGAGCTTCGCCTGCAGATAGAGGTATCCAGCTTCGCCTGCGGGGATGGTATCGCGGGTGAGAAAGTACGTGCGCCCCTCCTTTGCCGGAAGCCTGAGTGCCTGCTCTGCCCGCATGCCCCAGTGGGCCTGGTCGCGGGGCATGTCGGCGATGATCTTCGCCACGAACTTCGCCGCGGGGCGGTATTCCGGTGTTCTCCCGCGCGCTATCTCAGCGAGATTCTGGGTCGCTTCTCGCTCCATGGCGCCCCACTCAGCCAGTGCCGCATCGTTCGATAGACTGCTCGTACAGAGGCCGCATTCGATTCTTGTAACCGTTCCGCTCTCAGAAGCGGAGAGACGTGCGTCTCCCCAGCACGCCGTGCATCGCCACTTGACGATTGGTGGGGCCGTCCCATCTGTCATAACCGGCTCGAGGCTCGCAAATGACTTCGCCCGCAGGAAGATGGCCGGATCCTGTAGCAGTCTCAGGTGGCGGTCGTTGGCCACGTTCTGGATGATCTCGCGCGTTTCCCAGCGGGCGATCGACGACTCGCCGAGCCCGCTAATCCTCGCCAGCTCCGCTCGAGAGAGATCATACTTCGCCCGGAGATCCCGAATCTCGGTTGGCGTGAGAACGCCCAGGTGTCTGCAGACCTCGTCGTGCCGGATGTCTTCGGCTTCGTCATCCGTGTAGGGTCCGCAGGAGGAGCAGGTCCGGACCGGGATGTCCACGACCAGCTCGACGCCGTCGTCGCCCGCACCGTAGATGAACGGGTCCCGAACGAGCTCGGTCTTGAGGCCCGGGGTCCCGCACATTTCACAGGTGTCGGGTCCGTCGAGCTCTCGTAGAACGGTGGGGGGAGATGCGACTCTAGGCATGGCGGTCATCCTCCGAGTAGTGGAAGCTGCGTAAGACGACATGTGATCCGATGATCTGTAGCTTGACGTAGACGACGGGCTGCGACGGTGCCAGCGGAAACTTGAAGGTCCAGCCTCGCTCGCCTGGTGGCTGACGCAGGGTAACGGGTACCAGCGGAACCCCGCCTTCGAGGGCCTGATCGATGGCATGCCACATTCCCGGTTTTGTCAGCGGCAACCCCGACTCCGGGCTCACGACCTGGAGGTAGCTTATCCGGGTCGGACGGTCGGGAGGCGCTCCATACCTCAGCCGTTTGGCCCGAATCAGGCCAATCAGCTGCTCTCGTACCCCGACATGCTCGTCGGGCAAGTTCGCTCCTTCCGATGATTTCATGACGGTAATTGCTCATATGACATGCTCCCGGCTCCCAAGTGTAGCCGTTCATCATTCGCAAAGTACACGAAGGTAGTCATTTGACACCTTCTGTCAAGTCTTGGCCCCTTCCGGTCCAATATGGGAGCCGGTGGCCCCGGGAACCTCGCAGTCCATATGGTAGGATTCGCGAACATCAATGCGTCCTCCGAACTCCTCTGGATGGCTCACACCCCTTGTGATTTCGGGAGAATGACCGGTCCGGCGTTGCGTCTTGGGTCGCATCGCCATAACGTCAGCCCGCCACGGGCGAGAAGCCCTCGCGCTGGTCTCGACATTCACTCCAGCTCCGGCACCCCATGTCCATCGTCTACGCTGCTCGGAACCCGGCGATGCCGGGTCTCATCAAGATCGGGAGGACTGACCAGGAAGCCGACGCACGACTGTCGCAGCTGTACACGACGGGCGTGCCGGTGCCGTTCAAGTGTGTGATGGCCGTGAAGCCGGAGCGGCCCGCTACAGAGGTCGAACAGGCGCTGCACGTGGCGTTCGAACCACACCGACTGAACCCCGCCCGCGAGTTCTTCGAGGTCGCGCCGGAACACGTCGTGGCGATCATGCGGTTGCTCGGGGAAGACGTGACCGATCAGGTGCAGGCGGCGGACGACCGCGACGCCAGGCTGACCGCGACCGACAGGGCTGCACGTGAACGCGCCGACCGGCGCCGGCCCAACTTCAACTTCAAGGAGATGGGGATCGAGCCGGGGACAGAACTGCGGTTCAGGGATAACGATACAGTGACCGTCGAAGTCGTCGACGAGAGGCGCGTCCGGATGAACGGCGAGGAGCTATCCATGACGGCAGCAACCACCCGCGCATGCTAGGTCGACCGCCCGGTCGCACCGATGCCCCACTGGAGGACACCGGACGGGCGCCTGCTCCGCGACATCTACAACGAGACCTACGCGCTTCCGGGTACGGGCCAATAGCACTGTGACGAGGGGCGACTGACAGTGTGGGCCGGCCCGATCATGCGGAGCATCGTGGCGCTCGACGGGTTCGACAAGCGCTACCGGGAGTACAAGAGGCTCGGTTGGGTATACGTCGCCCGGAACCCGTGTTTCGCCGAGCCCGTCTTCAAGATCGGTCAGACCAAGGTTTCACCGGTCATGCGCGTCGAGAGGCTGAGCAGCTCGACTTCCGTCTACCGATCGTTCGAGCTCGTGTACTTCGTCCACGTCTCCGACCGTGACCAGGCCGAGGGTCATGTCCACCAGGCGCTGGCGGCATCACGGGTCAACCCCTCGAAGGAGTTCTTTCTCGCTCCGCTCATGACCGTCGTACGGGCACTGGACGAAGCGGCGAGCCATTGGCCCATTCAACTTGGACGGACTGCACGTGCCGGGTTTCTGGAGCCGGCCCTGACGCCGCGGGTGGTCGCATGTCACCACTGCGGCGGGAGGATCAGGGTGCCTCGTCTCCTCGTGAGCTTGCGAGTGAACTGCAGGCACTGCTCGGGAGGGTTCGAAGTGGCGTCGGATGTGCGAGGGTAGCTGGGACCGAGACGTACTTCATGAAGAGCAGCGTGAGGATGTAGCTATAACTGGGACGAAACCCATTCCGCCACGCAGTTCGTCGTAGCTCTTCCAATTCTGCCGACCCGAGATACCCGCGTCCCAAAGCATGCCGTCCATGCTTCGGTACTACACACTGACCGTGAATCTATGCACCATCTTGCCGGACCGATCCAAGTTCACTTCCTTCTCTTCCAGCGTACCCGGTTTCAGGACGACGAAGGTGACGTCCGTGGCTTCCTTCGTGTGGGGATACTCGAATACTCTCATCCCTCGTCCAATACGAAAGACTCCATTGTCGAACCGCAGATGCCTGTCGTGCGCGTACACCTTAAAATCCTTTCCATGAAACAGTCGCACGTCGATCCATACAACACCACTGCCGCCTAACCCGGCGGCCGCAGACCTGATGCTGCGTTCGACACGACCCGCTCCTCGCCCATCACGATCCACACACGAGTAAACCGTTACACTGCAGCGCTTCGCGTCACCGTCTAGCAATCTAAGCAAAGCCTCGGAAGCTGCCCGCTCGCCCCTCGTCCCAAGGTTGCGATTCCGGGAGCCCAATGGCGAGGCCGGTCTGGCCACCGTCCTTTCTTCCGGCCTACTGTCAGGCGATTACTGTATTACGACATCCGGAAGAAAGCGCGACGCCCGTCATGCCTCGACAACACATTCGCCCGCGCGAGAGTGATCAGATGACAGTTGCCAGAGCACCCCGACTCGACTCCCCGGTCGGTAACCGCATCCACGTCATCGGCAACAGCTCATCGGGCAAGAGTACGCTCGCGGCGCGGTTGGCGGGTGCGCTCGATGCGCCCCTCGTCGAACTCGACGCCATCAACTGGCAACCGGGATGGGTCGGCCTCAACGCGACGGATCCCGAGGAGCTCAAGCGCCGAATCCGCGAAGCGACGCACGGTGAGCGGTGGGTAGTTGCAGGCTCCTACACGAGGTTCTCTCAGGAAACCTTCTGGCCCCGCCTCGATACCGTTGTCTGGCTCGATCTGCCGCTGCCGCTCGTCGTCTCGCGCTTCCTCCGCCGCTCGTGGAAGCGCTGGCGATCCAGGGAGCTCATCTGGGGGACCAACCGCGAGCGCTTCTGGCCCCATTTCATGATCTGGCGTGGGAATGACTCACTGCTCGTCTGGATCATTACCCAGCATGGGAGGAAGCGTCGCGACATGCTCGCGTACGTGTCCGATCCACGCTGGGCCCACGTTCGGTTCGTACGGCTGAGGTCGGCACGTGAGGTGGAGGAGTTCACGGGATCGATCACAACGGCGGTGGGGCGTCCCCCAGAGGACGACCGGCGATAACAGACCATCGATCTTCAGGCCCCCCGCCGCCGATGTCGATCGATGTCGCCCTGGAGAATGTGCCATCCCCGCGACCCCGAACAGCCGGATGGACTCGGGCGACCGGTCGTCCGTCGACCAGAAGGTCCGCTATGGCCAGGTCCACGGCGGGTGTCGAGGCGCTCGAAGGGGAGTGGCCGGCGGTCATCCGACGCGGGCACTCTTCCCTCATCGGTCAACCTCGGCCCATCCAGCCATCGATCCGCCCACTCACCTCCGCGAACTTGGCGTCCCCCGCTTCCAGAGACGCCGTGCACGATCCCTTTCTCAAGTCGTTCTTCGCCGATCGCCGCATCGTCGAAATCCTGATCCGCGATCACGTGCCCGAATGGGCCGATGAGATCGACTTCGCGACCCTGCGCCAGGAACCCACCGAACTCGTCGCCAGGAAGACGCTGCAAATCCGTCATCCGGACATGATCTGGTCCGCCGAGGCCGTCAGTGGCAGAAGAGTCCTGTTCCTGATCGAGTTTCAGCGCAAGGCCGAGCAGCTCATGGCGCTGCGAACGACCACATATACCGCGTTGGCGCTCGAGGGAATCGCAACCGGACCCGACTTCGGCCCCGGCGACGCCCTGCCGGAGTTCGTCTATCTCGTCCTCTACCACGGCGACAGCGCCTGGAGTAGTCCGGATCGCGTGGCCGAGCTGTTTCAGCGTTCCGATGCGGGCCAGTTCCGCTTGGTATCGTGGCGAGATGGGGAGGGAGCCGGTCGACCGCCGGACGACATCACGGCGCTGGTACTGGGCGTGGCCCGGAGCCACGGGCCTGAGGACATGGCTGCGCAGGTGGCAGCTCTGCGACTCAGGGTGGCGGAACTCGGCGATGCCAGCCTGGACGCGTTCGTGGTCGAGCGACTCGAGACGCTATTAGAATTGAGAGACTACACGGAGGCATTGGAGTTGGGAGGAGCGAAGACGATGGACGAGTTGACCGAGAGGTTTCAGCGGGGTCTGGAAGAGGTGGTCCAGAGGGGTGCCCGGCAGGGTCAGGCTATGGTCCTGCGTCGGCAGATCGTGCGGAAGTTCGGCGAGGCCACGGCGGGGCAAGTGTTCGACGCGGTTGAGGAGCTGAGTGGCAATGAGGGCATCGACAAGGTGACCGACGCGCTGTTCGAGTGCGGCACCGGCGACGAGTTCATCGAGCGGGTGCGGACGGCTTGACAGCCGGGCGAACAGATCTGGGCCGTGAGGTGGAAGCGGCACTGGGCGAAGTGCTTGCCCATGTGCGAGGAGAAACGTCGCTCCCGTGCAGAACGGTTGGTGAGGCTGCCGTGGAGCGCAGCTCGGCGGTTGACCGTCATCGAGACTCCGGAGGTTCCGCACGATGAGCAAGAAGAGCCCGCAGCCTCGCTGTGAGCATTGCGACCGTAACGTCGCTCGGAAAACGACCGCAACCGGCCTCCAGCTTTGTGAGGGCTGCTACTATGCCTGGCTGCGAGGGATCAGCACCGCGACTCGCCCGAAGAGCGGAAGCTGGATCGGCGATGACTGAACCGGCGCCGGATGCATGCATTTGTGGACTCGGGCGACCGGTCGTCGACCAGAAGGTTCGCGCGGCCACCGGAGTCGATGTCGTACGGTCGAGCGGCTTGCGAGTGCGACGAGACGGCGACGCGGAGTTCCGGCCAATCCCACCGGGCGGCTTGGAGCTGGTCGCCGACGACGTTAATCGCCCACCGGTAGGGGCTGAGGAACTCCTTGCGCAGCCGGTCGCGGTCCTCGTCGGTCACCCGGTCGCCGATCCTGAGCGGCCATCCGTCGGGGGCGTAGATCGCCGGATCGGCGCTCAGGTAGCTCAGGATTGTCCAGTGACGTCGGCTTGGGGGTCGCGAGGGCGAGGGCGGCTGAAGCGAGGGGGTGGAATCGGAGTGAGGTCCGTGGAGTGGTAGTCATCACGCTACGACCGGCCCCGTTCGTAGCGTTCCCTTTCGGTCTCGCGAGCGGAGTGGACGACATCGACGACCGTCACGATATTGGCGGACTCGTCGACGAAATAGTAGAGGACGTGCCGCATGACAAACCGGGCGTGGATGCGCTCTGCGTCAAACTCGCCGATGACAGGAAAGGCGTAGGGGTGGCTCTCGAGAGTGGCCGTGCTGTCCATGACCCTGGCCAGCCAGTCGGCGGCTCGGGCTGTCCCGGACTCCTCGGCGATGTACCGAGTTGCCTCCCTCAGTGAAACGAGCGCCCTCGCAGAGAATACGACCTTGTATCGGGTCACAACTCCAGGCCCAGCTCCTCGGCCACGCTACGGATCGCTTCTCTCGCGGGAATCCCTGGCTCTCCGGCCCGGTGAGCCCGAATCGCCTCGCGCCACATGTGCCCACGCTCAGCCGAATGGACCAGGAAGTCGTACCGCTCGGGACTCATGACGACCATGGCGGCTTGGCCATTCTGGGTGATTGTCTCAACCCGCCCCTCTCGAATCCGGTCGAGGTGTTCGCTCGTGCGTTGCCGAAAATTGCTCAGCGAATACGTGTCTTGAGTGCGGTGCATGTCGGCCTCCATACGTTATTCGGATTGAATTCAGTATGGCTCACTTTGCCTGGGCTGTCCAGTTCTCGCCGGGACCGATGTGCTCGCACCCCATCGAATGGCGGGCTCGCCATCCGCGCTCACGCTCCCACCTGCGCCACACGCCTCTCGATCTTCCGCAGATCCTCGCTCGACTCCAGCGACGAGACCATGTCCCCTCCCACATCCGACAGCCTTGCCAGGTCCAGGCGTGGTATGGCGGCCTGATCGCTGAACACCAGAATCGAATCGAAGTCGAGATGCAGTTGGTGAAAGCGAGACAGAATGATGGTCGTCAGACGGGCCTTGTCCCGGTTGGGAACGCCGTAGAGGAAGACCTGTCCGCCGTGCTTCCCCCACCAATCGGTAGTCGACCGGATAGGCCTCCGCGTTCGGGAGGTCCGGAAGCAGGTGGTCGCGCTGGATGCGTTCTTCGGCCATCGTCTGAAGGAGGAGGTCCGCGAGTAACCCTCCGGCGATCCCGAATAGCAGCGTGACGTGGTCCGACAATGTGGGACCAATCGCCCCGGGTCTGGAGCTCCTCCTTACGTGGCCCGTCGTCGCATGGACTCAAGCGTGACCTTGAGCCTCTCCGTGTCGGATGCAACTATCTGGTCCCACGTGGACCATCGCCGTAGGCCCTCCCGCCAGTGCATGCCCAAACCCGCGATGTATCCGATGTCGGATGAGCTACGCATCGCGAAGTCGAACAGCCTCCTCCTTGTGTGTGGTCGGCCGTCCCCGGCCCAGCCGAGCACCAGCAGATCCATCCGCTCGTCGACGCTCAGCGCCTCGATTGCCTTTCGCAGCTTCAGGTGCGTTGGTGAAGCCTCTGCGAGCTCCGAGGTCTCAGGTTTGATGATTCGGAGTCCGCTGTCGGGAACAGGATGGATGGCGTCCGCCACGGCCTCCATGGTCGCGGCGACGCGCTCCCACGCCTCAGCCAACTCGGTGACCTTGTTGCGGTCGATCACGAGCCGGATCCCGGCCGCCTCGACCCTGCCCATCGCCTGATCGTCCTGAAGCGCAATCGCATCCACATCGGGAACCCGATCCGACACGATCCGGGAAAGTTCCCGATCTGCGGTGACCAGAGTCGACCCTGTCTGCCTTGCACACGCGATGTAAAGACAGTCGTAGACCGGATGACCGATCCGCAGTGCGGTTTCCGTCGCTTCCCTGAGCAGGGTCTCGCCGGACTGGAATCGGACAATCCCCGACAGCTTGGTGATTTCATCCACGAAGGGCGCCGGCGACTTGATTTCCCCGCGATGGGCCTTCTTGCAGATCGCGCTCGCGCATTCCACCGGCAGCAGGTCGGGCGCATACCGCTCGATTCTGGGTCCCAGAACATGCCTGGCCTCCTTGCGGTGATCCTCCGCCACGAACCACTTGACAGCCACGCTCGCGTCAACCGTCACCCTCATCGGTCGCGATCCTCCCGGATGAGTGCGGCGCTGTCGGTGTGTCCGGTCCCGGTTGTTGTCCTCGCGAGCGCGTCCGCGCGCTCCAGGAATTCAGCAGTCCGGAGGTACTCGGACACCTCCCGCGTCAGCACGTGGCGAACTTCCCCCTCGAGGGAACGTTGATTCGCCTTTGCCTGCGCCTTGAGCCGGTCGATGACACCGTCGTCCAGATTGCGTATCGTCAGGTTTCCCATGGTGACCCCTCCACTGGGCTGTGTGATGATCGCGTAATGCTAGCGTAATGCTTGCAGTCGGTCAAGTCGGCGATGGGGCCGACCCCGAGAACCCCAATGTCAACTACACTTTCCACTTTGTCGTGTTTAGTTGACATTGTGGCCCGTCGGCATTGCGTTCTGCTCCCTTTGCATCGCCGGTTCCCGGCTACTCGAATTCCGAGAGCGGCAGCCCGGTTCCCAACCGCGACCTCGACGCGGGTGACGTAGACCTCGCTCCGCAGGCGCCGCTCGATTTCCTCTTCGGGGGCAACCTCGGGGCCTCGGCGACGGAATCCCCCTGGCTGGCGACATCCACTTCCGGGCACAGCGCGACGTACCCGCTGCCTTCCCGTTCCACGGTCGCGGTCAGTTGTTTTCTGGCTGACCTGCGTGGTCCCGTTCGATCACCGTCGGCTTCGACGGCGTCATGGGCGTCGTCGTCCTCCGTGTCGTCACCTCGCCCGGTCGATGATCGCGGTCTCCAGATCGCTCTCGGAATAGGCCGGTGTCTCCTCCAGGCCGAGGAACTCCAGCACCACCGGGTCCTTGATGAGGTCCGACGCCTTTTCGACCACCTGTCCCTCGCGGGCGAGGCGGCGAACCTCGTGCTTGTCGCGGCTGAGCGCGAGCCGCTGGTACAGGGAGCTGTCGAGCTGGCGCTTGAGTTCGCGGACGCTCCAGCCGTTCTCCGCGGCCTCGATTTCGTAGAATCGGCGGGCCTCGGGGTTGGATACGGACAGCAGGGTGACGTAATGGGACCAGCCGAGGGGGAGGCGCTGCAGGAGGAGGGCGGGCACTGAAGCCTCCGACTCCCCGCCAGTCGAAACGGGCAATTCGGAAAACAGTGTCTGCCGAATCTCCTCGGTGGCAGAAACGGAAAACACCGTTTGCCGCTTGTCGAACTCCCGCACGACCCCCTTGAACTCCAGGTAGAATCGCCGGAACTGCCTCAGGTATCGCACCGAGAACCCCCGCCCGATTCTCTCCTTCAGGGCCGCCGACAGTTTCTTCAGGGTCTGCGCGCCATACTCGGCGCGATCCTCGCCGCTCTGCTCGAACTCCACGATGTACCATCCGAACAGCCAGTTCCGGACGACCAGCGAGCGGTCGACGGCGCGGGCCGCGGAGCGCCGAGTTTCCTCATGGGTCTGCTGGCACAGCTCGACCAGACGCTCGAAATCGAATCGCTTCTCCATACCCCACCTCCATCGGGTCACAACTCCAGGCCCAGCTCCTCGGCCACGCTGCGGATGGCCTCTCTCGCGGGAATTCCTGGCTCTCCCGCCCTGTGAGCCCGAATCACCTCGCGCCACATGTGTCCACGCTCAGCCGAATGGACCAGGAAGTCGTACCGCTCGGGACTCATGACGACCATGGCGGCTCGGCTCGTATTCCAGACAGTCTATAGTCGTCGATCAGACACGCCAGCGCACCCTCCGGCATTGGCACGCCCGCCTCGGCGCCCCATCCAGCCATTTTTCCGCCCGCGCAGCTCCGCGAGCTTGGCGTCCCCACTCCCAGGAGACGCCATGCACGACCCCTTTTCTCAAGTCCGTCTTCACCGACCGGCGGAACGTCCCACGCCCCCTCCCGTCGCCTGGACACTGGTATCAATAGTGCTATTATGAAGCAGCGAAACGTGGTGGCAGCCCTCAACGACTTCCGACGGAACCCGAGAGGAGTCCGATTCAAGGACTTGGCGAGGGTATGCGACGCATGTTTCGGAGAACCGCGTCAGCGGAGTGGTAGCCACCGCGTCTACCGAACTCCGTGGCCGGGGGATCCGCGTGTCAATATTCAGAGCGTCAAGGGGATGGCCAAGGCATACCAGGTCCGCCAAGTCATCCGGGCGATCGAAAAACTGGAGCGAACACCGTGAGCGACCACTACACCTACCGGATCACCTGGTCGGCTGAAGACGGGGAGCACGTAGGCCTCTGTGCCGAGTTCCCGTCGCTGAGTTGGCTGGCACATGCGCCGGAGGACGCACTGGCGGGCATCCGGCGCCTCGTGTCCGACAGCGTGTCCGACATGCGGACCAATGGCGAGCTGGTTCCGGAACCGTTCGGAAACCGGTCCTACAGCGGCAAGTTCATGGTTCGGGTGCCGCCGGAGCTGCACCGCTCGCTGGCCATTCGGGCGGCCGAGCAGGGCGTCAGCATGAATCGCCTGGTGAGCGCCCGGCTCGCGCGAGAGGGTTAGGGGGTGCGAAACGACCCGCCGGCAAGCTCGTGCGCCCCCCGGGTCCGGCCCTGACCGTTTACCCCTCCGTGCCCTCCCGCAGAAAGCCGGAGAAAGGGTTCGGAAGAGGCTTCGGGCTGGAAAACCCGCCACCGGTCTCGATGTCGACCGCTATCGAGCCGATCAGGTGCCGGATGGCCTTCTCGCCACGGCCCAACCCCCACCGATACCCGCGGCGCCAGCCCAGCATCGCCAATGCTCCGCCAGCAAGGAAACCGGCTGCAGCCGCACCGGCTGCGAGACCTCCGATCCCGAGTGCTACGCCCGCGGCCGCGCCCGCGAGACCGCCGCCGACGCCGAACACACCCGAGACGCTGCCCCCGACCCACAGATTGTGCTTCTGGCCGTGGGTCAGGCTCGCGCGAACGGTCAACTCCGTCGAGGGCGGACTGGTGTCCAGGCGCCGGAGGCTGAAAAGCAGCTGCTTCAGCTCTGCCAGGCCCATCTCGTACGCGAAAGACTGGTCTGCCTTGGTCGTCGTGTACGAGTAGGCAGGGGTGTTGAATACCAGCACGCCACCGTCGAGGGGATCGGCCCCGTGGTGATCGACGAGACTCAGGCGATACGGGCGCTTTGGGAAAATGCGCTGCATGGCGGCATAGACTTCTTCCGCCGGGGCGCGGATCACTCGCGAAACCTCCAACGTGAGCGGTGGATTGCCCAGGAAGCGGGCCGCCATCGCCGATCGTTGCTCCCGCGCTCCTTCGGCAACGGTCTCGCTGCGAGCCTCCACGAGTGCATGATCGACAAACTCGAGCGAAATCCCGGCTTCTTCCGCAGCGGCTCGAACATACTCGAGGCGGTACCCTTCGACCTCCGCCGGGTCGGTGGCATCCCCCCGGGGGGCCAGCTGTCTCGAACGCGCTTCGAGGCGGCGGGCGGCCTCTGCCTGCAGCTCGGCCGCACGCTCCCTCAGCCCCCTGGGCGCGGATCACTCGTTACTGTTTGAAGTGCCTCGAAGACCACGACTGGGAGGGACGGTGGAGAACTCCACGCGGCAACGGCTGTCAATCTGCCGGGCGCGTGCCCGCGGACTTGCAAGAGCCCGTTCACGCAGCGCTGAGCTGGGATTGGGGCTGGCCCTCGTCTGCGCCTGCGGTGGCGAAGAACCTGTCACCGTTCAGCCGCCAGAGTCGCAGCCGAACCGTGCGCCGGCGGTGGCATCGGCGATCGGGGCAATGACCGTGGGGGCCGGCGAGGCGCTGGTGGTCGAGGTGTCGGGCCACTTCACCGATCCGGACGGGGACGTGCTGGAGTACACGGCGGTCTCGTCCGCGCTGGCGGTGGCGACGGCATCGGTTGCGGGCTCGGAAGTGACGGTGACGGGGGTGTCGGGGGGTACGGTGGAGGTGAGGGTGACGGCTCGGGACCCCGGTGGCCTGACGGCGTCGCAGTCGTTCACGGTGACGGTGACACCGATCGGCGAGTGGGGACCGGCGAACACGTTCGGGTTCTACACGTTTGCGGACTCGCTCTATCCGATGGCGCGCATCGAGTGGACGATGCTTCCGATACAGGCGCCGGCGGAGAGCCTGCACGAGAAGGGGCTGCTGCACTATTGGGCGATGCAGTTTCTTCATGACGATCAGGGCAGGCTGGCGGGCTATGCCGGTTTCCAGTCGCAAGGTTTGTTCAAGGGCGAGGCGCTCAACCGTCGCGTCGTGAACTTCGCGATATGGGACTCGGATGCCTCGAATACCGATGCGATGGTGGATACCGAGAACGACGAGTGCCGATGCCATCAGATCATGCTTCCGTATCAGTGGGAGGAGGGGACGCCGTATCGGTTTGTCGCGGATACCGGTCCGTCCGGCGAGACGGACGAGTATCGGTGGTGGGGTCTTTGGGTGACGAACCTGGCGACAGACTCCACCACGTTCGTGGGCGAGACACGATCGTGGCGGCGACGAATCCAGGATCCTCCCGTCTCATGGGGTGAGGACCTGCACTGGTGGCACACGATAGTGGGGAATGCGGGCTATAAGTGCGAGGACTTCGAGTCTTCGTCGCTGGCGGTCTTGGACGTGCTGGCCGATGGCATCTCGCCCATCTCTGTTCACGGCCTGACCAGTGGCGGAACAGAGGTGACGGGTCCGAATGGACACCGGATCACTCTCTGCGATTCGGCGGTGGTCTACTCACTCGAAACCGATGTGCAGCACAACCTCGGCTACTGGCCCACCCCGCCGGAGAACGTACTCAGGAAGGAGTCCGCTCCCGCTATCCGGCGGTAGCGGGTCACACCCCGCGACGGTAAACGCCGCCCTCCCTCTCACGCACCGCCGATTGCCCGACGACGACGCGAAAGGAAGACGACACGCCAGCGCACCCTCGAGGGTCTGGCACGCCAGCCTCATCGCCCCATCCCGCCATTCGTCGGCCCGAACACCTCCGCGAACTTGGCATCCCACTCCCAGGAGACGCCGTGCACGACCCCTTTCTCAAGTCCGTCTTCACCGACCGGCGGAACGTCCCACGCCCCCTCCGTTCGCTGGGACACTGGTGAGCGACCACTACACCTACCGGATCACCTGGTCGGAGCCGTTTGGAGACCGGTCCTACAGCGGGAAGTTCATGGTTCGGGTGCCGCCGGAAGTGCACCGCGCGCTGGCCATTCGGGCGGCCGAGCAGGGCGTCAGCATTAATCGCCTGGTGAGCGCCCGGCTCGCGCGGGAGGGTTAGGGGCGGGAAACGACCCGTCGGCAAACCCGTGCCAGGTCGCCAGCGAACCCGCGCCTTCCCCCGACGTGGCCGCCACATCCTGACGACCGTCACCATTCAGATCCACCGCCATGATCGAGAACGGGCCGAAGGGCACCGGCAGGATGTCAACTATGCTTTTCCGTGAAACTCCACCGTCCGGGACGGGGGTTTCAGCTCCGCGGGGTGGCCACCCCAACCGGCGTGGCCATGACCGTTCCATTGTGTCATGTGCAGTTTACAGTGCGGAGGGTCGCCGGCCTGCGGCTCCGCTTGCGGGGGAGGTTTCGCAGGTGCCTGTGGAATGTCCGGCAGACTCTGATCGGCCAAACGTGCCCTCCGAGACGGGGTCCGCGACCGCCCGCGTCGCGCGCTTCCCGCCCATCGGCTCATCCAGCCATTCGTCCGCCCCCGCGTTCCCGCGAACTTGGCGTCCCCTTGCCCGGAGACGCCATGCACGACCCCGTACTCAAGTCGGTCTTCGCCGACCCCGACATGATCGGGATCCTGATCCGCGACCGCGTTCCCGAATGGGCCGGTGCGATCGACTTCTCGACGCTGCGCGAGGAACCCACCGAGCTCGTCAGCAAGAAGACGCTACAGCGACGGCACCCAGACATGATCTGGTCCGCCAACACCACCGACGGTCGGCGAGTCGTGTTCATGATCGAGTTCCAGCGGACGGCCGAGCGATTCATGGCGCTGCGAACGACCACCTACGCGGCGCTGACGCTTGAGCGAATTGCCGCAGGAGCCGACTTCCGTCCGGCTGACCCGCTACCGGAGTTCGTCTACTTCGTCCTCTACCACGGCGACGGCCCCTGGCACGCCCCGGATCGCGTGACCGATCTCTTCGAGCGCTCCGACCCGGGCCGCTTCCTCCTGGTCTCGTGGAAAGAAGAGGAGGGATTCGCTCAGCCTCGGAACGACATCACGACGCTGGTGCTGGGCCTGGCCCGGAACCTGTCGCCCGAGGAAATGGCCATGCAGGTGGCCGCCCTGCGGCGGAGGGTCGTGGAGCGGGGGGACGCGAGGCTGGGCGCGTTCCTGGCCGATAGAGTGATGACGATGCTAGAATTGAGAGGCTACACGCAGAAGCTGCAGCTGGGAGGAGCGAAGACGATGAACGAGTTGGATGACAGATTTCAGCGGGGATTGGACGAGTTGGTGCAGAGGGGTCGAACGCAGGTTCTGCGGCGGCAGATCGCCCGGAAGTTCGGTGAGGAAACGGCGGGCCAGGCGTCCCAGGTGCTGGAGGGGCTACCTGGCCCCGACGGCATCGACCGGGTGACAGACGCTCTGTTCGAGTGTGGCACCGGCGACGAGTTCATCGAGCGGGTGCGCACGGCCTGAGTCTCCGGAGTGGGCTCCCGCTCGGTGGGGCCGGCACGTCGGATGCGATCCGCCGCTCTGTTCAAGCGCGGCACCGGCGATGAGGTTGACCACGATGGCCGCACTAAACCCTAACAATCCTGCGGATGATGCGAAGCGGCATCCTCGCAAGGAGATCCGGGCGTGAACCCCTACGACGCATATGACGCCTTCGCGCGCGTCTACAACCAGCATTGGGGTTTCTTCGCGACCAAGTGAGAAGACCGGACGGATGGCAGTCACCCTGTTCGAGTTGGACGGCTCGCGCTGGATGCGGACGGACTTCCCCCTGATTCAACGCTGGTATGAAGAAGTTGAAATCAGGGAACGACTGCGGAAGGCAGGATTCGAAGAGCCACAGTCTTTCGATGGGAACGAACCCATGTTTGAGGGCTCGGTGCATGAAGGCCGGATGTTCTTCGTCGGAAGAAAGCGCGACGCCCGTCAGCCCCCCTACCGCGTCAGAAAAACGCTGACGTAATCCACCCCGTCGTTCGCCACCGCGAAATCCACCCGCCCATCCCCATCGAAGTCACCGGTCGCCAGGCCGTAAGGATTCCCTTCGATCTCAATCCGCTGTAGCACCGGCGCATTCCCTCCTACCAGCACCGCCACCTCCCCGCCCGCATAGCTCGCGACCAGCACCTCGGCGCTGCCGTCACCCGTCAGATCCGCTGCCGCGCTCTTCGTCGGGCCGCTCGCGATCTCGTACCGGCCGGCGGCGCGAAACGACCCGTCGGCAAGCCCGTGCCAGATCGCCAGCGAACCCGCGCCTTCTCCCGACGCGGCCGCCACATCCCGACGACCGTCACCATTCAGATCCGCCGCGACGACCGAGAACGGGCCGAAGGGCGCCGGCAGGGTTGCCCGCGGCTGAAAGCCGCCGTCCTCCCCGGCGACAAAGGACGGCCACGTGGTCGGGATTCGGCGTGATCAGGTCCGCAAGGCCGTCACCCGTCACATCGGCCAGACTCATGCCCCGGTACGGATCGCCGCCGACGTCGATCGATGTCGCCCCCGAGAATGTGCCATCCCCGCGACCCCGGAACAGCCGGACGGACTCGGGCGACCGGTCGTCGACCAGAAGATCCGCATGACCGTCGGAGTCGATGTCGTGCAGTCGCACGGCGTGCGGGTGCGGCGAGACGTCGACGCGGAATCTCGATTGGTCCCGGCGTTCGAAGGCCCCTCCGGCGATCCCGAAGAGCAGCGTGACATGGTCCGTCTCGCGAGCCTGGATCGCGGTGGTAGGGCTTCCGACGACGGCGTCGAGGCGGTCGAAGGAGAGTTGTGCGGTGACGTCGGCGGGTGGGGCCGCGAGGGCGAGGGCGGCGGAGGCGAGGAGGGCAAATGCGGTGAGGGTCCGTGAAGTCGTTCTCATCAGCCTACAACTGGTCGTTGTCCAGCCCGCCCTATCTCTTCTCGGTCAACCGTCCCGACAGATACTTGTGGATGACGCTCGACAGCAGTGTCTGGTAGGGAATGCCCTCCTCGCGCGCCCGAGCGTGCGCTCGATTGTAGTCGCGCTCCGTGACCCGCAGATTGACTCGCCGAGTCTTCTTGAAGGTGTTGCGGGCCGCCTGAGGGGCGATCGCCATCTCGCGGTCACCGCCCGTTGCGGACCGCAGTTCGTCGCGCTCGAACTTCTCGAGGATTTCCCGCTCTTCGGCGTTCAGTTGGTCTTTCACGAGGACCTCCTCCTCCGGTAGTCCCGGGTCGCTTTCCGACCGGGAATGATCGTCTTCAGGAACCGCGAACCGTCCGATCGGGTGACGAATGGTACCAGGTAGAGGTACTGTTCGATGTCGACCACGTAGATCATCTGTCCCCTGTACCGCTCCTGATTGGGATGTTCGAGTACCTCCACCAACCCGCCCCGCTCGATCGCGGAGATGACTCGCTCGAAAGAGATGCCTCGTTGCTCGACGAGTAGCTGATTCTTGTCCTCGTTCCAATCGAAATCGGATTCCATGATCCAATCAATATCCAATGTGTGCGTTTTGTCAACACACATGGGGTGCTGGCGGAGAGCGCTTCGCCCCGGCAGATCCGGTCGATGATCAACCGTTACCGGGGCGCCCGAGCGGCGAGCGCCACCGGCCATCGGGCGACCAGGCGGCTCCGTCTGCTTGTCGTGTCGGAGCTACGATTGGCAACGTTCGAGCTGGAAGCGGCGCGTCGGGCCGTGGAATGGCATCCCCCCGAGTTGCCTAACGGTGGAAAGGAAGACATCAGGAGGGCCCTGCACGGCCTGGCTCGGAATCAGCCCGTGTCCTACCGTCCACCGCGAGCGCTTGATCTCTTGCGGGTGGGCACCGGAATTCCGGACGCCACCTTCCGTGCCGGCCAGGAGGAAGCGGTCCGACATGTGGTGGAGGGTCGGGGACGCCTCCTGGTCGTGGAGAGGACGGGTTGGGGAAAGAGCTTCGTCTATTTCATCGCGACCAAGTTGCTGCGGGAAGCGGGCAGGGGTCCGGCCCTGCTGGTCTAGATTGGAGCGCGGCCACATGGAGTTCCTCATAGAGGCCCTCGATGGCGATCCGGGAGATCTCGGTCGGACAGCGCATGGTCCCCTAACGACGGAAGTGGAACCCGACGTGGAGCGGGAAGCGCTCGCCTTCCTGCGTCGCTTGGACCTTCCGATCATGCCACGCAAGCAGTGGCCCTCGTTGGGCGGGTTGCCTCGATACGGCGTCAAAGGAAGGATTGCCGAGGCGCATCGGGCTGAAGAGGGGAGAGCGCTTTGCTATTGGAGCGATGGGGGATGGGGGGAGATGGTACGCGGTGGCAAGCAGGAAGATGAGAGGTTCGCCGAAAAGCTCGTTGAAGCTTGCACCTCGCTGTTCCGCGAATGGGAACCAGACCCGAGGCCCGAATGGGTGACCTGCATTCCATCGCTGACCAACCGGCGTCTCGTGCCCGACTTCGCCCGTCGGTTGGCGGCAGAGCTTGACCTGCCATTTCGCGAGGCGCTAGTCAAGACCGAGAAGCGCCGTCCCCAGAAGACTATGGCCAATAGCCCGCATCAGGCACGGAACGTTGACGGGTCGCTCGCGCCGGTCGGGACCCGGCTCCCGACCACCCCGGTGCTGCTCATCGACGACATCGTGGGCTCGCGCTGGACCTTCACGGTGGCGTCGTGGCTGCTGCGCACCCATGGCACCGGTGCCGTCTGGCCGCTCGCGCTCGCATCCTTGGGAGTAAGGCAATGAACGGTCAGCTCAGTCCCAATGCCCAGGCGATCCTGCTCCTGACCGCCCCGCTCATCGCCGGACGGTCGCGTCCGTCTGTCAGGCCTTTGCCCCTCGGCGACTACAACAACCTGGTGCGGTACCTTCGCGACACCGGCATGGAGCCCGAGGATCTCCTTGATTCGGAAGGCTTGAGGGAGCTTGATGATTCCTGGTCCACATTGCGGACCAGGCGAACTCTGGAGGACGTTCGTCGACTGCTCCAACGAGGATTCCTTCTGGCCCAGGCACTGGAGCGTTGGAGCGCGCGTGCGATCTGGGTGGTCACAAGACCGGACGACGGCTACCCCGATCGTCTCCGGAAGAAGATGCGCGGGAAGGCGCCGCCGGTGCTCTACGGTTGCGGCGACAGGGGTTCCTTGGACATCGGCGGACTGGCGGTGGTCGGTTCGCGAAAGGTGAACGAGGAGCTTGTCGAGTACACGGAACGCGTCGGACGGTTGGCCGCCGAGGCGGAGGTGCCGGTCGTCTCCGGTGGGGCCCGCGGCGTCGATCAGGCGGCCATGCGGGGATCCCTGGAAGCGGGCGGGCGCGCGATCGGCGTCCTGGGCAACAACCTCGAACGCGCTGCGCTCGACCGCGGGAACCGCAAGCCCCTCATGGACGGGCGGCTGGTGCTGGTCTCCTCCTTCGATCCGGCGGTCCGATTCCGGGGTTGGCAGGCGATGGAACGTAACAAGCAGATCTATGCGCTGGCGGATGCGGGGCTGGTCGTCAACTCCGACCATGGGCATGGCGGCACCTGGGCGGGCGCGACCGAGCAACTGGGGAAGCTCCACTACGTGCCGGTGTATGTCCGCTCAATCGGCGAGCCATCCCAGGGGCTTGACGAGTTGGTCGCGCGCGGTGCCCGCAAGTGGCTGGAACCCAAGACGCCTGACGACCTTCGTGAGATCGTGTTTGATGACGCATCACGGGATTGGGAGCCTGCCGGTCCGCCTCAGGGGGAACTCTTCCCTTCCGAACACGCTGCTCCCGGAGTGTCCGTTGTCCGAGAGAGTGGACCGACAGTGCTTGCCGAAGGACAAACCGCGAAGGATGAGCCTGAGTCGCCTACCGAAGCCCCCGTGCCCGGGAAGAACGAGATGCGGCTGTTGCGTGTGTCCGGTGAGATGACGCGCAAGGAGATCTGTGACACCTTGAAGCTCAAGAATTGGAGCTACGCCAAGAAGCGGTATGTGGATCCGTTCGTGAAAAAAGGTTGGATCAGGATGACGATGCCCGAAAAGCCGCGCAGCCCGAAACAGCGCTTCCTCATCACTCCGGATGGCCGGGCGTGCGTGGAGGCCTCCAAGGACGAGTGAAGTTCCGCCCGGCAGCACCGCGATGTCGGCGAAGTCGTCGTCGCCGGGCTACGATTCCAAGAGGTACTTCATGAAGGGCAGTGGTCGGGGACCAGTCCACGAGGGATTCCTGATGTCAACCACACCTTCCATTCTGTCATGTAAAGCTTACAGTTCTGACGACTTCCAGCACTTCCCCCGTTGCAGCGGCACCACCCGGATGGCTACCATGTTAGAGTTGAGAGACTACCCGGATGACTGACGCCCTGCTCGATAGCGCCACGGGCGATGGAGTTCATTGAGCGGTTGCGGCCGCCCGCGACCGGGCACATTGGCCCGGAGGCGGTCGCGCGCGCTCTTGCAGAGTGATTGAAGGGACTGTGAGCGACGACGATGAACGAGTTAGCGGAGAGGTTTCAGCGAGGTCTGGACGAGTTGGTCCAGAGGGGAATCAGGGAGGGTCGCCGACAAGGTCAGCAGCAGGGTCAGGCAATGGTTCTGCGTCGGCAGATTACGCACAGGTTTGGTGAAGAGACGGCAGCGCGGTTGGCCAAACAGCTCGCTGGTCTGTCCAGCCCCGAAGGCATCGACAGGATAACCGACGCGCTGTTCGAGTGCGGCACTGACGACGAGTTCATCGAGCGGATGCGGACGGCCTGTTCTCCGGGGTCCGGCGGTCGCACTCCGGACTTCGCAGACCGCCGCATGATCGAAATCCTGATCCGCAACCACGTGCCCGAATGGGCCAACCGAATCCGCTTCACGACCCTGCGCCAGGAACCCACCGAGCTCGTCGCCGGGAAGACGCTGCAGACTCGCCATCCCGACATCATTTGGGCGGCCGACATTATCGATGGCGGTAGAGTCCTGTTTCTGATCGAGTTGCGGCGGAAGCCCGAGCGATTCATGCCGCTACGAACAACCACGAACACGGCGCTCGCGCTCGAGGAAATCGCCGCTGGACCCGACTTCGGCCCCGGGGACACGCTTCCGGAGTTCGTCTACCTCGTCGTCTACCATGGCGACGGTCCCTGGAGCGGACCCGATCGAGTGACCGACCTGTTCCGGCGCTCCGATCCGGGTCGCTTCCGCCTGGTGTCGTGGAGGGAAGAGAAGGGGGAAGGAGCCGGTCGGCCGGCGGACGACATCACGGGACTGGTGTTGGGCCTGGCGCGGAGCCAGCCGCTTGAGGACATGGCCGCGCAGGTGGCGGCTCTGGCGCGGACGATCAGGGAGCACGGGGACCCAGGTCTGGACGCGTTCATGGCCGATAGGGTGCGGACGCTGTTGGAATCCAGAGACTGCAAGAAGACACTGAGGCTACGAGGAGCAAAGACGATGGATGAATTGGCGGAGCGGTTTCAGCGGAGTCTGGATGAGTTGGTCCAGGCCCGGCAAGATGGAAGCGGAACCGAATGAACCCGCTCAGGATAGTTTCCTGGAACATGGGCTTCAGGCGGCGCCCATGGCATGAGCTCGCGGCCATGGACGCTGATGTAGCGTTGCTGCAAGAGACCTGCAAGCCGCCGGCGGATCTTCCGACCCATGTCGAGCCGGAGACCGGAGACCTGTGGACTCCATGGAAACGAGAACACTATAACCGCTGGCCGAGGGTCGTGAAGCTGTCCGACCGAGTAGAGATCGAGTGGTTCAACCGTGTCCCTCCGTTCAGCGACGTACAGCCTGACGAGATGGCCGTGAGTGGTATCGGCACTGTCGCGATGGCGAGGATTACTCCAAGAGGAGGCGAGCCCTTCATGGCGGCTTCGATGTACGCGCGCTGGATCATGCCGCAGCGCTCGGTGAAGACGAAATGGCGCGTGGGAATGCCCGACATGGCTGCGCATCGAATAATCTCCGACTTGGCCATGTTCATCGGCGACGAAGACCCGTCGACACATCGGATACTGGCAGCCGGTGATCTCAACATGTGCTACGGGACCGACGATGTTCCTCCCCGCTCGCTACTGGCCCGCGAGCGGACGGTTTGGGATCGCATGGGTGCCCTGGGACTGGAATTCCTGGGTCCGCAAACACCGGCAGGCCGAAAGGCGCACCCGATTGAGGGGGCGTCCAACACGCAAAACGTCATCACCTATCATACGACGAGGCAGACACCCGAGACGGCCCGGATTCAACTCGACTACGCCTTCGCATCCCGTGGCTTCCACGAAGCCATCAGCGTCCGCGCTCTGAACGGCGTCGACCAGTGGGGATCGAGCGACCACTGCAGGATTCTGATCGAGATTTCAGAGTGAGGGCCGGGGTCACAGTCGCCATGCTTTGACGGTGTAGAGCCGCTGACCCCCGTGGCTCCCAACAACAGTCCCCCTTTGAACCGCTAAGGCGCTCGCCGCCGGGACCGACGAAGCAGCCAGCGCCCCACCTGCGAACACGTACGTCGCGTATTCCTCGCCGAACTCCCGGGCGAGGTGCGGTTCTTCATAGAGCCGGATGAAGTCGATCCGCCACCCCGCCCATCCAGCCATTCTTCCGCCCTTGGTACTCGATGATCGTTCAACGCCCGAACCATTGGACGACTCCCACTTGTCGGAGGTGCGGCACTGCCGCACATTACCATGCGGATCTTCACCACACGAGCCTACGACCGTTCCGTCCGGAAGGTGTTGTCAGAAGTGGATCGAGAGGCCATGGAAGCGGCCATCGTCGCAGATCCCGGGGCTTCGCCTGTCCGGCGACAATCAAGATGAGAACGTTGCGACAATCAAGGTGAGAACGGGGAGGGGTCGCGACGCTTCGGGTACTGGGATGATGGTGGGGTCTTCGGTGGGGGGCAAGG
>JAJDVT010000128.1 GCA_022826005.1 Gemmatimonadota bacterium | reverse complement strand
GGACCGGGGTACAAGTCCCTTGTAGGTGCTCGGTGGCACTGGTAGGCTGTGGTTACTCCCGGCCTGGTCGCCTGTCGCTGCTGTTAGGATCTTTCGATCTAACGCGAAGCCTACAGAAGGGGTACAGGGTAGGCTGGCTTGTCTCCCATAACCCTTCTGGAGCCAACTCCGGAAGGGGACCGACCGTGGCGCCGAGCGCCTTCTCACGCCCGCCTGTGCGAGGCGAGGCCAAACGCCCACCAAGACGCCTGGCGAAACGCCGCCGAGTCTCTCCGCATCCCCGAGGCGGGGTTACAGCCCCGCCTTCAACACCGTTGACAAATGGTGGGGAGTCCTTGTGGCCACAAGGAGGCTCTCGAGGGGTGGCTCCGCCCCTCCTTCGATCCCCCTCAATCTGCGCTCCCGCGAAGGTCGCGGGCCGGAGCTTTCCGGCACCGTCGAGCCGCCCAGCCGACCGGATGCCGATGGTTCCCGGAGCTTGGCCGATGCACTCGCGCACCGGCTCCGGACGTGCGCCCATCACCGGAGCGCCAGCCTTCTCAGGACGACCCTCGTTCGGCTGGCGCGATTCGGGCACGAACGACGTAGTCCACGTCGAACTCGTCCGTGACGATCAGCCATGTCGAGTCACCCCGCACAACCGGGTCGACTTGGTCCGAGAGGCCAATTAGGCCGGGTCCCAGGCCGGCGGTTCCGAGATAGCCGCCGTCCCCCGAGTAGACGTCGAACAGCACTCCGCCGTCCGCCGCCGGAGTTTGGACCCAAAGGTTGCCCTCGACCGACTCGAAGACGCCCTCCACGGCGGGCTTGACGGTGGGAATCCGGGACCAGTCGAACTGGCGGTTCGCGCCCCTGTCCGCGAGCAATTGCCGCATCGCGCCGATCACCGAGTCGCGCTCGACCTCGGGCACGGGGACGGCGGGTCGGCGGGTTTCGACCACGAGGGTCGTGTCCCCGCCCGGCTCCCACCGCGCCATGCGGTATTCGGGATCGCCGTCCCGTGTGGACCAGACGGCGCCGCGCGAATCGATGAAGCTGACCTCGTCCGCGAAGAACGGGATCCCGTACAGCATGTAGCCGCCGCCCTGCCCTAGGTAGAAGGTCCCGGGTTGGTTCCGGGGATCGTACTCCTCATCTTCCGGACCGTCGCTGGGGAGCGGCAGCGAGTCCACCAGCGTCATCGTCAGGTCGTAGACGCGCATCTGTCTCCGGGTCCCGTCCCACCACGGCCGGTGGATGCGGCTCCCGTCCACCATTGCCCCGTTCCACACCCAGCCGTAGTTCCCGTCGGCGAACGGAAACGACTCGATGAAGCCGTCCGCAGGATCGAAGACCGACATGCGCCCATTGCGCGAGTCCGGGACCCAGAGGTGTCCGTTGGGGCCAAGCATGAGGCCGTTCGCGTCGGCGAACTCGCCGGGTCCCTGCCCCTTGCGGCCGTGAGTCGCGACGTGAGCGCCGTCAGGTCCGAAGACGCGCAGTTCCTGAACCTGAGAATCGAGGACGGCGAAACCTCCGCCCTCCAACGCCACGAGGCCCTTCAGATTCCCGAACACGTCCGGCCCGGTGCCATCGAGGGAGCCGACGCGGAGTTCCTCGACCAGTGTCCAAGTGAGCGACACGTTCCCCACCGGGATGTTCGTGACGTGGACCGTGCCGGAAGGCAAGCTGTCCCGCAACGTGGCCCAGTCGCTCCGAGATCCGGCGTCGCCGCAGCCGACGACGGCTATCCATGCCACGACGAGCAGCGTCCAACTCCGTTGCATGATCAGCGCCTATGCTGGGCAGGGTGGATCAGGCTCCGCAACGCGGCGACATCGTCTTGAATCGACCGCTCGATTTCCTCGGCACGACGGTCGGCGTCCCACTCCTCGATCTGCGACTCTATCTCTCTGATCCTTCCGTCCAGATCGTACTGCTCGATCCGGGCCTCGATGTCCCGGACCTTCCCGTCGAGTTCATACCGCTCGATCTCCCGTCTGATCTTGCCCACTTGTTGGTCCAGATCGTATTCGCCGATGGCTTGGCGCGTGGATCGCAGTTCGCCCTCGGCCCGTGCTATCTCGACTTGCAACGCCTCCCGAGTCCCGGCCGACGTCATCCGAGCCATCACCCGTCGCAGGCTTGCGACGTTCCGTTCGTGGCCCGCCATTTGACGGTGGAGACTCGCGACGTGCCGTTCGTGGCCCCCGATCTCGCGCCGCAGACTCCCGACGTGCCGTTCGTGAGACCCGATCTCGCGCCGCAGACTCGCGACATGCCGTTGGTGGGATCCTATCTCCCGGCGCAGGCCTCCCTCCTTGGAGCGCACATCCCACGCCTCGCGGGAGCGGGCCAACACGGTCAGCATCAGGTTGCGCCAGTCGCGAGCTTCGTTGTCGAAGGGTTGGGAGCGGCCATCGATGGTCCACTCGTACTCCAAGCCGCTTGGGCCGGAAGTGATCGCCATCCGGTGAAGCCTCTCGGCCCGCGAGGCGAGAACCAGCCAACTGCCGGGATCCATGCTCGCGACCGCCGTACCGTCTGCGGTCATCACGACATCTCCGCTCGTCCGCATGCAGAGCGACATCCCGTCTACGGACACCTGCACCGTCGTCGACTCACCTTCCCGCCTTATGCCGGTGAACCTCCCCGGCTCGCACTCGATCTCCTGGAATGCGAGGGCTTCCGGCACTGCCGGGGCAGCTGCGATTGGAGCCGTCACGGGAGGCTCTGCCGGCACCCTGCCAGGCGGCGACGGCGACGCTGGTGCCGGATTCCTTGGAGGTGCCGGGTTCTCGGCCGGACGTTCGTCAAGACGCGCGGTTTCAGCCTGAGGCGCGGGGCTTGCGGCTGGGTCCATGCGGACGGGTCTCGCACAGGCTGCAACCATGCCCGCCACACAGACTGCCGCCAGCGCGGCATAGGTGCGGATTCTTGAAAAACGCGGTCGATGCAGCTTGAGAATGGACATGATTCGGCTCTCCAGATGCGGGTGTTGCACCACGGGTAGCGAGAGGACGGGTGGACCAGGGGCGATCTCGGACGCAAGTGAGAAGAGGTGGCGGGCGTATGCTGAAGGGCGTACGCCAAGGGCCAGGACTTCCTCGTCGCACGAGCGCTCCCTCGCGCTGGCCGCGAGGCGTGATGCGAGCCAGGTCAACGGATGGAACCAGTACAGCGCACCCACGGCACCGGCCACGAGTCGCCACAGCGCATCCCGTCGACGCACATGCACCAGCTCATGCGACACGACCATCTCCCGCCGGCCGGACGTCCAGCTCTTAGCAGACGCGGGAAGTAGAATCACGGGCCTCAGCGGACCGCCCGTCATGGGTGTGGAAACCTGGGCGCTGGACAGGATTCGAGCTTCATCGCGCACGCCCGCGCGGTGACGGAGCATATCTGTCGACCGTATCCAGTCCGGATCACGAATCGGCGTCGCCCCCCGCGCAAGCCTTCGGAAACGAAGCGTGGCAACACCAAGGGAGGCGAGCCCGATCCCGCAGCCGAGCGCCCAGATGAGGAACACGCCTGCGCCGGGACTGAGCGGGATCGAACCGTCGCCCCGCTGGGCGAACGGCAGGTATCTGGTCGGGACCGGAGCCACGGGATTCGGTTGGCGTCGTGAGGTGGGACGATCAGCCGTCGCCGATGGCTCGCTCGCTGGCTTGTCTGGGAGATGGCGCTCGATTGCTGTGGTCCGGGCGGGAAGTATGGGAAGGTCCCACGAAGGGGCCAGCAGGCTCAGCACCGGCAACACGAGCAGCACCGCGAAGGTCGTCGTCCACAAAAGATGCAGGGTCTTCGCCGAACCGCGTCTGGCAAACCAAGCAATGACGAGGGCCACGGACAGGACCACCGTGGCCTTCGCAACCAGACCGATGGCTCCGGCGGCGGTGATGGGCAGGCCGGTCATCGTCCATCCTCCTCGGCTTCGTCGATCATCCTCTTGATGCGCTCGCGCTCGTCTGGCGTAAGGTCGCCCTCGCCGAGTTCGAGCAGCATGGCGACTGCGCCCTCGACGCTGCCTCCGAAGAACGTCCGCAGGACGCGATGCATTGCGGAGCGTCGCGCCCGCACCACGGACATCGTCGGAGAATAGACGTAGCGGTGGCCCTCCGGAGTCCGTTCCAGATGTCGCTTGTTGACGAGGATGCGTAGGATTGAGCGGACGGCCGAGTCCGTTGGCGGGTCAGCCATGCGTTCCCGAATCTGGACCGCCGTGGCACCGCCCAACTCGAACAGGACATCCATTACGTCGCGTTCGCGTCGGCTCAGCGGGGGAAGTTGGCTCACGATACCGGCACTCCATTCGGCGGTGTCTCGTCCGGTCCTCACGACTCGGGCGCACGGTCGAATGGAATCGTAACCCAAAAGTGTTGAGAACTCAACATGTCGTGCGACGGGCTCGGGAAAACGGCATTACGACACGCGACCGCAGCTGCGGCAGCCGCAGCGAAAAGCGGGGGCTTAGAAGGGGGCACAGCCCCCTTGGCCAGACCGCCGTGTGTTCAACACTGCGTCGGCTGGCTGACGCCATAACCGTGCGTCGAGCCAGCCTTGGGACGCCCGAAAAACACGCTCCACAGCGACGCTCGGGACGGCGGTGGCCGGACCGTCACGGGCAAGCTCCTCGGCACTCGCTTGCATTCCTTCTTGGTAGCCCGTGGTCCGGTCACATCGGCGACCTGCGCAACGAGACGGGCTTTGATCATCCCCCTCTTCCGTCCCTCAGACCCAAAGTCCCTTCCCGTTCATAGACCAGCACCATCGGCGCAACCCTTCCACCCACGAACAGCATGGTACGGGTCATCTCCAGCCGACCTCCGACGATTGCCAGAACCACGCTGACCCGCCCA
>JAJDVT010000122.1 GCA_022826005.1 Gemmatimonadota bacterium | reverse complement strand
TTCCGCTGCCAATTGACATACATAAATGACATACATCGAGCAGCGGAATCGCGTAAGTTGTTGCAGTCCCCGTAGCTCAGATGGATAGAGCGACTGCCTCCTAAGCAGTAGGCCCCAGGTTCGAGTCCTGGCGGGGACATTTTAGGGGACGGCGGCTGCCGGCTGCTGGAGGGTTCCCCAGGCGTCCAAGGCAAAGGGGGCGACTCCAGATGCCGTGTCTGGCGTCAGGCGGCTCAGCGGAATCCAGAAGCCGATTTCGGTCGGTCCGGGGATTCTCGTGGACCTACGGGCCGTGGGCTCGCGCAGGATCGGGAGCGCCTGACCGGGTAACTGCCGGTTGCGAGACGGCCGAGAGAAGCTCGGAGGGGCTGCCCGACCACGACACTACGAGCTGGTGCCGCGCCCGCGTCATCGCGACGTAGAGAAGGCTGCGTTCACGGGCCTCCACTTCGTCACGAGCATTCTGATCCGTCGCCTTGTCCATCTCCCATGACGCCGGCAGGAGGCCCTTCTCCACACCGGCCACCCACACTGCCTTGAACTCCAACCCCTTGGATCGGTGCATGGTGCCCACCCGAACGCCCGGCCGGTTCAGATTCGTATTGCTTCGAAGTTGCAACACCTCTATCGCCGCACGATCCACCGCGGTGTCTATCTCGCTCACGAGCTTCTTGGTGCGGACAAACACTGCGATGTCCGCCGGTTCGTAGCCGAACTCCGGCCCTATCCACTCCTTGATCTGTGCGACCAACCTCTGATGTTCATCGCTCCTGGTGTCGAATCGCCGAATCTTCGGGTGGCGCCCGCCCACGGCATCCTGGGTGTCGTCACGCTTCTCCGAGCCCGAATCCATGTCGTCGGCTTCGGAGTGCCCCAAGGCATCCGCAAACCGCCGAATCTCCCGCGTCGTGCGGAAATTGATCTTGAGGCGCCTCGAGCGGCCGCTCACCTCGATTCCAAGGCGTCTTAGGCTGTATCCCCCAGGGTAGATCCGCTGACCGGCGTCTCCGACCACCATGAAATTCTCGGGGCGATGCCTCGCCAGCTGCCACAGGAACCGGAGCCCAGGGACGCTGAGGTCCTGAACCTCGTCCACGATCACGGCATCGAACGGGCTGGTGAGCGTGCCTTCTTTGAGAAGTTCCGCGGCGCGGAGGCGTAGGTCGTGCCACGTCATCTGGTTGTGCTCGGCAAGGTGGGCGCGCGTTCTCTCGAAGATGGGCCAAAGGGCTTCTCTATCCTGCTGACGCAATTGCTGGACTCGACCGTGCCGGTAGGCATCACGATACTGCTCCAATGTCGTGATTCCCTGGAGCTGAATCACTTCGTCCCATTCCGCAACGATAAAGGCGGGCCCGAATCTCGTTCCGGTCAGCAAGCCGAGCAGCTCTTTCCTCAAGAAGGGGTGCGCCTCCTTCTTGTCGACGGGTTTCGCGGACTCCCCCGCTTCGCCAACCATCTTCAACGCCAGACCGTCCACCGTCGATGTCCGAATCCGATTCCGCACACCTGGCTTGTCGGTGATGAACTGGAGGCTCCTGTCCAAATTGTCCGCCAGCGTCTTGCCGTAGGTCGCAAGCAGTACCCTGTGCCCGTGCTCCGCCAGCCGCCTCGCTCGGTGCAGTGCCACCAGCGTCTTGCCGGTCCCCGCAGTGCCGGTGACCTTCGCCGGTCCATTGAAATCCTTCGCGACGATTGCACGCTGCTCGTCGCTGAGGAAGGTGACCCACTTCTCCCAGGGCGCCTCCAGACATCGCTTCAGCCTTTCGTCCTCGATGACGTACACTGGCGGGCCGGGGTCGCCGGGCGAATCGCAAGCTTCGTCGACCGGGTCGGTGACCGGAGGCGATGGCAGTCCACCGTCGGCCAGCTCTTGGAGACATTCGGCCACCTCATCCTCGAAAGCGCCCTTGACCCAAGCATCTTCTATGTCCTCCTTGTCACGGAACTCGCGAACAAAAGCAAGTTGCGAGTCGGCAACACCCAGACTGATCAAGTAGGCGTCCCCATGGCCGTCGAACAGTCGCGTACCGTGGGGCGACGGGCGGGATGCGGATGTCCGAGGGGTACCCGTTGATTCCACGGACATGGAGGTCGGCGGCGGACTCGGGTCAACGTGCGGGCCCTTGGCCGCCGCAGGCATGTTCCGATATGCCTTTCCCCGAGGACGGACGTCCACGAGGTGCAGGTGACGCTCGTGCCGGGTGAGCAGTGCGCGAAAGCCGTCTGAGACCCTCGCGCTCCATAGGTTCTTTTCGTCCTTGAGCGGTTTCAGTTGAAGGCTCGGCAGACCGGGGTTCTTCTTCAGTCTGTCCACGCATGCGATCACCCGCGTTAGCTCCGAAGGATGGTTCTTGGCGATCTTGCCAAGGACGGATGGATCGATGGGCGCTGCTCTTGGGAGTCGCTCGTCACTCATGGGTCAGACAGAGAGTACCTGGGAGGGACCGGGAACGGACTCCCGCGACATGGATCAGATGGTTGGCTGGACATAACATGACCGCTCAAGGTAACAAAGACCGGGCAACTGGCGCAGGGTGTACAGGCGCGTCCGCAGGCGGGGTGGCGACCGGAATCGATGGGCGGCCCTTCGGCTTCAGTTTCAGCGCGACCGCCTCCATCGCGGTACGACGGAGCGTTGAGCCGACCAGCAGTCGGCCCTGCGGCCGGCAACGAAGCCCCGCCATCGTCACCTTGGCGGTAACCACCAGCTCCGCAGCGCCAAATCGCTGCTATTCCTATTCCCGCTTCGTCGCGCCTTGCCAGCCCACCGCCTCGCCGCTCTCGGTGCTCGGGCGGCGCTATCCATGGGCTGATAAAGCGGCCCAGTCACCCAGCCTGCTCGTACACCAGCTCGAACACCGTCTCGCCCAGCCACCGCTTGAAGTCCGGGTTGTCGGCGAACTGCTTGTAGAGCTGGGTGTCGTCGTTCATGATTCCCAGCACTGCCCGCTGCAAGGCATTGTCGGCCTCGACCCGCGCGTTCTCCCTGTCCGAGTTCTCCCGCGCGTTCTTGAACGCGGCGTCCTCGGCCACCATGGCCGGGAGGTCCACGGTCACCATCCGGCGCACGCGGTCGCCGTCCTTCCACTCGATTCCGCCGAACAGGTCGTTGAACTCCTCAATGATTACCGACAGCCGATCGATCTCGGGCTCGCCCTTGCCCCCTCCCCCACCCGTCTGAACCGGATTGATCTCCCCGTCCTCGTCTTCCAAAATGATCTTCTGCATCGCCCGTTTCTCGACGCGGTAGCTGTCCATGTCGATCGTTTCCAGGATGCCCTTCGACAGGTCGTCCTCCACGGGCGACGGGAGCTTCGGGATCAGGAAGTTCAGGAATATCGAGCGCTCCTCCCACCCCCGGTTGTTGTAGGGGAGGATCGACGATAGGAACGCGTAGGCGCGCGCGAACGCCTTGGCCTTACTCTTGAACCGGACCTGTCCATCCTCGTCCAGGTCTCTGATGTAGACGGCGACGCACTGGTCGAGGATGGGGTCGAGCTGGTTGCGATCCGCGCCGTCAAGGTACCGCTTCACCAACTCTTTGAGCTGGCTGGGCGAGTACACCTGGGCGGCGTCCAGGTCCGCCTGAAGGTCGTGGAGCCTGTCGGGATCGGTCTCATCGGACAGGATCGTGGTCCGGTCGTACTTGGAGAACGCCTCGGTGATGATCTCCGCGTCATTCAGGAAGTCGAGCACGAACACGTCGCGCTTCTTCTGGTGCGACCGGTTGAGCCGCGACAGCGTCTGGACCGCCTTGATCCCCGAGAGCGTCTTGTCGACGTACATGGTGTGAAGCAGCGGTTCGTCGTACCCGGTCTGGAACTTGTCCGCGCAGACGAGGAACCGGTACGGATCCTCCCGGAATCTCTCGGCGATCTTCGACGACGGGAGGCCGTTGAGGCTGACTTCGCTCACCCGGTCTCCACCGTAGTCGTGCTTCCCCGAGAACGCGACGAGCGCCTTGTGAGGACTCTTGCGCTTCTTCAGGTAGTCGCGGATGGCGTGGTAGTACTGGATCGCGCGTTCGATCCCGTTGGTGACCACCATCGCCCGGGCCATGCCGCCGATCTTGTGCTGCGCCAGCACCTGCTCGTGGAAGTGATCCACCATGATCTCGGCCTTGAGCCCGATCGCGTGCCCGTGGCCCTCGACGTAGCGCCGGAGCTTCTTCCCGGCCTTCCTGACATCGAACTCCGGATCGTCCTCGACCGTCTTGGCGAGCCTGTAGTAGCTCTTGACCGGCGTGTAATGCTTGAGCACGTCCAGGATGAACCCTTCCTGGATCGCCTGCTTCATGCTGTAGGTGTGGAACGGAAGGTGCCGGACCGTGCCGTCGCTCTGCGGGTCCGGCTCGCCAAAGATCTCAAGCGTCTTGTTCTTGGGCGTGGCCGTGAAGGCGAAGTAACTGGCGTTGGGCAGCATCTTGCGGGACTCGATCAGGCGGTTGATCCGGTCCTCGTAGGTCTCCTCCTCCTCTTCCTGGCCCGCTTCGCCCAGCGCGGCAGACATGGCTCCGGCGGTCTTGCCGCCCTGGCTTGAATGCGCCTCGTCGATGATGATCGCGAAGGTGCGGTCGCGGTGGGCGTTGCCGATCTCTTCAAGGATGTGGGGGAACTTCTGGATCGTCGAGATGACGATCTTCTTGCCCTGTTCGATGAACTTCCTCAGATCGCCCGAGTCTTCCGCGTGCCCGACGGTCGATCCCACCTGGGCGTACTGCTTGATCGTGTCGCGGATCTGCCGGTCGAGGATGCGGCGGTCGGTCACCACGATGATCGAGTCGAAGACGGACGTGCCGTCCTTCTTCAGAGGGATCATCTGGTGCGCGAGCCACGCGATCGAGAAGCTCTTGCCGCTCCCTGCCGAATGCTGGATCAGGTACCGCTTTCCGGCCCCGTGCCCCCCGGCGTGGCCCAGCAGTCGGCGCACCACGTCGAGTTGCTGGTACCTCGGCCAGATCTGTACCCGCTTCTTCTTGCCGGTCTTCGGGTCTTTCGGCGCCAGCACCTGGGCGTAGTTCTCAAGGATGTCGGTAAGGCTCTCACGGGCAAGGATCCGGCGCCAAAGGTACTCGGTCTTGAGCCCGTTCGGGTTGGGCGGGTTGCCCTTCCCCTGGTTCCAGCCGCGGTTGAAAGGCAGGAACCACGACGCCTTCCCTTTCAGTTGGGTGCAGAAATGGACCTCGTTCTCGTCGACTGCGAAGTGCGCCACACAGCGCCCAAGCCGAAAGAGGGGTTCACGCGGGTTGCGATCCCTCCTGTATTGCCAGATGGCGTCGTCGACCGTCTGCTTCGTGAGGTTGTTCTTGAGTTCGAACGTGAACACGGGCAGACCGTTGATGAAGAGGCCGATATCGAGAGCGCGCCGGGTCTCGTCCTTGCTGTAGCGGAGTTGGCGGGTAACCGTGAAGCGGTTCCGTCCGAACAGCCGTGTGGCCGTGACGTTCCCGGCCGAGGGCGTGCCGTGGAAGAGTTGGAGGTCGTGGGGGCCGTGCTTGATTCCGTTGCGGAGCACGTCGATGGTGCCGCGCTTGTTGATTTCGCCCTGGAGGCGCGCGAGGAACTTGCGGCGCACGGGGCCATCCTCGCCGAGGCGGAGGGCAGGGGCAGTGTTGGGCCGGGTGGCTTGGAGAAAGGCGCGGAGCTGGACGAGGTCGACGCAGTACTCGCGGTTGTAGTCATGGTGGTTGCCGGGGGACCAGCCGACGCCGCCGTAGCCGGGAGACGGCTCGTCGACGGTGCGACCCGACGGCGGCTCGCATGAATCGCCGGTCAGCGCCTCGCAGATCAGGCGTTCGAGGCCAAGTTCGGACGTGTCGGTGGTCATGTCACGTCACACGCGACGCGGGATCGGCACTTCCCTGAGTTCCCCGGGCCGCACTTCATCGATCGCTGCGCGGATGTCCGCCGTCCGGTCCCGAACCCTGGGCCATGCCGTGGCCATGAGCACCACGATGGCCAACCGCTTCCCGGCGAGATTCTGCTGGTATCGCATGCTCTGGTCCGTCGTCACGATGACCTCGTAGCCGTCCTCCTCGGCCCGCTGGATCAGTTCGCCGTTCTCAAGCCACTCCCAGCCCCTCTCCGCCGACCTGTCCACGGAATGTCCAGGAAGATGGTGGCGAAGCGGTGCCGGGGTCCCGTGGTCGAACAGGATCTTCACGTTCTGGCAGGCGTCTTGAAGTACTCCGTCTCGTGGTTGAGAACCGCCGTCACCTGCCACTCCTTGACCTCGGGAAACCACTCCAGAAACTGCTCCACGGTCGCGCCGCTCTCCAGGTTCTCGAACAGGGCGTATACCGGCACCCTCGTGCCAGTGAAGGCCCAAGCCCCGCTGATCTTGCGGGGGTTGCGTTCCACCGCCGGACATGTGGTCCAATCTGTCATGCGTATACCTCCTTCACCATATCGTGTTTGGCCGGTTGTGGGTTCGATTCGGGGTCGATGCTGTCGCTCCGATCGCCGACCGGAAGCGGGTCCGTCTCCAGAAGGTCCGCCGCCGCCTCGCGCACGTCGAGCTTCCCGGTCACGACATCGGCGATCAGGCGAGTTCGGTATTCTTGGAGAAGGACGATCCGGCGCTTGGTAGTGACCACCGCGCTTTCCATGTCGCGGCCTCGCTCAACAAGGCTCTGGGATATCGCGACCTGTTCCGCTGGTGGCGGCACGGGTGCCCACAAGTTCATTACTCTATCGACCGACAACCCCGGCTGGGCGGCCGCAATCGAGTATTGGTTCAGATTCATGACTTCCAACAGCGCACCAAACCATTCGAGGACGTGTCCGTGACGTAGGGTCGCTACGACCGCGTGCTCGGAAGCCCAGAAACGCCCGCGTGCTAAGTGGACGTTGCCACAGAGGGCTCCCTGTCGTCCGATCAGGGCGAATTCGCCATCGTGAGTGTAGCTCGACGTGAAGCCCCGATGCCCGTTACCGCCAAACACGCGGCATTCCCCGGTCTGAGCGATCGACATCGCCGTTATGGCTTCGCCGCTCTGCATGTGTGAGAACGTCTTGAGCCGCCGCACCTCCCAATGCTCCGGCACATTCCCCAGCCATTGGACGTTGGAGTCCCTGTAGGCCGGATAGGGCCGGCCAGTACGGACATCGATGCGGCCCGTGACGGCCGCGTGGACAAGCGTCCGCTTCCGTTCCTCCAACAGCTCGATCAGCCGTTCCTTCGCATGGATGTAGCGACGGATGCGACGATCCGCTTCGTCCAGGAAACGGACGATGGCGCGCTGTTCTCGACCCGACGGTGCTGGGACCAATTGGTTTCCAAAGGCCGCGAACCGAAAGTCGGTCGACCGCTCCCGCACCCCTCTCGAAAGTGCCATGATCCACCGACTCCGAGCCATCTCGCGAACGCAAAACGCGTAGTAACGGGAACTCACTCTCTCATCCTTAGGGGTACAGACCGAATACACGGGCGTACTCTTCCCGTCCGAATCGGAGATACCACAAGCACCGGCGAAGGCATCCATCGCATGAATGACAAGATCACCGCGGCGAACCCCTTGGTAGCCGATCTCTTTCAGGGATTCGGTGAAACCCAGCTCTCGTCGGTTTTTTCGGAGCGTCACAGTGCCGTCGCGGAAGCAGGTAACGACCCCGTCACTCGGGCTAACGGGACGATCCATCTTGGTGAACAGCCACTTGGCCCGCACTAGGCGCCAGTGGTTGGGCACCATTCCCATCCACCGCACGTCCGATTCCTGGTAGGCCGGATACGGCCGGAGGCCGTTGACACTCATCCGACCCGTCCCAGTATCTCAACCAGCAGTCCCTCGGTCTCCCGCTCGACCGCCAAGATGTCACCGCTGATCTCAGCGAGCGTCCGCATCGGCTCGGGCTTGTGGAAGTACCGGTTGAAGCTGATCTCGTAGCCGATCTTCACTCTCTTGCCGACGTACCACGCGTCCCCGGCATAGGGAAGCACCTCCCGTCGCAGGAACCCCTCAATCCCGCCCTCTTCCAGGAGCGGGATCTGCTCGGTGTCCCTGAGCTCTGTGTCAGGTTCGTACTCGACGACGGTAGGACTGGAGCGTTCGCCAAGCTCGAACAGTCCCCGGATCGGGTCGGGCGCAGTGCCGCGCCGGTGAACCCTCTTGACTACCGGCTCCGCCGTCTCGTCCCGCTTGGCCAGCGCGGTCTGCAACAGCTTCTTGCGCTTGGCCGTGAGCTTCGCGCGACGACCGGACATGCCGCCTTTGAGTGCCTCCAGAAAGACGTTGAAGTCGAGGTGAGGCCCTGGGCCGAGTGTCTGGGCCACCCGCTCGACGGCGTTCGCGAGCGGCTCCTCCCCCGCTTGGCGGCACGTCTCGGAGAACGTGTGGCAGCGCGCGGACGACAGATCCACCTTCAGCCTGAGCGGCCGCTCCACCGTCACCTTCCAGTATCCGAACGCCTCGTTGTCGAAGATCTTGCTCTCCTCGGTCTCCTCGAAATCGAGGAACGTCCGGCAGATCCTCTCGATGTCTTCCGGCCCGAGTTCGCAGTTCTTCTTCCCCAGGTTCTTCCTGAGTGGTCGGAACCACTTCGTGGCGTCGATGAGTTGCACCGTGCCCCTGCGGTGCTCGGGCTTCTGGCTCGTGAGCACCCAGACGTAGGTGGCGATTCCGGTGTTGTAGAACATGTTGAGCGGCAGGGCGACGATCGCCTCCAGCCAGTCGTTCTCGATGATCCAACGCCCGATTTAGATTTCGGATCTGTTGCGATCATTGAACTTACGGGGTTTCCGGGTCTGATTCCCGCCCTTCGGTTCCCGCCGAACGGGATCAGGTCCGCACTCGGCGGCGGTTTGCGAGCGCGGTTCTGAGCTGTCCCTCGTCGGCTCTCTGATAACACTGGAGAACGGTCTTGGCCGTCTTCCAGCCGCCCAACTCGCAGAGCACCTTCAGCGGCTGGTCCATGAGATCGGAGGCGAACTTGCGCCTCAGCGAGTGCCAGCCGCGCCCGCGCTTGGGCTCCAGTCCCGCGAGCCGTTCAGCCCTGTCCCACCAACCTCGGGCCATCCACGAGCCCACGCTCGACGAGGGATCCTTCGGCGAGGGCAGGACCGGCGCGTCGCCCGTCGCCGGGTTCCGCCGCCGCGCCTCCTCCAAGGCGGCGACCGCCTCTGAGGTCACGGGCGTGGTGTGCTCGTATCCGGTCTTCTCGTGCTCGCTGCGCCACCGGATAGTTTCGCCTTCGAGGTCGATGTCGTCCCACCGGAGCTTGCGGACGGCTCCGATGCGGTGTCCCGTTTCGTGCGCGAGCACGAGCGCGACCCGGAACCGCCAGTCCACCTTGCGGGACACTCCGAGAAGCGCCTGATACTCCTCCTCGGTGAGAACGATCCGGGTGGGGTTCTTCTCCATGGGCGTCCTCAAGCCCCTGAGCGGGTTCGACTCGATCAGCAGGCGGCCCCGCTCGTCCCTCGACCTGGAGGCCCAGTTGAAGACCGCGATCAGGAACCTCAGGTCGTATTCGACCATCCGGTCCGACACGGGCTTTCCGCTCGGTCCGACCCTTCCGGCCCGGCGCGCCCGGATGAACCGATCCCAGTCCCTCTGGGAGAGCGTTGCCGGGTCGCGGTTCCTTCCGAGGAACCCGAGGAACATCTTCATCGCGGTCCGGTCATGCTGCCGCGAGTGCCGGGTCTTGGTCGGGGTTACCTCTTCACCGTAGATGTCAAAGAGCGTCTCCAGGGTGAGCGGCCCGGTATCGGCCTCCTGCATGCCGTTCGGCTCCGGCTTCGCGAACCCGGCGGCGGCCTCGTCGGCCTGCCGCTTCGCGCGCCTCCAGTCGCGGTGTTTGAGCGACCGGGTGAGCCTGCGCCCGTTTTCTCGCCACTCTATCTGGTAGAGGCCGGTCTTCGGGTCCGGAAACACCCTCACCCGGTTGCGGCCCCATTCTCCGGCGCTGTACGAGCGCCGGTCACGTTTCGTGCGTGCCATCATTCCATTCCTCTCTGGATGATGGACTGCACGATCTGCCTGTTGGAAAGCTCGCGGCGCGGGGCGTCCCGCGCCAGTGGCGGGGCGGCTGGCGGCGTCGCCTTCCGGGGCAGGTGGATGCGTGCGATCCTGGGCGCGTTGGGCCGCCCGGCGTTGGGGATCTTGCCATCGCGGACGAGGCGGCCCAGATGTTCCCTTGAGTAGCCGCTCTCACGGGCGGCCTCGACGAGCGACAGCGTGGTTTCGTCGCGCTCGCGGATCGTGGTTTCAAGGTCTTCGGCGCAAAGGTCCAGCACGAGAGCCGCGGTC
>JAJDVT010000003.1 GCA_022826005.1 Gemmatimonadota bacterium | reverse complement strand
GTGCTGGTGGAGGATGCGGAGGAAGCGGGGGCGCACCGGGTGGCCGCGCTGGTGAAGTGGGACGACTACCGTTCGATCCTGCGGTTTGCCGTCGAAGTGCTGCCGGGCGAGCTGGTGGTGACGATCCCGCAGAACGCGGGCGTGGTGAGCCTTGAGACGTGCGCCTACACGAGCGCGCTGATGGCGCACGGATCGGAAGGGCTTCAACCGATGGAGCGGGCGGACTCCGGCTGTCCTCGCCCCCCCAACGGAGTATCTGCCGTGGATCGGGGCGGAACACCGGGGCTCGCCGCTGGCCTACAAGGAAGCCGACCGGACGGGCAGGATCGGCGATCCGACGATCCGGGCCTACGCCTGCTACTGGGCGGAGAAGCCCGGCGAGGGCTAGACTACCCCGGCACCAAAGGGAGAGCGCCCCCGGCGCGCCGCTTGTCCCACTGCTGTTCTTCATGGGACTGAAACGAAGGGACGACGAGCGCCGGGGGCGTCTTGCGTCCGGCCGGGGCCGCCTTCTTGCGGCCTCGCCCGACGAATTGGCGGCCTGTAATGTTACGCCGTACCTTCCGGGACATGAACCGGGAAGCCGTTCGGGGGTGTAATGTCCAAAAGGGAAGCACCCCCTTCGTGAAGGATGCCCGCAAATGGAGGGAGCGCCATGAGAATCTGGACGAACAACCTCACCCTGGCCGTGATGGCCGCAGCGCTCACGCTCGCCGCCTGCACCGAAGACGGCCCGGCCGAGGCCGACGCACCTCGCCCGTACCTAACGGACGTGGAGTTCGCCGACAGCCTCGCGGTGGGCCGGATGCCGAACATCGACTGGATCGGCTGGAGCATCAAGGGTCACCCGCTGGACCGCTTCCCGCTGGAGTTGCGCACCGAAGATGAAATCTTGGCGGAGCAACGGGAGAGAGGAATGCGGCTACCCAGCGGCAACTACATGTCGCCGGGGGCGCTGAGGACATACGCATCAATCGGTGAGTTGAACAGAGCCCAAGACCTGATCGTGCGGGCTTTGCAACCGTCCGGCTGTCCGTTCGTCCCGTGCAGGACGCCACCGCATTGGGAGGCCGAATACCAAGAAGTGGCCGAGCGGTTGGGTCTACCCTATCGCCCCGTGGACGAAGTGGTCCAATGGAACGGCGTCGAGTTTACGCCTGCCCAGTACGAGGAAGCGCGCGAGCGGCGGCGACAATTGAAAGGGGGCATTCGGTGAGGGGCGTCAGCCGTCAGATGTACACATCCATGACACGGCCTCATCGAAAGAAGGCGAAGCGGCGGCGGACGCTCACGGTCGCGACCACCTCACTGGTCCCGTTGCTGGTGGCATCCTGCGCGGGTGGCCGGGCAGCGGTCCCCCCGTCATTGCCACCGTCCGGTGCCACTTCTCCAGGCACGGCCCCGGCCGCGACAGCCTCTTCGGCGGACACGCCCCTTTCGGCCCTTCCCCCCGAAGCCGCATGCGACAACTGGCGCAGACCGGAGTTCTTCGCGTCGGCTTCGGTGGAGCGCGTTCGTGAGTGCATCGAGGATGGTGCGCCCCTCTGGAATCCGGTGCTGCCAGCAATCCAACTCGCCGCGAAATCGGCGACCGACGCGGCAGTCATCCGCGCGCTCGTCGACGCCGGCGCGGATCCATCAGCCGAGATGGCCCGCGGCCATGAGTGGGCCGTAGCGGCGTGGCCATACGGCTACACACCCCTCCACACGGCTGCGGCCTCGAATCAGGTCCCGGGCATCATCGAGGCACTGGTCGCGGCCGGAGCCGACTTGCACGCACGGAACCGAGACGAGGAAACACCGCTGCACGCGGCGTGGGAAAACCCGAATCCGGCTGTCGTTCAGGCACTGCTCCGCTCGGGCGCCGACCCGCTGGCGCGAGACGAACGTGGCCGCGTCGCCGACCCCACCGCCTGCGCGAACTGGAACACGCCCGCCTTCGTAAGGCTGGCGCTTCCGGCCCACTTTGAACTCTGCCTGGCACAGGGCGAGGACCTGCTCGCGCGCGACCCGCGCGGCAACACGCCGCTTCACCACGCCGCGCAAGGTGAAGTCCTGACTTCGGTGACGCTACTCCTTTCCGCGGGAGCCGACCCCAACGCTCGAAACTTCACAGGCGCGACGCCGCTGCACGCCGCCGTCTACAACAGGGGCGCAGAGATTGTGACGGCCCTCCTTCAGGCGGGGTCCGAAGTCAACGCTGGTGCGGGTGGCTACGGCACCCCCCTGCTGCACGCCATCGCCCGGGGTCAGCGGATCGCCTTTATCGACACCATCAGCGCGAATCCCGTCAACGCCCTACTGGATGCGGGTGCCGACATCAACGCTACGGATTCGCTGGGGGCGACCCCGCTGCTGGCTGCGATGCGTCCCAGTCGCAGAACCGGCTCGATCACCGATCTTCCGCAGAGATTGCTGGCGCTCGGCGCCGACCCCAACGCGACAGACGCTCAGGGCCGGACTCCTCTCCATCAGGCAGCCGCCCTCGCCGAAGGTCCGGATGTGATCCGCGCTCTGCTCGATGCGGGTGCTGATCCGCGGGTCCTGGCCGGCGATGACGGCTCCCCGCTTCATGCCGCCGCCGCGTCGACAAGCACCGAGGTGCTCACAGTGCTGCTGCGCGCCGGTGCGGATCCAGCAGGCCGCGACGAAGGCGGCCGGACCCCATTGCACCTTGCTGTCGGGATGTCGCAGAGCAACGGGTGGGGGTACGCCACGCACTTCTCGGCCCCCGGATTCCAGCCGCCCTGGCTTCCGCGGGTGCACACGCTCCTTGAGGCCGGCGCCGATGCCAATGCCCGGGACGCTGAGGGCAACACACCGCTGCACCTGTCCCTCTGGACCCGGGACTCGACCGTGGTGTCCTTGCTCGCGGAGGCCGGGGCGGACGTGAACGCCCGAAACGGCTTGGGTCAGACGCCACTGCACGTCGCTCGCGCGACATACAGTGCT
>JAJDVT010000034.1 GCA_022826005.1 Gemmatimonadota bacterium | reverse complement strand
CCAGCGCGGCCACCCGGTGCGCCCCCGCTTCCTCCGCATCCTCCACCAGCACCCACACCGGGAACGGGTCGCCCTCGTACACCACCGAATCGCCCGGCTCCTGCGCCGTGGCCGGAACGGCGGACGCAACCGCCAGCACGGTGGCCACCGCCAACACTCTCAACGTCTTCATCGCGCGGCCTCCTAGCTGCTGCAAACGGTTTGAGTCTCCCACTTCACTTTCTGTTTCGGGACCAGCACCCACTCGTACACCCAGCGGCACTCCCCCCCCGTCCCATCCACGTCGTCCGAAGCCGTGCAGGCCCTCGATCTGCGCAACTCGCGCTCGTCCACCGTGTAGTACACGGGCACCAGCTTTTCCTCACACACCGGCTCCGTCGGGTCCTCCCCACCGCCCTCGTTCGGCTCGTCGTCGTCTTCTTCCTCCTTTTTGACGACCATCTGGCAATCCTCGGCGTCTCGCATCAAATTCTCAATTCTCAGCAACTCTGTAGGGTCCGTCACGCCGACGCCCCATCCTGCGTGGTGTTGGGCCTCGTGAACCAGCGCCTTGTGGTCCAAATCCCCAGTGTTATTCACGTTGAGAATTGTGTTTGCGAGTCCGAAGTACTCAGCCTCGACATATCCGTCTGCCTTGAGAACGGAATCGGTCTGGGTGGCGAAATCCACTCCCACTTCCGCAAGGAATTTCCACGTGTTGGTCTGAACCGTCACGCAATCCAGCCCCGCATCCTCTAAGGTCTTGTGCCCAATGAAGGTGCTGTCCCAGGTTGAGTTTCTGAGGTTGCTGATAGCACGATTCAAGCGGCTTGAGTCGCTATGAATATCGATCCACTGGCTGCCGTCCGGCATTGCGCGCGGCGGTCCGTCTTGGACGAAGGCAGCACCTCCCGTCAGCATGGCCGCTACGATTACCCACCGGCCCGCCTTCAACGGATGATCCCTTCTTGTCGACGGGCGCGCTCGCGCATCCTGTCGCCCCGCTCTCTCCGTTCTCGCGCCTCTTCATACTGCGCGGGCGTGAATTCATGTCCGGCCAACTTGACCACTGCGTCCACTGGCCGGTAGGGAATACCCATCCGCTTGGCCGCTGCCCTATACCTATCCTCCCCCGATGGCGGCAGCCGACAGGGAACGAACGGACAGTCGAGCGGCTGTAGAGACCGAATGATCAGGTTGCTGGCCGCGTATAGATCGCCTTCCGATTGTGTGCTGACCAGATGGGGGAGCCGACTGTAGCTGCCGTCCGGCATGCGCCGCCCCTTTTCCCGGTACTCGGCTTGAATCTCCTCCTTCGTCCGAAGCTCCAGCGGGAAACGGTCCAGCGGACGGCCTTCGAGGTTCCACCCGATCCAGTCGATGTTCGGCACTCGGCCCGCCGCAAGGCTGGCGGCAAACTCCGCGTCCGTCAGGTGAGTCTGGGACGCGTCGGCCTCGGTCATGCTGGCGGCCGGGCCGTCTTCGGTGCAGGCGGCGGCGGTGAGGGTGAGGGTTGCGGCCATCAGGGCCAGGGCGATTGAGTTGGTCCAGTTCTTCATGGGATTCCGCCTTTCGGAGTAGCGGTGAGCGTGTGGGGACTGCCTTCCGGAACAATACACCGCTCACGGCTTCTGGACCAGTCCGAGTTCTTTTCCGGAAGGGCGCGCCAGCCGGTGGTGGGCCGCGCGAGCCGCGGGCGTCGAAGAAGCCGGCAAGACTGGGAGGCCCGACGCGATCGCGGACGCCCGCAGGGACGGGCGACTGCCGGGTGTCGGCGACGGGGGGCAGGTTGGCCGTCTATCTGGGATGCCGCCGACAAATCCGCCCGGCGCGCGGCAGCGGACGGGACGCCGAAGGGAACTGCGGGACGCCGCGTTGATCGCCACCTCCTCCGAATCTGTGCGCCCGCGTGTCGGAAGTCGCCGCGCTACGGGTTCGGGTCTCGAACGCGCCAGCGACGGGACCGCCACGGCCGAAGTCTGGCAGGGCAAGACCGGCCCGCGCCCGGACCGGCTATCTGCGAGCCTCGACCGTCCGGAGACTCGACGCATGGCGCGCGGCCGCCGGGATCGATGCCGCCGACGCGCCCCTGTTCCCCGCCCTCGACCGCTGGGGCCGGATCAGGGACGCGGGCCGGGCCATGCAGCCGCGCGCCGTGGCCGACGTGGTGCGCCAGCGCGCCGCCGCCATCGGGCTGCGGGCAACCGGCCACTCGCTCCGGGTCGGGGCCGCCGTCTCGATGGCCAGCCGCGGGGCCAGCCTCGTAGCCATGCAGCAGGCCGGGGGATGGACCGCGCCCGACATGCCCGCCCACTACGGACGGCAGGCCAGCGCCCGGTCCGGTCCCGTCGCCACGCTCCGCGCCGAAGACCGCTGGGCCTGAGTCCCGGCCCGGACGCAAGAGGCCCCCGGCGCTCGCCGTCCCTTCGTTTCATTCCCATGAAGAACAGCAGGGGACAAGCGGCGCGCCGGGGGCGGTTCCCTTGGCTTTTTTTGTGGGGGTCTTAGCCTTCGTCCGGGGGATCGGCCGCCCAGTAGCAGGCGTAAAACCGCCGCGTCGGATCCTCGATCCCGTCGCTTGGTTCCCCCTCGGAGCAGGTCATGGGCGAGCCCAAGTGTTCCGCCGCGATCCACGACAGGTGTTCCACCGGGGGGGCGAGACAGCCGGAGTCCGCCCGCTCCATCGGTTGAAGTCCCTCCGATCCGTGCGCCATCAGCGCGCTCGTGTAGGCGCACGTCTCAAGGCTCACCAAGCCCGCGTTCTGCGGGATCGTCACCACCAGCTCGCCCGGCAGCACTTCGACGGCAAACCGCAGGATCGAACGGTAGTCGTCCCACTTCACCAGCGCGGCCACCCGGTGCGCCCCCGCTTCCTCCGCATCCTCCACCAGCAC
>JAJDVT010000104.1 GCA_022826005.1 Gemmatimonadota bacterium | reverse complement strand
GTCGCCGCGAGCCTGGCCATGCCGAGGCGAACCGGGCCGGGCGGACGCTTGCCGGGCCGCGCGCGCGCCAGGAGCGCGGGGATCCCGGTGGCGCGCAAGAGGCGGGCCAGGGCCATGGCCGGGCGGGAGAGGGAGCGCGTGCCGAACACGCGCAGCAGAAGGCGAGAGAGCAGGGGCGGGCGCCGCGCTTCGCGGCCGACGTGCCGGGCGAGTTCGAGGAGATGGCCGTAGGCGACCCCCGACGGGCAGACGGGCTCGCAGGCCCTGCATCCCAGACAGCGGTCGATGTGAAGCTGGAAGGCGTCCGAGCCCGCTTCCAGCCGTCCTTCCACCACTGCCCGCATCAGGTGCAAGCGTCCCCGCGGCGAGTCGGCCTCGTCCCCCAGGCGCCGGTACGTGGGGCAGGCCGGCAGGCAGAATCCGCAGTGAACGCAGTTGAGCAGCCCTTCCTCCTGCTCCTTCAAGGCCCGGGCGAGCGACTCTGTGACCGCGCTCATGGGCACTCGGATGCCAGCACGCCGTGCGGATCGAAGAGCGACTTGATGCGCGCGGTGAGCCCCGCCCCCCCACCCCCCCTCCCCCCCCACCCCACCCCCTCCACCACCTCGCGCGGCGCGCTGCTCAGCACCAGACTCCCACCCCGGTCCGCCATCTCCGCCCGGGCACCGGCCACGCACTCGGCCACCGCCTCCGTCCGGCCCGGCGCACAGCTCCCCTTTACGCGCACGAGCCCCCGCATCGCATCGGCGGCGACCTCCCCCCCCACCACGCCGGCGACCCTCCCCGCACAATTCATCACGTCCCCCAAACGGTCCGGCAGCGCGGCTAGACGCGCCACCACCGGTGACCCCTCCTCCCACCGCGCTTCGTGGAGGGCCGCGCTGTCACGCCCGGCGAGCTCCTCGTCCGGCTCGCGTCCCACTCCCGCCACCGTCCTGGCGCGCGCCTCCGCCACCTCCTCAGCACCCCCGAGAAGCCGCACGGCCAGGACCATCCCGCCGTCACCGGCGGCCTCCTCGTCGCCGGCAACCTCCACCGCCGCGACCGGGAACTCCGCTGTGCACACCCCCCTCGCCATCGCCACGACCTCGTCCACGCCGCCGCGGAAGCACAGCGTCACATCCGCTCCGGGGCGCGGGAAGAGCCGCACCGACACCCGCGTGATCACGCCGAGACTCCCGCGGCTCCCGGTGAAGAGGCGGACCATGTCGTACCCGGCCACATTCTTCACCACCCGGCCCCCGGCCCGCAGGATGCGACCGTCGCCCGTCACCACTTCGAGCCCCAGCACGTTGTCGCGCACCCCGCCGTACCGGCCCTGCAGCGGCCCCGGCACGCCGCACGCCACCGCCGCGCCCAGCGTCCCCTCAGCGCATCCCGGCCCGTCCATCGGCAGCCACTGCCCGCTGCGGCCCGCGAGTTCGGCCAGCGCCGCCATCTCCAGCCCGGCCCCGGCGGTGAGCGTCAGGTCGGCCGGCTCGTAGTGCACGACGGAGTCCATCAGCGCCGTGGACACGATCGCGTCCGCCTCCCGTCCCCAGCCCGCCGCACCCAGCCAGCCTCCGCTCCCGGCGGGGAGCAGGCGCACGCCGCTCTTGATCGCGGACCGCATGACCGCCTGGACTTCCTCTGTGGATTCGGGGAAGAGGACGGCTTCAGGGGAATCGGCGGACTCGGTGAGTTCGGCGGACACGGGGAAATCGACGGCCACCGGGGAACCGTCGGTGGCCGGCGACGCTCCGGGCATCCGGTCGCGGCCGGACCCGGCCATCCACGCCCGCGCCGACTCTCCCTTTAGTACCTGGTCCTCGCGCAGCACCTCGCACGCCGCGGCGACGGAGCTCACCCCCGTCCTCATGCCGACAGGGCGGCACCCGTCCGCCCGCCCCGAGGGGAATCGCCGACACCCGTCCGCCCGCCAGGCGCGGAATCGCCAGCGGCCGCCACCTCGCCCCGCCCGCCGCTCGCCGACACGCCGGCGCCCGCCGCTTCATCCCGCCCCTGGCCGCGTCCGCCCGCCCCACCCGCCGGCTCCGTCCCGTCCGGCAGCACCTTGCCCGGATTCATCACGCCCGCGGGGTCGAAGACCCGCCGGAGGCCCCACATCGCGTCGAGCTCGGCGGGGCCGTGAATCAGCGGCATGTGGTGCTTCTTGTCGAGCCCCACGCCGTGCTCGCCGGTGATCGTGCCGCCGGAGTCGACGCAGATCTGCATGATCTCCTTCGACGCGCGCTCCACGCGCTCGAGCTCGTCGGTGTTGCGGCGGTCGAAGAGGATGTTGGGGTGCAGGTTCCCGTCGCCGGCGTGGAAGACGTTGGCGACGGTCAGGTCGTACCGCCGCGCGATCTCGGAGATGCCCTTCAGGATGGCGGGCAGGGTGGTGCGCGGGACCGTGGCGTCCTGCACGAGCAGGTCGGGAGCGATCCGTCCCATCGCCCCGAAAGCCTTCTTGCGTCCCTTCCAGAGCGCCATCCGCTCGGCCTCGTCGCGCGCGCTGCGCACCTCGCGGGCCCCGGCGCGGCGGCAGAGCTCAGCGGCCCGCCCGGCCTCCGTGTCCAGCCCGGCCTCCAGCCCGTCGAACTCGATCACCAGCGCGGCCTCGGCGTCGGTCGGATAGCCCGCGGCGAAGACGCTGTCCTCCACCGCGCGGATCGTCGGCCCGTCGATGATCTCCATCGCCGCCGGCAGAAGCCCGGCCCCCACGATGTCGGAAACGGCCGTGCCCGCATCCTCGATGCGGTCGAAGATCCCGAGCAGGGTGCGCACGCCCTCCGGCACCGGGAGGAGCGCGACCTCGATCTCGGCCGCGATCCCGAAGCAGCCCTCGGAGCCGACGAAGAGGCCGACGAGATCGTACCCCGGAGCCTCGCGGCCGAGGCCTCCGAGTTCGGCCACCGTGCCGTCGGCCAGAACTATGGTCAGCCCGGTCACGTACCGCGACGTCACGCCGTATTTCAGGCAGTGCGGGCCGCCCGAGTTCTCCGCCACGTTGCCGCCGATGGTGCACGCGGTCTGGGACGACGGGTCGGGAGCGTAGTAGAGCCCGTGGGCGGCCGCCGCGGCGGAGAGTTCCGCGTTGATGACTCCCGGCTGCAGGACCGCCCGCCGGTTCGGGGCGTCGATCTCGAGGATGCGGTTCATGCGCGCCGTGCCTACCACGACAGCGCCGCCGAGCGCCACCGCGCCTCCGGAGAGCCCGGTTCCGGCCCCGCGCGGCACGATCGGAAGCCCGGCCCGGGAGATCTCCCGCACGGTGCGGCGCAGCTCGCCGGTTGTGCGCGGGAGGATCACGGCGCCGGGCCGGTGGCGGTAGGCGGTCAGCGCGTCGGATTCGTAGACCAGCAGCCGGTCCGGATCCACGATGACGCCGTCGGGGCCGCAGATCGCTGTGAGGTTCGCCGTGAGTGCGCTGGGGATCATGCCTCTCCTGGGGTGCAGACTGCGGGCAAGCTATTCCGCGCCCGACAGGTAGTCCAGAATCGCATCCACGCCGGCCTCGGCCATGGTGCGGATCTTCGGCGGGAGGGGTCCGTAGACGTGCCGGGCGATGGCGGGGGCGCCCGCATGTCCCGTTGCGACGGCACGGCGCACCTGTTCGATGCGCTCCAGCCGGTGGGCGCGGAAGCGGGCGATGGTGGCCGCCGCGTCGGGGATGGGGGGGCCGTGGGCGGGGTGGAGGGTTCGCGGAGCGAGGGCGTCGAGGCGGTCGAGCGAGCGCAGGTAGTCCGCGACCGCGCCCAGGTACTCGCCGGTCCAGGTCGTGTCGCCCTTGCCCATGATGAGGTCGCCGACGAAGATCGAGGCCGTGTCGGGGTGGTGGAAGCAGAAGTGGCGGCGAGCGTGGCCGGGCGTGGCGACCGCGACGAGGTCGCCGACGCTGGTGGCGATGACCTGGCCGTCGCCGAGGTCGTGGTCGCCGCCCGGGCCGTGCACGCTGCCGCCGGTGCGGTGGGCGAGCCGGGCCGAGGCGGCCGCGTGGTCGTCGTGGGCGTGCGTGAGGAGGATGACGATTTCCGACGCCGGGCGGACGGCCTCCGCCAGCGCGGAGATGTGGGACTCGATGCGCGGCCCCGGGTCTATGATCGCGACCGGATCATCGCCCACCAGGTAGCTGCGCGTGCCGTCCAGCGTGAGCGGGCCCGGATTGGGGGCCAGGAAGGATCTCACCAGGGGCACCATGCGATACGAGCGCTATCCCGCTCCGGCCGACGCTCCGGCCGCCCCGGACATTCCCGCCGGCAGCGACCCCGGCACAGGACGCTGCCGTCAGCGGCGTTCGCGGGCGATCTGCTCCGCCAGCTTGTCCGCGACCATCTGGATCGCCACCTCGTCCTGGTTGTCGAAGGCGTCCGGCTGGTTGGAGTCGATGTCGAACTGGCCGTAGATGTCGCTGCCGGCGCGGATCAGGATCACCAGCTCGGACTTGACGTCGGGGCTGCACGCCAGATAGCCCTCGAACGCCGTCACGTCCGGAACGTTCTGGTTGGCGCCGTGAGCCACGGCCGTCCCGCAGACTCCCTGGCCCACCGGGATCTGCGCGTGATCGGTTGGTGCGCCGAAGTAGTTGTGCAGCCAGAGTTCCAGCCGGTCTTCGGTGAGCAGGTAGACCCCCACCCAGTCGAAGCGGTCGTCCGAGTTGTACAGGGTTCTGGCAGCATGGCGAAGGAGCGCGTCCGAGAGGTGGCCGTCCTCTCGCATCTCCTGGAGTTCCGTCACAACGGCACGGGCATCGATCATTGGGGTTTCAGCCTCCGGGCTTCCGTCTCGATTTTGAGTGGGCAGTAAATATAGGCAAGGGCCGACAGCCGTGCGCGGGGCTTCGGCACGCCCTCAGCCGCGCGCGAAATCGACGCCCTCGTCCAGCCGCGCCACGAATGCGGCCAGGAGGCGGGCCGTGTGGAACAGGTCCGGGACCGACACCATCTCGCTGGGCGAGTGCATGTAGCGGTTCGGGACCGAGACCAGCCCGGTGGGGATTCCGCCACGCGCCAGATGGATCGCGTCGGCGTCGGTGCTGGTGCGCAGCGGCGCGGCCTGGATCGAGTACGGGATGTCGCTGGCCTCGGCGGCCTCGGCCAGCAGCTCGAAGACAACCGGGTGCGTCGCGGACCCGCGCGTCAGCACCGGCCCGCCGCCCAGCGAGTGCTCCCCGACCTCGCTCTTTTCCACCTCGGGCACGTCCGTCGCGTGGGTTACGTCCACGACCAGCGCCACATCCGGCGCAACGCCGAACGCGCTCGTCCGGGCCCCGCCGCCGGAGTACCCGATCTCCTCCTGTGCCGTCGCGACGGCGACCGCCCCCGCGCGCCCACCCTCCGCAGCCACCCTGCGCAGCGCTTCGAGCACGATGAACGCACCCACCCGGTTGTCGATCGCACGACTCGCCACGCGGTCCCCTGCCAGGCGCACCATGCCCGCATCGAGCACCGCCGGGTCGCCCACGCGCACGCCCAGCTGCTTCAACTCGTCCCTCGAGCCCGCCCCCACATCGATCCAGAGCTTCTTCACCTTCACCGCCTTCTCCCGCTCCTTCGGCTCGATGAGGTGAATCGCCTTCCGTCCGATCACCCCCGGCACGTCGCCCTTCGCGCCCAGCACCCGCACCCGCTGTCCGACCAGGACCTGCGCGTCCCACCCGCCGATGCCCCCGAAGTAGAGCAGCCCCGACTCGTCGGCGTGGGTCACCTGCAGCCCGATCTCGTCGATGTGGCCGGCCATCAGCGCGAGCGGCCGGGCGTCGCGCCGCACCGCCGCGTAGCTGTTGCCGACGACATCGGACCAGGTCTCGGCGAAGGATCCGGCTTCGTCCCTCCAGACCCGGGCCGGACGCGATTCGAAGCCCGAGGGGCCGGGGGAGTCGAGCAGGCGTTCGAGAAAGGTGATGTCGTGGCTTGCGTCCGGGCTCATCGTCGGTTCTTCGTCCTCAGCCGGAGGAATCCGTGTAGTCCGTGTGTCCTGTGTAGTCCGTACCGTCGCGCGGCCGCGGGGGCTTCGTCCCGACCTCTCCCCAGCGCGTGGAGACGCCCCCACCCGGGGTGAAGACCCGGAACTGGACGGTTCCTTCGCTGATGCGGCGCTCCAGCCCGCGCTGCACGGCCCGCTGCAGCCACCGCCGGGAAAACGGCAGCAGCAGGCTGAATCCGGCGATGTCGGTGAGGATCCCCGGCGTCAGCAGAAAGGCGCCGCCTACCAGGATCGACAGCCCGTCGAGCAGCGAGCGCCCCGGCAGACGCCCCGAAGCCAGCTCCTGCTGCACCGCCAGAAACGCCCTCAGCCCCTGGTGCCTGGCGAGCGCCGCCCCCGCGATCCCCGTCGCCACGACCAGCCCCACCGTCGGCCACAGCCCGATCCACTGCCCCACCTGCAGCAGGATCGCCAGTTCGACCAGCGGAATGGTGACGAAGAGGAAAATCAGTCGGCTCAGCAAGGTTGGTTGCTCCAGTTGGGTGTGTGTCGGCGCGCGGGCCCGGGTGCGGACCCGGCGCTGTGCCGGCCCGCTGGCCCACCGGCTGTCTGTTGGTCCGGCGCGGTGTCGCCCCGCCCTTGTGTCAGCCCGCGTTGTGTCGGCCCGCCGTTAGGAATGTATATTCCTGGGGCTGGCGGGACTCTCCCGCACCCGGAATCTCCCGGGCCCCCGTCCCACGAGGGATTCGAATGAAGGATACCTATTTCAGGAAGGGCTTCGGTCTCAAGGCCGAGGTGAAGCCCGTCATCGATACGGAGTACCATTCGGCGCTGCTGGAGCGGATCCGCTCCCGTGCCTACACCGACCGCTTCGGCGACATCACGGTCCGCCTCGCAAAGGACTTCGGCTTCTGCTACGGCGTCGACCGCGCGGTGGACTACGCCTACCAGACCCGCCACAAGTTCCCCGACAAGCGGATCTTCCTGGTCGGCGAAATCATCCACAACCCGCACGTCAACCACCGGCTGGAGGAGAAGGGCATCGAATTCCTCTACCCTTCCACCGACGGCCAGTTCGACTTCACCGAGGTGACAGCGGACGACGTGGTGATCATCCCCGCCTTCGGGGTCACGATCCACGACATGAAGGTGCTGCAGGAGAAGGAGTGCGTGCTGGTCGACACCACCTGCGGCTCGGTGCTCCTGGTGTGGAAGCGGGTGGACGGCTACGCCCGGGACGGGTTCACCGCCATCATCCACGGCAAATACCAGCACGAGGAGTCGCGCGCGACCGCCAGCCAGGTGCTGCGCCATGAAGGTGGCAAGTACATCGTCGTGCGCAACATGGAAGAGGCCGTGATGGTGGGCGACTACATGACCGGGCGTCCGGGGCACATGACCCGCGACGACTTCATGGCACGCTTTACCCGGCGTACGTCGGACGGATTCGACCCGGACCGGGACCTTCGCAAGGTCGGCGTGGCCAACCAGACCACGATGCTGGCCACCGAGTCGCTCGCGATCGGCGCCCGCCTGCGGGAGATGATGGCCGAGTCGATGGGGGAGGAGCACGCCGCCGGGCACTTCCGCTCCTTCGGCACCATCTGCTCGGCGACGCAGGAGCGGCAGGACGCCGTGCTGGAGATGATGGAGGACCCGCCCGACATCATGCTGGTGGTCGGCGGCTACAATTCGTCGAACACCAACCACCTGGCGCACCTGTGCCGGGAGTACACCACGACCTTCCATGTGAAGGACGCCGAGTGCATCGACCCGGACACCGGCGCGATCAATCACAAGCCCGAGCTGGACCCGCATGCCCCGGAGGTGACCGACTGGAACTGGCTGCCTCCGGGACCGCTGCAGCTCGGGATCACGGCGGGGGCCTCGACGCCGAACAACGAGATCGGCAAGGCGCTGGCGCGGATTCTGGCGATCAGGGGGGTCGAGGCGGAGCTGTAGAGGCGTCGCCGCGCCCGCTACACATGCAGCGCCCTCCCCAGCGCACCCAACGCTCCCTCCGCAACCGCCTCTGACAGCGTCGGGTGCGGGTGCATGGCCCGGTCGATCTCTTCTGCGGTGGATTCGAGGTGGCGGGCCATCACGAATTCGGCGATGAGCTCGGTGGCGTGCGGTCCGACGATGTGGGCACCGACCACCTCCGAGTAGCGCTTGTCGCGGATCACCTTGACGAAGCCGGTGGAGTCGCCGGCGGCGAGCGCGCGCCCGTTGCCGGCCCAGGGGAACTTGCCCACCTCGATGTCGAGACCCTTTTCGCGGGCCTGCTCCTCGGTGAGGCCGACCGACGCCACCTCGGGATGGCAGTAGGTGCAGTTGGGGACGTTCCCGTAGTCGACGGTGTGGTGGCCCGCGCCGGCGATGTGCTCCGCGGCCACGACGCCTTCGTGCATCCCCTTGTGCGCCAGGAGCTGCTGGCCAGCGCAGTCGCCGACCGCCCAGACGCCCGGCGCGCTCGTGCGCATGGCTTCGTCGACGACGATGAAACCGCCCCGCTCGGTCACCTTTACCCCAGCCCTGTCCAGCCCGAGGTCCTCCGTGTTGGGAACCCGACCGACGGCCGAGAGGACGTAGTCGACGTCCATGGTGTGGGACTTGCCCTTGCGGTCGGTGAAGGCGATCGAGACGCCATCTTCCTTGACCGTGGTGGACTCGACGCGGGCCCCCGTGAAGATGTCCATCCCCCGCTTCCTGAAGGACTGGGCCACCACGCGGGATGAATCCTTGTCCTCCAGGGGCAGCACCCGGTCCAGCACCTCGATGACCGTGACCTTCGTGCCGTAGGCGTCGTAGATGTCGGCGAACTCCATCCCCACCGCGCCGGCGCCCACGACCACGAGCGTCTCCGGGGCGTCCTTCTGGAAGAGTGCGCCGGTCGAGGACCAGATCCGCTCCTCGTCGATCTGCAGGAAGGGTAGGCTGCGCGGGCGCGAGCCGGTGGCGATGATGATGTCGCGCGCCGTGAGGATCTGCTTCTCGCCGTCGTTGTCGACTTCGACCTTGCCGCCGCCGAGGAGGCGCCCGTAGCCCTCGACATGGGCGACCTTGTTCTTGCGCAGCAGGAAGCTGACGCCCTTCGACAGGCGATTCGCCACGGTTCGGCTTCGTTTCTGCGCCGGCCCGAGGTCCGCCGTGAACCCGTCGAACGAGATCCCGTGCCCGCCGGCGTCCCTGAGCTCGCTGACCATCAGCGCGCTGCTCAGGAGTGCCTTGGTCGGGATGCAGCCGATGTTGAGGCACACGCCGCCGAGCTTGTCTGCCTCGACGCAGGCCGTCTTCAGCCCGAGCTGGCCCGCGCGGATCGCTGCGACGTAGCCGCCCGGCCCGCCGCCGATCACGACAACGTCGAAGTCCGTTTCTGCTGCGTTCTTGTCCGCCAAGGGATTGCCTCCGGGGAAGGAAAAAGTGGTTCGGTCGGAATGCGGAATCTAGCGATCCGTGGGTAAATCCGCGCGAGCGGAGACGGCGGTGACGCGCCGGTTGCGTCAGCCTTTCGCGGATGAATCAGACGGGAGTGTGACCGGCGAGACGCCGGGTTCGCCCGCTACCCCGCCGGCCGAGCGCCCTTGTAGACCTCCCCGCCCTTCATCACCCAGATGACGCGCTCAAGCGCGGTGATGTCATCGAGCGGATTGCCCGACACGGCGATCACGTCCGCATACTTTCCGGCCTCCAGGGACCCCACGTCCGCCTCCCAGCCCATGATCATCGCGGAGATGCTGGTCGCCGAGGTGATCGCGTCCATCTCGCTCTGGCCGTTCTCGACCCGGATCTGGAACTCGCGGGCGTTGTGGCCGTGCTCAAAGACGCCGGCGTCGGTGCCGAATCCGACGGTCAGCCCGGCCTCCATGGCGCGGCGGAAGGTAGCGTTGCGGTAGCGCATCATCTCGGTGGAGCGGCGGATCTGCTCCTCGGGGACGCCCAGTGCCGCCCCGCCGCGCGGGACGATCACGCCCACGTACAGGGTGGGGACGTAGTACGTATAGTCGCTCTCGAGCAGCATCTCGATCGCCTCGTCGTCCAGCATCGAGCCGTGGTCGACGGTGCGGACCCCGGCCCGGATCGCGGCCTTGATCCCCTCGGTGCCGTGCGCGTGCGCGGCGGTGAAGCGGCCCCACCGGTTGGTCTCCTCGACCGCGACCGCGAGCTCGGCGTCGGAGTACTGCTGGGCGCCGGGCGGCAGTCCGCGGGAGAGCACCGCGCCGGTGGCCAGGATCTTCGTGAAGTCGGCGCCGTTCTTGTGGTTGGTGCGAACGGCGGCCCGTACTGCGTCCACCCCGTCGGCCAGGTTCCGCACCACCGGCACGTCCACGTAGATCGAAAACTGGCGAGCGTCGCCCGCACCGCCGGTCGCGGAGACATAGTTGCCCGCAACCTGCATGCGGGGACCGGGAATGACCCCGGCGTTGATGACGTCGCGGAGGTCGACATCGGTGTACGGCCAGGTCGGCCCCATGTCGCGCACGGTGGTGAAGCCGGAGCGCAGGGTGGTCAGCGCGTTCGCCGCACCCCAGAGCGCCGCCTGCGCGGGAGTGGTGGTGATGAGCACCTCCTCCCAGTGCGTCCCGACCCTGTCGGTGAGGTGGGTGTGCAGGTCGATGAGGCCGGGCAGGATGGTGACGTCGCCCAGGTCGATGAACCCGTCGTTGGGCGGCTCCAGCGCCGCCGGGCCGACGGCGACGATTCTCTCGCCGGCGACCAGGATGTTGCCGGGCTCGATGAGGGTGCCGTTGCCGTCGATCAGGCGCGCCGCCCGGATGAGGATGGTGGCGGCTTCCTGGGGGTTGGTTTCCTGCAGACCGGGGGCGGGCAGGGCCGGAGGGCTGGCAGAGGCGGCTGGAGCGGCTCCGAGAGCTGCCAGCGTTGCGGCCGCCATCGCCGCCACGAGCGGAACCGGTCTGATGGAGATCTTCAGTCTTCTCATCGGCTTTCGAGCCTGGCGGGCGGCTCAGCCCGCAGCGCTGGCGCCGACACCAACCGATTCCGTCGCGTGTTGAGTTGGGCCCGGGGTTTCCCTGTCCGCACGCGGACGGCAAGGCTCCCTCCCCTTCTTCGCACAGTGGGCAAGGTAGGTATCCACCGCGCAACTCATGGACTCCTTCAACTCGTCCACCGACCGACCCTCAAAGTAGATGCCGTCTCTCACGTCGACGACGTGACCCGCGAAAAAGCCGTACTCCTCGTCGTATTCGAACACCCCGTTGTATCCCTTGTACCGGATCATGGTGACACCCGCCCTTTCCATCGTCTACAATAGCTCCAAGCGCCCGCAGAGTCGACTCGAAATCGGCGTGTGGAACGGCTGACCAGGTTGTGGCCGGATCAAGGGCGCACCCATGGTTGGATGGGCGGGTGTGTCGGGACAGACGCGAGGAAGGACTGAAGGTAAAGCAAACCTGACATTATGTCGTGTTTGGTTTACCAAAGGTTCGTGCTGGCAAGCGCGTTGGCCGACCAAGCGGCCCCCGACTCGGTTCCGAATCCGGGCTTGCCCACCTTGGGGCGTCCACATACGGCCTGCTAAATCAGAATCGCCGCCGGCTCCTCCAGGAAGGACTTCAGCGTGGCCAGGAAGCGGGCGCCCTGGGCGCCGTCGATCACGCGGTGGTCACAGCTCATGGTGATGCGCATCCGCGGCTGCACGACCACTTCCCCATCCACGGCTACCGCGCGCTCCTCCACGGTGCCGACGGCGATGATGCCGGCTTCCGGGGGGTTGATGACGGCGGTGAACTCCTCGATCCCGAACATGCCGAGGTTGGAGATGGAGAAGGTCGACCCGGTGTATTCGTGCGGCTGGAGCTCCTTCTCGCGGGCGCGCCCGGCCAGTTCGCGGACCTCGCGGCTGATCTGCGCCAGCCCCTTCGCGTGCGCATCCCTGACGACCGGGGTGATGAGGCCGTCCGGCACGGCCACCGCGACCCCCATGTGTACGCTGCTGAAGCGGCGGATCGAGCTGCCCTGCCACCAGGCGTTGCACTCCGGATGGTGGGTCAGCGCGGCCGCGGTCGCCTTGATGACCAAGTCGTTGACCGACGCCTTGGCGCCCTGGGCCGCGAGGATCTCGTTGACCCGCGCCCGTGCTTCCAGCGCCCGCGTCATGTCCAGGTCCACGGTGAGAAAGAAGTGCGGCACCGGCCCGAGAGACTCGGCAAGGCGGCGCGCGACGGTCTTGCGCATCTGCGACAGCGGGACGTCCGCGAACTCCTCGCCGGGTGGAACGACGGGCACGACGGCAGGGGCTCCTGGCGCCACCGCCGGAGCGGCGACCGCCGTCTCCGCCGCCATCTCGATGTCCCGCTTGACGACGCGTCCGCCCGGCCCCGTACCCTGCACGGCCGCGATGTCGACGCCGAGTTCGCCCGCCAGCCGCCGGGCCAGCGGCGACGCCTTGATGCGGCCGGTGGTGGTGGCGGCTTGGGTCGGCGTCGGGACGGCGGCTGTGGCGTGAGCCGGTGTCGCGTCCGGGGTCTGGGCCGCCGTCCGGGCTGGCGTCGTGCCCGGGGCAAGAGCAGGCGCCGTACCCGCGGTTGCGGGTTGTGCTGCCGTCACCGCCGCCCCCCCCGCCCCATCCCCACCCAGCCCCGCCAGCAGCGCGGCGATGTCCTCACCCTCGCCCGCGATGATCGCGATCACGTCCCCCACCGGCGCGGTGCCGCCCTCGCCGACCAGGATCTTCCTGAGGGCGCCCTCCCCACGCGCCACCAGCTCCATCGTCGCCTTGTCGGTCTCGATCTCCGCGAGGATGTCGCCCTGCGCGACCGCATCCCCCTCCCCCTTCAGCCACCTCACGACCTGGCCCTCCTCCATCGTGGGCGAGAGCGCCTCCATGTGGACCTTCGTGGCCATCAGAGCACCCTCCTGCACGCTTCCACGACCCCCCTGGCACCGGGCTTCGCGAGCTGCTCGAGGTTCTTCGCGTACGGCATCGGCACGTCGGCCTGGGTCACCCGCATCACCGGCGCGTCGAGGTCGTCGAACGCCTCCTCCTGGATCAGCGCGACGATCTGCGCGCCCACCCCCGCAAACGGCCACCCCTCCTCCAGGTACACGGCCCGGTTCGTGCGGGCCACCGTCTCCAGGATCGCGTCCACGTCGAGCGGGCGGATCGAGCGCAGGTCGAGGACGTCGGCCTCGATCCCGTCCCGGGCGAGCATGGTCGCGGCCTGCAGCGCCACGTGCACCATCTTCCCGTGCGTGATGATGCTCACGTCGCCGCCCGAGCGCTTCAGGTCGGCCACGCCGAGCGGGATCACGTACTCCTCGTCCGGGACCTCGCCGCGGACGTTGTAGAGCAGCTCGCCCTCCATCACCGCGACAGGATCGTCGTCACGGATGGCGGCCGCGAGCAGTCCCTTGGCATCGGCCGGGGTCGCCGGGGTCACCAGCTTCACGCCGGGCGCGTGCACGTAGTACGTCTCGCACGCCTGCGAGTGCTGGGCCGACAGCTGCAGGGCCGCGCCGGTGGGCCCGCGGAAGACGATCGGGACCGAGATCTGGCCGTTCGACATGTAGAACATCTTGGCCGCGTTGTTGATGACCTGGTCGAGCGCTAGGAACGAGAAGTTGAAGGTCATGAATTCGCAGATCGGGCGCAGGCCGGCCGTTGCCGCGCCTACGCAGAGCCCCGCGAAGCCCAGCTCGCTGATCGGGGAGTCCACGACCCGCCGGTCACCATACCGCGCCAGCATCCCCCGCGACACCTTGTAGGCGCCATCGTACTCGGCGACCTCTTCACCCATCAGGAAGACCGAATCGTCCCGGTCCATCTCCTGACACATGGCCGCGTTGAGCGCGTCCCGGTAGGTCAGTTCAGCCATGGGCGCTGCCTCCGGGCCCGCCCGCCGCTGCTCCGGGCCCGCCCGCCGGCCCGCCGCCAGGCGTTCCGCCGCGCGCCGCTCCTCCCGGTCCGCGCCCGTCCAGGAACAGCCGCCCGTGCTCGTTGATCTCGGCGTAGACGTGGTCGTACAGGGTGGACGGATCGGGCAGCGGCGAGGCGTCGGCGAACTCCGCGGCGTCCTCGCAGACCGCGCGCACCTCGCCGTCCATCGCCTCGAGCTCCGCCTGCGTCAGAAGATCCGCCGCCATCAGGCGATCCCGCAGGAGTTTGATCGGGTCCTGCTCCTGCACATGGGACTCGACCTCTTCCTTCGACCGGTAGGTCCCCGAGACCGGATCCGACATGGAATGGCCCCGGAAGCGGTAGGTCTCGGCGTTGACGAACTGCGGGCCCGCGCCGCCGCGAACGCGCTCGGCCATGTCGGCGAAGAACCGGTAGGTCTCCAGCACGTCCTGGCCGTTGACTGTGTGGGCCGGAATGCCGTAGGCGCCCGAGCGGGCCTCCATCTCCGTCGCGGAAACGCGCGAAAACGCGGTCCCCATGCCGTACTCGTTGTTCTCCACGACGTAGATCACCGGAAGGTGCCAGATCGCAGCCATGTTGAGCGACTCCAGGAACGCGCCCTGGTTGACGGCCGCGTCTCCCATGAAGCACACGCAGATCTGGTCGTCGCCCCGGTACCGGATCGCCCAGCCCAGTCCCGTGCCGAGCGGAATCTGTCCGCCGACGATCCCGTGCCCGCCCATGAAGCCCACGGTGGCGTCGAAGAGGTGCATCGAACCGCCCCTGCCGCCGGAGCAGCCGTCGACGCGCCCGTACAGTTCGGCCATGGCCGCCCTGGGCGTGATCCCCTTGGCGATCGCCTGCGTGTGATCGCGGTAGGCCGTGATCACCAGGTCGTCCTCCCGCAGCGGCCTGATCGCGCCCGCGGCCAGTCCCTCCTGCCCAATGTGAAGGTGACAGAAGCCGCCGATCCTACCGATCGCGTACGACTCTTCCGCCTTTTCCTCGAAGCGGCGGTAGACGAGCATCTCGGCGAGGAGCGCGTGCAGCTCTTCCCGGGTGAACCCCTCGATGACGGCAACGTCGCCGGGTGCATCGTCCGCGTCGCCGCCGGCGCTCGAACGATCGCCGTTCGCTACTCCGGACTCGGTTTCCCTCGTGGCTTGCAGCATCTTCGGTCAGCCTCCGGTACCGTTCGCGCGGGGGCCCGAGCGGCCTTGCCTGCGGAGTTGGATCAGTGCTGGCGCGCGCGCGCCGGCCGCATCACCGGCTCCGGCCGCTCCGTTCCGGACCATGCTCGGATTCTCCGCCGGCGCCGGCACATCCGCCTCCATCACCTCCTGGATCGCCCCCGGCCCCCCGGCCTCGACCTCGCGCGCCTGCTCCTTCGCGTGGTAGCTGGAGCGCACCAGCGGGCCGGACTCCACGTGGCGGAACCCGTACTCCTCCTCGCCGATCCGCTTCCAGTCGCGGAACTCCTCGGGGGTCACCCAGCGGGCCACCGGGATGTGCTGCGCGGACGGTCTCAAGTACTGACCCAGCGTCAGGATGTCGACCGCGGCTTCGCGCAGGTCCGCCATCGCCTGGCGGATCTCGCCGGCGCGTTCGCCCATCCCCAGGATGATCCCGGTCTTCGTCAGCATCGAGGCGTCGATGCGCTTGGCGCTGCCCAGGTACGAGATCGAGCGCCAGTAGCGGCCGCCGGGCCGCACGTCCGGGTGCAGCCGTTCGACCGTCTCGAGGTTGTGGCCCAGGATCGCCGGGCGGGCGTCCATCACCGTGCGCAGCGCGTCCTCGTCACCCTTGAAGTCGGGGATAAGCACCTCGACCGAGCACTCCGGCACCCGCGCGCGCACCTCGCGAATCGTCGCCGCGTAGATGCTCGCCCCGCCGTCAGCGAGCTCGTCCCGGTTGACCGATGTGATGACGACGTGGTCGAGATCCATGGCCGCGATCGTCTCGGCGACGCGGCGCGGCTCGTCCAGGTCGAGTTCGGTGGGCATCCCGTGCGCGACCGCGCAGTACTTGCAGGCCCGCGTGCACACATCGCCCAGGATCATGAAGGTCGCCGTGCCCGCTTCCCAGCACTCGCCGATGTTGGGGCAGCCCGCCTCCTCGCAGACCGTGTGCAGAGACCGGCTGCGCATCAGGCTCTTCAGCCGCAGGTAGTTGGGCCCGCCCGGCGAGCGCACCTTGAGCCACGACGGTTTGCGCGACGTGATCGGAATGGTGTCGATCCCGCAATGCGCACGGATGCTGGATGAGCCCTTGGGCTTCACCCTGCCGGTATCCTTGCCCGCGGGCGCGTACCCGCCCTGTCTATTCTCTTCCGAAGCAATCACTTCCGGTGAATCTCCGCTGAACGGTCTCGCCTCCGCGCCGCCCTCTCAGACTGCCTCGGCGCGTCGCCCCCGGCAGCGCCTGCAAGCCGCCGGTACCCCGGATGCGGGGCCGTGAATCATAAGAAAGTGGGGCAAATCGCACCATGGAGGGGGAAGGGCGGCTCAGTTCTCGACCAGCGAGTACAGCGCGACCCTCTCGACGTCCATCTCGTCCCGGTAGGTTACGAGCACCCAGTCGGCACCGATGTCCAGGAGGGTGATCCCGGGCGGCACCGTCAGGCTGCGCGTGCGCTGCCCGTCTTCGTCCAGGACGAACCATTCGCTCGGCTCCCCAGGCCGCGGGAAGTCCTCGATCCAGAGGACGCCGTCGTCCCCGAGCACCACCCGGTCGTACGCCGGAAAGGCCGGCGGGAGAGCCTCCTGGTCCCGCTCCCAGCGTCTCTCGAAGCGCTGTTGCCAGTCGCTGGACCCGACCTGGCCGGGGTTGGTTCGGGCCCGGAAGTCCAGGCCTCTGGCAAAGCTGTCGCTTACGGCCTCGCGATAGGCGTCGACACGCATCTGCGTCACCGTCAGTTCCGGTCCCTCCCACCGCATAGTGCGCGTGGTCGTGCCGGTCCAGTCGACGAACTCCATCTCGTAATCGTCGCCGGTGCCCAGCCAAACCCCCTCGTCGGTCGCGGCGAACCTCAGTTTGCGGGACCAGATGCCTGGTGCCGACCCGGTAAGTATCCCTGCGGAGTTGGCCGTTGCCAGGCGGTCTTCGGCCGGGACGCCTTCCCTCAGGATGGCGACCTCGCTGCCGTCCGCGAAGGCCATGTCCGCCGTCGTGCGGTAGGGACCCGGCTCGCTCGGCCGCTCATGCCCCCAGCCGGAGAACACCAGCCTTCCGCCGGGGGCACAGGTGATGTCGTAGGCGCTACTCCCCTGAAACTCCAGTGGGAAGGTGCGAAGCAGCGTGCCCTCGCCGTCGAAAACCGTCGTGCGCAGGTTGTATATTTCGTAGATCATGATCGTTTGCTCGCTGGCACAGGGTACGAGCAACTGGGCGAAGTTCGCGAAGTCGCCGGGTCCCTCTCCCGGCTGGCCCCGGCTCCAAACGTGCTCGCCATCGGGGCCGAACTTCTGCAGGCGAAAGGCTCCGCTCTCGTACACGACGATGCTGCCGTCGGCGAGCCGGGCGGCGCCGGCAACCTCGAAAAGCTCCTGTTCCTCCTGGCCGCCGGTGACGCCGATGCTCACCATGGGTTCGTCCGCAAGGCGGAACATGGCTGAGGTTCCCACCCGGCCGGGATCGTCAACGGGCTCGGTCCGCTCGCCCGGCTCGCATCCTGCCAGGGTCGCCGCGAGCACCAGTAGTCCGTGGACCGCCAGACCCGGGACCGAGGGTTTCACTCGTTGGCTCTTCATTCTGCTTCTCCTCCTTCGGCTGCCGCCTCCCGCCGGACAGCCAACGCTCGCGCTCATCAAACGAAGAGCATAGCCGCAGCCTGCCTGAACCGCTACCTGAGGAGACCCGCCACCCCAAGACCCAGGAAGTTGCCCACCGCGTAGCCGAAGAGCCCCACGACAACTCCCGGCAGGACCAGGTGCCGCCAGTCGCGCGAGATCGCCACCGCGAGCGCGCTCGATGGTCCGCCGACCGCGGCCTGGGATGCGACGGCGACCGTCCCGATGTCGAAGCGCAGCAGCTTGCCGGCGCCGAACACGACGACACCGTGCACCGCCACCACGATCAGGGTGAAGAGGAAGACGTCGATGCCAACCGCGGCGATCTCCGAGGCCCGCGACAGGATGCCGATCAGGACGAAGAAGAAGTGCAGGCCGACGGACCCGAGCTGCATCGCGCCGCGGGCGTCCCGGAAGAGCGGCGAGTGCCCCAGCGCCAGCGCGAGAAGCGTCAGCCAGACGATCGAGGGGACCCGGGGAACTGCCTCGCCCAGCCATTCGGAGGCGTAGACGAGGATGAGGCCGGCGGCGACGAGGTGGCCGATCGCAAGCGCCGAGAGGCCTTCCCGCGTGAAGTACGGGTGGTGGCGATGGCGCTCGGCCGCAGGCGACGTGTCGCTGCCTGTCGTCGCGGGTTCGGACTTTTGCCGGTCGTTTCCGGGGGCTGGATCGCCGTACGCAAACGGCGAAACGGGCACCGAGGCGAGGGCTGGAACCGGCGCGTAGAAGCGGCCGAGCCAGATCGGCAGCATGAGGGTCGCGCCCAGCCACAGCGCGGTGACCACCGCGTCGGCGGCGTTGAGGCCCGCGAAGAGCGCCCCGGTCAGGCCCAACTCGCGCCCGACCGCTACGAAGTTGACGGAGCCACCGGAGTAGGTGCCGGTCAGCGCGCCGGCGATCCGGTAGGTGTCTTCCCCGAAGCGGCCCCCGTAGATCATCGCCGCCACGAAGGCGCCGAGAACGGTGCCCATGACCGCGATGCCGAAGGCGCCGGTCATACGCGGGCCCACCTTCGCCAGGTCCCGCAGGTCGACGGACAGGAGCAGCCAGGCGATCGACACCGAGGTGACGGGGCCCAGCACGGCGTCGTACACCGGCGAGGACGCGGGCACGAGGCCGGTGTTGGAGAGAATCGCGCCGAAGATGATGGCCATCATCGACGCGCCGACCTTCCCCAGCGCGGGGAAGCGGTAGTCGAGCCAGAAGGCGAGCGCCGTGCACCCTGCGATGAGGGTGGCGAGCGCGAGCGGAGAGGTGATCATCGGGTCACGGGCGCCCGCTTGCCAGGTATTCGGCCGCCTCTCCGAGGAGCAGCGGGAGGAGGTTGGCGTGGCCCGCCTCACCGGTGCCGTACTCTTCCAGCCCCGCGCGCGATTCCTCTTCGTATACGTCCACGAGGGTCTGGTAGTGGGCGCGGGCCTTCGCTTCGTCGCCGAGCAGGATTGCGGCTTCCGCCGCCGCCGCGAGGCAGAGCAGGTGGGTGGGCCTGACCGCGAGCCCGGCTTCGGCCACCACGAGCGCCGAAGCGCCGTCGCCGGCCTGGGCGTGGAGGAGCGACAGGTGGAAGCGGTCGTCGAGGGACAGCGCGGGGATCCGGTCGTACGCGGCGAGCGCCATCGGGAGGAACCGGGCCGCTTCCGCCAGGTTGCCGGCTTCGACGTTGCCCATCACCCGGTTGAAGAGAAGCGTCGCGGCCTGTCGCTCCGTCATCGACCCGAGGTCGACCGCGGAGGTTGGGCCGAGGGGTGTGGGGGACCCCCCGGGCGCACCGTCCGCGGGGCCGGACGACGAACGCTGGTCACCCGGGCCGCTCGCCCCGCCCCCGATGCGCACGACGAGCACCACGACGAGCAGCAGGGTCACGAGCACGCCCGCGGCCACCGCCACCCGGTTGGACGAGGCGCTGAAGGGCACCCGCTTCGCGCGCAGGGCCTTGCCGCACTGGGTGCAGAAGCGGTCGCCGGCCTCCGCGGGGGCGTCGCAGGCGGGGCAGGGCGGTCCTCTCAGCGCTCCCCCGCAGCGTGAGCAGAAGTTGGCGGTGGCGCTCTCGGGGTGCTGGCACCGCGGGCAGGGCACTTCCGCCGCGGGCGTCATCCGACGAGTCTCCCGCCCGAGATCGCGTTGAAGAAGAGCGGCCAGGTCACGATGCTCTGTCCCCGGTAGTTCGGCTGGAATCCGAAGAGGATCACTTCGCCGCGACCGACCCGCGCGCGCAGCAGGGCCCCCTGTCCGGCGAGCCGCTCCCGGCCGAGGACCCAGCCCGCCACCACCGGGTCGTCCGGCGAATAGCGTCCGAGCACCTCCACCCGGTCGTCGCCCACGGTGAAGGCGCGGCTGCTGCGCCAGTACCACGCGGCCGTGGAGCCGTCGTAGCCGGCGGTGACCGGGTCGGACTCCAGATCGACCCGCAGGATCGACCCCGGCACATAGAACTCGGTGTTGTCGAGCCCCTCGACGGGGTTGCCGACATCCAGCCCGAAGAGGCCGATCGCGAACTCGGCCGCCTGTTCCATCACGATCAGGCGTCCCCCGGCCTCCACGAATTCGCGGACCGCCGCGCGCCCTTCCTCCCCAATCCCCCCGGTGTATCGCTCCGGCAGCGACTCCGGCGCGTTGCCTTCGCTGATCGAGCGGTCGGACTGGCTCTGGAAGATCAGCACGTCGTAGTCGTCGCCAAGCCCGCCCTGCCGGATGCGCGCGTCGTGCAGCGAGTCGTAGCGCATGCCGTGCCGGTCGAGCATCCACCGCGTCCACCCCGCGATCATCGGCTCCTGGTAGCCCTTGTACATGCCGACGCGCGGAGCATCCCGGCCGGAGAGGGCGGCCGGAAGCGCGTAGTCGACCGCGGGCACATCGATCGGGTCGCTCAGCGCCACCCCCGGCGCGGAGTCGAGCGCGTGCGCGTCGACATCCATCAGCAGCGGGAGGGTGTGCGCGGTCACGTCGTAGGGGCGCTTCGGGGGTCCCCCCGGGTACTCGCGCAGATCGGGGTACTCCTGCACGGTCAGCAGCGTCTGCGCGAAGGCGGCGTTCGGCTGCCGCATGAGGATGACGTGCGACCCCGCCGCATGGGTCAAGCCGTCGGCGTTGAAGGATTCCTCGGCGCGCCTGACCTCCACATCCCCCATCGTCAGAATCCTGAGGATGCTCCTCACCCCGAGGTCGTTCTCCTGCCCGGCGGGGATCACCCATGCGGCCGGCCAATCGTCCCACCCGGCGACCGCCCGCTCACCCACGCGATGAAAGTTCTCCAGCCAGAAGCGGCGGTTTTTCGCGGCGTTGGTGAGCAGCGCCACCGCTCTGGAAAACTGGTATTCCACGATGTCGGGAAGCCCCCATTCTCCCCCCTCCCACGGCCATGGAAAGTTCCATGTGGCCCGGGACGCATCGTACTCCCGCCCGCCCCACACCACCTCGGGCGGCACGTCCACCGTCGTCGCCAGCTGGGCCGACGCCGTCTCGCTGAGGATGCGGGCGCCGCCGTGATAGTGCATGTAGGCGCGCCCGGGGTGAAACCCGTCGTAGATCGCGTTGATCACCACGCCGCGCTTGCCCTGCGAGGTCAGCTCGGCGGCCATGTACGCGCCCAGCTGGTTGACGGCGGCGACCAGCCCGGGGTCGACGTTGGGCTCGATCGGGTCGATGTAGGGCGGGAAGAAGATGCGGGCGCCGCTGCCGCCCATCTGGTGGATGTCGTGCACGATCTGCGGGTGCCAGTCGTTCTGCGCGCGGACAGTGTGCTGCGTCTCCTTCTGGTAGAAGGTGAACCAGTCGCGGTTGTTGTCGTGCCCGACGTAGAAGTGGTAGAGCCAGGGCGGCGAGCGGCCCTCGTATTCGGTGCCGGCATGCTCGTTGTAGAAGTCGTTGACCCACTGCGTGCCGTCCGGGTTCAGCGACGGGATCTGCAGGAGGATGACGTTGTCGAGGATCTCCATGACGCGCTCGTCCGTCGACGAGGCCATGTGGTGGGCAAGCTTCGCGGCCACCTGCGCGCTGCCGACCTCGGTGGAGTGGATTGCGTGCGTGATCATCACCACCGTGCGGCCCTGGTCCAGCAGGGCTTCGAGTTCGTCACCGGTGGCGATGGTGCGGGGGTCCGAGAGGCGGCGCTGGACGGCGTGCAGCTCGGCCAGCCGCGCGTGGTTCGCAGGCGCGGTGATGGTGAGCATGACGAAAGGGCGCCCCATGGTGGTGGGGCCCAGGGTGTCCAGCGCGACGCGGTCGCTGGTCTGCGCGAGGGCCTCGTAGTACGCGGTGAGGTCGTCCCAGTTCGCGAGCCGTCCCTCCGCGCCCATGGGGAAGCCGAAATGGGCGGCGGGGGTGGGGACCTGGGCGTTCAGTGGTGTCGGACCGCCGAGGGCCGTAGCCGCGAGTGCGAGGATGGCTGCGGCTGCACGGGCTACGTCTCGTTCGAGGGCAAGCCGGTTCATCATTTCCTGTTTCCTCCTGCTTCCTTCCAGCAGTGCTGTCCGCGGGCTTCTACCGCCCCGCAGCCGAGTCTACGAAGCGGCCCTCGATTCCGAAACGTTCGGTCAGGATTTCGGCGATCCTACTTACCCCGAATGTCTCGGTCTCGTAGTGGCCGCCGAGGAGCACGGTCACCCCGAGTTCGGCTGCGTCGATCGCGTGATGGTGCTGCGCCTCGCCGGTCACGAGGACGTCCGCGCCGACTGCTGCGGCTTCCTCGAGGGTCGATGCCCCGGCGCCGGTCACCACGGCCACCGATTCGGTCGTTGCGCGACCCCCCGGCAGTGTCGTGACGTCACGCCCGAGCACCTGCGAGAGCCTGGCCCTCAAGTCCCCGAGCCTCCTCCTGGCCAGGTCGGTCCTGCCCCTCCATCCGACGTTAGTTCCATGGTAGTCGCCGAAGGGCTCAAGGTCCGATAGGCGAAGCTCTCTGGCCAGGATCGCGGCATTCCCGGCCTCTGGATGATTGTCGAGTGGAAGATGCGAGCTGTACAGGGCGGTCCGTCCGTCGATCAGCGCCTTGACGCGGCGGAATCGCGGGCCCGTGAGCGGTCGGAGCCCACCCCAGAAGAGCCCATGATGGACGATGAGGAGATCGGCCCACTCGGCGACGGCCTCGATCACGGATTCGCTGGCGTCCACCGCCGCCGCGCAGCGGCTCACAACCTCGGGCCCCGCCACTTGCAGCCCGTTCAGTGCGCCAGGATAGTCCGGAGTTCCCTCCGTGTTGAGGTATTCGTCCAGGAAGCCGGTGATGTCATCGAGGCAAACGGCCCGGGGCGTGGCCAAAGCGGCTACGCGCTGACCTTGCGCTTCTGGCCGGAGCCGAAGAGCGAGCCGTTCTTGCCCGGTTTCTTCGTCTCCTCGGGGACGCTCGCCGGTGGCGCTTTCGAAGCCGGTTCCTGACGGCCGACGGCTACGGTACCGTTCACCATGGCGCCTTCGTCGAGCTTCAGGCGCGCGCTCTTGATTTCGCCGTCCACGACCGCGGTGCCCTCGAGTTCCAGGCGGGATTCGATCATGAGCACGCCTTTTACCGACCCGGCAATCTTGGCATCCGCGGTGTGGATATCGCCGGTCACCCGCCCACTCTTGCCGATCACCACACCCTTCTTGGCCCGCACCGTCCCTTCGACGGTACCTTCGATTCGAATGGTATGGGCGGAGTCGCAATCGCCCATGATCCTCATTCCGGCACCGATGATCGAAATGACGTTTTCGCTGGGGGGTGGGATGCTCCGCGTCTTCGCCATGGTCGTGGCCGCCTTGTTGGTTGGAACTCGTTCTTGCGGTTGCGGTGTGTTGCTTATCGCCTCCCGGGCGGTAAAACCATCGACAGCGGGTCGATGGGTCTGCCGTTCCTTAATATTTCAAAATGTAGATGCGGTGCGGTAGACCTGCCGGTCGAACCGGTGAGAGCGATAACCTCGCCCTGCCGCACTGTCTGGCCGCGTTCAACGGCCAGATAGGACGCGTGGCCGTAGCGTGTCCGGTGGTTGTTGCCGTGGTCGATCAGGACGAAGAGCCCGTACACGGGATCGCGTCCGGCTTCGAGGACTTCGCCGCCACCGGCCGCCCTGATGTACGAACCGCTCGGCACGGCGATATCCACCCCGGGGTGGTCCCCCTCCGCCCCGGCCAGGAGCGACTGCGTAACGAACCCGTCTTCGGTGAGTGGCCACATCGTCGGCGCCGTCACCGTGTCGCCGGCGACCGGGCCTCGCACCCTTCGACCGGCGCCACCGGGTCTCGGGAGCCAGAGTCCGGAATCGTCGCGCTCCCCGGCTCCAAACAGACCGCGAACCCGATTCTGCCTGGTTTCAAGGTCCGCGAGCAGCCCGACGAAGACCTCGATGCTGTCGTTGCGGGCCCGAAGCTCCACCAACTCCCGCTCCAGACCGCCCGCGGTGGCCGCGCGGTGGGCCAGTGAGCCCCAGCTTGCCACCATGGCGACCAACGCCAGCACGAAGGCGAGCACCAGGACCTTGTATGCCAGGACTCGCCGGGCCGACAGAAAGATCAACCGTGGTTCAACATCGCCCCTTCGGCGGATTCGGATGGCCATCCACCTCCCCTTTCGCCTCCCGGCACCGCGAGCCGAACCGCTCACTCCACCACCTCGCCCGCCTCGCGCCCCGTCACGGCCGCGAAGACGCGTTCAAGATCGCGGGCTCCCTGGAAGGAGATCCTGATGGCACCCTTGCCCTCTCCCTTCCACTGAATCTGCACCCTCGTTCCCAGGTGGTCGCCCAGCGCCTCCTCCAGGGCTCCGAGTACTGGATCCGATTTCGGTTTATCTTCGGTATGCGGTTGATCGTTACGCGTTCCGCGCTCGAGGAGCTCGCGCACCCGTTGCTCGGTCTCCCTGACGGACCAGTCACCGGCCACGGCTTCACGCGCCAGGTCCGCCGCCTGGATCGGGTCTTCCACTGCGAGGATGGCGCGACCGTGTCCCATGGTCAGGGCACCCTCATCCATGAGGCGGCGCACTGAGGGAGGAAGAGCGGCAAGACGCATCACATTTGCAATCGTCGATCGGCTCTTGCCCACCGCGTCTGCGATTTCCTGTTGCGTATAGCCGAATGTCTCCCGAAGTTTCTGGTAGCCCTGACACTCCTCCAGGGGTCCCAGCTCCTCGCGCTGCAGGTTCTCCACGAGGGCCAGCACGAGCAGGGAGCGGTCGTCCACGTCCCGGACCTGGGCGGGAATGTCGGTCCATCCGAGTTGCTTGACGGCCCGCAGCCTGCGCTCCCCCGCCACCAGTTCGTAGCTTCGCCGCGACGCGGACAGGCGCACGACGATCGGCTGCAGGAGGCCGTTGGCCTTGATTGACGCGGCCAGTTCGGTGAGTTCCTCCGACCTGAATGCGCGCCGGGGCTGGAGCGGGTTGGGCGCAATGGCGCGAACCGCGATCTCCGCGGGGCCGGCCGCTCCCTCGCGCCGCGCGACGCCGGTGTCCTGGATGTAGTCTCCCAAAAGGGCCTCGAGGCCTCGGCCAAGGCGAGCCCGACCGCTCATCGCAGTTCTCCTCCGGTCATTTCAGTTCAACTCCGGTGTGGGTGGCGGTCCTGGAGACCGCCCAGCGTCGGTCTCCGTCTTCTCGGGGGCCGACCGGCTCCTCAATTCTCGCGCCAGGGCCGCGTAACGACGTGCTCCAATCGATGTGGGGCTGTAGTCCGCCACTGCGCGACCGAAGCTCGGTGCCTCCGCTACGCTTACGTTTCTGGGGATCACGGTCTCGAAGACACTCCGGCCGAAGTACTTCTTGGCCTCGGTCGCCACCTGGCGGGACAGGGTCAGGCGCTGATCGAACATCGTCAGCAGTACGCCTTCGATCTCCAGGCCGGGGTTGAGTCCACGCTGGACGAGACGGATGGTGCCGAGTAGCTGGCCCAGGCCCTCCAGAGCATAGTACTCGCACTGGATCGGGATGAGAACCGAGTCGGCCGCCGCCAGGGTGTTGAGGGTGAGAAGCCCGAGCGACGGCGGGCAGTCGATGAAAACGTAGTCGTAGTCTTCGGCGACCGGGGCAAGCGATTCCCTGAGGAGTGTCTCGCGGTCTTGAACACCCACCAGCTCCACTTCGGCACCGACGAGGTCACGATTCGCGGGTATCAGGCCCAGAGTAGCGTACCCTTCGGGACGCCGGATCGCACGGAACGCCGGGAGACCGCGGACGAGGACGTCGTAGACCGTCGTGGTGTTGTCGCGATCTACCATGCCAAGGCCGCTCGAGGCGTTCCCCTGCGGGTCCATGTCGACAACCAGCACGTCCAGCCCGCCGTGCGCGAGCGCGGCTCCGAGGTTGACAGCCGTGGTGGTCTTTCCAACGCCACCCTTCTGGTTTGCCAGCGCGATTATGCGTGTCAACGGACGCTTCCGGGGTTGATTGCTCGTTGGGAGCTGTCACGTGGTGAGTCGGCACCTTGAATATAGCAGGTCTCGATCAACGACATTGTTCCACGTGGAACAAATCCGATGATCGCACTGTGGGTCCACCTGACCGGAACCCCGCACGGAACGGTTCCACGTGGAACAATGGGCACGAGGGGCAGGAGGGCGGGACACCTGTGGCGGACCGCGGGTTGTCGAGCCGGCGCTCAGGCGCTCTCTTCCACTCCTCTCGCCCGGGACCGCTTCCGGATTTCCATCACCAGATTCTGAAGGTCCGCCGGAGACACGCCCGGAATCCTGCTTGCCTGGGCCAGGTTAGCCGGCCGGATCCTGCCGAGTTTCTGTCGCGCCTCGTGGGAAAGCGTTGCCAATTCGTCGAATGGCGTATCCGCGGGGATCACTAATTCGGCCTGCGCCCTGAGGTTCTCGGCCCGGTCCCGCTCCCGCCGCACATATCCTTCGTACTTGGTGTCGATCTCGATGGTCGCCAACACGTCCTGACCGAATGCGGGAGCGGTATCAACCGCCGCGACCAGGGCGCGTGCGGTTACTCCGGGGCGCCGTACGAGCTCCTGCGCCCGCACCGGACGCTCGATCGGGGTCGTTCCCGCCGCCTCCAGCACAGGATTTACCGCAGACGGCGGAATCGCACGATCGCGAAACCATGCCATTGCCCTCGACTCTTCGCGCAGCCGCTCCTCCAACGCCCTCTCCTGCACCGCGGTGAGCAGCCCGATCGATCGGGCGAGGGTCCCGAGCCGCCCGGGCCCGTTGTCCTGCCGGAGCAGCAGTCTGAACTCCGCCCGCGACGTGAACAGACGGTAGGGCTCGTCCACCCCCTTGGTGACGAGGTCGTCGATCAGCACGCCGATGTAGCCCTGGTCCCGCTCCACGACGAAGGGTGGCCGCCCCTGAACCGCCAGCGCCGCGTTCACGCCCGCGACGAGCCCCTGCCCCGCAGCCTCCTCGTACCCGGTCGTGCCGTTGATCTGCCCAGCGAAATAGAGGCCCGGCAGGGCTTTCACCTCCAGCGTGTGGTGGAGCTGCGCCGGCGGGAAGTAGTCGTACTCGATCGCGTACCCCGGCTTGGTCATCTTCGCCTCCTCGAGACCGGGGATCGACCGCAGGAAATCGACCTGCACGTCGGCCGGGAGGGACGTGGAGAGGCCGTTCACATACAGCTCCGTCGTGCTCAGCCCCTCGGGTTCGAGAAAGACCTGGTGGCGGGGCGCGTCCGGAAAACGCATGACCTTGTCTTCTATGGACGGGCAGTAGCGCGGCCCCTGACCCGAGATCTCGCCCCCATAGAGCGCGCTGCGGTCCAGGTTCCGGGTGACGATGTCCTTCAGCGGGGCGCCGGACCAGGTGATCCAGCAAGCCCGCTGCTCCAGGAAGGCCTCACGCGCGTAGTACGAAAACCGGAAGGGCTCCTCGTCGCCGTCCTGGCGCTCGCAGCGGGAATAGTCGACCGATCTCCCGTCGATGCGGGGCGGTGTGCCCGTCTTGAACCTGCGGACCTCCAGCCCGCGCGCCTCCAACGCCTCGGCGAGAGCGATCGATGGCCCTTCCCCCGCCCGCCCCGCCCCCAGCGCCGCTGTTCCGCCCACATGAATGCGCCCCCTCAGGAAGGTCCCCGCGGTGACGACCACCGCCCGGCCCTCGAAGGTGACGCCCCCGCGCGTCTCCACCCCCTGCACGCGGCCATCGAAGTGCAACCCCGTGACCATCTCCTGAAAGAGGTCGAGGTTTTCCAGTCCGTCCAGGATCCGCCGCACGGCGATGGGGTACAGCCCCCGGTCGCACTGCGAACGCGGTCCCCACACCGCAGGCCCCTTCGACCGGTTCAGCATCCTGAAGTGAATGGAGGACGCGTCCGTGGCCTGACCCATCACGCCCCCCAGCGCATCCACTTCCCGGGCCACGGTGCCCTTGGCCACCCCCCCGATCGCCGGGTTGCAGCTCATCTGTGCGATTCGCGTGAGGTCGGGGGTGACCAGGACCGTGCTCGCGCCCAGGCGCGCCGATGCCGCTGCCGCCTCGGCCCCCGCGTGCCCGCCTCCCACCACGATCACATCGTAGGTCAGTCGCATCGGGCTCACTTCCCTATGCAGAAGTCGCGGAAGACACGGTCCAGAACCTCGTCCGGAGCGATCACGCCGAGAATCTCTTCCAGCGCACTCTCCGCCGACTTGAGGTGGGCCGAGGCCACCTCGGCGGGGATCCCCGAAGCGAGCGCGTCCCCGAAACCCTTGATCTCCCCGGCCGCGTCCCGCAAGAGGCCGGCCTGGCGCCGCCGCGTGACCACCGGAACCTCGTCACGACTCTCCACCACGTCCCGGAATACGAGATCCCGCAGGACCTGCGTTAGCCGTTCCAGGCCCTCGCCGGTCTTGACCGACACCGGCATCTCACCGTCGCTCGCAGGTCCGGATTCGGCGACAAGATCCGTCTTCGTCCTGACGACGACGACCGGCGAGCCGAGCGACTCCAGAAACTCCGTATCCCGGTCGCCCATTGCCTTGCCCGCCTCGTGGCAGTAGAGGATCAGGTCCGCGCCCTCGAGGTACCGGTGGGCAATCTCGATTCCCAGGCTCTCCACCCGGCCGGCGCCGCTCCTCAGTCCCGCGGTATCCACCAGCCGGAACGGGAAACCATCTACCGATATAACGGCTTCGATCGCGTCCCGCGTGGTCCCCGCCTCCTCGGTGACAATCGCTCGTTCCATTCCTACTAAAGCGTTGAAAAGACTGGACTTACCAGAATTCGGACGACCGGCCAGAACCGTCACCGCCCCCTCCCGGAGCAGCTCCCCCGCGGGCGCGGTGGCAAGGAGGAGATCGATCCGGGCAGCGATGTCCGCCGCGTCGGCCGCAATCCTGTCGAGCGGCACGGGAGCTTCGTCCTCGTCCGGAAAATCGATGTGCTGAATGAGCAGAGCCGCCAGCCCGAGGACCTGTTCGCGCAGCTCGGCGATGCGGCTTCCCAGGCCGCGCTCGAGCTGGTGGAGCGCCACCGTCCGGGCCCTGGGGGCCCTTGCCGCAACCAGATCCGCCACCGCCTCCGCCTGCGTGAGGTCGAGCTTGCCGTTCAGGTACGCTCGCTGCGTGAACTCGCCGGACCTAGCCGGCCGGGCCCCGAGCGTGACGCAGGCCTCCACTACGGTGGCCGGGATGGTGTGGCCGCCATGGGTCGAGATCTCGACGATGTCCTCGCCGGTGTAACTGGACGGCCCGGGAAAGAGCGTCACCAGCGCCCGGTCGAGCGGCTCGCCGGAACGGGGGTCGTGCAGACATCGAAGATGGCCCTGCCGGGGCGCCCATCCAGCCATTGCGTCGCCCCCGCAACCCATGAGCGCGCCGGCGATTCCCGCGGCCCCCGGCCCCGACAACCTGATCAGCGCAACGGCGCCCAGCCCCGGCGGCGTGGCCTGGGCGACGATCGTGTCAACCAGCGAGCGGTGCCCATCCATTGCCGGGCCACTGCCATTCAGGCGGGGTGCTTCACCGGGTTCGCGGCCTGCAGCTTCTTCCGCTCGTTGGTGATGAGCATCTGCTGCGGGATCGTGGCCACGTTCGTGGCGGAGTAGTACAGGAGCAGCCCCGACGGCAGGCCCCACCACAGGAACATCACTGTCAACATGATCGGCATCAGGTACATCATCATCTTCATCTGCGGATTCGGCGCGGCCACCTGCGTCAACTTCATGGTCAGGAACATGGAGAGGCCGAAGAACAGCGGCAGGATGTAGAGCGGATCCGGGGCCGAGAGGTCCGGCAACCACCAGAACGGCACGCCCCTCAAGGCGATCGTGTTCTGGAAGACGAAGAAGAGCGCGAAGAACACGGGCATCGGGATCAGCATTGGCACGCACCCGGCCAACGGGTTGACCCCGTGCTCCTTGTACAGCTTGATGGTCTCCTGCTGCATCCGCTGCGGGTCGCTCTTGTACCTCTCCCTGATGTCCAGCGCCAGCGGCTGAATCGCCATGGTCTTGACCTGTGACCGCATCACCTTGCGGTTGAGCGGCCAGAGGACGACCCGCATCAGGACCCCGATCACTATGAGCACCCAGCCGTAGCCCAGGCTGAGGCCCTCGTGCAGCCCTTCGAGCACCCAGAGCACGCCGACCACGAGTGGGCGCAGGATGGGACGCAGGAACGGCCACCCGTACGGGTTGACCTCTTCAAGGTCGTCACCGATCGCCAGCAGACGGTTGCGCTCGATCGGGCCCAGATAGGTCCGGTAGGAATAGCTTCCCGCAGCGTCCACCGGAATGCCGACCCGTACGGCCGCCCGGTCCGCAAGGTTGGCGGGGTCGGCCCAGATGCCCGAGAGGATCTCCGCCCCGCCCGGACGCCCGTCCGGAAGAATCGCGCCCACGAAGAACTTGCTCTTGACCGCGGCCCACCGGAGCGGACCACCGATCGACTCGGGCTCCCGGATCCGCTCCATTGGAATGGACCTTATCCCCCCGTCGACCGGGTTCCCCGCGACGGCCATCAGCCTGAGGTCGTCCTCCACCTTCAGTTCGTTGACCGCGAGGCCCGCACCCATGCCGACGAAGAGCGCGGCCCGGTCGATCCCCGGCAGCTCGCCGTCCACCGCGATGATGTAGGAGTCCGCGCTGAAGGTGTAGCGGATTTCGCTGAAGAAGCCGCCGTTCGGGTGGTCGAAACGGAAGGCAAGCGTCTGCGGGCCCGCGCCCTCGCCGATCCGGATTCCGCCGGCCGGCGTGACGGTGTGCGGGAAGCGGGTCAGGTCCGCCGGATTGCCGCTGCTCTGAAACTGCCACACCCCCGCCAGGAGTTCGGACCCTTCCGGCACCAGTTCCACCGGTCCTTCGCGGGTGAAGGACTGGTAGCCCGACAGGCGGACCGAGCGGACGGCTGCCCCGTAGTTGGAGAACTCGATTCTGTAGAGCGGGGTCTCGACGGTTATGATTCGCTCGGGTTCGTCCGTGCCGAACTCGTCCCCCGTGCGTGGTGCCGCGAGATCCGGCGACTCGTCCGGCAACACCACGGGCGTCTCATCCGGCTCGTCGATCTGGCGCTCCGGCGTCGCGGGGCCGCCCACTTCCTCTCCGGGCACCGGGTCCCGGGGAACGGGCGGGAAGAGCAGGCCGGTGACGATGAAGACGCCGACCATCAGCAACAGCGCCAACGCGAAGCGGGCCTCCGGCTTCATCCCTTGCCTCCGCCCCTGGTCCGGCCACCCCGCGCCCCTGCACCCAGGGGGTCACCACCCTCGGGCGCGCCCGGGACCAGGTCGATGCCGTAGCCGCCCCACGGGTGGCAGCGCGCCAGGCGCCTCACCCCGAGCCAGACGCCGCGCACCGGGCCGTGGGTCCGTACCGCCACCCGGGCGTACTGCGAGCAGCTCGGGTGGTACCGGCACGACATCGGCAGCAGCCCCGAGACGTATTCCTGATAGAACCGGATCGTACCCAGCATCAGTTTCGAGAGCATAGCGCCTCCAATCCGCCCGTCGTTTCCGCCTCGAGAACCGCATACGATGCACTGTAGGCTTTCCTTCTCGCACGGATCAGAACGTCACAGCCGCGGCCCGCCCGCCACAGCTCTCCGAGCACCCGCCTGCGGGCGATCTCGCGAAGGCGGCGCTTCAGACGATTCCGCGCCACGATCCCCTGGCCCAGCTTCGGCACGATCCAGCCGACCCGCGGCCGCTGGCCGGCCCCTTCCAGGACATGGATGTCAAGGGAGGCCGTCCTCACGCGCCTGCCCCGCTTCAGGACCGTCCGGATGTCGCGGGCCAGACGGATGCGGGCCGCCCGAGGGAGGCGCTCGCCCCCGGGACCGGAGCGGCCTTCCATCACCAGCACCGGCGTCGCCTACCGGGCGTTCTTGGACCCGATGCGCACGGCCAGCGACCGCCTGCCGCGCCGGCGCCGCCGGTTGAGGGTCGCGCGACCGGCCCGGGTCTTCATGCGCGCCCGAAAGCCGTGCTTGTTGAGGCGCTTGCGGTTCCTCGGCCTGTAGGTGGGTTTCATTCTTCCAATGCCTTCTCGGGATGGCGGCTGAGCGGGTGCCGTCCATGCGTTCGCGACGTTCTGCGCCGACCGGTGCGAATCGGCCAGCCATTGAAGGTACCGGCACGGAGCGGGGGTGGTCAACCGCGTCGTGGGCGTGATTGACAGACGGTGGTCCGCCGGGTACGTTGGGCGCCCCTGTTGACGAACCCGGGAAGGCATGGCAGAGCGCGCGAACGAACTTTGGGAGCGGATTCTCGAGCAGGCCAGGAGCGGTCTGCCGGAGCAGAGCTACGCGACCTGGGTGTCGAGCGCGCGGGCCACTGCCCTGGACGGGGGGATCCTGCACATCCTCGCCCCGAGCCGTTTTCATGCGGAGTGGCTCGAAGACAAGTTCGGGCAGATGCTCGAGGAGATCGGTGGCAGAATCCTCGGCAGGCCGGTTCAGTTGCGCGTTTCTTCGTCGGAAGCGTCGCCGGAGCGTGTCGCGCCGGAGATCACGGTCACTCCCCTGGTCGACACTGGCCCTTCGCCCCCTCCTGCAGCCCCCCCGCACGCGGTGCCCGGGCTCAACAGCCGCTACACCTTCGACCGGTTCATCGTGGGCCAGAACAACCAGCTGGCGCAGGCGGCCAGCCAGTCCGTCGCCGAGCGCCCGGCCCGGGGCTACAATCCGCTCTTCCTCTACGGAGCCACCGGCCTCGGCAAGACCCACCTGATGCACGCCATCGCCCACCACATCCTCAGAACCGGCGACACCGTGCGGATCTGTTACATCCCCGCCGAGCAGTTCGTCAACGAGATGGTGGCTGCGATCTACGGCAACAACACAGCCGCCTTCCGGTCGCGCTACCGCTCCTACGACCTGCTTCTGGTGGATGACGTGCAGTTCCTCCGCAGGAAGGAGCACACGCAGGAAGAGTTCTTCCATACCTTCAACGTGCTGCACAACGGCGGCAGGCAGATCGTGCTCACGAGCGACCGGCACCCGAAGGAGCTCGAAGGGCTCGAAGAGCGGCTGGTGTCGCGCTTCGAGTGGGGACTCGTGGCTGCGGTGCATCCGCCCGACTACGAGACGCGCCTGGCGATTCTCCGCAAGAAGGCCGACGAGGACAACGTCGAGCTCGACCCCGAGGTTCTGGACCTGATTGCGCGGGTGTGCAGGTCGTCGGTGCGTGAACTCGAGGGGGCGATCATCAAGCTGCTCGCGTTCTCGTCGCTGACCCGGCGCGAGGTCACGGTGGAACTCGCGCGTCAGGCGCTGCTCGGCGATGCCGATCCGGCGTACCACCCGCTCGACCCCGAGCGCATCCGGGAAGTCGTCGCCGAGGAGTGGGGAGTGCGCAGCGATTCCCTCGCGTCCGTCCGCCGGTCTCGCGAGATCCTCGTCCCCAGGCAGGTGGCGATGTACCTCATGCGCACCCTCCTCGACCTGCCCCTGGCGCGAATCGGACGGGAGTTCGGGGGCCGTGACCATTCGACCGTGCACCATTCCATCCACAAGATCGACACCCGGCTTTCCGGCGATGACGCCTTTCGGAGGAGAGTACGGAAGCTGCGGCGGCGCCTGGAGAGCCGAGCCTGATGCCGCCCGGCGGCGGGCAGAGCCCCTGCCCCTGTGGAAAACGGCGTGGATAACGTCCAGAAAACCATCTGTTTTCCACGGATGCGGCCGTGGTGTCGATGCCCTGGCCTCGTTCCACGCGTTTTCCCCATCGCGTGGAATCCGGGTTTCCGCTGCTTTCTGCTGCCCTTCCAGCCCCCGCGGTAAGACTGATTCCACCTTTCCACAGACACTATGATGACGATCTTCTCTTTACCTGTTACTAATTCTTAAGGGGACCCCCGGGGTCCGTGGAATTCCCCCGTCGCCGGGTTTCCCTCCGGCAGAGCCACTATGAAACTCACAATCACACGCCAGAATCTTCACAGCGGCCTGGGAGCGGTTTCGGCCAGCATTCCCACCCGGACCACCCTGCCCGTCCTCTCCAACGTGCTCCTGGAGACCGAAGAGGACGCCCTGTGGATCAGCGGTACCGACCTGGACGTATGGATCCGGATCAAGGTGCCGGCGCAGATCGTCGAGGGCGGCTCGATCACCATTCCGGGAAGGAAGCTGCAGGAACTCACCCGGGAGCTCCCGGACGAACCGGTCGACCTCCACATCCGCGGCCACCAGGTCGAGATCGACTGTGGGTACAGCCGCATCAAGCTCAACGGCCTTCCCAGCGAGGAGTTCCCCAACCTGCCGGCGATCGAGTTCGAGGAGGGATGGAAGGTCCCGGAAAAGTCGCTCATCACGCTGATCAACACCACCTCGTTCGCGGTCTCGCAGGAGGAGAGCCGGCCGATCCTCAACGGGGTTCTGTGGGAGCTGGATGACGGGCGGATGAGCATGGTGGCTACGAACGGCCACCGCCTGGCCCGGACGGCGGTTAAGGTGGAGTCGACCGGGGGCCGAAGGGCGGATCTGATCGTGCCGCCCGCGGCCCTCGCCCAGGTGGCGCGGCTCTTCGACGGCGACGGGGAGCTCACCGTGGCGCGCGGCGGGAATCACCTTGGATTCTGCTCGGAATCGAAGGAAGTCTACACGCGCCTGATCGACGGGAAGTACCCCAACTACGAGCAGGTGATCCCGAAGGACAACGACAAGTCGGCGCGGGTGAGCCGGACCGCGATGGAGGCCGCCGTGCGGCGGATTGCGGTGGTTGCGAGCGCGTCGACGCGGCGGGTCAAGCTCGCGTTCGAGAACGACCGCGTGCATCTGGATGCGATGACCCCGGATCTGGGCGAGGCCCACGACGAGGTCGAGCTGGACTACCAGGGAGACGGCATCGAGATCGGCTTCAACGCCAACTACCTCCTGGAGGTGCTGGGCAAGATGCCGACCCAGGAGGTCAAATTCAGTTTCAAGACCGCGGAGCGGGCGACCACCATCGAGCCCACCGACGGCGACCTGGAATACCTGTGTCTGATCATGCCCCTGCGTCTGGTGGACTGACCTGCCCGGTTGCCGGGAGGGTCGGAGCGCCGGCCGTGTGGCGGCCGGCCTGCTCAGCGCAGATCACTGCCGCTGAAGACGGCGCGGTAATCGTAGCCGGCCTCGGCGATTCGCTCGCTGCCGCCTTCTTCCCGGTCCACCAGGGAGAGCACGCCAGCGACCACCGCCCCGTGGCCGGCCACCGCGTTCACGGCGGCGAGGAGACTCCCGCCCGAAGTCACGGTGTCGTCCACCACGACCACACGCGCCCCTGCGGGCAGCCCGCCCTCGATCCGTCTTCCCGTGCCGTGCCCCTTGGGCTGCTTGCGCACGGTGAATGCGTCGAGGTGCCGGCCCAGCCTCGTGGCGTGGTTCGCGATCGCGTATGCGACCGGATCGGCGCCCAGCGTCATCCCGCCCACGAAGTCCGCCTCCCAGCCGGCTTCCGCGATCACCTGCCAACAAACTTCGCCGACCAGCACCTGCCCCTCGCCACTCATCGTCGTGAGACGCGCGTCGATGTAGTAGCGTGAACGGCGGCCGCTCGCGAGTGTAAAGTCACCCGACTTGACGCTGCGGTCGCGGAGGAGCTGGCGGAGACGGGACAGAGAGGACATGTGCATGCCAAGATACTTGAGACGGTACCGGGGAGGTAGCGCCCGCTGGTGTTTCGCGGCCGTCATGGTCGTGATTGCCGCAGCCTGCGACGTTGTGCCTCCCAACGGACCTCTTCGTTTCGGGCAGACGGGGGAGATCCGGGTCACCGTCGAGAGCCCGCTCTACCTTGGCGCCGGATCGCTGCAGCAGGTGCTCACCTGGCGGTCGGACGGTACCTGGAGGGTCTTTGAGGAGATCGGCTACCGCGGTACCGTGGGCGAGGAGCACGTCGAGCGTGCCCCGGGGCTCCCGTTCGAATACGCCTCGCTGTACGCGTCGCTCATCCAGAAGCTGAATGACGACGAGGGGTTCAAGCTGATCGGTTTCCCGGCGCTCGACGAGATCCAGAATCCGGAGTGCCGGTCCGGGATGAGCCGGGTGACCGTTCGGATGTACGACGAGCCGGACAGGGAGGACCGGGAATGGACGCGCTGCGCGGAGGGCAGCTTGGCGAACCTGACGACGCGCGGGTCAGGGCCCGATGTCGCGGCCAGCCGGGTGATTCAGGCGGCCATCTTCGTGCGCAACAGCACGGTGGGCTCGGATTTCGTGTCTCTGTACACGGGGAGCCTCCCGTTTGCAACGCTGGACCGCGGCACAGCGACGGGCTCGGGGCTCACGGGCCCGAGGTTCTTCCGCTCCGCGGATGGCGCCGGTGCGCATGAGGCCCCGGAGGATTTCGAAGACTGGTGGGGCTCGCACGTCGGCAGCAGGCAGGTTCCGCTGCCCGAGGTCGATTGGACCCGGGAGATGGTGGTGGTGGCGGCCGTGGGCGAGCGCCAGGAAGTCGGCGACTCGGTAGAGATCCGGCGCGTGCTGGCGATTGACGACGGTACCCGGGTCGAGTGGGTGGAACGCACACCGGGCAATTTCTGCGCACCGGCGCGGCGTACGGTGCGGCCCATCCACATCGTCGTCGTCCCGAGGGCGCCGGAACCGATCACGTTCGCAAGGCTGCCCACCGAGGCGGTTCCGTGCGGGAACTGAAGCCGGGAGCCGGAAGTTGAGCCTCCGGAACCGCTTTACGCTGCTCCTGGTTGTCTTTGCGGTGCTGATCACCGCGCTGGGAGGGTGGCTGACGTGGAGGGCGGCGGACCAGAGCCTCGAAGAACAGATGGACGAGGGGTTGCTGGAAGTGGCAGCCGTCGCAGCGGGACAGTTCGACGGGGTCCGCGAGGCCCTGATCTTTCTCCAGCCGGGGGCGACATCGGAAAACTATGACGACTACCAGAAGATCCTCAAGGACTTCGAGGACACCCCCCTTGTAGAGAAGGCCGACATCTTCCGGTGGAGTCAGGGTGATTCCGTAGCGACGGTACTGGTCAGCACGGATACCACCGGTCTGGTTTCGATCGGGGACGAACTCGACTGGGCCCGCATTTACCTTTCGGCGGTCGAATCGGCATCGACAGCGCGTCAGGCGACCACCGATGTCTTCCCCTCGGAGCAGGGTGTCTACGTCAAGTGGGGAATCGTACAGCTGCGCAACACCAGTGATGTATTCCTGGCAGTCCAGATTCCCGCGGACTACCTGGAACCGCTGGACGAGCTTCGCCAGCGGATCGTGGCGTGGTCAGGCATCGCGGCCGCTCTCGCCGCACTGCTCGGATGGCGTCTCGCCGGAGGGATCGTCGCCCGCCTCGAGACCCTGAGCCGGGCGGCCCTGCGCATCCAGCGCGGGTGGATGGACCGGCCGGTGGAGCTTGATGGCGAGGACGAGCTGGGACGGCTGGCGCGGGCGATGGAGCGGATGAGGACGGGAATCCAGCGCCGCGATGAGCAGTTGCGGCGCATGCTGTCACAAGTGGCGCATGAGATCCGCAATCCACTGGGAGGACTCGAGCTCTTCGCGGCTGCGGCCCAGGACACGGACGACGCGGACGAGCGTCGCAGGATCCTCGACAGGGTGCGAAAAGAGGTTGTCGGCCTGAACGGGATCATCGACGAATTCCTGGGTTTCGCACGTCCGGAGCGGTCGGAACCCCAACTGCACGACATACGGATTCCGGTTGAGGAGGCGGTCAGCCTCGTCGAAGTGGAATTCAGCAGGAACGGCGGGAGTCTGGATGTGGACTTCCCGGAACAGCCGCTTTTGGCGATCGCGGATCCCCTGCAGGTGAAGCGGGCGGTGCTGAACCTGATTCGCAACGCTTCGCAGGCGGGGGAGCGAATCTGGGTGGAGGGCCGAACGGTGCGCGGGGAGATCCGGATTTCGGTGCGCGACAACGGCCCCGGCGTGGCTCTGGATCTTCGCGACCGGATCTTCGAGCCCTTCGTGGGCGACAAGGCACAGGGCGCGGGGCTTGGCCTGGCGATCGTCAGGCAACTTGCAGAGGCGAACGGGGGCCGGGTGGCGCTCGCAGAGCCTTCGGGCGAACGCAACGGGGAAGGTGGGGAGGGTGCGGAATTCCACCTATACTTCAACAGCCCGGAAAGTCTGCCCTCAGGTGGAGTGTCCCCCCCGGCGACATCGAAGGACTCGACTCAATGAACGCTCCCGGTCAGATCCTCATCATCGACGACAACGATACGATGCGCGAGGGGCTCGAGCTCCTGATGCGCCGGCGGGGCCACAGCACGCGCTCCGCCGAGGGCGGCGATCAGGGCCTTCGGCTGCTGGAGGACGAAGGGGCGGACCTGGTCATCACGGACCTGAAGATGGCGAGGGTCGACGGAATGAAGGTGCTGGAAGAGGTCAAGGGCGCCTCGCCGGACACGGAAGTCCTCGTGATTACCGGGTACGGCACGGTGGAGAAGGCTGTCCAGGCAATGAAGCTCGGGGCCTGCGACTTCATCACCAAGCCCTTCTCGTCGGAGGAATTCGCAATCAAGGTGGACCGGATCCTGCGTGAACGCCGGGCGCGGCTGGAGCTGGAGCAGGAGAACCTCGCCCTGAGGGTCAAGAACACCTACCTCCGCAGCCAGACGGGTGACGAGCCGCCTGTGCCCTACGGAGAGATGGTGGGCGAGTCGGACGGCATCAAGCAGGTCAAGCGGTTGGTTGCGAGGGTAGCGCGCTCCGACTCCACGGCAATGATCTACGGTGATTCGGGAACCGGCAAGGAACTGGTCGCGCGCGCAATCCACGCGCGTTCCCGACGCCACAGCGGGCCGTTCATACGGGTGAACTGCGGCGCGATGCCCGAAGGACTCCTCGACTCGGAACTCTTCGGCCACGAGGCCGGGGCGTTCACCGACGCGAGAAAGCGACGGCGGGGCCGCTTCGAACTCGCCGACGGCGGAACGCTCTTTCTGGACGAGATCTCGACGATCTCGCACGGCACCCAAGTGCGGTTGCTGCGCGTGCTGCAGGAGCGTGAACTGGAGCGTGTGGGTGGAGAAGAGACCATTTCGGTGGACGTGCGGATCGTCGCGGCAACGAACACCCCCGCCGAACAACTCCTGGCCGGCAACGGCTTTCGGGAGGACCTGTACTACAGGCTGCACGTCTTTCCGGTTTTCGTACCCCCATTGAAGGAGCGCAAGGACGACATTCCACTCCTTGCCAACCACTTCATCGAAAAGTTGCAGGCGCGCACCCGCTCCCAGGTCACGTCGATCGACAGCGAAGCCATGAGTCGCCTTGTCGACTACGACTGGCCGGGCAACGTGCGTGAGCTGGAGAATGTGATCGAACGGGCCCTGGTACTCGCGGAAGGGGAGACGCTGGCAGGAGACGACCTCCCTTTCCTGGCGAACCTCGGCACGGGGGAGGACGGACGGGCGTTGGCGGGCCCAATGGGCGATCAGCTGGATCTCACGCGTGCCGTCGAGGATTTCGAGGCCCGACTGATCAGGCAGGCGCTGGAGAGGGCCGGTGGGGTGAAGGCCGAAGCCGCCCGACTGCTGCAGCTCAAGAAGGCGACGCTCCAATACAAGATCGACAAGCACGGGATCTAGCCCGTGGAAGGGATCCCCGCCGCATTGCGCCGATCGGTCCTGCTGGCTGGCCACGCTGCCGCATGTGTCCTCCTGACGACATTTGTGCTGCCGCCGGATACGCTGTGCGGCCAGGGGACCCGCCAGGCAGTAGACGAAGCACAGGAGGTATACGACAACGCGCGGGACAGGCACCAGGAGGCATTCGCGGCGTGGAATCGACTCGAGTTGGCGGTCGACAGTCTGATTGAGGAGTTCGAAAGGGCACAGGGGGCTGGGGACGATGAACTCTCCGACCGCTTGCAGGCCCAGCTTTATGAGCGTGCCGGCCTCAAACAGAGGACACGAGGGCAACTCCGCCAGCTCAAGGAAGAATGGGATTCAGCGGGGGAAGTCCTGAAGCAGAGGATCGACGAACACCAGCTCAGCCTGCTCGAACAGTGGGAGGAAACAGGCCAGGATCCAGAGGATGAACTGCTGGAGGAGTTCCTGGAAGTTGACCGCCTGCGTGACGAAGTGGTCGAGGAGATGGGTGCGCCGGAACTCCTTGAGTTGCCGGAGATGCTGAACATCCGGGGGCTCCCGGAGGACACCCGTGCCGATCTCGAGAGGAAGGCCACGGCATACGAGGACTATGCGGAATTGCTCGAGACACTTTGGTTGTCCAGGCTCAACGAGCAGATCGATGAGCTGACGAGGCAGCTTCAGATCGAGGAGGCCATACGTCGAAACAACCTTGATATCTTTGGAGGCCGACTCCCACCCGTCGGACAGGGGGGTGCGGCATCAGGCGGTGGCGGAGTTGGTGACCCGGGACCGACGCTGGCCCAGCAGATCGAGGATTTGGAGATACTGCGCCAAACGGTAATCGACCGGCAGAGACTGGCCCTGCAACGGGCCGAGGAGCTCCGGGGCCGCAGGGGAGGCACCCCATGAAATGGACCGGTCTCTTCCCTGCGCTGGCCCTGCTCGCGATCGGAGGCGGGAGCGCGAGACTGGAAGCCCAGTTCCAGGGCTCTCTCACCGCGGGGGCGGCTTGGGAGCGCTACCGCGGGAATGTTTCCCTGGTGACGGTGCCGCACATCGATTCGGCCGAGAGTGTCGTCGCGGCGGCAAGCGAGTGGGGCTTCGCGGGGATCATGAACTTCGCCGATTCCACCGGCCGCGGACTGTTCTTGAGCGGTGAAGGGGGATTGCGGCAATTCGTAGCCTGGGGGTTCCAGCAACGGAACTACGCGCCGAGGGAACACCGCTTCAGATTGCGCACCGACTACAGGGAGTTCGTTTGGACCGGCCTGCTGACAATTGGTGCCACGCTGGACGTGCGTGGCGTGGCAGACCTCACGCCGATGCCGCTGTACCTTGCGCCGGGCTACCGGTCCTATCTCGTGGATGCCGCGTTTTCCAGGCCGTTGCGAGAGAAACTCGAAGTCGATGCGCGTGTCGGGTTCGACGAAAGGGACTACGCCGGGCCGAGTGTCCTTCCGACTCTGGATTTCCTGGACCGCCGGTCTTTCGAAGTGCAGGCTGGTGCCAGGAGACGTTTCCAGAGCCCTCCCGGGGACGGGGACGACCACGTGCGGTTGTTTGCGGCCTACCTGTACCATGACTATCCAAGTCAGGCCCGCGGCGATCACGCGCTTCGTCTTGGGGGGGAATGGCTGTTGGATCGTCGCCGCTCCAGTGGCCTTGAGGTCAGTGTAAACGCCAGCGGCACCTTCAATCGCTCCAGTTCCAGTCGGGTGGAATACAACGCGGCCAGAATCGAGGCGAGGGCCGCCAAGGTGGTTGGAAGCTACCTGGTTTCCTTCAGGGCGCTGTGGTCCGGCAAGAGCTACGTCAATCCCCAGGAGTTCCTGGTGCCCGGAGAGGAGTTCAACAACGCGGCCGTCTTCCATGGCCAGGTCGAGCGCCTCTTCCTGGCCGAGGACATGTCGATAGTCGTCGGCGCGGAATGGACGAGAGCCGAGACGAACATCAGCGGCGACTTCTTTCGGCGGGCTCGCGCGACGTTCGGGTTGCAGAAGCAGCTGAGATTCTGAGCGCGGTGGGAAAGGTGCCAGGCGCCCGGTCAGTGCAGCTCCGGGGAGGGGAACCGAACCGCGCTACTTCTGCGCCCGCGCCGCCGACAGGACCGCGAGGACCTGGTCGATGCCCGCCTCGGTGTGGTCGGCGTTGATCTGGAAGCGGATCGACTCGTCGCCGCGCGGCACGACCGGGTAGGCGAGGCCGGTGGCCAGCACTCCGGCATCGAAGAGGGCCGCGACGAGGCGCCGGGTCTCGGTGGTGCTGCGCACCATGATCGGGACGATGGGATGGTCGCCAGGGATGATCTCGAAGCCGCGCTCGACGAGCCCCCGCTCGAATCGCCTGGTCAGTGAGCGCAGGTGGCTGAGGCGGCGCGCACCCTCGGGGCCGGTGAGGATCTCCAGAGACTTCATCGCCGCCGCGGCCTCGCCTGCCGTGATCGGGTTCGAGTAGATGTACAGCGGCGACGATTCGCGCAGGAAGCGGACCACCGGGCCGCTTGAGACCACGTAGCCGCCGTTGACGCCGAAGGCCTTGCCCAGCGTTCCCACCAGGATGTCGCAGGGGGCGCTGTTCGTGTATTCCTCGGTCCCCTTGCCCGTTGCGCCAAAGGCCCCGACCCCGTGCGAATCGTCCACCACCACCACCACGTTCTCCGGGTAGTCGGGGTCGTGGCGCTGCGCGATCTCCATGATCTCGTCGACGGGAGCGTGGTCGCCCCGCATCGAGAAGATGCCGTCGGTGACCACCAGCACCCGCCGCGCCTTCCCCTTCGCGCCCTCCAGCTGGCGGTCGAGGGCGGCCATGTCGAGGTGCGGGTAGATCCCCTTGCCCGCCGGCCGCGACATGCGGATCGCGTTGATGATGCAGTTGTGGTTGAGCTCGTCCGAGAGCACGAAGGTCGTCTTGTCGGTCAGCGACACGAGCGCGCTTACCACGGCCGCGTATGCGGAGGAAAAGATCATCCCCTCCTCGCGGCCGTGGAAGCCGGCCAGCGCCCCCTCGAGAGCGACGTGCTGGATGTGCGTGCCCGCGATGAAGCGCACCGCACCGGGACCCGCCCCCATCGTCCGGGCCGTGACCTCCTCCGCCTCGATCACCTCCCGGTGCAGGCTCAGCCCCAGGTAGGAATTCGCGTTCATGCGGATGAAGGGCTTGTCCCCCTGGCCCTCCAGCAGGAAGCGCGGCCCGTGCCCGCCCCCCGCCGGGATCACCTCGCGCACCACCACTTCGGCGCCCTTGGCGGTGCCTTGCTCCTCGAGTCCGGCGACCAGCCCTTCGACCACGGCGGTCAGTCGGTCCATCGGCATCGTTCGTCTATCTCCCGGCGGCGAGCGCCCCTTCACGGGCGAGTTTTTCGTTCAGCCCCCGAAACATGTCCGTCACCATGTCGGGAAGCTCGTATTCGTGGCGCCAGCCCCACTGCTCGCGCGCCTCGGAGTCGTCGAGCCGGGAGGGCCAGGAATCGGCGATGGACTGGCGCAGCGGATCGGGATCGTAGCCGATCCGGAAGCCGGGGAGGTGGGACCGGATCTCCGCCGCCAGCTCGGCCGGGGTGAACTGCATCGCGGTGACGTTGAAGGCGTTGCGGTGCGTCAACCCGTCCGGCGACGCTTCCATCAGCCCGATCACGGCGCGGATCGCGTCCGGCATGTACATCATGTCCATCCGGGTGTCGGCGCGCAGAAAGCAGGTGTAGCGGCCCTCGCGCTGCGCCGCGTGGAAGATCTCGATCGCGTAGTCGGTGGTGCCGCCGCCGGGAGGCGCCGCGTAGGAGATGAGCCCGGGGAAGCGCAGGCCGCGCGCGTCGACGCCGAAGCGGCTGTGGAAGTAGTCGCAGAGAAGTTCGCCGGCCACCTTGGTCACGCCGTACATCGTCGTGGGGCGCTGCAGGGCGGATTGGGGCGCCGGGTCGCGGGGAGTCCCCGGCCCGAACGCCGCGATCGAACTCGGCACGAAGACGCGGCACCCGGTCTCCGCCGCGACCTCCAGGACGTTCACCAGCCCGTTCATGTTGATGCGGTACGCGCGCACCGGGTCGGCCTCCGCCGTCGCCGAGAGGATCGCGGCAAGGTGGTGGATCGCGGTGGCGCCGAAGCGGGCGACCGTGTTCCGCAGCGCGTCGATGTCGAGGCAGTCCAGCTGCTCGGCCGCGCAGTGCGACCCCCACAGGGCGGGGTCGCGGATGTCGGTTGCGAGGACTCTGCCGGGCCCATAGCGGGCGACAAGGCTTGCGGTGAGTTCGGTCCCGATCTGGCCGGCGGCACCGGTGACGAGAATACGCTTCATGACGGTCACAAAGATGGCTTGAAACCGTCTGAAGGCAAGCCGTGCGGGTTGCGCTCTGACCGGCTACCGCGGTCCGGAATCCCGGGACCGGCGCGAATCCCGGCTCCGCAGGACACGGTCCCGGTCCATGCTGAGAATCCTCGAGAACCTCTCCTGCTGCTCAGGGGTGAGGATGCGGCCGATCTCGGCTTCCAGCGAGTCGCGCTGGGCCTGGAGCACCGGCAGAACATCGGCCCAGAAGGCTTGCGCGTCCTCCTGGTTTCTGTCGAGCGCAAGGTTGATCCCGCTCACCTGTTCTTCCGTCAGATCAAGTGCCCTGACCAGCCGCTCGGATACGAGCAGACGCGTCAAGTCCGTCCAGCGCCTTGAATCGTCCCTCCCCTGCGGGCGCTCTTCCGATGCGCGGGGCGGACGCCGGTCCCGGGTGTCCGGACGGAAGACGGCCGGCCGTTCGGAATCAGCCCGGTGTTCGACGATGCGCAGTGTGCCCAGGGACGCGGCCACACCGGCCAGGAACACGGCGGAAAGCAGGGCGATCGCGGCGAACCGGCGGCTCATGGAACGTACTCCTCGACGGCGTCAACCAGGTCGATGGCCGTGGGGGCGTCACCGCCGTCGATCCAGGCCGCCACGGACCAGGGCATCACCACCTCAGCCAGCGAGACCTCCACCCGAGCGCTGTCCTCACCGGGCAGCAGGATCAGCACCGCGACCGCGGCCGCCGCGAGTCCCGCCGCACTGGCCAGCACGGGCCGCCGCCACCCCGACAGCGTTCCCGCCAGGGTCCGCTGCCGGCGCGCTTCCAGAATCGGCCCGGCGCGCTCCATGATCCCGGCCACGAGCGCTTCCCAGCGGGACGGATGCACCTCGGGATCGAGATTGAAGACTTTCGGGTCGGCATCCGTACCTGAAGATTGGGGTCTCTTCATCTGTCACACATTCTCCAGCGCGAGTCGGCCGCCAAGAAGTCGCCGCATCGACCTGCGGGCGACATGAAGGTGCACTCGCGAAGACCCCGCGGAAATCCCGAGTTCGCGGGCGATTTCGCCGTGCTTCCAGCCTTCGAGGTCATAGAGGACGAGCACCTTTCTCTGCAATTCCGTGAGGTTCTCCATTGCTTCGCTCAGGCGGCAGCGCAGTTCCGCGTTCGCGACATCGGCCAGGGGGTCGTCCCCTGAAGCCGCCGAGGCCGCCTTCTCGAGCGGCGCCGCCGTTCTGAGCCTTTCACGTTCCCTGTAGTTGTGGGCGGTGTTGCGGACGATGACGAGCAGCCAGCCCCGGAACCCCTCCGGGTTGCGGCAGTTGTCGATCCGCTGCAGCGCCTTGATGAATGCATCCTGTACCACGTCGTCCGCGTCGGCGGGGTTGTCCAGCTTCGACCTCGCCACAGCGTGGGCCGTTCGCAGGTGCCGCCGGACCAGCTGGTCGAAGGCACGGCTGTCGCCGCGGCGAACCCGGGCGACCAGCACCCCGTCGGTATCGCTACGCTCCATATTGAGGATGACAGGCGAATGGGGTGGAGCGTTAGCAGTCCGTGGATAAAGCCCCGCGAGCACCGGGAGCGGCGAGGCGCCGGGCTGGCAGGGCGCGACGAAGGGGGGTGCGCCGCGGTCGACCAGGCCCGGCCAGCTTCGCCGGCGTCACTGCTCGCTGCCAGCCGGCGTGGTCCGTGGTGTCCAGCGTCCCGCATCGCGCTCTTCGTATTTGTCCATCGCGCGATCGAAGGCGGCCTCGAGGTCGATCCCCTGCTGGTTGGCCAGCGAGATCAGCACGAAGAGTATGTCGGCGATCTCGAGTTCCAGCTCGGCGGGGGCTTCGTCGCCCCGCTTGGGCTTCGAACCGAAGCGGTGGTTGACCTCGCGCGACAGCTCGCCCACCTCCTCCATCAGGCGCGCGAGGATTGCCAGCGGGGGCCAGTAGCCCTCCTCGAACCTGCTGATCCAGCGGTCCACCCGCTCCTGCGCGTCGCGGATTCTCAAGGGACGGCTCCTGTTCCCGGGGGACGGTTCGCGTGACGGTGGCGGCTCGCCCCCTCAAGCGACGCCCGGGTCACGGACGCACCACGATCTTGCCGAACACGCCGCCCGCTTCGAGGAGTTCGTGGGCCTGGCGGACCTCGTCCAGGGACAAGACGCTGTGGATCGGAGGGGTCGTGGCGCCGGCGAAGACGAGGCTCATGGCCTGCCGGAACTCGGCGGGCGTTCCCATCGTGGACCCCAGGATCGACAGCTGGCGCCAGAAGAGGAGGCGGATGTCGATCGTGCCGGTGGCGCCGGTGGTGGCACCGAAGGTGACGAGGCGGCCCCCGACGGCGAGGGCCCGGACGAGGTCGCGCCAGATCGCTTCGCCGACCGAGTCGAGGCAGAGGTCGATACCATGCTTGTCCGTCGCCCGGTAGACTTCCTTGGGCCAGTCGCACGCGGTGCGGTCGAAGACGTGGTCGGCGCCGAGCTGGCGGACCCGGCGCACGTTGTCCTCCGTGGAGGTGATCGCGAACACCTCGGCCCCGGCCGCGCGCGCATACTGGATTGCCATCGTGGAGACGCCCCCGCTGGCGCCGGTGACGAGAACCCGCTCGCCGGGCCTGAGCCCCCCGCGCCCCATCAGCCCGCGCCACGCCGTGACGCCGACGAGCGCGCCCGCGGCCGCCACCGCGTCGCTGACGCCCTCCGGTATCTCCATCAGGTTGGCGGCCGGCACCACCGCGTACTCGGCGAATCCGCCCTGGGTGTGCTCGCCGATGATCTCGAGGGGATCGGAGCGGGTGTTGGCGAGCCGCGCCAGCCGGTACCAGCCGTAGTTGAGCGACGGGTCCGCGAGCACCCGCTTGCCCTGCCAGTCGGACGAGGCCCCCGGGCCCAGTTCGTCAACCGTTCCGGCGATGTCCGACCCGCCGATGTGCGGCATCGGGATCTCGAAGGGAAGTCCGCGCCGCATCCACAGGTCGAGGTGGTTCATGGAGGAAGCCGCGACGCGGATCCGCACCTCGCCGGGTCCGGGCCGGGGGGTGGGCATCTCGTCGACGGTGAGGACTTCGGGGCCGCCGTTGGTATGGAAGATCGCCGCTCTCACGGGGGGCTCGCTGTTGGGGGGTTGGGGGGGCGGGTGCTGGGGCCGGAAAGACGCGGGGCCGACCATGATGGTGGATACAGGGGTGATTGAAGATAGCGACGGGGGGCGGACGTGGGCGGTGCCTGGGACGTAGCGGACTTGTGTGGGAGCGGCCGCAGGTGTTTGCCGGGAAGGCGCGCGGGTGTGCTGGAAGGCGCGCGGGCGTGCCGGGAAGGCCCGCGGGCGAATCGATGCTCTTTTGCGCCACAGGTGTTCCGCGGCCCGCGCGCCGGTATAGCTTTCGGCGGGAGCGAAGTTGTCCGCAGACGAGGGTGGAGAGACACGTGAGCCAGGCGGGAGAGTCGACTGAGACCGGGAGTGCACCGGCGGGACCCGGGGAGGGTGAGGACGACCGCACGCTGGGGGGCTATCTGGAGGTCCACAGCCGCCCGCCCGCTTTCGAGGCGTGTGACGGGCAGCCCTACACCGTGTCGATCGAGACCGAACGTTCGGGGGACCTGAGGGCGCCGGTGGCCGGGTACCTGGTCTTCCCGAGGTGGGCGGAGACCGGGCTGGGCATCGTCGGCCACGTGGAGAGCCCGCTGCTGTGGAGGGGGGCTTCCCGGGATGCGGTGGTGGCGCAGGCCGGCGCCGTGACGCTGCGCGAGGTCCAGCGCCTGCTCAACGAGGCCGTGGTGGCCAGGGCGGCGGGTGGCGGTGGGGATGGGGGGGATGGCGGCAGTGGCGGGGAAGGTGGCCAGGCGTGAGGAGTTCCCGGGCGGGGGCGGCGGAGGTCACTTCGGTCCGCGTGACCGAGATCTTTCATTCCATCCAGGGGGAATCCACCCGGGCCGGCCTTCCCTGCACCTTCGTGCGGCTCACCGGCTGTCCCCTGCGGTGCGTCTGGTGCGACACCGCGTACGCCTTCCACGGGGGGACCAGGCTCACCCTGGACGAGGTCATGCGGGAGGTTGAGGGGAAGGAGTGCCGCCTCGTCGAGATCACCGGCGGCGAGCCGCTCGTCCAGCCGGGGGCCGCGGTCCTGGCCCGGCGCCTGCTCGACGAAGGCTACACGGTGCTGATCGAGACGTCGGGCGCGCTCGATGTCGGCGTGCTGGATCCGCGTGTGCACAAGATCATGGACCTGAAGTGCCCGGGCTCCGGGGAGGAGCAGCGCAACCTCTGGTCGAATCTGGACCACCTGACGCACCGGGACGAGGTCAAGTTCGTGGTTGCCGGGCTGGACGACTGCGAGTGGGCGGAGCGCGTGATCAGGGAGCGGCGGTTGGATGAACGGGTTCGCGCAGGGACGCTGGGCGCGCTGCTGATCTCGCCGGTGTGGGGGATGGGGGGGCTGGAGGAGCTGGCCGCGCGGATTCTCGACAGCGGGCTTCCCGTGCGCTTCCAGACCCAGTTGCACAAGCACATCTGGGGACCGGATCGCGCCGGGGTATAGGGGAGTCCGTGGTAAGGCCCGCGGGAACCCCGCGAGAGGCGCGGTGAAGCCCGGCGGTGGCGCGGAGGGGTCGCCGGGGAGCCGGCGAGCGGCTGAATTGCGCCTGTCGCGCCTGCCGGCGACGCTTGCGGACCGGTTCGGCGAGCCGCAGATGGCATTCCCCGACGCGGGGCGGAAGAACGCGGCAGTGGCCGGTGTGCTGCGTCCGCCGGGCCGGGCCGAAACAACGGATCCGCGGCTCGGCGACTGCGACCTGCTGGTGATCCGGAGGGCCAGCTCCAGGCGGGATCCGTGGTCGGGCCAGATGGCGCTCCCGGGTGGGCGTCTCGATCCGGAGGATGCAGGGCTGGTGGGCGCGGCCGTCCGCGAGACCATGGAGGAGACGGGAGTCGACCTGGTCGCTCGCGGCATGCTCCTCGGCCGAATCGAGGCGATGCGGCCACTGGGCGTCCGCATTCCCACCATCTCGATCTGGCCCTTTGTGTTCCAGGTCGATTCCGAGGCCGTGGCGCGAGTGGCCAGCCGGGAGGTGGCGTCGGTTCATTGGTTCCCCGTGGAAGCGCTCCTGGACCCCGCCAACCGGGGGACCTACCCGTGGACCTACGGCGGGGTGGTGCGACAATTCCCGTGCATCCGCCTGGAGGGCCGGGTGATCTGGGGACTGACCTACCGGATCCTCACGAGGCTGCTCGAGGTGGCGGCGGCGAGCTGAAATGTAATGTCGACATTACATTTAGTCATGTAACCATTACACGCACTGTTCCGTCGCCCCTCAATTCCCCTCCAACCACTCCACCAGGAACAGATTCGTGTTGCCCTCGTGCGACATGTTGCGGTTCGACCCGAAGACCAGCTTCGTGCCGTCCGGGTGGAAGACGGGGAAGCCGTCGAAGCCCTCTGACCAGGTGACGCGCTCCAGGCCGGAGCCGTCCACGTTGATGAGGTAGAGTTCAAAGTCCCGGCCCTGGGGGTCGTGCATGTTCGACGAGAAGATGATCTTCTCGCCGGAGGGGTGCCAGTACGGGGCAAAGTTGGCCGCGCCGTTGTCTGTGAGCTGGCGCGGGTTGGACCCGTCCGCGTCGGCCACGTAGATGTCGAGCGCGGAGGGCCGGATCAGCCCCTCGTCCAGGAGTGACAGGTAGTCCTCGCGCTCCTCCCCGGTCTCGGGGTAGTGGGCGCGCCAGACGATCTTCGTGCCGTCGGGGCTGTAGAAGGCGCCGCCATCATAGCCGAGGCGGCTGGTGACGCGCTGCACATCGGAGCCGTCGGGGAGCATGGAGTACAGGTCGAGATCGCCGTCGCGCAAGGAGGTGAAGATGATCCGATGCCCCGTCGGGGAGAAGGTGGCTTCGGCATCGTAGCCGACCGAGGTGGTGAGCTGGCGGAGATTGGAGCCGTCCGCGTCGGCCGCGAAGATGTCGAAGCTGGGATAGACCGCCCAGACGTACCCCTGGGAGAAGTCTGGCGCGGCGGGGCAGGCCGTGTCGAAGTGGTGGGTGGAGGAGTAGAGGATGCGGTCTCCGCCCGGATAGAAGTACGAGCAGGTCGTGCGACCTTCGCCGGTGCTGACGAGCTCGGTGGCGCCGGTCTCGGGGTCGAGCGTGTAGATCTGGTCGCAGCCCTCCCCGGGCGTCGGGGTGGACTGGAAGATCAGCCGGGACCCGTCGTCGCTCCAATAGGCCTCCGCGTTCTCGCCCGCGAAGGTCAGCTGTCTCATCTCGCCGAAGCGCGTCTCGGACGGATGGACCAGCTGCGGCGTGCCCGCCGGGTCCGGGCTCGCGCCATTGCTGCTGGTGTCATCGGGTGCGGCGCAGGCCCCCGCCGTGCAGGCCAGGGTGGCGACGACCGCCGCGCGGAGTCGGTGGATCAAGGACAATGGCATGGAAGAATGTCTCTGTTCATCGTGTTCAGGGAATCACCGGCCGGCGGGTCAGCCGGGCGACTCCGCCATCTTCGTGTGGATTCCCCGCCTTGCCAGCTCCGCGATGTACCGGGCCGGCGGCATCACTTCGTCGGGTGTGCCGACGCCGGGGCGCACCTCGCCGCGCGCCTGCAGCAGCGCCGTCAGCGACAGCGAGAAGCCGGTGGTTCTGGCCATGGCCGTGAATCCCGTCGCGGCGTCCTGCAGGTCCAGGACCTCGTAGCGGATGCGGGCCTCCCTGCCCTCTCGCCGGCCCGTCACGTCCACGCGAACCACGACCATGTCACCTCCACCGTCATCGCGCAGCAACGGCGTCACCCGCTCGATGAAGAAGCGGCGCGGGTTTACGCGCGCACCATTGTACACGATGTCCTCGTCGCTGAGTAGCCCCAGCTCCCGGATTGCCTTCATGATGTGCGCGTGGCCGGGGTACCTCAGCGTCTTGTATTCCAGGGTGTCGATCCGGCCCTCGTGGCGGCGCGGCAGCGTGGAGGTTCCCCCGCCCGTGAAAAAGGCCTCCAACCGGCCCACCGGCTCGGGGAAGTCGACCGTCTCCAGCCCCGAGAGGGCGGGCACGCTGGTCGGCCTGCCGCCGCGCAGAATCGTCGCGGGGGTGACGTAGTAGTCGAGCATGCCCTCCAGGGAATAGACGACCTGGTAGTTGAGCGGGGGCCTGGGCCGCTGCGGCAGGCCGCCGACCCGGAGCCGGACCGCGTCGACGCTGTCCAGTGCATCGATGCCTGCCTGGGCGAAGACGTTCACCATCCCGGGTGCCAGCCCCGTGTCCGGAAGGACGGATACCCCGCGCTCCCGTGCTTCGGCATCCAGGGCCCGCTGTCCCTCCACGATCGCCGTATTGCCGCCAAGATCCGTGAAATGGACCCCGGCCTCCACCGCGAGACGCGCCATCGGCAGGTTGAAGTAGTAGGGGAGCGCGCAGAGTACGCCCGTCATCCCCTCCATCAGATTCGCCACTGCGGGCTCGTCCGACGCGTCGGCCTCGACCAGCCTCAGCCGCTCGCCGGCGTGCGGGCGGATACAGGAGGGGAGCGAGCCGCTCGCAAGGTCCGCGATCACGACCTCGGCGACCGCAGGTTCGCTCAGCAGGTCGAAGGCGGCGGCGGTGCCCTGGGTGCCCCCGCCGAGGACGAGGAACTTCATGAAGTACGCGCGGGGGCCATGAGGTCGAGCTGGTTGGCTCCTTCGGCGGTCCCGGCCTCGCCGTGCATGCGGGTCACCTGGGCGATCCGGTCCCCCGGGCCGAGCGAGACGACCTGGTCGCCACGCGCGTTGCGGCGGCGTAGGGCGACATCGTCCACAGACAGGCCCAGAAGCCCGCCCCCGGCCGAAAGCAGCATGACGTTGTCGTCGTCGAGTGCTTCAAGGGCGCCGGCGACGCGCCCGGTCCCGTCGTCTAGCGCCGCCGCCAGCACGCCAAGCCCGCCCCGCTTGCGCAACGGAAAGTCGGACAGCGGCGAGCGCGTCGCGAAGCCGAGTTCGGTCACAACGAGGACCGCTGCCTCCCGCTTCACCGCCACGAGCGCGGTCACCTCGTCGCGATCCCTCAGCGCCATCCCCTTCACCCCCTGGGCAAGGCGGCCCATCAGCGGCACCTCTTCTTCCGGAAACCGGACGCCGCGCCCGCCGCGCGCAACCAGCAGGATCTCGTCGTCGCCGCTGGTGAGGGCGACATCCAGGATCGCGTCGCCATCCCGCACGCGGACGGCGATCACGCCCCCGCTCTTCGCGCCGGCAAACTCCCCGAGCCGCGTGCGCTTCACCAGGCCCAGGCGGGTGGCGAAAGTCAGATAACGGTCGTCGGTGAGGTCGTCCACGGAACGGATCGCGACGATGGTGTCGTGGCGGTCGGCACCCAGGAGCGCCCACACGGATCTGCCCCGGGAGCCGAGCGCACCCTCGGGGATGTCCTCCACCCGGAGAAAGTGCACGTGTCCCCGGTCGGTGAAGCAGAGCAGCCAGCCGCGCGTGCGCGCGACCAGGACCCGCTCCAGATAGTCCCCGGGGAAGCGGTCCATCGCGGCCAGCGGGGTCCCCGTGGTCATCCGCCGCCGGTAGAGGTGCATCGGAATCCGCTTGGCATATCCCTGGCGGGAGAGCGTCACGACCACGTCCTCGTCGGCCGCGCCGGATTCCACGTAGGCGAAGTCGGCCCTGTTCCGGTCGGGCAGGATCTCCGTGCGGCGTTTGTCCGCGAAGCGCTCGACCACGCCGTCGAGCTCGTCGAGCATGACCCCGAGCTGGCGAGCCTCGTCGCCGAGCAGCGCGCGGAGGTCCCTGATGGCGGCCCGCAGTGACTTCTCTCGCCCGCGGAGCTGGTCGCCCTCCAGTGCGGTCAGCTTGGCGAGACGCATGCGAAGGATCGCGTCAGCCTGCCCGGCGCTGAGGCCGAAGCCGTACTGCAGGCGCTCGGAAGCCTCGTCCCGGTTCGCGGAACGGCGGATCGTCGCGATCACCTCGTCGATGTGGGCCAGTGCGAGCAGGAGCCCCAGGGTGATGTGCAGCTCGGCCTCGGCCTTCTCCAGATCGAAGCGCGAACGCCGGCGGATCACCTCCAGGCGGTGATCCCGGTAGCGGGACAGCAGGTCCTTCAGAGTGAACTCGCCCGGCTGTTTGCCGCCGTCCAGCGCCAGCAGGATCGCCCCGAAGGTGCTCTGCAGCGGGGTCTTCTTGAAGAGCAGCGCCATGATCCGCTTGACGTTCGTGCCCCGCTTCAACTCCAGCACCAGGCGGATGCCCTCGCGGTCGGATTCGTCGCGCAGGTCGGAGACCTCGGGGATCGCACCCTTGCGGGAAAGGGCCGCGATCTGCGCGATGATCCGCGCCTTGGAAACCGCGTAGGGAAGCTCGGTGACCACGATCTGCTTCTGGCCGCCCCGCAGCGACTCGGAGACCAGCCGCGCCCGCATCGTCATCCGGCCCCGGCCGGTCTCGTACATGCTCCGAATCCCCTCGGTGCCGACGATGAAACCGCCGGTGGGGAAGTCGGGCCCCGGGAGCTTCTCCATCAGCTCGCCGGTGGTGCAGTCGGGGTTGGCGACCAGCATGTGCAGCGCCGCGGCCACCTCCGCGAGGTTGTGGGGCGGGACGTTGGTGCTCATCCCGACCGCGATCCCCGTACTGCCGTTCACCAGGAGGTTCGGGAATCGCGCCGGGAGGACGGCAGGTTCCTTCAGCCGGTCGTCGAAGTTGTTCTCCCAGTGGACTGTGTCCTTGTCGATCTCGTCGAGCAGCTCGGTCGCGACCGTCGAGAGCCGCGCCTCCGTGTAGCGGTAGGCGGCCGCCGAATCGCCGTCGATGGAGCCGAAGTTGCCCTGCCCGTCGACCAGCGGATAGCGCAGCGAGAACTCCTGCACCATGCGGACCAGCGCGTCGTAGACGGCGGAATCACCGTGCGGGTGGTACTTTCCCAGCACCTCGCCGACGACCGACGCGCTCTTCTTGTAGTTGCGGTTCGGCTGCAGGCCGAGGCCGTGCATGGCGAAGAGGATGCGGCGGTGAACGGGCTTCAGTCCGTCGCGCACATCCGGGAGCGCGCGCTGGACGATCACGCTCATCGAGTAGTCGAGGAAGGAATGGGCCATCTCCTCCTCGATGAGGCGAGGAAGAACCCGGTTACGCATCTGGGCTACCGACATTCGCACCCCCGGTGAACTCGACCCGCCGGTCCTGGAACAGGATAGGACCCCTTGGGAGAATATATCCCCAAGGGGGAATGGACACGTGAAACCGGCCGGAACCGGGCCGTCCGAGGCCGGTGCTGGGCGAGCCGCCGGTCACGCGCCCGGAATGAACCCCTGTTCGAGCACCTCCACCGGGTCGCCCACCCGAATCTTCCCTGTCTCGTGATGAACCACGTTCACGGCGAAGTAGACCTTGTCCTTGAGGTGGCGGTAGCGCGCGAGGGTGCGGAGCGGCTCGCGGTCCGGGTCGCGCTCTCCCGACTCCTGGTCGGTCGTCGTGACCTTGCAGCGCGTGCAGAGCTTGACGCCGCTGAAGGCCAGCGAGCCGATCGTGAAGCGCCGCCACCGGTCTTCCTCGTGGGCCCGTTCGCCGGAAACGATGATGTTGGGGCGGAAGCGCTCCGCCGGGATCGGGCGGCCGGCGCGCCTGCCCAGTTCCGCAACCGAACCCTGGGTGACCAGCAGCGTCGGGTATCCGTCGGCGAATCCGACGCGGTGGCCTTCCGCATAGGCGGGATCGGTGGGGCGCACGTCGTCGTTCCCGATGTGCACCAGTCGATGGGGGGTGCCGAGGAAGGCGGTGAACCAAGCGTCGGCGGCGCGCGACACCGCGCGGACCTCCAGCTCCGAATCCCACACCCGCACCCCCACCCTTCCCCCCTCCGGCGCGACCGGCACGGCCAGCGCGCCGGCCCCCGGCGCCTCCAGGATCAGCTCCCCTCCGGCAACCGTCGCCCGCACGGTGGCCAGTTCGGGCCTGCCGCGCTGGGAGATGAACACGCCGTCGGCGCCGACCACCATCCAGCGGCGGTCGAACCGGGGTCCCATTTCGTCGAAGTCGACCTGGTCCACATCGCGGCCGCGCGCCCCCTTGACCGGGTGGATGCGGAGGCGCAGGACGGTGCGGCGTTCCGCACGGGCCGCCGCCACCCTCACGACACCGGCTGCTGCCGCGCGATCGTCAGCGGCAGCGTCGCCTGGTGGCGGTCGTCGACGAGGATCTCGAAGGTGTGCACGCCGGCCTCCTGGAAGACCAGCCCGTCCATGTTGATCACGTGCGGCACTCGGATCCCGGTCTGGATGCTACCGTGGCCGGGCGACACGTTGAGGTCGCCGCGGATGGCCACGAGTTCCTTCCCCGACGGGGTCATGAGCTTGATCGTGAGCTGATGCGTCCCCGCATCGGCGACGCCGCCCGTGAAGCGCAGCACCAGTGAGAGGCGGCCGTGCCGAGCCGGAAAGCGGGCGGCGCTGATCTGGTCGAAGACGCCGAGCAGATTCAGCTTGCCCGAGGCGTCGATGGTGGCCGCGTCGGCGGTAATCGCGAGATCTATCTCCATTTGGGTCCTCTATCCCTTTCCTTGCTTCCCTCCCAGCAGTGAATCGGCAAGCATCAGGCCGATCAGCAGGTTGAGCGCCGCGTGCGCCAGGATCGAGGGCAGCAGACTCCCGGTCCAGGCCACCCCGGCGGCGAGAATGAGGCCCATCGCCGCCGTCCGAACCATGCCGTGGGCGCTCTGGTAGGCGTGAAGAATACCAAAAACGGCCGTCGCGGGTAGTGCCGCGAGCAGGTAGCGGTCGCCGCACCAGGGCATGAGGAAGAGCGGGAGGAAGCCGCGATAGACGATCTCCTCGCAGACACCCGCCGCGATCGACAGGATCGTGAAGAGATTCCTCTCGGCGGGAGTGACGGGAAGGATGGCCCTGACCACCTCCGTTTCTTCCCATCCGTACCGGTGCCCGAGTGCGCGAAAGGCGAAGCAGATTGTCAGGCCACCCGCGGTGAGCAGGACCGTGGCCCCGATCAGGCCTGCCGCGGAACCGCGCCAGCCGAGCCGTCCCGCCGGGCTCCGGCCCGCTTCCGGCAACCCGAACCAATCGCCCGCCCCGAGCCCCGCTCCCGGCCACGCAAGCCAGGCCCGCAGCTCTCCTCCCGCTGCCGGCCACACCCACCACGCCCAAAGCGCCATCGCCACCAGCGCGACCGCCGAACTGGCGTAGGCCAACGCGCGGTGGTCCCGCAGCTCCAGGGCCTGAACCGGGCGCTGCGCCAGCGCAACGCCGGGCAGGGCCACCAGGAATACCGCCGCGGCCAGCGACGCAAAGGGGCCGCCCAGCCCGGAGAACACGAACACCGCGGCCGTCCCGGCGCACAGAACCACCCATGCCCACCCAGCCACAGTGCAATGTTTGCCTGGCAAGATGTCGTGTCCTCTTTACAGCTTGCTTCGCTGGATGTCCAGCCGCCGGCCGACCGCCGCGATACGGTCCAGGACCCGCGCGAGATCTTCCGCGGTCGTGCGGACGTTGAGCACGCAGAACCGGAGCGAGAGGTGGCCGCGCAAGCGCGTCGACGACATCATCGCGAAGCCGGAGTTCACGATCTCGTCCTGGATGCGCCGGTTGAGGTCGTCCAGCTCTTCACCGGCGAGAGCCCCGCCGCCGCCGCGGTAGCGGAAACAGACGATCCCGAGGCTTTGCGGTGCCAGCAGCTCCAGCTCGGGGAGTTCCCGGATGCGGCTCTCGGCACCCCGCGCCAGCGCGATGGCCCGCGAGATCGCCGCGCGGTGGGCGGCCATCCCGTACCGCTGCACCGAAAGCCAGACGCGCAGCGCCCGGAAGATGCGGGTGAGCTGAACGCCTCGATCACAGAAGTTGACGTGGCGGGGGCCCCACTCGGCGTCCTGCAGGTAGTCGGGCGCGATGCGGAAGGCGCGCTCGAGAAGTGCCGGATCCCGGACCATCAGGCACCCCGTTTCATACGGCTGGTAAAACCACTTGTGCGGATCGAGGGTCACGCTGTCGGAGCGCTCAAGTCCGGCCATCAGCGGTCGCACCCCGGGGTCGAGGATGGCGAAGCCCCCGTAGGCGCCGTCCACATGGTACCAGAGGCCTTCCCCGCGGGCGATGTCCGCCAGCTCCGCCAGCGGGTCGATCGCGCCCGTGTTGGTCGTGCCTGCGTTCCCGACGACCAGAAAGGGTTCCAGGCCGCCGGCCCGGTCGCGGCTGATCGCTGCTCGCAGCGCGGCGGGGACGATGCGGCCCACCTCGTCGGCTTCCACCGGCCGGATCCGCTCCGAAGGAATCCCCGCGACGCGGGCTGCCCGCTCCAGCGACCCGTGAGCCTGCCCGGACAGGTAGAGGGTCCCGCGCTCCGGATTCCCCGCCGTCTCGCGGGCCGTGACGATCGCCAGCAGGTTGGCCGCCGACCCGCCGCTGGTGAGCACACCGCTGCCTCCCGCCGGGTACCTGAGCCACTCGCGGAACCAGTCCAGCACCGTCACCTCGATCTGGGAGGGACCCGACGACTCCAGCCAGGTCCCCTGGAAGACGTTGTACCCCGCGATCAGGAAGCTGGCCAGCACCGAAGCCCACGTCGGGCTGGAGGGGATGAAGGCCAGGAAGCGCGGGTGGTCGATCCGCCCTGCGTACGGCATCACATCCCTGATGATGGTGTTCAACAGCCCTTCCAAATCGCGTCCCTCCTCCGGCGCGGGCCCGTGCAGGAGCGGCTGGAGGTGGTCACGGGTGGCTCCCTGCCAGGCCGGCCCCTCGGGCAGATTGGCCCATCTCTCGACGATTGCGTCCACCACCTCGTATCCCGAACGGCGCATTTCCTCCGGGTCTTCGAGGAGCGCGCCGAAGGGCGCTTCACCCATTGTCTGGTCGGTCATCCGTTGACGTTCCGGCTCGTTTGGTCATAGTGTTTCGTCGTCGGTTGCCCCGGAGCCCGGCCGGAACGCCCGGCCCGGAGGGGCCCGGAGCCGCTTCCCGGGCCCCGCTTACTTGCCTGAAGAGGATGACAGTGTCGAGCCAGAACAAGTACAAGGCCACCTTTGCCGTCATCGACGCGCATGATCACCCCCACGGGGGACGTATTCTGCGGCTTCGCCTGCGCAGGGGGGAAGCCCTGACCATGGGAGAACTCAAGGGCGGAACCCTGGTCGCCACTTCCGGCAACGGTGCGGACGTCCGAATCCGGCCAATAGGGTTCGCGGTGTTCGGAGGCAAGGTGAGCGACGAGCGTCTGGCGCGCACCGGACGGGTAGACATTCACGCCACCGATGAGCGCGTGGACGAGGTGGAGGTGGGCTGGGAGGTCTGCGGGCCCGCCTGAGCAGGCGCGTTTGCCCGGCTCAGCCGCCTGGAGCTCCCCTGAGCCCCGGAGGGTCCCGCTCGAAGGTCTCCCGGAACCACTCGACGTAGGCGTCGGTCCGATCGGGATTCCCGGCCCGCCACTCCCTGCGGGCCTCGACGAATTCGTCGGGTCGCGCCATGAGGATGAACGCGTCAAGGTACCCGTTCTCGCTTACGAACATCAGTTCGTCCAGGATCGCGTTGGGCGGCGCGTCATAGACCGCTCGCTGATAGAGCCAGGAGACGGCCGTGCGGTTCAGGATCGCTTTCTCCACTTCGAATTCGTCGCCGCCCGCGGCTTCCGGAAGCCAGCGGTCCAGGCGGTCCAGGCTCACCATCAGGTGCAGGTGGGCGTATATGGCGAATGCGCGGCGGGCCGCGAGGTTGACCCCCGGCGGCCCCTGGTAGGAGACGCCGGCCGTGTCCTGTTCCACGTTGTGTATCAGGTACAACTCTTCCCAGGGATAGACCGGACCCTCCACGGGAGTGGTCACGATCATGAAGCCGGGATCCCGCGAGATGCTGTCCCACTGCTCCCGGATCCAGTCGTCGACCTCCTCCATGCGCTCCTGGGGGGGCGCGAGACGGGCGCCGGAGTAGATGACGAGGCGGCGGACGGTCGGAAGGCGAAGTTCGCCCGTCCCGCAGGCGATCGCGGTCACGAGGGCGCCGCCGAGGAGGCTGGCGGCAACGAGGCGCTGGATGGTATTGGACATCGGTTGGGCGATCCGGCTTTTGTTACGAAACGGGGAAACTGCGGACACACAAGGTAATCCAACCCCCGAGGCCGGGGCCATGTTCCATTGGTGCGGGGGCGGCTGGCGACGCGGTGGCCCCTACCCGAGATGATCGCCGCAGTCTGGCTGTCCTCCCTGGTCGGATGGCGTGCCGTCCTCGGGTTCTCCGCGCCAGCGCAGGAACTCGAAGGGGCTGCGGCATGCTTCGCACCAGCAGGTCGTGAGCGAGGCGTGGCTGCCGAAGAGGGACATGACCTCCGTGCGGGGGCTCCCGCAGAACGGGCAGGGGGGCGCGTCGCGCGAGCCGGGTGCGGGTTCGTCCTGCCGGTGCGGATGCTCTCCTGCCGGGGGCGCGTGCCGTGATGAAGTCATGCGCCTACTCCACGAAAAGGGCGCGGTTGCGATCCCCGCGCGCCCTCTCGACCGCCTCTTCCCCGGGAGCCCCCGGGCCGCGCCGCCGTTCCGGGTCCCACCCCGCGCGAGCCGGGGAGATCTCCTCCAGGCGCACCCCCACGCCTGCCAGCACGGCTCCCACCCGTTCCCGGAAGCGCGCCCTCACCCGACCGGCCTCCCAGATGTCGCATTCGGCCACCACCGCCTCGTACGCGGGGTCGTCCGGGAGCAGCCAGGCGAGGGTCGTGGGCAGCATCGCCCGGGCCGCCGCCTCCAGGTGCGCCGCGCCCTCGCCTCCCGCGCCCGCCAGCCGCGCGAACCACGCCGCGCCGAACTGCCGGTGGTACTCCTCCTCGGCCAGCATCTTGGGGACGCGCGAGCGGGCCAGCGCGAAGTTCCCGTGCGAGAAGCTCTCCAGCGCGACCGCCAGCGCGCCGTCGACGACGACGGTGGCCGCGACGAAGGCGGCCCAGTCCGGGAAGGGGTCGTCCAGCGCGGGGGCGGAGTAGTACCGCTCGGCGGGGCGGTCCTGCTCCACGGCGACGGGATCGAAGCCGAGCCGCTTCAGCATCGAGTACAGCAGCCGCGCGTGCCCCCATTCGTCCTGCGCCATCGAAGACGCGGCGATCCCGGTCTCGATCGAGGGGCTGCCAAGGAGCCAGTCGCTGTAGCGGATCCCGAGCAGGCGCTTGGTGTCCGCCAGGCTGAGGATGTGGCGCGCGAGCGGTCCGGGCGCGGGGGGCACGCCCGGGGCGTCCGCCGAGCGATCCCCGGTCGCCGGGCGGGAGTTTCCGCGGGCCGCGGTCACCGCAGCGGCCCCGTCATCGATTCCGCGCCCACGGCCCGTCCGAGCGGTTCACCGGAATGATGGCTCCCCGGGGGACCACGCACATCTCGAACCAGTTCTCTTCGTCGTAGGTCTTCCAGGCGTAGACGCGCGCGAGTTCGTCGCCGGGCGCGTCGATGTAGCCGATGTGGCGCAGCGGATCCCCCCGGCGCTTGCGGGCGAAGACCTCGTAGACGCCCTCGTGGAGGCCGGTGCGCGCTCGCCTGTCCGCCTCGGTGCCCCCGGCGGAGCCGCCGCCGCCCCGGCTCACACGCCCACTCCAAGCCGCTTCAGCTTCCGCCGGCCCGCCTCCGAGATCCGCGCCGTCGTCCAGGGCGGATCCCACACCTCGTTGATCTCCACCGATTCCACCCACGGTTCCTGCGCGAGCCGGTCGCACACGTCCTGCTTGATGAAGTCCATGCAGGGGCAGGCGGTCGCGGTGAAGGTGAGGTCCACCCGGGCGGTCCCATGCTCGAACGCGACGCCGTAGACCAGCCCCAGCTCCATCACCGAGATGGGGAGCTCCGGGTCCAGGACCTCGTCCAGGGCGGCGCACAGGGCGGCGGCGCCGTCGCCTGGAAGTTCCGTCAGTGGCTCCGACCACCGGTCCCGGCCTCCGGACGCGTGCGGCATCGCTACCGGCCCCTCGGCGAGCAGCGTCTTGAGTGGCCGGCGCGAGCGGATCCGGCCCGCTCCGCGAGCCGCCGGTGCCGCGCTGCGACCCGCAAGAGCCGACCCGCCAGCCACCAGCGCCTCGCCGCCAGCCGCCGGAGCGGGGCCGGCCTGGCCGCCGCCATCTCCGCGCGCAGCCGCCCGGACCGTCAATTCAGCCACGAACTCACCGTGCCGCGGGACCGCCGCACCGACTCCACGTAGATCTCGTTCATCGGCCCCCGCCCCTTCCAGCGCTGGAAGACATCGTTCCAGGTGATATCCCCGTCCTCGAAGAGCCAGCGCTTCGCATCGGGGTCGTACTGGCAGGGGAACGGGTAGTCCAGGACGTATTCCTCGCGCTCCTCGTCGTAGTGCGCGGGCACCGACAGGCCCAGGCTTTCGCACAGCGGCACCGTCGAGGACATCCACACCTGGCGCAGCTCGTCGTTCGTCAGCCCCTTGAGCTGGTAGTCCAGCTGGCCGCTGTGGCGCTTGAGGTCGTCCGGGAGCCCGAACCACTCGATCGTCATCGGAAACATCCAGTCCACGCACCGCTGAAGCAGCTCGGTCGCCGCGCCGCCGGCCCGCGCCAGCCGCCGCATCCATACTTCGCCGTGGCGCAGGTGGAAGGTCTCCTCCATGTCCACCTTGACCAGCGCACGCTTCAATGGACCGTAAGAGGTGTTACGGTGCACATCACTCAACAAGCAGATCCCCGCCCGGTCGAAGAACCCGTTGGCCACCACCAGCTCGGCCCAGTTGTCCAGCGGCTGGTCGAATCCGTACGGGTGCTTGAACTCGTGCGGTTCGCGCCCGTACACCAGTTTCTCCTTCGACACGCCCATGTCCTCCAGCAGCCGGTAGGCGATGTTCGCGTGCGCCAACTCGTCCTGGATGATCGCGTGGGCGCTGACCTGGGTATTGGTCGAAGGCGCGTGCCGGGCGGCGAGCCAGTAGGCCGGAGCGCTCATCAGTTCGGTGTCCGCCTGCACGGTGAGCTGCACGATGATCGCCTTGCGGTACCCCGGCGTCATCTCCTCCGGGGACTCCAGGATGTAGCCCCCGTGAATCTTCTCCTTCAGCTTCCGCTCCGCCCGCTGGGATTCTTCGGCCCGCTTTGACATCTCGGCGTCCCCTCCGCTGGTGGCCGTTGCTCGTTCTGCCATGCTCCCCCGCCCCCTCAGATCCCCAGCGACGACCGGATCAGCGGACTGATCCTGTCGGGCGTCCACGGAGGGTCGAAGGTCAGCTCCACGTCCGCCTCCTCCACGCCGTCCACACTCGCCACCGCCGCCTTCGCCTCCTCGAGAATCTGGCCGGCCGCCGGGCACATGGGCGTCGTGAGGGAGATCGTGGCCTTGGCGGCGTTCCCATCGACCTCGATATCATATACCAGTCCCAGCACGACAAGGTCCAGATTGAGTTCGGGGTCCTTGACGGTCCGGAGCGCGCTGCGCACCGCCTTCTCGGTTACTGCCACGTCCGTTGTCCTCCGGGGTAAGGGGTGGGACGCGAAAAATACCCCGAAGGGATGGGAAAGTCATGCGAATCGCGATCAACACGGGCGGCGGCGACGCCCCCGGACTCAACGCGGTCATCCGTGCCGCGGTGCTGTCCGCACGCCGGCGGGGGTGGGAGGTCATCGGCATCCGCCGCGGATACAGCGGACTCTTCGGGCCCGGCGGGATCGTCTCCCTCAATGAGCGGTCCGTGAGGGGGATCGCGCACATCGGCGGGACGATCCTGGGGACGACCAATCGCGGCAGCCCCTTTTCCTTCCCGGTGAAGCAGCCCGACGGCAGCGTGAAGATGGAGGACCGCTCCGACGAGGCGATTGAGAGGATGCGGGCGCTGGGGATCGACTGCCTGATCGCGGTCGGAGGCGACGGGTCGCTCAGAATTGCGTCCGAACTCGCGGCCAGGGGGCTGAATGTGATCGGCGTGCCCAAGACGATCGACAACGATCTGGCCGGGACCGCCTTCACCTTCGGCTTTCATACAGCGGTGCAGACCGCCACCGACGCGATCGACAAGCTGCACTCGACCGCCGAGGCGCATCAGCGGGTGATGGTGGTGGAGCTGATGGGCCGCCACGCCGGCTGGATCGCCCTCTTCGCCGGGTTCGCGTCAACGGCGGACGCCATCCTCATCCCGGAGATCCCTCACGATCCGGCCAGGGTCGCTGAACGCATCGAAGCGTGTTGGGCCGAGGGGCGCGAGTACGCCATCATTGTGGTGGCGGAGGGCGCGATGCCCCGGGGGGGTGAAGCGTCCTACCTGGACAAGCCGGCGCTGGGCGGCGGACGCAGGCTCGGAGGCGCCGGGAAGCAGATCGCGGACCGGCTCGAGGAACTCACCGGACACGAGACCCGCAGCCTGGTCCTTGGACACCTTCAGCGCGGCGGCCGTCCGATCGCCTACGACCGGGTTCTTTCGCTGAGGTTCGGGACGGCGGCTGTGGAACTGGCCGAACAGGGCCGCTTCGGCTGCATGGTGGGCGTGGACCCGCCGCTGGTGCACGCCGTGCCGCTGGCCGAAGCGATCAAGACCCTGAAGCGGGTCCCCGTGGACGGCGACATTGTCCGGGCCGCGCGGGCGATGGGGATCTCCTTCGGGGATTGATGAGTGGGTTACCTTTGGAGAATGGGCCAATCCGGCCGCCACAGAGTGGGCAACAAGACGTAGGAACGGCCCCCCCTTACCCGGCTGGCGTTCTCGAAGCGCCTGCTGCGGCGTAGCACTTGTTACAGGATCTCGACACCGGTATTCTGAAGCTGGAATTGGATGAGACCCCGCCAAGGCATGGCAACATCGCAGGCTGGCCTCGGGATGCTGACGACCAACTCGCGCTCGTCCAGAATCTGGCGGAGATCGCCACTGCGTTTCCGGTACCTGGGCCGGAGGAATGATGACATGCGGAACACCAAGCTGACGCGCGCACTTCTGCTGACCATGTGCATGGCCTCCCCCGGCGCACTCCGCGCCCAGGAGAACGAGGTCAAGACCGTGACGGTGGAGGGCGAGGTGCTCGATGGGGTCACCGGACTGCCCGTCGCGGTGGCGATCATCGGCGTCCCTGGGATCGACCGCAGCGCGATCAGCGACGAATGGGGGTATTTCAGGCTGGAGGGCGTCCCGGTCGGGACCTATGTGCTTCAGGTGATGCGCATCGGCTACGAGACGTTGGGCGCGGAGGTTCCGCTCAACGGGGAGGAGATACTCGGGCTGCACCTGACCCCCGGGCCCGTGCCGCTGGACGGGATCAAGATCAAGGTGATCGGCGAAGACGAACTTGCGTGGAGGGCGTCCACCGCCCTGGGGCAGAGCATCATCGGCCCGATCGAGATGGAACAGCTGCGGGAGCGGCACATCAGCCTGGGCCACATCCTCCAGGTGAGGCACCTGCCCGGGTCCCGCTACGTTCCGCCTTCGAGGCCCGGAGCCAGGGGATGCCTGAGGCTCACGCAGGAGAGCCTGTCGCTGATGACGACGGAGGTGAATCCCTGCTCGGCGGTCATCGTGGACGGGGTTCTTCTCGCCCCCGAGGCGGCCGGGTGGATCTTCGACATGGACCCAGATGCGATCTTCGCGATGCGCTTCCTGCGCGGCTCCGACGCCACGCTTCAGTACGGCCACGTGGGCGGCAACGGCGTCCTGGTGATCGAAACAAGGGTGGGGCGGTAGCCGCCGGTCAGGGAACCCTCCTCCAGTCCTCCGCCCTCAGCGACACCAGATTCGCGAAAAGCCGGTATGCGCCGGGAACCCCCGCCGGGATCTGGCGGAAGAAGGCGAGGCCGGTGTAGACGTAGAGTCCGTCGCCAACCGGCGCCACCAACAGGGCTCCCCGCTTCGGATCCTCGCCCGGGTCGGCCATCTCCATGACGGGCGTGTAGCGTTCGTCCCATTCGTTCAGGAAGTAGAGCCCGCGTTCCTGCACCCATCCCTCGAAATCGGCGGGACCAACGGGGTTCGGACGCGTGAAGACCGGTGAATCCGGCAACAGAAGTGTCACGGACGCGGTCTCGTCGGTGACCCGGTCGTGGGGCCTGTTGATGGTGGCCGGATAGGGCGCGAAGCCGCCCCCGGAGAACTCGTACCGGTTGTACTGCACGATCACCGTGCCGCCTCCGCGTGCGAAGTCCAGAAGCGCTTTGTTGGCGGCGGCCAGATCGGGGCGCGCTTCGTAGGCGCGCACCCCCAGCACGACCACGTCAAGATCGGCGTAATCTCCTGTCAGCACGCGACTTGTGCTGAGTTCCTCCACCGTCACGCCCAGCTGCCTGAGCGCCGCCGGGCCATCGTCCCCGGTGCCCATGACATAGCCGACACTCACATCCGTGTCCACTGCGACGGGAAACACGGAGACGCGCACCGCCGCCTCCCTGGCCATCAACGTGCGCCGGATGTGGGGAAAGTCGACGATGTCGAACTCCGTGACAAATTCGCCCACTGATCTGTCAGCCAATCTGTCCGGTAATCTGTCACCAGCCCCAAGGGGTTCTGCGGAGGCGGTGCGAGGCGTCTCCCGGCGCGCTCCGGCCCCGCCACCGGCTGCGTTCCCGGGCGTCCTGGTTCCGCCCCCCGCCGGTGCCTCCCGGGCGACCGCACGGAAGGCATGTGAGCCCTCCGCCGGGGCACCGCGGGGCGCCACCGTGAAGGTGAACGAACCGTTTGCGCCGCCGGGCTCCAACGCGAAGGGGACGGCGGCGGGCCCGACCCCCCAGCCGTCCGGAACCTCCAGGCTCAACTCACCGGAGCGTGCCGCGGTCGACGTGTTGGTCAGCACGACCGTGACTTCGCGCGTCTCCACGGCGCCGGACGGCCACACCATCCACGGCGGGTCGACCTCCACATTGAGCGCCGGCATGACCAGCACCGGCTCGCGGTACTCGCCGGCCGCCTGGTCGACGCCCACGTACTCGGCGGTGCGGGCCGCGGTCAGCACCAGCGCCCCCGGTCCGCCGCCCGCCAACTCCATCGCGACGCGGGCCCCGATCGGCGCAGGATCGAATGGCAGCGCCCACAGATCCCCGTCGGCCGGCCAGCGGTGGAGCGCTCCGTCACGCTCCTCATGCAGGTAATAGGGAACCGAGGCGGCCGCGTCGGGAGGAATCGCCACGCGCCAGCTCCATCGCCCGATGTCGCCGGCGGCGATGGTCCCGTCGACCGGGGTCGGAGGTGCCTGCTGGCGGAAGAACGGCGACCGCGACGCGCTGGGTGCCGGTTCGTCCGTCGGCGTCGCCGTCCAGCCGGGGGGAAGGACGAGCTCCGGCGCAACGTTTGCCAGGTCGAAGGCGCCGCCGTTCCATACGGTCACGTCCACGGTGACCGACTCGCCGGGGGTGAGCGTGTTGCGGCCCACACGCGCATCCGTGACGATCCCGGCCGCCGCGAGGATCGCATCGGACACTTGCGCGAGCCGGCGCTCAAGGACACGCAGGCCCTCGGCCGGGGCCGCCCCGGCCATTAGCGGGCCGCCCGGCTCAGCACCACGCGGCTCGGCGTCACGGGGCTCGGCACCACCCGTCGCGCCGGCACCCGGATCCGCGCCGCCGGGACCCTCGTCCAGGAGCCCGCGCAGAATTCCCGCCGCCTCGGCCAGCCCCGCTACGGCCCCGTCCGGCCGGTTGGCCGAAAGCCCTTCCGCGGCGGCCGCCAGCGCAGCGCGGTACCGGGCAAGCCGCTGTTCGGTGTCCACCGGCCATCCCGCAGGCAGGGGAGTGCCCAGCTGTCCGATCAGCGTGGTGTCCACGCCCGCGAAGATGCCGTCGTCCTCAATCCCATCCACCACCGAAGCCTCAAGGCGCAGCGAGCTGGACCTGGGGCCCATCGACTGCCCGGAACCCATGTCCTGGGAGCGGTGCTGGCTCCGGCTCTCCATGGCCAGCTGGAAGTGCGAGCGCCCGAGCACAGGGTCGAAGGTGCCGGTCGGGACGCTGACCGTGGCGCCACGCGAGATGAAGCGGTTGGAGTGGTACAGCTTGGCGGGCTGCCAGGGGGTGACGCCGTGGGCGGCGAGTTCGGGGAAGCGGTCCGGGTCGGCCGCGGCGGCGAAGGCCTCACGCGCGGCGATGCCGGCGAGCTGGTGCTGGCCGTGCCCGTCGCGCGGCGTGCCCGAAAAGACCGAGACGATCACATGCGGCCGGAACTTGCGCACCACGTAGACCACATCGCGGAGCACCTCTTCGAGGGGCCACAGCTCCAGCGCCTCTTCGACGCTCTTGGAGTAGCCGAAGTCGAAGGCGCGGGTGAAGTACTGCTCTCCGCCGTCCAGGGCGCGCGCGGCGAGGAGTTCGCCCGTGCGGATGACGCCGAGCCCCTCGTGCAGCCGCGGCCCGATGAGGTTCTGCCCGCCTTCGCCCCGGCTGAGCGACAGGTAGGCTGTTTCCGCGCCCATCCCGCGGGCGAGCGCGGTGAGGAGGCCGGTATCCTCGTCGTCGGGGTGGGCGGCGATCATCAGCACGCGCTTCACGCCGTCGAGCTGGCGCATCCGCAGCGCCGCGCCCACCACACCCTGGTCCTGTTGCGCGCCGGCAGGGATGACGGGTGTTGCCGCCACCGCCGCCAGCGCCGCCGCGGTAAGAATCTTGCCGTATCTCATGTTTCGTCGTTCCCGCCGCCTGCCTGGCTTCACAGGGTCGGCCCTCGCGTCGTTCGGTACGGGAAGGTAACCTCCGGGCAAGTATCCTGTCCCGGAAATCCACGAGCCAACGAGAGATCGCGATGGACATCGCCGAGACGCTCAGAAGCTACGACGGGAAGCGGGTCGCGCCCTTCCGTGCGGTCGCCGAGGCGGTGCGGAGTACCCCGGAGAGCGCCGTACCGCAGCTCCTCGCGCTGGCGGCGAGCGATGAGGCCGCGCTGCAGACGGGCGCGACGTGGGTGGTCAAGGACCTGGCGGAACGAGGGGAGGCGCCGCGCGGGGACGCGGCCACGCACGTCATCGACCTCCTGGCACGTGTCCGCGAACCCGACGCTGTGCTGCACCTTCTCCAGACGCTCCCCTATCTGGAGATACCGGGCAGCCGGCGCGAAGGCCTCGGTCGGGCCCTGAAGCGCCTGATCCGGTCGCGGCGAGCGTTCATCCGGGCATGGGCGTACAACGGACTTGGCCTGCTGGCGGCCGCCGACCCGGCGCTGCGCCCCGAGGTCGAGACGCTCTTCGACGCGGCCGAAGCGACGGAATCGGCCTCGGTCCGGGTGCGGATTCGCCATGCCCGCGCGGGCATGGGTTGAGGGGAGACGCGGGAATCGCGCGGTTCGCCCAGCCTCTCCGCGCCGCTTGAAGCCGGGGGAGGTGACTCTGGCCGGTCAGCCCGGCGGCCGCCGGAGACGCAGCGACAACCCCGTTCCGAAGAACACGTCCTCGGCCCGGTCGTTCAATGCGATGCCAACGCGGAAATCCCACTGCGCGTCGTCGGTCACGAGCCAGGTCAGCCCGGTGTTGGCGTAGTGCTCGGCCTGCACGCCGCCCGGCCCGTCGTGGAGCACCGCAAACCACTCCCCGAAGAGACCGTACCGGTCGCCGAGGCCGAAACCACCCGAGAGAGACTGGGCCCATTCCGCGATCCCGTCCCCCGATTCGCCGACCGCCCGATTGACCTGCGTGCCCCCGGAGAGGGAGAACGTCTTCGTAACGTCCCAGCTGTACACCAGGTTCACCCCGGGAAGAACCTGGCCGCTGGAAAACGGATCGCTGCCGGTGGGCAGGGTCGCCTGCGGAAGGATGCCCAGAGCCGGAATGACGCCGTTCTGCTCCGATAGCGCCAGCTTGAAGCCCACGTAGAGGTCCTCGAACCCGTTCTCGTCCAGGTCTGCGCCGTCGATCCGCGTGCGTTGGGCGACCAGGCCCGTCCCCAGGCGCAACTCGATCCACTCCGCGAGCAGCCCCAGGCGCAGCAGCGGCTCGCCGAGAGAGTGGGTGGTCACAGTCGGGCCGCCGCGGTCCCGTCCGAAGGTGTAGCCGAACTCGATCTGCGCGGCGCCCAGCCCCACCGTGCCGGGGCCTTCGGTGAAGTCGGGGCGGTCTGCGACGAGCGGCAGCTGGGCGCGCACCGTCCCGGCCAGGATCAGTGTCGGCAGGCCGGCAACCGCCAGGGTTCTCGCGAGCGTCATGGAGCTCTGCTCCGTGATCGTGATTACAGCGTACGCGTTCAATGATAATGATCACGGCGTACGCGCTGAACCCGGCTTCAGTTCAACGGCAGGGCACCCCTTCAACGCGCGCCATCAATGCCCCCTCCGCGGCCACGGCAGCGCCAGCCCCTCCGGCGCGCGCGACCGTCCGAACCACCCCGCCAAAGCGGCCAGGCTGAGCACGTAGGGGAGCGCCAGGAAGAGCGGGTAGGGAAGATCGGCGTCGATGGCCTGCAGCGTGAACTGAAGCGCCTCCGCGCCGCCGAAGAACAACGCTGCCGCCAGCACTCCCGCTGGCCGCCAGCGACCCAGCACGACCACCGCGATCGCGATGAATCCCTTTCCGGCCGACATGTTCTCGGCGAAGGTGCCGGTATGCACCAGGCTGAGGTGCGCGCCCGCCAGCCCCGCCATCAGCCCTGCAAAAACCGCGGCCAGCATGCGTGTCCGCACCACGGGTACGCCCGCCGCATGAGCCGCTTCGGGGGACTCGCCCGCCGCCCTCAAGGCGAGCCCCCAGCGAGTCCGGAAGAGGAACCATGCCAGGAGCGGCACCATGACGTACACGATGTACGCAGTGAGTTCCTGGTCGAAGAGCGACGGCCCGATCACCGGGACCCGGGACAGCAGCGGCAGGTCCCATGCCGGGAGTGTTTCCAGCTCCAGCGCGACCCCGGTCACACCGAAGCGCGACTGGTAGAGGGCGCCCGTGAAGCCGAGGCTGCCGATGGTCACGGCCGTCCCCGTGATGATCTGGTCGGTGTTCAGCCTGACCGCGAAGACCGCGAAGACGAGCGCCACCGCAGCGCCGGCGAGCCCTCCGGCCAGGAGCCCGGCATAGCCGCCGGCTGCGAGCGAGCCGAGCGCCCCGCCGAGCGCGCCCCAGATCACCGAGCCCTCGAGCCCGATGTTGATCACTCCGGCGCGCTGCGAGACGGTCTCGCCGAGAGCCGCGAGCGCCAGTGGGACTGCCAGCCCCACCGCGGAGATGAGGAACGACGAGAGCACGGCGAGGTCGGACATCGCTACACGCGCCCTGCGGCAGTGCCGGTCTCGGCGCGTCGCGAGGTTGCACCAGCGGCCGTTTTGTCGGAAAACGCCTGCAGCCCCCGGTCCACGGCGAGTACGGCCAGGATGACCAGTGCCTCGATTCCGCGGACCCAGGCATCCGGAACACCTGCCTCGCGCTGCATGGCGGCGCCCCCCGCGCTCAGCGCGCCGAACACGATCGCAGTGAGCACGGCGGCCAGCGGGTGGAGCCGCGCAAGGAGCGCCACGGCGATCGCGGTATAGCCCCAACCGGGCGAGAGATTCTCGTACATGCGGTGCGTGATGCCGGAGATCTGGATCCACCCGGCCAGCCCGGCGATCGCGCCGGACGCGAGGAACGCCCGCCAGATCACCGGACCGGTGCGGAAGCGGCCGCTCACCTCCGCGGCGCGCGGCGACGCCCCGACCGCGCGGATGCGAAAGCCGCCCGGCGTGCGGGCCAGGTACAGCCAGAGGGCCACGGCGATCAGGATGCCGATCAGAAAGCCCAGATGAAGGCGGGAGCCGGGGATCAGCACGGGGAGCTGGGCGGCGGCCGGGATCGCATCTGTCTGGGGCAGGGCGCCCCGGGACTCGCGCAAGGGGCCCTGCACCAGGAATTGGGCCAGGAAGAGCGCCACGAAGTTCATGAGCAGGGTGGTAATCACCTCGCCCACGCCCATCCGGGTCTTCATCGCCGCGGGCACGGCAGCCCACAGCGCCCCGGCCGCGGCGGCGGCAAGGAGGGTCGCCGGGAGGACGAGGAAGGGACTGCCCAGGGGCAGGGAGACCGCAACGGCCACCCCCGCGAGCGCCCCGGCGTGAAGCTGCCCCTCGGCACCGATGTTCCAGACGCGCGCCCTGAAGGCGAGCGCGACCGCGAGGCCGGTCAGGAGCAGGGGGGTAGCCTGTACAAGCGTGACCGAGACGAAGTTGTGCCAGGATCCGAAGGCGCCCCGCACGAGGGCTCCGAAGGCGGCGCCGGGCGAATGGCCGCCGAGCGCGAGGAGGGTGGCCGCGATGGCCGTGGTGGCGACGAGGGCAGTGGCGGCGCCGAGTACGGGGCGGAGGTCGGCGCGGAAACGGGCGAAGCCGGGCGGATTGCTCATCCGGAGGTCTCCCCCGGGCCAGCTCCGTCGCGGGCCTCCGCCTGGACGCGCTCGCCGCTGCTGCTGCCGGCTCGTGCCTTGCCAGCCCGGCGTCCCGGCGCCTTCGGTATTACGCGGGGGTTATCCACGGACCGCCAGCATCAGTTCCCCGATGGCGGCCGGATTGTGATCCTCCGGCGGCACGGGAATCAGCCGCCCGCGCACCATCACCGCGATCCGGTCCGACTGCTCAAGGATCTCGTCCAGATCGGCGGAGATCAGCACGATGCCGGGGCGGCGGCCGCCCTCCCTGGCGAGGGCCCTGATCCGTTCACGCACTGCTACTGTCGCCTTGACGTCGAGCCCCCGGGTCGGCGATTCGGCGACGAGCAGTTCCCCGCTGCGAAGGAACTCCCGCCCGGCGACCATCTTCTGCTGGTTCCCCCCAGACAGCGTCCCGGCGGCCACCCCGGGCGCCCCCGAACGCACATCCATCTGGCCGACGAGCACGGCTGCCGCTTCCTCCACCGCCGCCCAGTCGAACCACACACCCTTCCGGTAGGCCCCCTTCACATGCACCGCCAGCGCCACGTTTTCGGCGATTGTGAAACCGTTCACAAGCCCTTCGCCGTCCCGCTCCTGCGGAATCCACCCCACCTCGTCCGGCAGCGCGGCGTTTCCCTCATCCGGGGCCTGAAGCCCGGCGAGCACCGCGGCCAGCGTCCGCTGCCCGTTCCCGCCCACACCGGCGATCCCCAGGATCTCGCCCCGGCGCACCGCCAGCGACACGCCCCGCAGCCCCGCCCCTCCCGCGCTCACCGCGGCAACGTCCCTGAGCTCGGCCACGATCGGCGGCTCGGGGGTGTGGCGCGGGGGCCTCCGCTGCTCATCATCGGATGGACCGGCCCCGGCGGCCCCCTCCAACCGCGGCCCGGCCCCGGCTGCGTCCCGGGGTCCGCTGCCAGGCGAGCGCGCCCCCACCATCGCGTCCGCCAACTCGCGCGCCGTCACCGCCGCCGCCTCCCGCGTCAGCACCCACCGCCCCCGCCTCAGCACCGTAACCCGGTCGGCTGCGGCCAGCACCTCGTCCAGCTTGTGGGCCACCAGCACGATCCCCGTTCCGGCGGCGGCCACCCGGCGGAGCACCGCGAACAGCCCTTCCACCTCCTGCGGGGCGAGCACGGCGGTGGGCTCGTCCAGGAGCAGGACCCGGGTCTCCCCCATCAGCGCCTTGAGGATCTCGATCCGCTGGCGGTCGGCCACGCCCATGCGCTCCACCGGCACATCAAGCTCCACCGGCAACCCGAGTTCGGCAGCCCGCGCCTCGATCCGCTCACGGTAGCCCGCGCGGACACCCCCGTGCGGAGTCCACGCCTCCGCATTGAACAGCACCACATTCTCGAACCCGGTGAACCGGGGCACCAGCGAGAAGTGCTGATGCACCATCGCCACTCCCAGGGCCCGGGCCTCCGCCGCACTGCCCAGCCTGACCTCGCGGCCGCCGATCTCGACCCGCCCGGCCTCCGGCGTCAGGAGACCCGCCACAACCCGCGCCAGCGTGGTCTTCCCGGCGCCGTTCTCGCCCAGCAGCCCGTGAATCTCCCCCGGGGCAAGTTCGAAGTCGACTCCCTCCAGGGCCCATACCGCCCCGAACCGCTTCGTGGCGCCCTGAAGTCTCGCGGCGCTGCCCATGCCGGTCAGGCGGAAGGCGGATCCCCCGCCGCCGGCTCCACGAAATCGATCCGCGGCACCTCGATCTTCTCCTCGATGATCAGCATGCGGGCCTCCTCGATCTGCACGAGCGCCATCGGCGGGATGACCCGCGGCTGCTCCGGGTTCGGCACGAAATCCACCGCGCCGGTTGCGAGTCCCGTATACAGGGGGCCCTCCAGCGTCCCGTCCCGCCATGCCCGCGCCGTCTGCAGAAAGATCTGCGGGATGTTGATCACCGCGCTCCCCGCGATCACGTCGGGCGCCACATCGTTCTGGTCGCGGTTCATCCCGAAGGCCCACGCAGTGCGCCCGCCCTCCCGCGCCTCGCGCACCGCCTGGAAGAAGCCGAAGCTCGCGGCGTCGACGTTGTGGATCAGCGCGTCCGCGCCCTGGCGCAGCTGCGCCGCCGCCGCCTCCTTGGCCGCCGAGGCGTTGTCCCAGCTGCCGATGAAGGTCTCGAGCACCGTCGCGTCCTCGCGCATCGCCTTCACACCGGCTTCGAAGGCGATGAAGGTGCCCTTGGCGGACGGGATCTCCACGCCGCCGACCATCCCCACGATCCCGCTCTCGGTGATCGCGCCCGCCGCCATCCCCGCCAGGTAGGACGCTTCATGCAACCCGAAGATGATCGGCACGACATTCGCCGAGGGCCGCGACCCCGACGACACCACGAAGGTGACGCCCGGGTAGGCCTCGCCCGCCCGGCTGGCCGCGTCCTGGTACTCGAAGCCGTGCCCGAAGATCAGCCCGTATCCGCTCTCCGCGTAGGAGATGAAAGCGTTGTCGAAGTCGGCGGGTGTGCGGGTCTGTTCGTGGGAGATATGCACCCCCAGCGAGTCGCCGATCATCTGCAGCCCCTCGTAGGCGCCCGCGTGCCACCCCGCGTCGCTGACCGGGCCGGAAGTGAGCAGGGCGACGGCGGATCCGTCGGCGGCGGTCGAGTCACCGCCGCACGCGGTGGAGATCAAAAGCGGAACGATTGGCAGGCAGCGCAGGTAACGGAACATGGCAGTTCTCGCAGCTTTGGAGTGGCGCAGGCGGTGCTCGACGGAAGAACCGGTCTGGTGCCCCTTCGGATTCGGACAGTACAATATACGGCTGATCGAAGGCCCACCTCCCAACCGACTGGAAGCCCCCATGTCCCAACCCCGCGACCATTGGAGTTCCAACACCGGCCTCGTGCTGGCCGCCACCGGCAGCGCGATCGGCCTGGGCAACCTCTGGAAGTTCCCCTACATCACCTGGGTGAACGACGGAGGAGCCTTCGTCCTCGTGTACTTGCTCTGCATTGCGGCCGTGGGTCTGCCGATCATGATGGCGGAGCTGCTGATCGGGCGCCGGAGCCAGAAGAGCGCGGTGGGGGCGCTCAAGGACGCAGCCGGGCCGGCCTGGGGGGTCATCGGCGGCTGGGGCGTGACCGCGGGCTTCATCCTGCTGAGCTACTACACGGTCATCGCGGGCTGGTCGCTCTTCTACTTCGCCAAGACGGTCGGATGGACCTTCGGCGGCTTCCCTGAGGGCATGGTTGCCGGGGACCTCTTCAACGAACAGGTCAGCAGCGCGCCGCTGCAGCTGGGCCTCTCGCTTGCCTTCAGCGCCGCGACCATCGCGGTCGTCTACTTCGGGGTCAGCAAGGGGATCGAGCGGGTTGCCCGTATCTTCCTGCCGATCCTGTTCGGCATCCTGATCCTGATGCTCGTCAGCGCGCTGGGAATGAGCGGATCCGGGGAAGCGCTCACCTTCATCTTCCGCCCGAACTTTGCCGAACTCGAACCGAGCAGCGTGCTGGAAGCCGTAGGCCACTCGTTCTTCACGCTGTCGCTGGGGATGGGGGCGATGATCACCTACGGCTCGTACATCTCGCGCAAGCAGTCGGTGGTGAAGGCGTCGGGTGCGATCGTGGCGCTGGACACCGTCATCGCGCTCTTCGCCACGATCATCATGTTCTCCGTGATCTTCTCCGTGACGGGGATGCAGCAACAGGTCGACGCGGGCGAGGTCGGAGCGGTGGGCATGCTCTTCGTCGCGCTCCCGGAGCTGTTCTACACGCAGGTGCCCTTCGGCGTCGTCCTGGGGCCGCTCTTCTACGTGCTGGTGGCGCTGGCCGCGCTGACGTCGACGATCTCGCTGCTCGAGGTCGTGACCAGCTACCTGATCGATGAACGCGGCCTCGCGCGCAACAAGGCCACGGTCGGGTCGGGAGTGGCGATCTTCATCTTCACCATCTTCGCGGCGCTGTCCTTCACCGGCGCCCCGTTCTTCTCGGAGCTGGAGGTATTCGCGGGCAAGGAAGGCTGGTTCTCCACCGCCGACCACTTCGTCTCCAACTGGATGCTGCCGATCGGCGGCCTGGGGATCACGATCGCGGTCGGCTGGTTCATGACCCGCAAGGACACCGAGTCCGAGCTGGTGGACGGCTCGCAGCCCAAGTGGTTCCACTACGGCGCCTGGCGGTTCTTCGTCCGGTTCATCGCACCGGCCGCGGTGCTCGCGATCATCCTGTTCGTGATCCTGGGGAGGGACTTCAGTTGATGGCGGCCGCCGCTCACTGGTCGCTTCGCGGATGCACCGCGGAAGCCGGAAGCCGGTGAGCGGCGGTCCCCCCGCCCGGCCAGTCGCCAAGCGCCCGCCGGAGATCTCCTTCGGCGGCCGCGTCCTCTTCCTGGCGGACGACGCCGAGTTGATCCGGCGCCAGCTCCACGAGGGATTGGATCCGGAGCTGACGCCAGACCTGAAGACACGACTTCGCGACCAGATCAGCACCGACGAGATCACCCCGGCCTACATCTGCTTCTTCTACGACGAGACGCTGGGTGACTTCCCGTACCTGGGGCTGGAGGTCGCAAGCGGGAACGGCGGTACGGAGGCGCCGATCGAGCGCGGGACCGTGCGCGCCGGCGGATTCGTCTGCTCCGTGGCCGGCAAGCGTCGCGGCAAGGGCTCCAGCCGCGAACAGAGCCCATACGCCGAACTGATGGCCGGGATCAAGATCGTCGTCAGCGAGAGCATCGAGCGCATCTACAACGAGAACTGCCAGAATCTGGGGATTCTGACCACGACCGACTTCGGCCTCATCGAGCGCATCCGGTCAGGCGAGCCGATCCCGCTGAGCGAGTTCACGGCGGGGACGGACGAGATCACCCGGCAGATCATCGAGTACGGCGGGCTCTTCGAGTTCAACATGGCACGGTTGCAGGGGGATGTGACGCTGCCGGCGCCGCGGGCTGCGGCTGGCCACGCGGCCCTTCCCGGCGGAGCATCCGAACGCCCGGCGCCCGCCCGTGATGGCCAGGCCGACGTCGTCCCGCGAGGGCCCGCTCCGGCCCGCCCCATGACGCTCGGCGAGAAGATCTTCGCCAGCAAATGGGTCGTCGACGCCGCCGAGGGGCTCATCGGCACCGACTGGGCCGAGCCCGGCGAGGCCGGCTTCTTCCGCGCCGACATCCGCTTCTCGCACGAGTACGTGACCCCGATGGCCGCCATCTTCTTCGAGCAGAAGCTGGGCGCCGACGCGAAGGTCCTCGACCCGGACTCGATCCTCTTCTTCCGCGACCACCTGACCTTCCTGCACAAGGTGATGAGCCAGGAGCGCATCGAGCAGGGGCTGCTGGCGGTCGCCAACGAGCTGGAGGTCAAGCAGCGGGAGTTCTCGGAGAAGCAGGGGATTCGCCTCTACGGAGAGCAGCAGGGCCACGTGATGGGCTCCGAGGCGATCTGCCACTCGAAGATTCTGGAGGACTACGCCGAGCCCGGGATGCTGATTATCGGGACCGATTCGCACACGCCCCACGCTGGCGCGGTCGGGGCGCTGGCCTTCGGGGTGGGCACCACGGCGATCTTCAACTCGTGGATCACGAAGGACGTGCGGGCGCGGATCCCGCCTTCGTTCAAGGTGGTGGTGGACGGCACGCTCCCCGCGAACTGCACCGCCAAGGACCTCATGCTCGAGATCCTGCGCCACCCCTACGTGCGCGACGGCCACGCGATCGGGCAGATTATCGAGTATGCGGGGCCGGTCGTGGAGCAGCTGAGCGTCGACGAGCGCGCCACCATGACCAACATGGCCGCCGAGGTGGGTGCCTTCACCGGCCTGGTCGCGGCCGACGACCGCACCGTCGAGTTCCTGGTCGAGGAGCGGGGCATGGACCCGGCGTGGGCCAAGGCGATGGTTGACGGCGTGCACAGCGACCCGGGCGCCGAGTACGTCAAGATCATCGAGATCGACGCCTCGCGGCTGCGCCCGATGGTCGCGCTGCCGGGCGACCCCGGAAACGGCCTCTACATCGACGAACTCGCCGACGCGGTGCCGATCGAGATCGCCTACGCCGGGTCATGCACCGCGGGCAAGAAGGAGGACATGGACATGTATGCCCGGGTCTTCCGCGAGGCGTGGGAGCGCGAGGGGCGCGGGGTCCACCCGGATGTGAACTGCTACATCCAGTGCGGCTCGACCGACGTGCGCGAGTACGCGCGCGAGCAGGGGTATCTGGATCTCTTCCGCGCGATCGGCGCCGAGTTCATCGAGCCGGGTTGCGGTGCGTGCATCGCGGCCGGGCCGGGGATCACGCGCTCGCCGGATCAGGTGTCGGTGTCGTCCCAGAACCGCAACTTCCCGGGCCGCTCGGGGCCGGGCCGGCTGTACCTGGTGTCGCCGTATTCGGTCGCCGCGTCGGCGGTGGCGGGCAGGGTGGTGGGGTGGGAGCCGGGGGTGGGGGTGGGGCGCGCGACGGCTGGCGGGCCGAGAAGCCACCGGCGGCACGAAGCGGGCAAGCATCCCCGCCAGCAAAATCGGCATCTCCCTGACGATTAGCGACAAGGCGTTGCAGGAGTTCGATCGGATGAAGGAGGAATCCATCAAGGCCGCTCAGGAGGTTCGCAAGTTCTCGTGGCGGTGACCGTCGCGTCGCCACATTCACCTGCCAATTGGCGCCACCGATTGGCAGTTCGTAGATGAGAATAGCCCACACAGCCGTGTCGCTCGGTACGCCAGCGGATTGGTCTCGCCTAGGATGGTCTGCTTGGCGGTCATTCCCATCAGGTTACGTTGCCGTTCCGAAGCCGCCTCGCAGGCTGCGTCCGTCCGACCTCGCCAAGTTCGCGTTCGTGAAATGAGGATACACGTCGGCGTACGGGTACTGGAAGGTGATCCGGAAACCGATCCAGACTTGGGCCTGGATTGCAAGTGTGAAATCCAGAAAAGGCCGAACAGGGCGTTTCGACGTCGCCGCGCTACACGCCGCTATGGACTCCGAGCGATGTTCCCGCCGGCTCGCCTGGAAGGACGTAGCGGCACAGTCAGGCGTTAGCGCATCCACGCTCACCCGTCTCTCTCAAGGCCGCCAGCCAGACGTCAACAGCCCTGCAGCCGTGACCGCTTGGCTTGGAATACCGGCAGATCATTTCATGCGCGCCGACGCGGTTCAGGAGTTTGGCTCAGCAAGCCCACTCGCCCAGATCTCCTCCATTATCCATCGAGACCCCCATCTGAATCCCGAAGGAGCAGTGGCCTTGGAGGAGCTAATCCGGGCCACCTATGCGCGCCTGAGAACGGACGGAAAGGGGCTAAAAGAGTGAGGCGGTGAGTCCTTAAGGCAGACCGTTGCCACGGTGGGCGTGCGTCATAGCCAAGCCGGGGACTACCTGAGGGGGGAGTGCGCAGGAACTCCACGGGCGGAGCGGGCCGAGGCAATCTGTACCTGGCGTCGCCCTATTCGGTCTCCGCGACCGTCTCCAGCGTGCTTGCAGCGACGAGGGCTGGGGGCTACTGTAATAGAACTACCGTATCTTTCGTAGGTGGTAGCAGAACGGAGTCGACCAGGCGACAGCCCGCTCCGCACAGGCCCCAGGACCGGATCCCGGAGGAGGAATACCATGCCAAAGCTCGCAACCGCACTGCTTCTGCTCGTGGGCGTAGCACCCACAGGCGTCCTCGATCGCCCATCCGAAGGGCCCAAGTGTCGCCCGAGGGGTCCGGTGGGAGAGGACATGCCGGATTTTGTCATCCTGCTCAACCACGAAGTGCACGACGGCGAGCTCGAGGGTTTTCCCGAGTGGCTCAAGAACGATGGCCGGCAAGTCCATTCGTGGGAGATGGTGTGCTGGCGCTGGGTGGAAGAGAACTACGGGATCCAGGTGCAGTCGGGGGCTTGGTACACCCTGACGGAGGAGTGGGTCGAGCAAACCCGGAAAGACCGGCTCGCCGCGTTGGACGCACTGGTCACCGCCCAGGACCGGCATCTGGAGCTGACCGGGGAATACGCCGGCTCCGTCGACGATCTCCCCGGATTCGGCGCACCGTCGGACTACGGCTTGCCGGCACACATTCTGGTCGACCTCCGCACGGCCGCGGGCGGCTGGACCGCGCGCCTGACGGCGAAAGAGAGCTGGTTGAGCGGTCCCTACACCTTCACCGGTGCCACCACCCGAATGGAGCCGCTGTACGATTGCCTCGCCTTCGCGGGCGAGGCGCCCTTCGTGTGGGAGGCGATTGCGGCGAAGGAGGGGGTGGAGCTCGCGGAGCGCAAACCCGTCTGCCTGTAGGGGGAACCGTCCGGCTCACCCAACCGTCGGCACGTCCAGCCCAAGCCCGAGCGCCGCGCTCGCCAGTGCCGGATCCAGGGTAGCAAGCGGAAGCCGCATTCGCCCCGCCAGCTCCAGGTACACGGCGTCATGGACCGAGAGCCGGTGGTCGTGCGCGAGTTCGAGGACGTCTCCCCAGACGACGGAGGTGGCAACCGGATCGATCTCGACCGGTAGCGCTTCGAGGTTGTCGCGGATCCTCGCCCAGTCCGCCCTGGCGATCCGCCCCCGCCGGGTCGCCGTACGCAATACGTTGCCCACCTCGATCGGCCAGAGCGCCGGAACGAACGCCCGCCCACCGATCAGCGAATCGCGCAGCCGCTCGGTCTCCTGCGTGGCCTCGTCGGCGAAGAGCCAGGCCATCGTCACCGAGCAATCGAGCACGAAGGTCATCGGCGCCTGCGGCCCGCTTCGATCATCTCCTGAACCGAGAGCCCGCCCAGGGTGTGGCTTCGCTGGAATTCCCGCAGGTCCGCAATCGCCGCTTCCACCCCGGCCGCGTCCTCGGCCCGGTAGGGGATCAGCTCGGCGATCGGCCGGTTGTGTCTGGTGATGACGAACCGTTCCCCGGCCTGCACCCGCCGCAGCAGGCGGGGAAGGTGCGTCTTGGCCTCGAACGTGCCGATGTGGGACATGAAGCGCGTTTCAGCTGAAACGTGTTGGGCGGATCGGATGTTTAGACCAGTCTACAACTAGTTGGTATGACAAGTCAAGAAGCAGTGGGATCGTCTCGGTCGAGCAGCGGGGGCCTCTCGGGGCACCGTGGGGTGACAGGTGCTGACCCCGTGAGGGCACCCGCTGTCCCTCACGATGCCGCTGGCCGCTCGGCGCCACAAACACGACGGAATCGAGCAATGGCTGTGGGGACTTCTGCCCGACAACGAGAACGTGCTGGCCCGCTGGGCCCGGAGATTCCAGGTGTCGGCCCGCAGTGCGTTCTCTCTCCTGACCGCCACCGGTGAGGACTGCCCGGGGGCGGTTCAATTCGTCCGTCCGGAGCGCGTTGGTCAGGGCCAGGGCGATCGCGCTGAACTGGGTGATCGGCGGCACGGACGCGCACGCCCGGAACTTCTCCCTGCTGATCGGCGCGGGGGGGACCGTCAGGCTTGCTGCGCTCTACGACCTGGCCAACCCCCTGCCCTATCCCGGCCGCTACGCGCCCAGACTTAAGCCGGCGATGAAGATCGGCGGGGAGTCGCGGATCGGGTACGTCCGGGTGAGGCACTGGGAGCGCTTCGCCGCGGAGGTCGGGCTGCCGGCCGACGAGGTGCTCGGAATCTGCGAATCCGTGGCCGCGGAAACGCCCGATCGCCTCAGTCGGATCGTCGCGGACTCCCGCGCCGAAGGGATGGATCACCCGATCGTTGCCAGGCTGGAGGAGGCGGTGACGGAGCAGGCGAAGGCTTGCCTGGACTGCCTGCGGAGGTGATGCAAGGGCGTCGGCAACGGTCCGGCAGCCGGCCCCACGGACGATGACCGGCCCGTGGAACAAGGCGATAGCGCCGAGCAGACTGAAGAATGGTCGCTGCTGGACTCGAACCAGCGACCCCTACGATGTGAGCGTAGTGCTCTACCGACTGAGCTAAGCGACCGTGACAGGCGGGCGCAACCGCCGCTCCAGCCTGCCAAGTACCCCCACGGGGAATCGAACCCCGGTCTCCTGGCTGAGAACCAGGTATCCTAGTCCACTAGACGATGGGGGCGTCCGTGTCCCTCGCCGCCGCGGCGTTGCGCCGACGGTGACGCGGGGCAGATAAGCTATAGGGAATCTCCCGGGGACTCAAGCTACCTTAGGGGCGGGCACGCGAATCGGGCCGACAACACCACTCGTTCTGTGGAGGAACATGATGCTCCGAAACATCCTCGCCGCCGTCGCCGGCTACATTGCCATGGCTGCGGTGCTCTTCGCACTCTTCTCGCTTCTGTGGCTGACAGTGGGACCTTCGCGCGCCTTCGAGCCTGGTTCCTGGGACGTGCCCGGCAACTGGGCTCTCGTCCAGCTCGTACTTGGGCTCGCGGGCGCGTACATCGGCGGGCAAGTCTGTGCCAGGGTGGCGCACGATGCCAGGGGCGCCACGATTCTGATCGGCCTGGTGATCGTGCTCGGAGTGGTGAATGCCCTGATGGCGCCGGAGACCGCGGCAGGACCGCGCCCCGACGACGTGTCCATGATGGAGGCGACTGCGGGCGCCCTTCAGCCGGCTTGGTTCAACTGGCTCAACCCGCTGATCGGGGCCGTCGGCGTCTGGTTCGGATCACGGAAGAGTGGGGATGCGGGCAGCGGTTAGCCCCGCGCCGCCGAGCGAGGGGTGGATGACCGCGGGGATGACCCGCAGGAGTTGACATGCAAGCCCACGCTTGCATATCATGCTTCATGTGGACATCTATCGCGCGATCGCTGACCGAACCCGGCGGGCCATCCTGGATGAGCTCGTGGATCGGTCGGGTCAATCGCTCTTCGAACTCTGTGCGCGCCTGATCATGAAACACGGCATCAGCTCCTCGCGGCAGGCGATCTCGCAACACCTGGACGTCCTGGAAGCCGCCGGGCTCATTCGCACGAAGCGCGAGGGGAGGTCGAAGCTCCACTGGTTCGCGGGCGCCCCGCTGAAGGCAATCGGCGAGCGGTGGCCGATCTCGACGGACGAGGACATTTCACGGCACGAGGACACTTCACACTCAACGGACGAGGACATGGAGGAATGAGAATCAACTGGACCAGCGTCTGCGTAGACGATCAGGAGAAAGCACTTCGTTTCTACACGGAAACGCTGGGCTTTCGGCTGAAGCACAACATCCCGCTGGGAGAGCACGCGTGGATCACCGTGGTGTCCGAGGAGGCTCCGGAGGGGACGGAGTTGGTGCTGGAGCCTGCTGGGCACCCCGCAGTTGTTCCATTCAGGAAGGCGCTGGTGGAGGACGGGATCCCCTATACCTCCTTCGCGGTCGACGATGTCGGAGCCGAGCACGAGCGTCTCGTGGCGAAAGGCGTGCGATTCGTGCAGCCGCCAACCGACCTGGGGACCGTCATTACCGCAGTCTTCGACGATACATGCGGCAACCTGATCCAGATCATGGAGGAGAAGGCTCAACCGTGACGATCGCAACCGTCTCCGCCGACCGCCGGCGCCGGCCGGCGCTCGGCCCGACCATGCGGATCACGACGGAGTACTCCGACATCGACATCGAAGCTCTGGCGCCTGGTCTCGCGCTCGTCCGGTCCCTGTTTGAGAGCACGCTCCAGGGTGAAGGCGGGTTCGAGTTCAATTACGGCGGCGCCATGACGACGGTCTGGGTCCACGAAGCGGACGGGTGGCGCATCCTGAGCGGTCATACGTCCGCGCCCGTCCCCCGGGGAGGTGCGGGGGAATGGGAGCCGCATGTCCGAGTCAACCCATGTCGCCCCGTGGGCAGTAGACGCGCCAGTCCGATGACGTAGTGTCTCATTGCTCACAGCCTGAACGGATTCACACAGCCGACCCCAAGTCGCCGATAGTCCCGACCATCCCGTGTAACGACCGTCAATTGATGAACCCGGGCGGCAGCCGCGATCATCGCCACGCTTGACACGCCCCGCGGTCGGCGGTGCTGGATCCGCGCGTACTCCCTGAAGCACTCCGCATCCATCGGCAACACCGCGCCCGATTCGATCACGGCCTCCAGCCAGACCTCCAGCTCAATGGCGCTGCGGGGATCCCAGTCGCGCACGTTCTGGATCCCGGCCTGGATCTCGCCAAGGGTGGCGGCCGACATGAACAGTTGGTCGGGTGGTGCCTCGGTGATCCATCGGACCAGGGACGGATGCGGCTGCGGCCGCCGGAGTTCGGATACGACGCCGGTGTCGAGGAGATACATGGCTGGGCTCCGTGGACGGTGGGCGCGGCCGCTGCCGGGCTACAGGGGAGGCGGCTCCCGACGGGAGCGCTCCGGGCGCCGCGGCGCCAGTGCCTGCGTCCGGGCTTCCGCGGCGAGCAGGAGATCCTTGACGTCCCGCCGTGCAAGCTTCCGAAGTCGGCGCCACTCGTCGATCCGGACGAGGACGGCCGCTTCGACGCCGCGCTTGGTAACGATCTGCGGCCCCTCGACCATCGACGAATCCAGCATCTCGCTGAAGCGGGCCTTGGCTTCCTGAACCTGCCAGACGTTGGGCATGGGGCCTCGCCGCAGGGGTTTCGGGTCAACCATTGACCTGACTAGTTAGCAGACTAGTCAGATATTCGTTCGGAGTCAAGAAGAGGTCTGGCGTGCACCTGATCGGCGGAGGCGGAGGGCCGGCGGTGGACCTCGCCGGCGGAGCCATCTCTAGCAGTCCGTGGATAAAGCCGCCCGAATGCGGACTTGACGCAAGGGCGTTGGCGCGCAGCAATTGCGGGATGACGAACCAGGCAGCCGCAGAGGACGGACGCGGCAAGGTGACGACGGACCCCCAGGTGCTCGTCCTCGGCGGCGGACCCGCCGGGGCGGCCGCTGCGCGGCTCCTTGCGCAGTGGGGGGTCAGGGTGGTGGTCGTGGAGCGCGCGGTGGGCGGCGGTGCCGGGGCGCGGGCCGGTGCCAGGCGCGGGGCCGCTCCGCTGTCGCTCGCAGAGTCACTGCCGCCGAGCACGCGCAAGGTCCTGGCCGCGACGGGGCTGCTGGGGGTGGTGGAGGCGGGGGGATTTCACCCGAACGGGGGGAATACGGCGCTTTGGGGCGGTGAGGGGCGCCGCGACGACTTCGCGGGTGGCGCCACCGGGTTCCATGTGCTGCGGTCACGGTTCGACCGCGTGCTGCGTGAGGCGGCGGCGGAGGCCGGGGCGGAGATCGTGGGGGGCGTGGTGCGGATGCCGGAGCAGGATGGTGGGGGGGAGGGGTGGCGGGTCGACATCGCGCTGGATGGCGGGGGGCGCGCGGAGATCGTCCCGGGTTGGGTGCTGGACTGCACGGGGCGGGCGGGGGTGGTGGCGCGGCGCTACAGGGTGATGGAGGCAGGCGCGCCGACGCTCGCGGTCGTGCGCCGCTACCGGAAGGAGGGCGGCTGGAGCAATGTCGACCCCGCGCACGCCCTGGTGGAGAGCTTCGATCGCGGCTGGGCCTGGTCCGTCCCGACCTCGAACGAGGAACGGCATGTGGCGGTGATGGTGGACCCTCGCCTTCAGGCTGTGATGGAGGGCGCAGGCGACCTCTCGACGGCCTTCGAGGCCGAGATCGCCGACACCGCCCTCATGTCCTCCATCACCGACCCCGCCGAACCCGCCGGCGACGCATGGGCGGTGACCGCATCGATGTACACGTCGTCGGAGTTTGCCCCCGGACGGGCGCTCATGGTGGGCGATGCCGCCTCCTTCGCCGATCCGATGTCGTCCTACGGGGTGAAGAAGGCGCTGGCGTCGGCGTGGCTCGCGGCCGTCGCGGTCAACACGGCGATCCGCACGCCGGAGCTGGCCGACACCGCGGCGGCCTTCTTCAGCCGACGGGAGCGCGCGATGTACGGGTCGCTGCGGGAAGGTCTCGCCAATCAGGTCTCGGGGACCGGGCCGGGGGGCACGGGGGAGACGGCGAGCACGGGGGACACGGAGGCCTTCTGGGAAAAGCGCGCCCGCTGGCTCGCCGACCGACCCGAGGACGGAGCCGAGGCCAATTCACCCGACGGTCCGGGCGCCGAGGAACTCCGCGACGACGCGGAAGTCCGGGCGGCCTTTCACGCGCTGCGGCTCGGCTCCGGCCGACTGCGGATCGGATCCCGCGAGACCGTCGAGTGCCCCCTCGTCATCGGCAACCGGATCCGGATGGCACCGGCCCTCGTCACCCCGCGCTTCCCCGGCGGCGTCCGCTACTTTCGTGACGTCGACCTCCTGCGAGTCGTGCACCTCGCCCCCGGGTGCGCGAACCCCGGCGCCCTCTACGAGTCGTACCACGAATGGGCCGCCCGCGAGGATCTGCCCCCGGTGGACCTGGGCAACTTCATCAGTGTAATCGCGTTGCTCGTTGCGGATGGGGTGCTGCTGCCGGCGGGAGGTGGGTGAATAGGATGCATCATCATTGCTGTTTGCCACAAACCGTATTATCGTAGCGCTCTGCAAATTGATACAATCAATGTCACACAAGAATGCGGAATGTGGGGAAACCCGGGAGGACGAGGGATTCAGGGAGTTGAAGGCGCTGATCCAGGGAGCGCAGGCCCGGTAGCGAGGGGCCGAGGGCACGGGCAGGTGAATTGGCGACTCGGCTGAGCCCTGCCCGCTTACCACTGCGACCCCCGCTCTGGCGCACCCTCGACCGAGGGACTAAATCAAACCGTCACCTGAAGGTCAGACTGCGACTATCTCGATCCTCGAAAGGGGGGAATCGACCGGATGAGACCCCTTGCATCCACCTTGGCCAAGGCGTTGCTGGGGCTGTGCGCTGCGCTCCTCCTCTCCCTCACCCTCCCCTCCCCCGCCGCCGCCCAGCAGAACGGCGACGACGGGGACGACGAGGGCCTCCCCGTCACGAACGAGACCGTCATCGACGCCTGCCAGCGCTGCCACGCGGTCGACGACGACAGCATGATGACCCGCATCTCCTACATGCGGAAGACGCCCGAGGGGTGGCAGCAGTCGATCCGGCGCATGGTGACGCTCAACAACGTGGAGTTGGACGAGGCGGTGGCGCGCGACATTGTCCGCTACCTGTCCGACAATCACGGGATTGCGCCGGAGGAGCTTCGGCCGGGGCGCTTCGAGGTCGAGCGGCGGCTGATCGACTGGAGTTACGAGCCGGATGAGGATGTGGAGGACACCTGCAGCCAGTGCCACTCCATGGGACGGGTCATCACCCAGCGTCGGACCCGGGAGGAGTGGGATCTGCTGATGGCCACGCACAGAGGCTACTACCCGCTCTCGGACGGTCAGGGGTTCATGCGGTTCGGAGGGAGTTCCGGCCATCCGAAGGACGCCGCGGTGCGCCACCTGTCGGGCGAGTTTCCGCTGGTCACGCCGGAGTGGACGGCCTGGTCGGCGACGAAGCGGCCTCCCCGGATCGCGGGGACCTGGGCGCTGAGCGGTCACGACCCGGGGTTCGGGCCGATCTACGGGACGGTGGAGATCGCGCAGGGTGCGGACGAGTCCAGCTTCGTCACGCAGCTCGACTACGAGTACGCGCGAACCGGGGAGCGGGTGGAGCGGGGCGGGCGGTCGATCGTCTACACCGGCTACCAGTGGCGCGGCCGGTCGTTCGTCGGCGGGGACGAGGAGACCGCGCTGCGCGAGGTCATGATGGTCGAGCGCGGCTGGAACGAGATCAACGGGCGCTGGTTCATGGGCGCCTACGACGAGTTCGGGCCGGATGTGAAGCTGGTGCGGGCGAACGGCCCGGTGCTGTCGGGGCTGCACCCGGTGGCGATGCGTGTTGGGACGACTACGACCGTGACCGTGCACGGGGTGAACCTGGCCACAGGGCTGGGGCCGGATGACGTGGACCTTGGGCCGGGGATCGAGGTCGTGCGCGTGGTCGCGAGCGAGGCCGACCGGTTTACGGCGGAAGTCGCGGCGGCTGACGATGCCGCGGCGGGCGCCCGCGACGTTTTCCTGGCCGGCCAGCCTGTTCCGGGCGCATTGACCGTCTACGAGACGATCGACCGGATCGCGGTGACGCCCGAGGCGGGGATGGCGCGGGTCGGCGGCGGGAACTTCCCCAAGGGATTCGCCCAGTTCGAGGTGACCGCCTACAGCAACGGGCCCGATGGCGAGCCCGAAACCGGGGACGACCTGCCGCTCGGCCACGTCGACGTGACCTGGAGCGTCGAGGAGTACGCCGCGGTCTTCGACGACGACGACATCGAGTACATCGGCACGCTGGACGAGGGCGGCCTCTTCCATCCCGCGATCGACGGCCCCAACCCCGAGCGCAGCGGCATGCGCAACAACATCGGGGACGTGTGGGTGGTGGCGACCTGGCACGGTCCCGACGGCGAGGAGGTGCGCGGACGGGCCCACCTGATCGTCACGGTGCCGTTGTACATGAGGTGGGAGCCGTGGCGGATCGGGGACATCACGCTGGTGTTGCCGAGGCGGACGGACGGCGGTTAGCGGGAAGTTGCCGACGCCGGGGGTAGTCGCTCGGCGGCTTGGCCCCAAGACGTAGCACCGCGCGTTTCCGTCGGCGCCCCCCCGTGTCAGCGGCGTCCGCGCGTGTTGGTCACCCACACGAATGCTGGCGGAGCCCAAGCGCTCTCTCTTGGCGATGCGTCACAGGAATTGTCCCGATCGGGAAGATTTTCACCGTTTTGCACGCAGAGTTTTCCCGATCGGGAAAACTGTGGCCCGGATACTGCACGGTTTTTCCCGATCGGTAAAATAGCCGTGACGGTCCCCGGAGAGGGCTAACGGTCCCCGGGCTAATGGTCCCCCCCTCGGCTACATGGTCCCCCGGCTACAATGGGGTCCCTTCTGCGGCGCAGACTCCCCAGGGCTCCTTGACGGCGGTGGCGAATGGCGTCCGCGGACTGCCGTGTGTCATCTTCTCGTTACCTTCTGCCAAGCGGAGTTGACATTTGTCATCGTCCCACGTCCCTCCGCATGGCCTCGCGCAGCCGCAGCACCTCGGGCAGCCCTTCCAGCGACCGGTTTTCCACTGCATAGTCCAGCGGGGTCTTGCCGTCGGCGTCGCGAGCGCTCGGGTCGGCGCCCAGGCGGAGAAGCAGGGGGTAGGCGGCGGGGGTCCAGCGTGCGGCTGCGTGCAGCGGGGTGAGGCCTGATCCGTCTGTCTGTTCGAGGTCCGCCCCGGCGCGCAGCAGCACCTCGACGACCGAGACACTGCGCCCGGTGGGCATGGGTTGGCCGCCGACGAGCACTCCGCCGCGGTATACCGCCATGAACAGCGGCGAGCGATCGTCTGCCGGGAGACCGGAGGGGACGTAACCGTCGGGGTGCCGAGCGTTCACGTCGGCTCCGGCGGCGAGCAGGGCGGTCGCGATCTCCGGGCGAGGGTTGTGCCAGGCGGCCGAGTGGAGGGGCGTGTAGCCGGCGGCATCGCGGGCGTTCACGTCGGCGCCGGCCTCCACCAGGAGCTCGATCACAGTGGGATTGGAAGCGTTGGCGGCGGCCTCGTGAAGGGGGGTCCGGCCACCCTGCGAAATGGCGTTGACGTCGGCGCCGACTTCGAGCAGGGCTGCGGCGACGGCGGGATTCGGGTTCTCGCCCGCGTAGTGGAGGGGGGTATTGCCGCGGCGGTGGCTTTCGCCGCCGGGTGCATGGAGGTCCGCGCCCGCCTCCACCAGGGCCGTCACGACATCGGGGTCCGGATTCGATCTGGCGGCCAGGTGCAACGGAGTCCAGCTCCAACCCCAGTCGGTAGCGAAGCCCGTCGCCCACGCGTCGGCCTTCGCGCCGGCTTGCAACAGAGCCCGTACAACCGCCGCCGTACCTCTTTCGGCGGCCAAGTGGAGGGGTGTGTATCCATAGAACTCGTCGCGCTGGCGCACGTCGGCGCGGGCGGCCAGGAGAACGGAGATGACCGCGGCGTCGCTCGCCGCGCCGGCTGCTTGGAGCGGAGGCAGGACAAGGCCGAATCTGTCGGGACTGACCTGGACACTTGCTCCACCGTCAATGCAGCCGGCCACGATGGCGGCGTCTGCGAGGGCGAAGAAGCTCTGGTTGCCCCAGCGTTCGCAGGCGACCGGATCGGCCGTATTCCCCGCACTGTCCCGGGCCATCGGATCGGCACCGAGCCGCAGTAGGGTGCGCACCAAGGCAGGGTCGTCACCAAGCAGGTTACCGCGCAGAGCGATGTGGAGCGGCGTCTCTCCAATACTGTTGCGGGCGTTGAGGTCAGCGTCGGCCGCCGCCAGCAGGGACACCAGGGCGCTCGCTTCCGACCACTCCGCGGCAGCGGTGTGCAACGGCGTCGAATCCAGCGTGTCGCGCGCGTTGGGGTCGGCTCCCGCGTCGAGCAGTGCCGATATCACGCTGGCCCGCGCCGACCGGTCGCCCGGTGCCGCGAGGGCGCGATGAAGAGGGGTCCTGCCCGCATTGTCGCGCGCATTGACGTCCGCGCCAGCCTCGACGAATGCGTCCAGGACATTCTCGAAGTCGGCGCAGCAGCCGGCCGCGGATACCATCCGAGCGAGAAACGTCGCGCCCTCCGCATCGCGCGAATCGACCGGAATCCCCGTCTCCAGACACCCGCGCACGCTCTCGGCCGGCGACCTGGCGAGAAACTGCCACCGGTAGACGGGCCCTGCGCCCCAGCAGATGGGATCGGCGTCCAGTCCGGCATTGTCGCGGGCATCCGGGTCGGCCCCGAGGCGCAGGAGGGCTCGCACGGCGGGACGGCTGTCCCACGCGCGGGCCTTGTGAAGCGGGGTCTCGCCCTGGTCGTTCCGGGCGTGCACATCCGCCCCGGCCTGAACGAAAGCGGCAACCAGGGTAGAGTCGTCGTGCCACACGGACAGGTGCAGGGGAGTGTCGCCTTCGGCGTTTGGGGCGTTGGGGTCGGCGCCCGCCTCCAGCAGCGCGAGCGTACGCAGGACCCAGGGAGGCCGCTCCCCTTCGATCCCCACCCATACCGATTGACTCCGGTTGGTGTTGTTCCTCTCGACTGCAAGGTGCAGCGGCACGATGGCGTCCCCGCTCCGCACGTCCGGATCCAGGCCGATTCCGGCCAGCAGCGTGATGACCTCGGGCTTTCCCGACGCGGCTGCGGCATGAAGCGGGGACGCACCGTCGTCGGTTCGCGCCTGCGGGTCGGCGCCGGCTGCGAGCAAGGCCTGGATCACCTCCGGTCCCTCGGCGGCGGCGGCCGCGTGCAGCGGGGTCCGGCCCTGGCCGTCCCGCCGGTTGGGATCCGCTCCGAGCGAGAGGAGTCGCAACGGAAGGTCTACAAGAGAGCCCTCACGGCGGTCGGGGTCCATGCTTGCCGGCAGCGGAGTATTGCCGGCGGAATCGGCGGCGTTGACGTCGGCGCCTGCCTCCAGGAGGGCGTTGACCGCGGCCTCGCTCATCGGCTCCCTGCGGAACCCTCTCCGGTTTACGATGGCGGACAGCAGGGGGGTGCCGAAGCTGCCTGCGCCGGCGTTGATGTCTGCCCCGGCCTCCAGCAACATGGTCAGGATCTCCGCGCCGTCGTTGGTGGCGGCCACATGCAGGGGCGTGGCGCCCGCGTTGTTGCGGGCGGTCAGATCCGCCCCGGCCTCCAGCAGGATCCTCAGTGCGGCCGCGTTCCCGACCTCCGCGGCCAGGTGGAGCGGGGTGTCGCCGTCGCTGTCGTAGGCCTGGATGTCTTCACCTAGTGCCAGGCAACGACGGAAGTCGTCGGGGAGGGCCAGCCGGGCGAACGTCGCGGTGGTCCAGTTCATGCAGCCGGTGGGGTCCGCGGACCGGCCGCGCTCGTCGCGCGCGAGCGGGTCGGCGCCGGACCGGAGCAGGGCGCGGACGACGGTGGGGTTGGGGTTCGTCCAGGCCGTGTGAAGGGGGGTCGAGCCCTCCCGGTCCCGCGCGTCAAGGTCGGCCCCGGCCGACACGAGCGCGTCGATGATGCCAGGGGTCGGGTTGAGCGCCGCAGCCGTGTGCAGGGGTGTGTAGCCGTGCCGGTACCCGGTGCGCCTGATTCCGTAGCCCAGCGCGGCATCGAGATCGGCGCCGGCGTCCACAAGAAGCTGGATGACGCGGGCATCGGTAGCCGCGGCCGCCGCCCTGAATATGGCCGGAGTCTGCTGTGAGCGGTCGTGGGCGGGCGCCCCCGCCTGGAGACACTGCTGGACGAGGTCCGCCGAAGCAGTTGCAAAGAAGTCCCGGCCGTTCCAGCCGTCGCAGGTGGGTGGGGTGCTCGCAGAAGCGGTGGAAGACGCCGGGGGAGGGGGTGGATCTGGCGGGGTGGTGGTCGTGGCAGGGTCGGGAGCGCTCGTTGGGGAGGGGGACGTGGCTGCTGGACCGGCCGCTGGGCCGCCGACGCAGGCTGCGGCAAGTAGGACGACCAGCGGCGTGATAGCGCTGGCGGATGAAGTCATCGAACTGCCATGTGTCATCTTCTCTTTACCTTCTGCCAAGCGGAGTTGACATTCTGACTAGGTCCCACGGCTGGAGCGCCGGATGGGCGGGCGAACGGCTTCATCTTTCCTCCTGGTCCTCCCTCCGCAGCCGCCGGACCTCCGGCAGCCCGTGCAGTGCCTTGTTGTCCTTTGCGTAGTCCCACGGTGTGAGGCCCTCGTCGTTCACGGCCGCGTCGTCGGCGCCGAGGGCCAGGAGCGCCAGGAACGCGGAGGGATTGCTGCGCGCGGCCATGTGGAGGGCCGTACTGCCATCTCTGCCCGGGAGCTCGATGTCCGCCCCCAGGGCTACCAGCGCCTCGATTATCGCGGGATTCGGGTTGCGGAGCGCCGCAAGATGCAGGGGCGAGGACTGCCCCGGGTCCGCGATGTTGCGAATCGCCATCTCTGTCAGAATCGTGCCGGCGTGTTCGATCGGCACCGGGGCTACGTCCGGTGGCCGCCCCGTGTCCATCTCCGCGCCGGCCCGGACAAGCGCGGTCACCACCGCAGGGTTGCTGTTGGACGCCGCGGCTTCATGCAACGGCGTGGCGCCGTCAAGCGGCGAGTAGATTCGCCTGTACTCCTCGGCGTGGTTCCCCACCGCCTGGAGGTCCGCCCCGGCTTCGATCAGGAGTTCGATCACGGCGGGATTCTCGTTTCCGGCGGCCGCCACGTGAAGGGGCGTCCTCCCCATCCACTCACGTGCGTTCACGTCCCCGCCGGCTTCCAGCAGAAGGGCGGCGACTTCGGCGTTTTCGTTGCCGGCCGCCAGGTGCAGGGGCGTCTGGCCGTAGTAGGCCCGCGCGCTGACGTCCGCACCTGCCTCCAGGAGCACCCGGCCGACATCCGCGTCCGGGTTTTGAGCCGCCAGGTGGAGCGGGGTCCAGTCCCATCCCCAGTCGACGTTGAACCCGCTAGCGCGCATGTCCACCTGGGCGCCGGCTTCAAGCAGGGCGCGCACGTTTGCCGGTGTGCCGTGCTGTGCGGCGTGGTGAAGAGGAGTGTGGTCACGTCCGTCACGCGCGTGCAGCGCCGCGCCTGCGTCGAGAAGCGCCGTGATGGTGGCAGGATCCGAAGCCGACTCGGCGGCGGTGTGGAGTGGGCGGTCGCCAAACAGATCGAAAAAAACCGGCGATTGACGGAACATCGCGGCATTCAGGCTGGCTCCCTCGTCGGCGCAGCGTGTTACCAGTTCGGGCGTTGCCAGCGCGAAGAAACTGTGAGTAACGAAGTTTTGGCAGCTGACCGGGTCCGCGATGTGTCCCGAGTCGTCCACCGCGGCCGGATCCGCCCCCGCCTCGATCAGCGCGGTCACGACATCCGGGTAGTTCAGCGCCAGGTGCAAGGGGGTCACGCCGGTCTCCGTGCGCGCGTCGACGTCCGCCCCGGCATCCACCAGCACGGCAACCAGACTGTCTCCAAGCCCCGCCCTGCGCGAGCTGACCGCGGAGTGGAGAGGCGTCCAGCCCGTGTCGTCGCTGGCGTTGACATCGGCGCCGGCGTCCAGCAGCGCCCTGGCGAAGGCAGCCGTGCCCGCACCGACGCCGCCAAGAGAGATGGCGACATCGTGAAGTGGAGTTCTTCGTCCGGAGTCGTCTCGCTGGTTGACGTCCACGCCGGCCTCGAGAAACACTGCGAGGATTCCCAGGGTTCGTGCGCCGTGCCTGTTGCTCCCGGCCAGGTCCATGAGCGGAGTGTCGCCATAGTCGGCGTGGGCATCCAGCGGCGTGCCCGCTTCCACGCAGCCCCGGGCACTCTCGACCGGAAGGTTCCGAAGTGAATTGAGGTCACTCCAGTCGCAGCCCAGGTCGGCCGCATCCCCTCCTTCGTCCTGCGCGACGCTGGACGCGCCCAGCGCCATGAGCTGGTCGACCACCTGGGAGTGGCCAGCTGTCCACGCAATCTGCGCCGGTGTCCTGCCCCTCTCGTTGCGCGCATCGATGTCCGCCCCGGCGGCCACGAGCGCGGCAACCGTGCCGGTGTCCGGGCGCAGGCCCGCCACTGCGGAATGGAGCGGGGTATCGCCTGCGTCCGTGCGCCGTCCGGGATCGGCGCCAGCCTCCAGGAGCATGGTCACTGTGGCGAGGTTCCTCACCGCTCCCGCCGCCAGATGCAGCGGCGTCTCCCCGTTGTTGGAGGGAAGGTTGACGTCCATCCCCGCGTCCAGCAGTAGCGGAATCACGGTCGGGCCCACGGAGGAGTATCCGGCCACACGATGGAGCAGCGTCTCGCCGTCCATGTCTCCAACCGACGGATCCGCGCCCGCATCCAGAAGTGCGCGGATCGACTCCGGTCCCGCGAATGCGGCTTCGTGCAGCGCGGTCAGGCCAATCCTGCTGCGTGCATTGAGGTCCGCGCCCCGTTCCAGGAGCCGAACAGCGACCTGGGAGAGAGAGTCCCGTCGGTTCGGCCCGAATGAAATGTTGGACCGGATCGAGGTCATGAGAGGGGTCCCAAATTGCCCGACGGCATTGATATCCGCGCCTGCGGCCAACAGAGCGTCGACGACGCCGGCCGTCTCGGCGCGATGGAGCGCGGTGCCGTCGGCTTCCGCGTGGACGTCGGCGCCTGCTTCCAGGAGGAGGGTCGTCACGGCCGAGTCGTAGACCGCCAGGTGAAGGGGGGTGATCTCGTCGTTCTCGGCGGCGTTCACATCGGCGCCTGCCCGCACAAGGATGGCCGCGACGGCGCTGTTGCGGTGGCGCAACGCGAAGTGTAGCGCCGTGTGGTCGTCGTAGCTCCGCGCACTCGGGTCCGCTCCTGCATCAAGTAGCAGAGCGACAACGGAAGTATCCTCGATGACTGTCGCGTGGTGCAGGACGGTGTAGCCGTTCTCGTCGCGTGCGTCCGGATCGGTGCGTGCTTCCGCGCACCCGGCGTAGTCGGCTGGGGAGGCGACCCGGGCGAACACGGCCAGGTACCAGTTGTGGCAGACGCCCGGACCCGCGGCCTCGCCCCTTTGATTGAGCGCGAGCGGATCGGCGCCTGCGGCGAGTAGTTGACTGACCGCCTCGGTGTTGATCCATGGATCGCGCCAGGCGTATTCGGCGGGGGGATTCAACCAGGTGGCGTGCAGGGGCGTCCTGTCGCGATCGTCACGGGCGGCAACGTCGGCGCCCGCCTCCAGGAGTGCCCGGATTACGTCGGGGTTCGGGGTTGCGCGGGGATTGAGGTTCACGCGGGCGGCATCATGGAGAGGGGTGGTGCCGCGCTGGTCGGGCGCATTCACGTCGGCGCCACCACCCAGGAGAGCCGCGATGACACCGGGATTGAGGTTCGCGCGTGCGGCCTCGTGCAGGGGGGTGCGGCCCCTCAGGTCCCGGGCGTTGACGTTCGCCCCGCCCGCGATCAGAACGTTGATGAGGATCGGGTCCGGAGCGGCGCGCGCCGCGTGGTGGAGGGGCGTCCCGCGATAGCTGTCCACGGGGATTCCCGGGTCCGCCCCCGCCGCCAGGCACGCCGTAATCGTGTCGGGCGGGGCCATTTCGAAGAAGCGGTAGTTGCCCCAGTCGGCGCAGGTGAGCTGCGGTGGTGTGGGGGCGGGGGGGTCCTGGGCGGCCGCCGGGGTGGGGAGGAGCAAAAGGGGCAGCAGCGTGGTTGCGACGGCGAACGGCTTCAGAGGCTCTCTATTGGTCATCTTCTCTTTACCTTCTGCCAAGCGGAGTTGACATTCTGACGCGCTCCCACGGCTGCAGCGCCGGATTCTCCCTCGCGTAATCCATGGGCGTCCTGCCCTCCGCGTCGCGCGCTTCCGGGTCGGCGCCCAGGCGGAGGAGGAGCGGGAAGGCGCGCGGTATGTGATTCGCCGCGTCGTGCAGCACCGTCTGTCCCGACGGGTCGGTTCGCTCGAGATCCGCTCCGGCGCGCACGAGTGCCTCGAGCACGGCGGGGTTCGGATTGATCGACGCCGCGAGGAAGATGGGAGACTGCGCCCGGGCGTCGCCCAGCCGAATGAAGGTGTCCGGCCCTGCGGGGGGGCGCGCGGTCACTTCCCCGCCATCGGGGTCGGCTCCGACACCGATGAGCATCGTGACGATCTCCGGGTTGGGGTTCCAGTAGGCGGCGGTGTGCAGGGGCGTCACCTGTCCGGCCGGGGCGTGGATAAAGCCGTACGCTCCCCGCGCATGCACGTCGGCACCGGCCTCCAACAGGACGGCGAGCACATCCGGGTTCGAGTTCCGCGCGGCTGCGTTGTGGAGCGGCGTGATGCCCTCGGACCCTCCGGCGTTTACTTCGGCGCCGGCTTCCAGCAGGAGCTCCGCCACCGCCGGATTTCGGTTGCTCGCGGCGTAGTGCAGCGGGGTTGTGCGGTCCTGTCCCCGGGCGTTGACGTCCGCGCCCGCCTCGAGCAGCGCCGCGGCAACCTCCGGGTCGGGATTGCGGCCAGCGAAGTGCAGCGGGGTGTTCGCGACGCCTGAAGAAGGGTCGAATTCCCTGGGTCGCGCGTTGACGTCGGCACCAGCCTCCAGGAGCGCCCGCACCACCTCCGGCGTGCCGTTCTCGGCGCCTTCATGGAGTGGCGTCTTGTCCCAGTCGCCGCGGGCGTTCACATCGGCCCCTGCCCGCACCATGGCGGCGATGACGGCGGGATCCAGCGCATGTGCGGCGGCCGCGTGCAGGGGCGTTCGGGGTTCAAAGATGGCAAATGGGCGGGTATCCGGGGAATCCGCCCACTCGGGCAGGGCATTCGGGTCCGCACCCGCATCGAGGCAGTTCTCGACGATGTCGGCAGTGGCGAACACGAAGAAGGCTTCGGCGCCCCAGTGCTCGCAGTCGGTCGGATCGACGAGGTTTCCCTCCGCGTCGCGCGCGTCAGGATCGGCTCCGGCTTCCAACAGGGTCGTTGCGGCGGCGCTCTGGCCTCTCCGTAGAGCAAGGTGCAGCGGGGTCAGGCCGTCATTCGTGCGGGCGTCCACTTCGGCGCCGGCTTCGAGCAGGGCGGACATGACGGGCACAAGGTCACGCGAAGCGGCGAGGTGGAGCGGGGTCTGACCGTCGTCAGCACGGGCGTTCGCGTCGGCGCCTGCCTCGATCAGCAGGGTTACCAGGAACGTCGCGGAGTCGTCCTCCTGACCGACGGCTTCATGCAGCGGCGTCTGGCCCAGGGTGTCGCGGGCGTTGACATCCGCACCTGCGTCAAGCAGCGCGGTGGCGGCGGCGCGGCCCGGTTCGCCGACCCATTTCCGGTGACCATAATAGTCCCTGTCCCCTTCGGCGACCAGATGTAGCGGCGTGCGCCCCGAACCCGAGTTCGTGCGCGCGTTGGGATCCGCGCCGGCCGCGAGGAAGAGCGCCACCTTTTCGGGGTCGTCAAAGCTCCAGGATGTGAATCCCGCGAGGCGCCATAGAGGCGTCCGGCCAGCGGCGTCAGTCCTGTCCACGGGGAAGCCGGCTTCCAGACAGTCCCCCAGGCTCTCGGCCGGGGAGCGGAGCAGGAAGGAGTAGTCGGTGAGGTCGCAGAGTGGACCGTCGATCCCCCCGGTGCCCTCCAGCACACTGGGGTCGGCCCCAAGATCGAGAAGCTTGCGCGCGACCGGCGCATTGGCGTGGTAGCGTGCAGTCAGGAGCGGCGTCTCGCCCCTGTCGTTGCGGGCGTTCAGGTCGGCTCCGGCGGTGGCCAGGAGGGACACCAGGGCCGTGTCGACCTCCTGCGCGGCGAAGTGCAGGGGCGTGTCACCCTCCGCATCCGGGAGGTTGGGATCCGCTCCCGCCTCCAGGAGAGCGGCTGCCCGGAGCCTCCAGGAGCCTGTCCGCACCTGTGAGCTGTCCCCGGTCAGGTAGTAGGGAACCGACGAGACCGCAACGTGAATCGGGGATGTTCCAACGTCAGTTCGCCCGTTCACTTCCGCACCGGCAGCCACCAATAGCGCTATGATCTCGGGACTGCCGGCGCGGGCGGCCACGTGCAGGGCGGAGCTGCCGTATCGGTCCGTGGCATTCGGGTCGGCCCCGGCATCCAGCAGGGCCTGGACCAGTGCCGGAGTCCGGTATTCCGCGGCCTCGTGCAACGGCGTCTGTCCCCACCCTCCCGGCGCGTCGGGATCCGCGCCGGCCTCCAGCAGCTTCACGGCCAGATCGACCACGGAATCGGCGGTGGCTTCGGTGCCACGCAGACGCTCGTTCGTGGAGTAGAGCCCTATGCGGCCGTCCTGGAGAACATTCAGAAGCGGCGTGCGCCCATCCTCGCCAACGGCGTTCACGTCGGCGCCCGCGGCCAGCAGCGCGTCGATGATCGTCATCGTGGCCGCATTGCGGTTGTTGCTGATCCCGCTGATCTGCATGGCCGCGCGGCTCAGGGGCGTGCCCCAGATGCCGCCGGCATCCGCTTCGATGTCTGCACCGGCGTCCAGCAGGGCGGTCACGGCGGCGACGTTGCGGTTGCCGATGGCGGTGTGGAGTGGCGTGAAGCCCCATCTGTCGTTGCGGGCTTCCAGGTCGGCCCCGGCGTCCACGAGCAGCGCGATTATGGAAGCGTCCCCGTTCGCCGTCGCGTGATGGAGGACGGTGTAGCCCCCGTCGTTCGCATATGGGAAGTTGGCGTCGCGAGCGAACACGTCCGCGCCCTCCTCCAGGCAGCGGGCAAAGTCCGCCCGGACTGCGATGCGGGAGAAGGACCCGGTGTTCCAGTGGTCGCAGTGGGTGGGGTCGGCGACCCAGCCGCGCTCGTCACGCGCGAGGGGATCGGCCCCCAGCCGCAACAGCTCGCGGGCCACCGCCGCGGCACGAGTCGATCCCGACTGGCTCCAGCTCATGTGCAGAGGCGTCAGGCCGGAGGGGCCCCGGGCGTTGGGGTCGGCGCCGGCTTCAACCAGGATGGTGACGATTTCGGGGTTGCGGTTCTGCAGCGCCGCCAGGTGCAGCGGCGTGACCCCGTCCGGGTTCGGGGCGACGGGATCGGCGCCGGCTTCGAGGCATTCGCGCACGCGCTCGGGGGTGGCGGACCGGAAGAAGTATCCGGTGCCCCATTCGTCGCAGGGGGGTGGAGGGGGGTCGGGGAAGAGCTGGGCGGTGGACGGGGTCGCGAAGAGGAGGGGGGCCAGGAGGGTGGATGCGATGGCGACGGCGCTCGGCTGTCTTCGGGTTGTCATGTTCTCCTTACCTTCTGCCAAGCGGAGTTGACATTCTGACCCGCTCCCAGGGGTGTAGCGCGGGGTTCTCTCTCGCGTAGTCCATGGGTGTCTTGCCTGCGGCGTCACGCACCTGCGGGTCGGCGCCCAGGCGCAGGAGGAGTGGGAAGGCGGCGGGAAAGACGACCGCCGCATGGTGCAGGACGGTTCGGCCGTCCGAGTCGGTCAGCTCCAGGTCGGCCCCGGCGCGAAGGAGCGCCTCGATCACGGCAGGGGTGTTGCTGCCTGCCGCGAGATGGAGGGGTGAATGGGGTTTCCCCGGGAAGGAGGTGGTGCGCTGGTTGGGAAAACGACCCGCGCGCGGCACCTCGCCGTTCGGGTCCGCCCCCGCGGCGACGAGCATCGTCACGATCTCCGGGTTCGGGTTCCTGTAGGCCGCCACGTGCAGGGGCGTCACGTTTCCCTGCACACTGTGGGAAACGCCGTACCATCCGCGCGCATGCACGTCGGCTCCCGCCTCCAGCAGCATTTCGATCAGGTCGGAGCTTCGTGACCCGGCGGCGTGGTGGAGTGGCGTCAGGCCGGTGGATGAACGGGCGTTGACGTCGGAACCCGCGTCCAGCAGAAGGGCGGCCACCGCTGCATTCCCGCGTGTTGCGGCGCTGTGCAGGGGAGAAACTCCGCCTGGGCCCTGGCTGCCGACATCGGCACCCGCATCCAGAAGCGCCGCGGCGACCTCCGGGTCCGGATTGGACGCGGCGTTGTGGAGCGGGGTCTGCCCAGGTCCGAAAAACCAGACGTATCGGCGGGGCCGTGCATCAACCTCGGCACCGGCCTCCAGCAGCGCGCGCACCACGCCGGCAGTCCCGGTCTCCACAGCCGCGTGGAGGGGCGTAGAATCCGAGTTGTCGCGGGCGTTCACATCGGCCCCGGCCCTCACCAGGGTGGTGATCACCGCGGGATCCCGCGCGTGGGCGGCGGCTACATGCAGCGGAGTACCGGTACGGACGGGCGCGACCAGCCTTCCACCGGTGGACGCCGATGGGCGCGGCTGGCGCACTACCCGAGGGTCCGCCCCGGAGTCCAGGCAGGCGGTCACGATATCAACGGTTGCGAATGCGAAGAAGGGCGGGGTGCCCCATCGCTCGCAGCTGATCGGATCGTAGGGTCTCCCCTCCAGGTCCCGCGCGTCGGGATCGGCTCCGGCTTCCAGCAACCTGGCGACCGCGGCGCGCCGGGTATTCTGCATGGCCAGACGCAAAGGGGTGAGACCGGTGCTGGTCCGGGCATCGATCTCCGCGCCGGCCTCAAGGAGGACGGATACGGCCGGCACGTGGTCAAGCGCAGCCGCCAGGTGCAGCGGAGTCGCGCCATCATTCGCTCGCGCATTCACATCCGCACCGGCCGCCAGCAGCAGGGACTCCATGGAGATCGTGTCGCGGCTCTGCCAGCGCGCCGCACCGTGCAGCGGCGTCTCCCCCCGGGAATCCCGGGCGTTCACGTCCGCCCCGGCCTCCAGTAACGCGGTCGCGGCGGCGAGGCCCGCCGGCCCGTCCCACCCCGGGCTGTACGATTCCCCTCTTCCACCGGCGGCGTGATGCAGCGCAGTGTGGCCTGAACGAGTGCGCGCGTTGGCGTCCGCCCCCGCGGCCAGCAAGAGTTCGATCTTGTCGAGGATGGTGGGATCGGGGCCGGAACCCACGAGCGTCAAAAGGGGCGTCTGGCCACCCCAATCGGGAAGGTCGGAGGAAAAGCCGGCCACCAGGCAGGCAGTCAGGCTTTCAACCGGAGCGCGCTGCACCAACATGCGGTCGGTCAGGTCGCAGAGAAGGCCCTCAGTCCCCCCGGTCGCCGCCAGGACACCGGGGTCGGCACCCAGATCGAGCAGCTTGCGGACGACGGGTTCGTTGGCGTGGTTGCGGGCCACCATTAGCGGCGTCTCGTCACTCTCGTTGCGGGCGTTGACGTCGGCTCCGGCGTCGACCAGCAGGGACGCCAGGACCGTGTCCAATGCTCCCGTTGCCAGGTGCAGGGGCGTGTTGCCTTCCGCGTCCTGCGAGTTCGGGTCGGCGCCGAGTTCCAGGAGTGCCGCCGCCCGGAGCTGCCACGGTGGTGTCTCTTCCTGCGGGAGCGTCAGTTCGAAGTACTCGAGCAGTTGGGCCTCCATGGCCGCGTTGAAGAGACGCTCACCCCCCAGAACCGCCAGGTGAAGAGGGGACTGGCCGTCCGTGTTGCGTCCGTTCACGTCCGCCCCGGCGTCGACCAGCTGCGCAACCATCTCGGGACTGCCGGTCCGCGCGGCACGGTGCAGGGGGGAGTTGCCGTCTTCATTTCGGGCGTCGGGATCAGCCCCGGCGTCCAGCAGGGCGTCGACCAGCAACGGAGCGCCGGATCCTGCCGCCGCATGCAGCGGCGTCGTCAGCCGGGCGCCCGGGGCATCCGGATCCGTGCCAGCCTCGAGCAGCTTCAAAGCCAGGGCCGCCGTGGAGTCGGCCATAGTGCCGGTGCCGCCACTGCGGAGGACCTTCAGAAAGGGCGTGTCGCCCCGCTCGTCTACGGCGTTCACGTCCGCGCCGGCTTCCAGCAACTGGTCGATGATGGCGATCGTGGCTGCGTTGCGCGGGCTGGTGTATCCCCTGATCTGGAAAGCCGCGTGGGTCAGGGGCGTGCCGTAGAAGCTGCCGGCATCCGCGTTGATGTCCGCCCCGGCCTGCAGCAGGGCGGCTACAGCGGCCGGGTTGCTGTTGCTGATGGCCGATTGCAGCGGCGTCAGTCCATTGGAGTTGCGCGTTTCCAGCTCGGCACCCGCGTCCAGCAGTACCCCGATGACGGACGCATCCTCGTTGCCCGTCGCGCGATGGAGAACGGTATTGTCCCGATCGCCGCGGGCGTTCACATCCGCGCCCTGCTCCAGGCAGCGCGTGAAGTCCGCAGGGACGGCGGCATGGGCGAAGGTGTCGGTGTCCCAGTAGTTGCAGTGGGTGGGGTCGGCGATCTGGCCGCCATCGTTGAGGGCGAGGCGGTCCGCTCCCAGGCGCAACAGCTCCCGGATTGCCGCAGCGCGGTTATCGGGCCTCAGGTCGGACCAGGCCATGTGCAGGGGCGTCAAGCCGAGTGGCCCGCGCGCGTTGATATCGGCGCCGGCCTGCACCAGGGCAGTGACGATCTGCTCATTGTCGGAGTTGGTGGCGGCCATGTGCAGCGGCGTGATCCCGTCGCGGTCCCGAGCGTTGGGGTCGGCGCCGGCTTCGAGCAGCGCGGCCAGGACTCCGGCGTGGGAATTGCCTTCCGCAGCCGAATGCAGTGGAGTCATCCCCCTCCAGTTGCGGACATCGACATCCGCCCCGGCACCGACCAGCAATGCGATGACCTCCGGGTGTTGGGTGACGCGCGCCGCGGTATGAAATGGAGGCCCCCAGTACATGTCGCGGGGGCCGTCCGGATCCGCGCCCGCTTCGAGGCAGACCTGGACATCCTGCGGTGACGCTGATTCGAAGAAGGTGTCGGTGCCCCAGTCGTCACAGAGGGGTTGGGCGGGCAGGAGTGACGCGTTGCCGCGCCTACCCGCCGGATCGGCTGTGGGCGCGCCCGCACAAGCCGCGACGAGGGGCGAGGCCAGCAGCGTGGTCGCGATGGCGAGCGACCGGATCCGATACGTCTGTGTCTGCTGAGGTAGTGTCATCTTCTCTTTACCTTCTGCCAAGCGGAGTTGACATTCTGACTCGCTCCCAGGGCTGGAGCATGTAATTCTCCCTCGCGTAGTCCATGGGTGTCTCGCCTTCGGCGTCCAGGACATCCGGGTCGGCACCCAGGCGCAGGAGAAGGGGGAAGACGGCGGGGTAGCCGATCGCTGCCACGTGGAGCACGGTCCGCCCATCCGAATCGGTCAGCTCCAGGTCGGCACCCGCGCGCACCAGGGCCTCGATTGTGGCGGGATGTCCGTCCCCCCGAACCGCCAGATAGAGAGGCGACAGGTGCGGGTCGGGAGAGGTGGTCTGCTGCCGGGGATGAAAGGTCAACTGCGCTCCGCGACCATTCACGTTGGCGCCCGCTGCGACGAGAGTCTCCACGGCTGCTGGATCGGCGCTGAACCGGGCTGCGTCGTAGAGGGGAGTGACATTCCCCGACCATTGGTAGTGTGGGTTGTCGCTCCGCCGTTCCGCATAGTGGTGGTCCTCGGTCCTCCATGCCAGGGCTGCGGGATCCGCTCCGGCGTCCAGGAGCAGGGCGAGGACCTCCGGGTTCGGATTCAGCCACGCCGCCCAATGCAGCGGGGTGATTCCACCCAGCCGGCGGGTGGTCTCGTCCACGCTGCTCACGGTCAGCCCGTACGGCAAATAGGTCCTTGCGAACTCCCGTGCGTTCACGTTGGCACCGGCGTCCAGCAACAGCGCCGCCACCGCCGGATTCGGGTTCCGTGCAGCGAGGTGCAGGGGGGTGCCGGTCCAAATCCCAGACCGCGCGGTGACATCTGCGCCGGCTTCGATCAGCGCGGCGGCGACCTCCGGGTTGGGATTGGACGCTGCAATGTGCAGCGGGGTCCGTCCTCCCCGGGAGTCCAGACCGCGGCCGAACGATCTCAACGGCGCGTTGACGTCGGCGCCGGCCTGGACCAGTGCCTGCACGGCGGCGGGCATGGCATTCTCAGCGGCAGAATGCAGGGGCGTGTATCCCCAAACGTCGCGTGCGTTCACGTCGGCGCCCGCTTCCACGAGGGCGGTGATCACTGCTGGATCGCGGGCGTGGACGGAAACGAAATGGAGAAGCGAAGCCCTGTGCTGGGGGTAAGCTTCCACGGGTGCAATCGGGTCCGCCCCGGCCTCCAGGCAACGGGCGATGTCATCTGCGTCGGCAGTCGCGAAGAACACCGCCTTGCCCCAGTGCTCGCAGATGGTCGGATCGGCAAGGTTCCCGGCGTCGTCGCGAAGCGCCGGATCCGCGCCTGCTTCGAGGAGCGCAAGTACGGCAGCGGGCTGGTTTCCCTGGACGACCACATGCAGGGGCGTCCGCCCGTTGTTGGTCCTGGCACTGATCTCCGCGCCAGCCTACAGCAGGGCGGAGATTACGGGGTCAACCACCTTCGCGTCGCGAGGGCTCACCCACGTTCCGGGGCGCCACGAAGCCGGAGCTGCCATGTGCATTGGACTCTCGCCGAGATGCGTGCGCGCATTCGCATCCGCGCCGGCCCGCAGCAGCAGCTGGATCACATGGCTGGCGTCCTGTGCGGGTGTCCTCCCACCCCGAACGGCCGCCTCCACCGCGTCGTGCAAGGGGGTTCGGCCCTGGTCGTCGCGCGCGTTCACGTCGGCACCCGCGTCAATCAAAGCCGGGACGGCGATCCGCCCGATGGCGTCGTCCTCCGACCCCCGCCCGACGAGCAGATGCAGCGTCGTCCGCCCCTGGTCATCGACCGTGTTGGGATCCGCGCCCGCAGCCAGGAGGACGGCGATCTTCTCGGGAACGGCTGCACGACCCTCTCTGGCCAGGAATGAGAGTGGGGTCAAGTGAAGCCTGGAGACGGGTTCGTCGAACCGGGCGCCGGCTTCCAGGCACGCGTGCAGGCTCTCGGGCGGGGCGAACTCAAGGAATTCCGTGTCACCACAGGGGTAGTCGGGGTCGTCGGGGAGTGTTTCCCCTGCCGGGGCTGGACGCTCACGTATCGATTCGTCCCCGGTCCGGGTGTCGGCTTCGGCTCCGGCGGCTTCCAGGAGCCGGATGACTTCGGTGTGGCCGGATCGGGTGGCAGCGGCGAGCGGCGATGTCTCCCAGCGCCGGGTCGGCGGGTTCGGATTCGCACCGGCCTCCAGCAACAAGCCAACCAGTTCTGCAGCCCCCTGGCTGGCGGCGCTGTACAACGGCGTGTTTCCGGAGCTATCACCGTTGGGGTCCGCGCCCGCAGCCAGAAGCAGGCGGACCAGTTCACTTGTAATCTCGGGGTCGGGATTCATGTAGCGCCGAGTGTTAAGCCAGATCGGCTGCATGAGGGGGGGACCCCCAAGCCCCGGTGCATTGGGGTCCGCGCCAGCGTCCAGCAACAGGGCGGTGACCTCCGGGTTTCGGTTCTCCAAAGCCCGGTGGAGCAACGTCTGCCCCTCGCCGACGCGCGCGTTCGGGTCCGCACCCGCGTCCAGGCAGCGCGCGTAGTCCGCAGGGAGCGCCGAATAGGCGAAGTAGCCCGTGTTCCAGTTGTCGCAGTGGGTCGGTTCGGCGATCTCTCCCGCATCGTTGCGTGCGAGTGGGTCGGCGCCGAGACGCAGGAGTTCGCGCATGACCGGGCGGCGATCGGCGAAGATGTGGGCCCAGGCCAGGTGAAGGGGCGTGTTGCCGTATGGATCGCGGATGTTGGGGTCGGCGCCAGCCTCGATCAGTAAGGTGACGACATCCGGGTTGCTGTTGTCCTTCGCCGCCAGGTGGAGCGGGGTAATGCCGTCCCGATCCCGCGCGTTCGGGGCCACCCCCACCTCCAGGAGGGCGGCCGTGACCCCGGCGTTCGTGTTCTGGCTCGCCGCCTCGTGCAGAGGGGTAAGGTCGCCCCATTCGCGGGCGACCACGTCCGCTCCGGCATCGACCAGTGCCGAGATGACGGCCGGATGCGGCGACCACCCGGCAGCGACGAAGAGGGGAGGCAGCGGGTACACGCCCGGGGGGCCGTTGGGGTCTGCGCTCGCCTGGAGGCACTCGCGCACCAGCTGCGGGGTGGCATCGCGGAAGAAGTCGATCGAGCCCCAGTGGTCGCAGGTGGGGTGGGTGAGGGTGGGGGCTGGGGTGGTGGCGCGCGCGTCCGCCGGGTCGGCGGTGGGGGCACCGGCGCAGCCCTGGCACAGCAGGAGAACCAGGGCGACGAGGGGGGCCGGGCGGACGCCCGCAACAACTGGCCGACGACCCGCCAGAGCGAACTCTCTCATGGTTCCTCCGAAATACCTCTGGTGCCCTGGGGCGATTAGTTCCGGGTCATCCCATTATACCATGTGATACCCGGCGGTGCCGGGTCAGGGTCCGGGAGGCTTCCGCCACGACTCGCGGATCCGCCGGACCTCGGGCAGCCCCTCCAGCGATCGGTTCTCCAACGCGTAGTCCATTGGTGTCTTGCCGTTCGCGTCGCGGACATTCGGATCCGCACCCAGGCGCAGGAGCAGTGGGAAGACTGCGGGATGGGTCTGCGCGGCCGCATGCAAGGGGGTCCGGCCGGCTCGATCGGCTTGCTCGAGATCGGCGCCGGCGCGCAACAGAGCTTCGATGACCGGGGCGTTGCCTCTCGTCGGCCAGGGTCCGACGTAGTGCGACCACAGGCTTGGGCGGAACACCGCCTCGAACAGGGGAGTACGGTCGTTCGGGCTGCGTCCCTCGGGAACGTACCCGTCCGGGTCTCGGGCGTTCACCTCGGCCCCGGCCTCGATGAGCGTGGTAATGATCTCCGGATGAGGGTTGTACCGTGCGGCCTTGTGCAGTGGAGTAAACCCCAGGCCATCCCTCGCGTTTACGTCGGCACCGGCCGCGATCAGGAAAGTGAGCACAGCGGGATTCGAGTTGCTGAGGGCGGCCTGATGCAGCGGTGTGAACCAGCCCGGGGGTGCGTTCACGTCGGCTCCGGCTTCCAGCAGCGCCCCGGCCACGGCTGGATTCGCATTCATCGCCGCGTGGTGCAGTGGGAACTTGCCTTCGTGGTCACGGGCGTTGAGTTCGGCACCCATCTCGATCAGGGTTGAGACGACATCGGGGTCCGGGTTTGAGGCTGCTGCGAAGTGAAGGGGGGTGAGGCTGGTGGCGTGATACCTGGCGAGCCGGGTGTTCCGCACATTTGGATCGACTCCCGCTCCGATGAGCATTCTCACCACCTCGGCAGTACCGCTCCGGGCGGCAAGGTGAAGCGGTGTATCTCCGCCCAGGCCAGGGCGTGGCTGCAGGTCCGCCCCTGCGTCCAGAAGGAGTCTGATCACCGCGGTGTCGCGTGCCGAGGCCGCGGCTGCGGGAAGTGTACGGTCGGCGAGGCTGAGGCCCCAGAAACCGTAAGGCTCGTCCACATCCGGGGGAACGTCCACGTCCGGGGGCATGCACGCCGCCACGCGCTCCACGTCGGCGAGCGAGAAAAAGGGCACGGACCCCCAGCGCTCGCAGGCGACTGGGTTGGCGGAATTGCCCGCACCGTCGACGGCCGCCGTATCGGCCCCGAGTTGCAACAGGCTGCGGACTTTCGCGAGATCACCACGCGAAAGAGCGATGTGCAGCGGTGTCTGACCACCTGTGTTACGTGCGTTGATGTCCGCCCCGGCGGATACCAGGAGAGGCACGCTCGGGGCAGGGGCGAAGTGCAGAGGCGTCCAATCCTGCGGGTCGCGAGCGTTTGGATCGGCTCCCGCGTCAAGCAATGCCGACATCACGTCTGCAGAGAACCTACGGGCAGCGAATCCATACCTCCTTCCAAAGCCAGGATGAAGAGGCGCCCTGCCCGCGTCATCCCTCTCGGTCACATTTGCGCCCGCAGCGACAAGTAGCGGAAGCACATTCCGGAAGTCGTTACAGCACCTGGCCGTGGAAAGTAACCTTGACAGAAGGGTCACCCCCTGTCCTCCAACCTCGTCCACCGACACACCACTCTCCAGACATCCCCGGACACTTTCTGCCGGCGCCTCGGCCAGGAAATCCCACGCGTATGCACTCCTGTACTCTGTATCCCAGTAGCAATCGGGATCGGCGATCCGCGCGGCATTGTCGCGCGCCTGCGGATCCGCACCGAGCTCCAGAAGCTTGCGTACGGTTGCAGCACTGTATGTCGCGCGAGCGACGTGCAGTGGCGTCTGACCCAAGCCGTTTCGGGCGTTCACGTCCGCCCCGGCCTCCGCGAGCAAGGACACCACGGTCGAGTCCCGGGTCCAGAGG